>JANJUV010000014.1 GCA_024710405.1 Bacteroidales bacterium
GACACTAACTGTTATTTATCCTATCATTCCCCTGTCAATGTCAATGAACAGTGATGTTGAAGATCAACTGCCGATAAGTTGTGCGGTGGCCGGCCTGCGCGTGCCGGCAGCGATGGCTGTGAATGGCAGATTGCCTGAAAACACATCAGGGGCGTCCGACGAAGGAGGAACGTTTGCCTTGTCAATGATATTGATGGCCTCGTGTGTCGGACATTGGCGAGGCACTACCCTGATTGTGTTTTCAGCAAGCCGGCAGAGCGGGCGGTGGATTCGCGCAGGCTTGATCTTTTGTTCCTTTTGTATCAAGACAAAAGGAAAAGAGAAAGATTACTCATAATTCCTTTCTTCTGTACTTTTCCCTGATGAAAAGTACCAAAAACCGAAAACAAACGATGAATTCTTCACCACTCTCATTTCACAACAACTTACTTAAATGAATTTCAAATCTCCACCGGTTTTATCCGATGATCCCCTTTGCGGTAAAAAAAAATACCACAACAGACCGGATTTATTTCTGACGCGAAATAGTATATTCAACCAAATCTCTGAGGGATTGCCGCGAAACATCGTCTTCATAGGAATCAAGCAGTTTCAATGCATTTTTCCTGAATAGCTCCATTTTTTCAGTGGCATATTCCAGACCGCCCGAACCTCTGACTTTCTCCATCACCCACGACACTTTTTCGGGGTCCTGATTGTGGTTTTTCACCACATTGATGATGCGGCGCCTTTCCGTCCATCCGGTATTGTTCAGAAGATAGATCAGCGGAAGGGTCATCTTGCGTTCTTTAATGTCGATTCCTGTTGGTTTTCCGGCTGTGCCCACTTTCTGGTAGTCGAAAATGTCGTCCTTGATCTGAAAAGCAATTCCTACGTTTTGCCCGAACTCATACATGAGTTTCACCTTTTCGGGTGTGGCACCTGCACTGGCAGCACCCACAGCACAGCAGGAGGCAATCAGGGAAGCGGTTTTTTTGCGGATGATGTCGAAATACACATCCTCTTCTATATCCAGCTTACGTGCTTTTTCAATCTGCAGCAATTCGCCCTCGCTCATTTCCTTAACGGCATCAGCTACGATCTTCAGCAGATCGAAATCATTATTGTTGAGCGCCAGCAGCATGCCACGCGAAAGCAGATAATCGCCCACCAACACAGCAATTTTGTTTTTCCACAAGGCGTTGATGGAGAAAAAACCGCGTCTCTCGTTCGAGTCGTCCACAACATCATCATGAACCAGTGTGGCTGTGTGTAACAGTTCGATGAGGGTGGCTGCCCTGTAGGTGCTTTCCCTGACCTCACCATGAATCCGTGCCGACAGAATTACAAACATGGGCCGCATTTGCTTCCCCTTGGTCTTGACAATATATCCCGTTACTTTATCGAGGAGCGGCACATGGGATTTCATGGCTGACCTGAATACCTTATCAAAGGCAAGCAGTTCGTCCTGAATATGTTTCCTTACGTGTGAAAGTCCTTCTGCCATGAGTGCCTCTCCGGATTTTGTGCCACTGCCATCATTTGTGGATGTAAGGCGGTGCGCAGCAAAATACCTGCTTCTGAATCGATGGCTAAAATACAAAAGCTGATCGAAGGTGCAACCAACAGCGTAAAATATATGCGTGATAAAGAAGTTTTGACGGCACAATAAGGCATCCTGGACACTGAAAGCTCTTTTCTGTTCACAAATCGGTATTACCTTTGCCAAAAACTAAGCTATGGCCGGTTTCCTGTTCGACGACATGATTTTTGGCCCTGTGAAAAGCAGGCGTCTGGGCAAATCATTGGGCATTAACCTGCTTCCCACACACAGCAAAGCGTGCTCCTACAATTGCATCTATTGCGAATGTGGCTGGACCGGAAACCGACGAGGAATGAATATTGAACTCCCTTTAAGAGCTGATATCTCAGCTGCACTGGAAGAGGCTCTTATCAGACTTAAAGATACGGAAATGCAGCCCGACAGCCTGACCTTTGCCGGAAATGGCGAGCCAACCATGCATCCCGAATTCGAAGGTATCATTGAAGATACAATCAAACTGAGGAATGCTTTGATCCCTTCTGCTAAAGTAAGTGTGCTTTCGAACGGCAGCATGCTGCACAAGCCTGCGGTTTTTGCATCACTGATGAAGGTGGACAACAACATCCAGAAACTTGACGGAGGAAGGGAAGAAACGATCAGGCTGATCAATATGCCGCTGAAGGCTTTCCGGCTTGCTGAATATGTGGAAACCCTCAAACGATTCGGACACAATCTCATTATCCAGAGTCTGTTCCTGCGTGGCAAGCTGGGAGACAGGATTGTGGACAACACAACTCGGGAAGAAGTGCATGCCTGGCTGAATCTGGTAACTGACATCAATCCGGCTTATGTGATGATCTATGCCATAGAAAGGGAAACACCTGCCGGAAATCTGGTGAGGATCGGCCGTGATGAACTGGAAGCCATTGCCAAACAGGTGCGTGACGCGGGTATCGAAGCGGAGGTGTATGCATGAACATAATCTTCTGAACATGGAACAATATCCCCTGAAAGTGCTTGTTGCCTTTGCCGAGTCGTTTAGCGAGAGAAGCAAGTTTCACGACTGGCTGCTGAAGCACGGGTATCCTGAACTTGCTGCTTTGAGCAGCGCAATCAGGGGCAGCGAACCAGCCTTTGTGTGGTTGATGAAAAACCAGTATTATCACTATGCTGCACTCGACGGAGCTATTGATAAACAGCTAAAGGCGCGTGTCTGGCTGTCGCGTCACGAATATCCCCTGCTTGGTGCATTGGCCGATGCCGTAAACGAAAACAAACAAGCCATTGCATGGCTGGATGCAAACGGATTTCAGGTGATGCTGTTTATTGCACAAAAGATCAGGACCTTCCGTGATAGCCAGGTGTTCGACTACCACAAGATGCACTTTTAATTGATGGATTAGTTCAGCGGTTCAGGAACGGACTGATTTCAGCCGCACTTGCTGTATCCGCATTCCTGACAGGTAAGGCATCCATCCTGATATACAAGACTTTTGCCGTTGCCGCATTCCGGACATTGTTTTCCTTCAGCGAAGGTTCCATCAGGAATATAACGTTTCAGTGCACGCACCACACCGTTTTTCCAGGTGTTGATGTTGTCCTCGTCAAGAGTAAGATTCTGTACCAGCTCGATGGCATAAGGCAGGGGCATGCCATGCCTGAGGATACCCGAGATAAGCTTGGCATAGTTCCAGTATTCTTTGTTAAAGGACCGCGAAAGGCCTTCTATGGTGACTTTGTATCCTTGTTTGTCTTCGAACTGAAAGTCGTACCGGGCTTTTTCGCTTTTGTTTTTTTCGCGGATCACCCAGCCATTCTCGACCCAAGGAGGCAGGAAAAAGTCATCGGCTTTACCTGTGAAGATTTCGTAGGGTTTATCGTTGAGTTTGCCAACCACAGCCATCCATTTTTCATAATTATTCTGGAACCTGACTACATCGGCCTCCAGTCTCTTGGGGCGTGGAGGAGCCGTTGTTTCTTTGAATTCACCATTGCGTGCATCGTTCGTTTTTTTCTCGTCGGCACTCACGAGCACTCCCGAGCGCGAGCCATCGCGATAAATGGTCATGCCTTTGCACCCGCTTTCCCAGGCAGTCTGATAGATCTGGCTGACCATGTATTCGGGTGTTTCGCGGGGAATATTGACTGTGACACTGATGGAATGATCAACCCATTTCTGTATGTCACCCTGCATGCGAACTTTGCTTACCCAGTCGATGTCGTTTGAAGTAGCCAGATAATAGGGCGACTCTTTAATGACTTCGTTCAGTCTGTCATCGGTGTAGGATTTTACTTCAGCAACGTTGTAGCCCTTCACATCGAGCCATGTTTCAAATTTTGGATGGAACACATTGTATTCCTCCCATGCATCGCCTACTTCGTCAACGAAACTTACGGTGACGTTTTTATCGTTCGGATTCACTTTACGGCGGCGTTTGTAGCTTACCATAAACACCGGCTCAATACCCGAAGTAGTTTGTGTGCAGATGCTTACGCTGCCGGTAGGTGCTATTGTCAGCATGGCAATGTTGCGACGACCGACTCGTTGCATTTTCTCATAAAGTCGGGGTGCGTTTTCGCGCAGTCGCACTATAAACGGATTGCTGCGTTCACGTTCGGTGTCGTAAATCAGGAATGGTCCTCTTTCTTCGGCCAGATCCACCGATGAACGGTACACCTCAAGGGCAAGCAGTTTGTGAACCTCAGTAGAAAAACTGATGGCTTCTTCACTGCCGTATCGTGTGCTGAGCGCGGCCAGCATATCTCCTTCAGCGGTGATGCCGATGCCTGTGCGGCGTCCCTGCAGTGCTTTTTTGCGGATGTTTTCCCATAGCCTGAGCTCTACGCCTTTAACCTCAATAGGTTCAGGATCGGCTGAAATCTTGGCAATAATGGCATCTACCTTTTCGATCTCCAGGTCGATGATGTTGTCCATGATGCGTTGGGCAAGCCTGGCGTGTTTGGTGAACAGCTCAACATTGAAGCTGGCGTGATCCGTGAACGGATTCTCTACATAACTGTAGAGGTTGATGGCCAGCAGACGGCAGCTGTCATAGGCGCAGAGCGGTATTTCGCCGCAGGGATTTGTCGATAGGGTGCGATAACCCAGATCGGCATAGCAATCAGGGATTGACTCGCGGATGATGGTGTCCCAGAACAACACACCCGGTTCGGCAGAAGACCATGCATTATGTATGATTTTATCCCAAAGTTCGCGTGCGTTTATCTCTTTGGTAAAGATAGGGTTGGGCGAATCGATCGGATATTGCTGCACGAATGTTTCATCATTGATCACCGCCTGCATAAACTCATCGGTAATCCGAACCGAAACATTGGCTCCTGTTACTTTTCCGAGCTCCATTTTGGCATCTATGAAGCGCTCGGCATCGGGATGTTTGATGCTGATGCTGAGCATGAGAGCGCCGCGTCGGCCATCCTGAGCTACTTCTCTGGTCGAGTTTGAATAGCGTTCCATAAACGGAACAATACCTGTTGAAGTCAGAGCACTGTTTTTGACCGGGCTGCCGGTTGGCCTGATATGCGACAGGTCGTGGCCGACACCACCGCGTCTTTTCATCAGTTGTACCTGTTCCTGATCAATCTTCATGATGCCGCCATAGGAGTCCGACGGACCATCGTTGCCGATCACAAAACAATTGGAGAGCGAAGAAACCTGAAAGTTGTTGCCTATTCCGGCCATCGGACTCCCCTGTGGGACGATGTATTTGAAGTCCCTGAGTGCCTCAAAAATTTCTTCTTCACTTACCGGATTCGGGTAACGTTTT
Organism: Bacteroidales bacterium; assembly: GCA_024710405.1. GTDB lineage: Bacteria > Bacteroidota > Bacteroidia > Bacteroidales > F082 > UBA6192. Next base: position 5,308 of record JANJUV010000014.1, read on the forward strand.
TCGATCCGGTAGATCTCGGATGCAAGACGTCGGTGCATATCGTCGGGTGTAAGCTCGAACAGATTGCCATCGCTGTCCTTCAGGGCATATTTATTCATCCATACATTGGCAGCGAGCACATCGCCTTTGAAATATTCTGTCGATGCTGCCAGCACTTCTTCGTGCGAATACGTTTTCAACTCCCCTTCTTTCATTCCTGTTTTGTTTAGTGCTGTGTTTTCGTCCGCCTGCCCTTTCACTTCTGATCTTGTTTCCTCGGGACGCACCCGCACCTCAAGCATCTTGTCGTACAAGTTACTTTCCTTTGCCTGTCTGGTAGCTGTCTCCAGGTTTTCGAACAAATTATTTTCCATAATGGTCTTTACCTCACGGTTTGTGTTTGTTGTTTAATGTAAGCTGTTATCGTACAATGTTTAGTATAAAAGATACCCTGGTTGTTTTAGGGAGTGCAAGATACAATCTGTTTTGTGTAATTACAGGTGTATTTTTTCAACGGAGACTTGTTGATAAATCATCTAACGCTGTACTGATGCGGATTTCGGTGACTTATAAGAACCCTTGTTAATTAAAAATGCACAGTTGAGCATCAATTGGCACAGTACATGAATCCGGCCTGAACAGCTATGCGGTTTTCACAAAGAACATACGCAAAGCGATTAAAAACAACACAGTAGCAAACACCTTCCGAAGCGATTCCACAGGAATATTGAGCGCTATTCTGGAACCGAAATAACCACCAACCAGAAATGCTACTGCTATGATCAGTGCGAATTTCAGATTCATTGCTCCGGCCTTGTAATAATTGATCACCGCCAGCAGTCCGATGGGCGGAAGCATGATGGCCAGACTGGTTCCCTGAGCAGTATGTTGGTCAAGATGAAGCAGATAAATAAGTGCGGGAATGATGATAATGGCGCCACCGATACCGATCATGCCGCTGAACACACCGGCAACCAGACCGATGAGAATAAGAAGTAAAACAATTGATGTTGACATATAACCTCCTAAAAATCGAGACTGAACGAAAGATAAAAGATCGGTTTGGTGATGCGTCTGTCCTCCACACCCCAGGCCACATCGGCTCTGAGGAAATATCCCAGAAGCATTGTTCGTGCACCCATGCCCATACCACCCACCAGCGGTTCTTTTTGAACCTCGACAGTAATATTCAACGGGCCGTTGATGATGGTGTTGGTGTACAGTGAGTTGGATGGGTCGTAGGGATTGATGCCAGTCCATGCCGTGCCCAGATCGCCAAAGGCCACGATCTGGAAGTGCCTGATGAAGTCAGAGTTGATGGGCCGCTGCAGGAAATAACGAAACACAGGCAGACGTAACTCACTATTGATAACTGCAAAAGTGTTCCCGTTGCGTATATTCTGATTAAATCCCCGCAGATTGGTCGCCAGGGTCTGATAAGCATAATCCTGTCCGAAATCAATGGGTGTGCTTCGGTTAAAACTCGGAAAAAGCCAGTTATCCACTCCGCCCATATAGTATATCAGCCGGTTGTTTCCGAATGAGGTGGAAGCAGCAAAGCGGTTGGCCCAAATGAAGTTTCGGTGGATTTTCTGGTAATGTCTGAAATCAATACCGAGGACGACCAGATTACGGCTTTCACGGTCAATAAGCTGGTAGTATTCGGCAAAGGCTTTTGAGCGGATTCCGCTGTAGAGGTTCATTCCCAGATCGCGGCTGTTGTCGAACACAAATTCGGTACGCAGCCCGGTCCAGTTTTCGTATATGTTGGGTCGCTTCAGGCTAATCTGGTCGGTGGCCAGAAACACAAGCATATCGTTACGGTAGATGCCTGTTCCGCGCAGGCTTATGGATTCGGAGAATGGCCAGCTGAGCATATAGAATAGTTCGTGCGACTGGGTTCGGGCAAGAAAACTGGACGAAGACAGGTCGATACTTTGCCGGTGAAACACAATATGCCTGTCGAGTCTCCTGCGCAGGTTGCTGTAAGAAGCCACATATTCGTTGTTCTGCAGGTTGCTGTTCAGCCTTACTCCGCCGCCCAGCCTGTAGTCTTCGAGAAGGTCGCTGAGTTCAACACCCAGAAAAACATTAAAACCGGGATTGAGGTAAATGGGCGAACCTCCTCCTGAAAATGGCTGATAACTGTAGTTGATATAGGTGAAATCGACCTGTGTGAACAGTTGATCATAGAAGAATTCCACATTGTATATCCTCCTTTTTGGCTCGGCTTGCCCGAAGATGGATTTTTTTTGTTCTTCGCCACGCACGAAACCTTCGAATGGTCTGCGTTCAGCCCCGTCAATCGCAAAACCACCCTGACGTGAAGGATTGATCATTTCACTGCTGTCCGTCTTTCTCGTTGTGTTCCTGTAGACGTTCGCAAAGCGTTTCCGGTATTGAATCTGAAGATTTTTTTCTTCTTCAAGGCGTGCCTCTTCCTGCGGCATTTTCGATTTCTTCTGTTTCATGAAACTCGACAGGGTTCCAATGCCTGCATTTGTGACAGGTGCCTTGTACATCCTGATCCTGTTGTCTTCAAAAGAGGTGAATAGTATTTCGCGACCTTCGTCCGTCAGGGTGTACTGGTGAACTGGATTTGTATAATCCGTGAGCCTGCTGCTTTCGAAGAAATACCTGTAGTGTACTATGGTGTCCACATAGCTGATGGCACTGTCGTAAACAGCCTGAAAGAGATTGTTGTATCCGTTGGCATCGCTGAGGTAATGAATAATTCCGGGTTTGATGTGGAGCGGTTGTTTTTCGTCTGATAACGGACTGTTGGTAATACGTTTCAGCAGGTTGGATCTTTTGGCAAAATCGTAGCTGAACAGATCTGAATTGTGTTTTTGTGGCACAGGTTCAGTGTGCATCCTGAGTGTGTCGTCGGTTCTGTTCGAAGCAAAAACAATCTGTCTCGTACCCTCAAAAAACACGGGATGCAAATCTGTGTAGAAATCGTTGGTGATCTGGATGTGTGAGTTGGAGGCTATGCTATACACGTAAATGTCAGGTTTTCCCTGCCTGACGGCCGACATGGCAAGCAACTGTCCGTCGGGAGAGTAGGAGAAAGAAGTAACTTTTTGAAAATCAAAAAGTATTCTCTTTGTCTGGCTGTTTTCGTCGAGGTTAAAAAAATACAGCCAGATGTTGCCTTTTTCCTCAACCACGGCTGCCAGTATTTTACCGCTGGGGTGCCATTCGATCAGCGGGTAGCTGTGGTCGGTTTTCAGGGCAGAGCTGAAGCCCGCTTTATAGATTTTTTTCTTTTTGTCGCCTGCCAGGTCTTCGAGCCAGATAAAGATTCTTCCTTCCCTGTTGGTGACATATGCCAGCCGGGTTTTATCGGGCGAAATTTTCGGGTTACTGTATGCAAGATCGTCGCGGTAGCGGTAATCGAGGGCTTCTCCAACCCCGGCCACCGGAACGGAGGCGAAACTATCGTAATAGTATTTATACCATTCAGCTGTCAGTTCCTTGAACGAAAGCCCGGTGACATACAGAAATCCGTTCTGCACATTGCGTGTCAGTTGTGTCAGGTGTAATATGTTGGTGATGGCCGAGGGGCCGTAACGTATTTCGATGAACCGCCACAGGGAGTGCCCGGCGATGATGGCATCTTCTCCTTCGAGCCGGTTGATTTTTTTGAACCTTCTGCTCAGCATGCCATCGCGCAGCCGGTTGTCGGTTTCCGTTGACCAGTCTTCCGAGAGGTACGATATCAATCCGTTGCGATACCAGTCGGGCAAGGTAAACAGGGCAGCATTCCTGATCTGTGAGCCGATGCTCCCTCCGAAAATAAGCTGGGTGATCAGGATGTCGGCTATGCCGGCCCTGATTTGCCTTTCGAGACTGCGGAAGTCACCATCGCCGTAAAGGATCACTTTGTTGCCAAGTATATGGGTGATACCGCCCGTGTTGTATTGCTGGTCGCCCGACAATCCGATGTTGCTTTGCTTGTAGTCGTTAAGTGTGTTAAAGATGATAAACTGTATTTTGTCGTCGAGCACAGTTTCCAGTTTGCGTTCAAGCACAGGAAGCTGTTTGTCGGTGTACCATGCCGTGTACAGGGCAAGTTCTTTTCCGTTGAGGTAGAAGTAGGTGTCGAACTGATCAAACTTATAAAACGACCAGATGGAGTTGTTGTACTGCACCCTGTTTTTGCCGAAAGTCATGTTCGAGCCGTTGTAAAACTGAGCTGTGGAGGCAGAAGGCAACAGCACAATAAAAAGTCCGGCCAGGAATATAAGCCCTGCTGCAGATAACTTTTTGCAGACAGATGCGTATAGTGAAGACGGGACGTTTTGAAGTTGAATCATGGGGCTAAATTACTGCTTTCGTACATGAGGATAAACACATCTGGATGGTTTATTGTTAAATTTGCCGCCCTAAAGATAAACTTGTCCCATTAATTACCCGGTGTATGATTCAGGTTAAAAAATTTGTTTTCAATTCGTTTCAGGTAAACACCTATTTGTTGTATGATGAGACCAGGGAATGTGTGATTATCGACGCAGCCTGCTCCGAACCTGAAGAAGAGATCGAACTGTCGAATTTTATTGCGTTCAATAATCTCAGACCGGTTCGTTTGCTCAGCACCCATTCGCATATTGACCATGTGCTTGGTAACGCATTTGTTTCATCGAGATACGGTCTGAAACTGGAAGCCCATGCCGACAGCGCCCGATACCTGAAAGACGCTCCTACTTACGCTTCCACTTTTGGATTGCGGCTTTCGGCCGTGCAGATGCCCGAAGTTAATCTGACAGACAATCAGATGATCATTTTCGGCAACAGCAGCCTGAAGGTGCTCGAAACCCCCGGACACGCAGCCGGAAGCGTGTGTTTCTATAACGATGAAGTCCCCTTTGTCATTGCCGGCGATGTGCTTTTTTACCAAAGCATAGGCCGCACCGACCTTCCGGGGGGTAATTACGATCTGCTGAAAAACAGTATCTGGGGAAAACTGTTTGTGCTGCCCGACCAAACCCTCGTTTATCCCGGCCATGGACCAGAGACGACCATAGGAAGCGAAAAAGTAGATAATCCTTTCGTTTCTATCGGCTGATGCGCAGCAAATCTGAGGCAATTTTGCCGCTGTCTTGTTTCATCATGCAATGGAAATGACCTTTCGGACAGCGCTCATTACCTATTTTGCTGCACGGACGACACTTTAGCCCTTCAACTTCAGAAATCACGGACTGGTGCTCCTTTCCCGGCATATACGGTGTCATCCCGAGCGAAGGAACTGTGTTGCCCCAGACCGAAACAAGCGGTTTGCCAAAGGCTGCCGCAATATGCATCAGGCCGGTGTCGTTAGTGAGCACAGCCCGGCTGTGTTTCAGCAGCCAGGCCGACTGGTGCAGCGAAAGCAATCCGCAACTGTTCGTGACATGTGCGCCTGAAAAAGAGGCAATCTGCTCACCGCGCTGCCTGTCTTCGGGGCCTCCGAGCAGAATAACCTTTAAATCCAGTTTTTTACATACCTCTGTGACCTTTTCAACCGGCAGAATTTTCGTGTTGTGCTTTCCACCGATGACCACTGCGTAAAAGCCTGATGACAGCTGTGGTGCATATATTTCTTTCAGTTGCACCAAGGTCGGATACTCATCCGGAGGCAGAAAATAATCCAGCCCAAGGCCATCGTTTTGCACCCCCAAAGGTTCAACGGCCTTGAAGTACCGATCCACGATGTGCAGTTTTGGCATTCTGTCGATACCGAACTGCACCAACAGGTATTTTTCGAGGTTCAGCTTCGGAAAACCCGCCGAAGGCCGCTTCAGCCCATAGCGAACCCGCATCGATCGCAGGTTCTTATGCAGGTCGGCAACAAAGTCAAACTGCTCTTTTTTAAGGGTTTCGATTAGTGGTTTTAAGGAACCATCGAAGCAGTGAATCTTGTTGATATAAGGGTTGTGCTCAAACAACTGGCGGTTGCTCTTCCGCGTCAGCACATGCAGTTCGGCATCCGGTATCTGGCGAGCCACACAACGAATCACCGGACTGGTGAGCACGATGTCGCCAATTGAACTGAAACGGATGATGAGTATCTTTTTCAAAAGCTTGATTGCTGCGTGAAGGTAGCGGCAAAGGTAACACAATAGCAACTATTGTCAAGTATGAGGTTCGGGCCGGACTTTGTGGTGAACATTGTTGCAAATCAGTCTGATTTCAAGCGTCATAAGCTTCTTTACGTATGTTTTGGCGCCTGAGCGTAACAATGCCTATTTTTGCAGCATGAAATTAGTCGATACCCACGCACATCTGTATCTTCCGGAGTTTGATACCGACCGCGCTGATGTTGTCGCCTCGGCCGTGGCCAAAGGTATCGAAACTATATTGCTGCCCAACATCGACAGCGGTTCCGTGGGAGCCTTGCTCGATATGTGTAACACTTTTCCGGCGCATTGCAAGCCCATGATGGGGCTGCACCCGACTTCGGTGAAGGCCGATGCCGACCAGGAACTGCAACTGGTGAAAGACGAGCTGGAAAAAGGTATTTATGTGGCTGTGGGAGAGATCGGCATCGATCTGTATTGGTCGGTGGAGTATAAAGATTTGCAGATCAATGTGTTTCGCGAGCAGCTCAGGCTGGCTAAAAAGTTTGACCTGCCGGTAGCCATCCACACCCGCGAGGCTTTTCCGCTTATCCTTGATTTAGTGGAACAGGAAATGAACAGTGGACTGAGCGGTGTGTTTCATTGCTTCAGCGGCTCGGCAGAGGATGCCTCCCGTATCATGGAACTTGGTTTTATGATGGGCATTGGCGGAGTGATTACCTACAAGAAATCAAGTCTTCCGGAAGTGGTTGCCGGCATCCCGATGGAGTTTCTGCTGCTCGAAACCGATGCGCCTTTTCTGCCCCCGATGCCTTTCAGAGGAAAACGCAACCAAAGCGATTACTTGATTTATGTTGCACAAAGACTTGCTGAGGTTAAGCAACTGCGGCTGGAGGAAGTTGCCGCACAAACCACCACCAATGCACTCAGGCTATTTTCAACAACCGAACAACACTGAACTATGGAAGATAAAACTGCCATTTTGGTAATTTACACCGGTGGCACCATCGGGATGATCAAAGACCCGCAGAGCGGCGCGCTCAAACCATTCAATTTCGACAACATCTACGATCAGATGCCGATATTGAAGAGTTTTCAGTATCAGATAGATTTTTTGTCGTTCGATCCGTTGATCGACTCCTCCAACATGAAGCCTTCGTTCTGGATCAGGCTGGCTGAACTCATTGGAAGCAACTACGAACGATACGATGGTTTTGTGGTGCTGCACGGTTCCGACACCATGGCCTACACTGCTTCGGCCATTAGTTTTATGCTCGAAAACCTCAACAAACCGGTTGTGTTCACCGGGTCGCAACTGCCTATGGGTGTGATCAGAACCGATGGTCGTGAGAACTTCCTCGCCGCTATTGAGATCGCAGCCGCAAAAGACGAAAGCATGCCTATGGTCCCCGAAGTGTGCATCTTTTTCGAAAACCAGCTGATGCGCGCCAACCGAACTACTAAATTCAACGCAGAGCACTTCAATGCCTTTGTTTCGGGCAATTATCCCCTGCTGGCCGAAGTGGGCGTGCACATACGCTACCACCGGCAGTATATCATGAAACCCAACTTCAAGAAACTCAAAATCCATACTTCGCTCGATTTTAACGTGACCATCCTGAAGCTGTTTCCGGGGATATCGGAGAATGTGGTGCGTGCCACACTCGGCATCCCGGGGCTTAAGGCGCTCATCCTCGAAACCTTTGGTTCGGGCAATGCACCCACCGACGCATGGTTTATCCGAAGTCTTGAAGAAGCCATCGACAAAGGGTTGATTGTGTACAACGTAACCCAGTGTAAGTCGGGTTCGGTTGAAATAGGCAAATATGAAACCAGCCTCGACCTCGGACGTATCGGGGTGATTGGCGGTTACGACATCACCACAGAGTCGGCACTGGCCAAACTCATGTACCTGATCGGTGAGGGCTACAGCCACGACAAGGTTGTGGAACTGCTGCAGGCCTCCATCCGCGGAGAGATGACGACAGCCTGAGTGAAGCTGTCACAACATAAAACAAAGCTGCCCCATCCTTGTTTATCAAGTGTATAATCGCGTAATTTTGCTGCTTCAATGAGTCCCCATCCGCATATAGAATCGCTGACCAACTGGTTGCCCGATCAGGGTGATACGCCATTTGTGATCAGCGGCCCGTGCAGTGCCGAAAACGAGCATCAGCTGCTCACCACTGCCCGTGAGCTGAGCCTGTTGCCTGAGGTGAAGGTGCTCAGGGCAGGTATCTGGAAACCCCGCACCCGCCCCAATGACTTTGAGGGAGCCGGTGTCGAGGCGCTCAGGTGGATGCAGAAGGCCAAAGCCGAAACAGGCCTGAAACTTGCCGTGGAGGTGGCCAACCCCGCCCATGTGGAGGAAGCCCTGAAACACGGGATCGACATGCTGTGGATTGGTGCACGCACCGTGGTCAATCCCTTCTCGGTGCAGGAACTGGCCGATGGATTGCGTGGGACTGACATACCGGTTTTGGTGAAAAACCCGCTGACGCCCGACCTGAAGCTCTGGCTGGGTGCCCTCGAAAGGATCAACAGGGCCGGTGTGCACAGGCTGGCGGCCATCCATCGCGGCTTTCACTATTTCGAGAAGTCGCCCTACCGTAATGCCCCCATGTGGGAGATTCCCATTGAGCTGAAACGGCTGGTGCCCGGCCTACCGCTCATCACCGACATCAGCCACATCTGCGGCAGGCGCGATCTGCTGCAGCCCATAGCACAGAAAGCCCTCGACCTCGAAACCAACGGGCTGATGATCGAAAGCCACTACAACCCCGATATCGCACTGACGGATGCCGCACAGCAGCTGACACCCGCAGCACTGAAGCAACTGCTGGCATCGCTCATCGTGCGCCAGCACAGCGGTGGCTTTGAGTTTGAATACAAACTGGAGCAAATGCGCACCGAAATTGATAAAATTGATGTGGAACTGATTGATCTGCTTTCGAGACGCATGCAGGTCGTTGACGAAATAGGGGCCTACAAAAAGGAAAACAACATCACTATCCTTCAACTCAAACGCTGGCAACATATTATCGAAGACAGGCTGTCGATCGGCGCCAATCTGGGGCTGAACCGCAAATTCCTGCTTCAGCTCCTCGAACTCGTGCACGAAGCCAGCATACAAAGGCAAACGGAAATATTCAACCGGACCGGACAGCCCCCTACATCCAGCGGCGACGCTTGAAAAAGAGCACCATCACCACGCCCAGGATGCTCATCCCTGCCAGCAACAGCCAAAACGCCACCGGCCAGTCTTCGAGCGGCAGGCGCACATTCATGCCATAGAGGCTGGTGATGAAGGTGAGCGGAAGGATGATAGACGAAATAAGCGTCAGAATCTTGATGATCTCGTTGGTTTTGTTGGTCTGCATCGAGTCGAAGGTCTTCGACAGGCCCTCGATCAGGTCTTCGAAATCTTCGGTCATGTCCCACATCTTCTGGTAATAGTCAAGGATGTTGCCCCAGTAGTCTTCCATATTGTCGGCAAAACCGCTCACCTGGCCGGTCTCGAATTTATGGAACAGCCTGAGCTGAGGTTTGAAGATGGTGTTGATGAGGATGATATTTTTACGGGTGACTGAGATACGTTCGATGATTTTCACAGGCCGGCTGCTGAACAGTTCGCGGTTGATCAATTCCAGGTCGAGGCCTACCTTGCGCATCAGGTATAGTGACTCTGACATCAGCCGTTCGAGGATGCGGTAGAGCAGGGTGTCGGAGGTTCCGATGTCGATGTCTTCGTCGTTTTTTTCGCGTTCGGAGTATTCCACAAACATATTGGCCACCACCCAATGGGCTTTTCCGATGGTGATCACATAGTCTTCGCCCCAGAAAATTTTCACTTCACGGGTTTTGATGAAGGTGTTCTGCTTGTCGAAATGGGGGAAATGCAGGATCATGAAGTAATAGTCGTCGTAGATGTCGATCTTGGGCCGTTGGGTAACCGAGCGGCAGTCTTCGATGTCGAGCGGGTGAAAGTGGAACTTTTCGAGCAGGTGGGTGAAGTCTTGTTCGGTGGGATTTAAGATGTGGTGCCATTTCAGCCTTCCCATTTTAATGGTTTCAATCATAGGCTTACCCTCCCTTCTTTAGAACTTGTGAAACAAAAAAGATTTACATTCCCTTTACTGGTTTTCTGTGCCCCAAAAGTACATTTTTTTTTGCTTTTCGGAGGTTAGGACAGGATTAAGTTTTTTTGAAATAGGGTTAGTTCTGAATTCCTGGTTTTGATTCTTTTTTAACTTAGGTTTGGTTGATTTCCGGAGCAAAGCTGTTTTTACGGCAGCTTGTGGTGATTGGACAATACCCCGATAAGTGAATGGAATATTTGAGTTAAAGTCATGTTTATTTATCTAACTTTTTCTTTTTTTTGGGTGGTGGCAGGAAGCTTTCTTTCGTTACTACTTTTTTTCCTGTTTTTTGTTCTAATGCTAACCTTGCATCTTTAGCAATTTCTCCGCCTTTTTTCCCTGCAATGGCATTTTGATGAACACCTTTTGCTTTTTCTGTTTCAGCTATTTGACGGGTTGAAAGTTCTGCTAATGCTGAAAAAATTAATTCAGCTTCACTCATGTGGTCGCGCAGATTTTGTGATTTTAATCCTTTCAGATCTTTGTGCTTCTTCACCGTTAAGCCAGTCCACTCTTGATGGATTATATTGGTTAGGTAAGCAAATTCATCTGACTTTTGGACTCCACTTTCTTTCCAATAATCTGTCAGTTTATTTCGGGTTTCCTGACCGGTCATTCGTTGCTGAATCCATTTTTCGCTTCTTCCAAGTTTTTGCCAGTTTTCTCTGGCTCTTCCTATGCTTTGTTCAGGGTCAGCTATTTCCTGCATTCTTTCATATCCAACTTTTGCTAACCATTGTTTAAACGGTTCTGCTTTGGGTGAAGGAATTGATTGAATGATACGAAGCAATGATTGAGTGTCAGCAACATCTGTATCTCTCATTTTTCCATCTGATGCTTTCATTTTCAACTGTCGACAAATTGTCGACAGTTCAAGCCCATCCTGAGTTTTAACTCTCTTTTTCATTTTAAACCAATAATCTCTTGGATTTGAACTATCAGTTAAAATTTCTACAACATCTATGACGGAAAAATACCATGTTTCAGTTTTTTCATCCCAGTGGGTTCGGACTTGTTTGCTTTCAAATAATTTAATGTTGCTCATTGAATTTCTATTTATCAAATTATTTTTATGAATAAGTGTATCCTGATGCTTTGTGATAACTTTTTTTTCGTTGGTTTCGGTTCACGCGGGCCATTGATTAACTGTCAACAGGCGGGATTTCGTTCAACATGGCTTCATGTTTGGTCTCGTCCCTCGACCACACTGCACCGACATTTCTTATGTTCCAATAATCAAATTGTCTATTCTTCAGTTCTCCAATAATGAGTTGAATGTTGGTAAATGAATGAATTCAAATATTTGTTCTCAACAGTTTTTACTTTCACATTATATTTTTCACCTTCTTTTAGTTGTTGTGGAATACCTTGATTTGGAAATGTCTGTATGTATTCCTTTTCGTTAAGTTTCCCATAAATAATCCGATGACCACCAAATGCTTGATGAATTGCTTCAACTTTCCATAATAAGTTATTATTCTCATCAGTTACTTCCATTGCAACTATTAATTCAGGAATTCCAACATTAATAGTCAAGTCTGCTCCTATTACAATCCCAAGTTTAAATTCCTTTTCAATAGGGTCAATAACCATTTCCAAATCACCTGTCTTTTTGTTTGGTATTATATATATTTTCTTCGGAGTTGCACAGCTTATAAAAAAAAGCATTCCTAAAAATATAAAATATGGTTTTCGATTCAATTTAATCAAATTTAAATTATAGTTTGTCAGTTCTCTTCTCATTATATTTGCGTATTGGTTGTATATGAATGATAGCGGTCTTAGTCTGATTTTCCATAAAGCTTAATCTTCTTCACAAATTATTATTGTTATATCCGTTTACAGACACTATCCTATCCTTCATAGGATCTTTCAAGCTGTAAAGTTACCAATTCCTCCAGATCAGCAAATTCATGTTGAGAAATTCCATTTTTTTCTCAGCTGTTTACCTTTGATGAAAGAAACCAACACCCAGCACCCAGGAACAAGAACCCAGAACCCCTTCTCCGTTTTACTCCCAGCCGTTCTGCGTGTTTTACTGATTAAATATTCATCCGAAACCCGCAACCCACAACCCGCAACCCGCAACCAGAACAGCGCTATTCCAACACAATCAGCCCTTTAGCGGCAATAGTTATTTAGACTGAATTCAAATAACTGCAAATCAACTGTTAAGGGCAGGCGCCAAAGCGATAATAACTAATTTAGTCCGCTGTAGAAAACATGTATAGCATAAATCTTACGACCCATGCGCATCACACGAATATCCGCTGAAAAGTCTCTCAGGGAGCAATCCGACGCCGACCTGAGCCGGCTCGACGCATTGTTTGCCCGCTACAAGGGCAAGGCCGGCAGCCTGATACCCCTGCTTCAGGGCACACAGCACACCTTTGGATTCATCCCCCCCCATGCCTTTGAACGTATCTCGGCCGAAACGGGCATCCCGTCTGCCGACATCTACGGGGTGGCTACCTTCTATGCCCAATTCAGGCTCAAGCCCGTAGGCAAAAACATCATCAAGGTGTGCCACGGCACCGCCTGCCATGTGCAGAACGCCAACGCCATCACCGATGCACTGAAGGAAGAACTCAATGTGCTCGACGGCGAAACTACCGCCGACGGGCTGTTCACCCTTGAGTCGGTGGCCTGTCTCGGCTGCTGCTCACTGGCCCCGGTGATGATGATCGGCGACGACACCTTTGGCAAACTCACCGGAAAAGCAGCTGTGCGGATCATCCGCGACATGAAAAATGCCACTTGCAAACAAAAGGAAGAATGACAATGGAACTGACACCAACAACCAAAGTGATTGTCGGGCTTGGAAGCTGCGGCATTGCAGCCGGAGCGGTGAAAACCTACAACCGGATAAAGGAACTGAGCGAGTCGGGCCTTGAAGGCTTTGAGCTGGCCAAAACAAGCTGTATCGGCATGTGCTATAAAGAACCCCTGGTGGAGGTGCAGGATGCTTCAGGTAGTGTGATCTATGGCGATATGACCGAAGAAAAGATAGAGGAGGTGCTGCGTAACCACCTCAACGGAACCATCGACCACAGCAAGGTTGTATCGGCCCAAAAGATTCAGGGCACCGAAGCCGCGTTTTTCGACGGTCAGGTGAAGATCGCCCTGCGCAACTGCGGATACATGGATCCCGAGGTGATTGAAGAAGCCGAACAGCGTGAGGCTTATGCCGCCATCAGGAAAATATTCGGTTCGGGCATGAGCTCTGAACAGGTAATTGCCGAGGTGCTTGCTTCGGGCCTGCGCGGAAGGGGAGGCGGTGGTTTCCCCACCGGACTCAAGTGGAAGTTTGCCTTCCAGAGCGAAAGCAGTGAAAAATACATCATCTGCAATGCCGACGAAGGCGACCCGGGTGCGTTCATGGATCGTTCGCTGCTCGAAGGTGACCCCCATGCTGTGCTCGAGGGCATGATGATCGGCGGCTACGCCATCGGGGCACAGGCAGGAGTGATCTATTGCCGTGCCGAGTATCCCCTGGCCATCAAAAGACTCAACATAGCCATCGACCAGGCACGCAGTAAAGGCTATCTGGGAAAAAATGCCATGGGCCGGGACGGATTTAATTTCGACATCTATGTGAAAGAAGGTGCGGGCGCTTTTGTCTGCGGCGAAGAAACTGCTCTGATTGCCAGCATCGAAGGACAAAGGGGGATGCCCCGCAAACGGCCGCCTTTCCCGGCGGTGTCGGGTCTGTGGAAGAAACCCACCAATATCAACAACGTGGAAACCTGGGCCAACATACCGTGGATCATCAACAAAGGTGCTGCTGCCTATGCAGCTTACGGCACGGAAAAAAGCAAAGGAACAAAGGTATTTGCGCTCACTGGTAAGATACGCAACGGTGGTCTGGTGGAAGTGCCGATGGGTATCAGCATCAACGACATCATATTTAAACTTGGCGGCGGCATACAGAACGACCGTAAATTCAAGGCTGTGCAGCTGGGCGGCCCTTCAGGGGGCTGCATCCCCGCCGAACTGGGCCATACGCCCGTTGACTACGACTCAGTGACTGCCACCGGAGCCATCATGGGTTCGGGTGGTATGGTGGTGATGGACGAAACCACCTGTATGATTGACTTAGCCAAGTTTTTCCTGCATTTCACCCAGGAAGAATCCTGCGGCAAATGCACCTTCTGTCGCATAGGCACCAAACGGATGCTCGAGATACTGGAGCGCATCACCGAAGGAAAAGGCAAGGCCGAAGACCTCGACACCCTGGAATCGCTGGCCTATCAGATCAAGGATAACTCACTCTGTGGACTCGGTCAAACGGCACCCAATCCCGTGCTCACCACACTGAAATACTTCAGGCATGAGTACGAGGCGCATATTTTCCACCATAAGTGTCCGGCCAAAGTCTGCAAACCCCTGCTCACCTACACCATTGATCCGGAAAAATGTACGGGCTGCACGGTTTGTGCAAAGAAATGTCCGACCACTGCTATTGACGGCGGCCGCAAGCAGGTGCATGTGATACGCACCGAGGCCTGCATCCGCTGCGGCGAATGTTTCACGGTGTGTAAATTCGATGCAGTGCTGGTTGACTAAGCAAAAAACATTCAAAAATTACTGATTATGAGCCAATATATCACAATACAACTCAACGGAACAACTGTTCAGGGCATACAGGGCGAAACTATTTATGAATGTGCTTCACGTTATGGGATCGAAATCCCGACACTTTGCCATGACCCGCGTATTGAGCCGTTTTCGTCCTGTTATGTCTGTGTGGTCGAGGTGCAGGGGATGCGTGGCCATCAGCCCTCCTGCTCCACCTACATCACGCCCGGCATGGAGGTAAACACCGAGACCGAAGCAGTAAAAAAGGCGCGCAAAACAGCCCTCGACCTGTTGCTGAGCAACCATTATGCC
Organism: Bacteroidales bacterium; assembly: GCA_024710405.1. Classification (GTDB taxonomy): domain Bacteria; phylum Bacteroidota; class Bacteroidia; order Bacteroidales; family F082; genus UBA6192. Next base: position 20,375 of record JANJUV010000014.1, read on the forward strand.
GACTGCCTTGGACCCTGCAAGCAAACCTGTCCGGCCGGAGTCGATGTTCAGGGATATATCTCGCTGATTGACAAAGGACGATATTCGGATGCCGTGGCCCTGATCAAGGAAACCAATCCGCTGCCGGCCATCTGCGGCCGGGTATGCGTGCGTCCGTGCGAGGCGGCATGCAGGCGCAACCTCATGGATGAGGGAGCAGCTGTGGGCATCGACTACCTGAAACGATTTGCATCAGACCGGGACCTTGAATCACCCGAAAAGTTTGTTCCAACGCTAAAACCAGAAACAGGCAAAAAAGTTGCTGTGATTGGTGCCGGTCCCGGCGGGCTGTCAACGGCTTACTACCTTCGCCTCGAAGGGCATAGCGTAGATATTTTTGAAGCAGCACCCCAGCCCGGCGGCTGGCTTCGTTACGGTATTCCCGAATACCGCCTGCCCAACGACCTTCTGGACCAGGAAGTGAAAAACATCACAGACCTCGGTGTGCAGATTCACTACAACAAAAAGTTTGGTGACAACCTCAGCTACAAAGAAATTGCAGCTTCTTATGATGCAACCGTACTCACCATCGGATCGCAGAAAGGGACGTCGGTAGGTTGTCCGGGCGACGATGCAGAAAACGTTTTCTCAGGCATTGATTTTCTTAGAAATATGGAAATGACCGGACAGCGCTACGATTTCAGCGGAAAAACCATAGTGGTTGTCGGGGGCGGAAACACGGCCATGGACTGCTGCCGCACTTCGGTGCGCTGCGGAGCCGAAAAGGTGTATGTGGTGTATCGCCGAACGGAGAAGGAAATGCCGGCCAACCCGATCGAGATCCACGAATCGAAACTCGAAGGGGTGGAATATCTGTTTCTGACCAATCCGGTGGAAATTATCAAAGACAAAGATGGCAGGCTCGAAGCGGTGCGTCTGATCAGGCAGGAACTGGGCGAACCCGATGCTTCAGGCCGCCGCCGTCCTGTGCCTGTAGCCGGCTCAGAGTTTGACCTCAGGGCCGATTTTGTTCTGGCCGCCATCGGTCAAAAAACAGATGTTAATTTCATCGACGACATGAACAGTTTCGCCACCGAAGGCAAATTGGTCATCAACCGCTGGGGCGATATCGATGCAGACAAGAAAAGTCTGCAAACCGGCATTCCTTCAGTGTTTGCCGCCGGCGATGGGGTCACCGGTCCTGCCACCATCATCGAGGCTATAGCTCAGGCGAGGATAGCCGCCCGTTCGTGCCACCAATACCTCATGGGACTTCCGCTCGAAGCACCAAAAAAGGAATTTCTCAGCAAGAGGGATAATTTCAAACCGCAGGAAACCGCTGAATACAAACATAAGTATCCGGCACAGCAGCGTCAGGAAATGCCGGTACTCGAAGCATCGGAGCGCAATAACTTCAATGAGGTAGAACTCGGATATACCGATGAAATCATGGCGTTTATGGAAGCTTCACGATGCCTCGAATGCGGATGCACCGAATACTTCACCTGCGACCTGAAAAAGCATTCCACCGAATATCAGGCCGAACAAAAGGACTTCGAAGGTGAATTCCATGTGCATGAGGTTGACCACCGGCACCCCTTCATCGAGATAGACAACAACAAATGCATCCTCTGCTCACGTTGCATCCGTATCTGCCGCGAAGTGGCCGGAGCCAATGCCCTTGGTTTGATCAACCGAGGGTTTAAGAGCTTTGTAGCTCCTTCGATGGGTCTGCCTTTGCAACAAACCACCTGCGAAAGCTGCGGCTTGTGTATCACTACATGCCCCACCGGCGCCATTACACACAACACTTCTTACAAACCTGGGCCGCTGAAACTCGAAGCGGTAAGTGCGGTAGATATGTTCGGCTCAGAAGGCTATGAAGTTGATCTGCTGCACCACAGGGGGCAGTTTTACGGAGCTGCTTCGCGAAGAGGTGAAATCAACAAAATGGACCTCATCAGCCGGCAGCAGTTTTTTGGCGCCTCCTTATTCAGCCATAAGGACAGAATAACCCAACCGCTTAAAAAACAAGCCAACGGGACTTTTGCAGCCATTGCTTTCGATGAAGCATTCGATCTGATTGAAACAAAGATCAGACAAGTTCCTGCTGAAAAGAATGCATTTTTTGGCGGAGCAAGGCTCACCAACGAAGAGTTATATCTGATTCAGAAATGGGCCAGAGCAGGCGTGAAGACGAACAATGTAAGCAGTTTTCATTATGTCGGACGCGGCGACGGGTATTTCAGAAATTCGAACGAGAACGCACCGTTCTGCGATCTGCGCGGAGCAACTAAGGTGTTTGTTGCCGGGGGCGAGTTGCATCTGGACAACCCCATCATCAACCATATTCTGTGCAACACCCGCTTTAAGGAGCACATCGAAATCATTCACCTGACAACCATGCCCGACAGCCTGTTCAGCAAGAAAGCCGACAGGGTGATCAGGTTTGGCAGCTATTTCTGGTTTATTAAGGCAGTGAATCACTACCTGCTGAAAAACAACATGGAAAACAGTCTGTTCCTCAACGACCGTACCCAGGGATTTGATGAGTACAGCAGGGAAATGCTTGGCTGTGACTTTTCAAAACTGCTCGAGCTGGCCGGAACGGACGAGTCCGTTGTAGCTGCATTTGCGAGGGAGTATAACGAAGAAATGAATGCCGTGATGGTGTTCCAGGAAAAGGAACTCTCGTCCAACGCCTGTCTGGCCATGCATCATCTGGCCATGATCACGGGCAAACTGGGCAAAACAGCCAACGGGTTGATTGCGATCAAGGAAAAGAGTAACGCACACGGCATCATCGACATGGGTGTGTGCCACAAAATCGGGCCGGGGGCAGAACCAATTCTTGACGATGATCTGCAACACAGATTGGCGCAGATCTGGGGTGTGGCCGACCTGCCGTTTGCAGTCAACAGCGTGTACAGATTGATCAGCGAAGGAAGGCTGGAACAGGTCTTTATCTTCGGTGAAGACCCGCTGGGATGTGCGCTGAACAAGAACGAAGTGAAACAATGGTTCGACAAGCTCAAATTTGTTGTTGTTCAGGACCTGTTCATGACAGAAACTGCACAAAGGGCTGATCTGGTGCTGCCCGCAAGTTTCCCCTGGGAAACCGGTGGCTCGATGACCAACAGCCAGCGCAGGATACAACAGGTGGAGAAGCAATTGGAAGGCCCTGTAGCTGTGAACAGCTTTGGGCAGTTGACAGCAATCATGAAACGATTTGGGCTCAATGGTCTGAACAGTCCTGCCGGGGTACTCAATGAAGCCTTCAGCTTGCTGCCCAAACGCGGCGATTTCAAAGAACTGAAGTTTGTGTACAAGGATAAAGACAACGCAAACAGAATGTTTGATCACGGATGTGATGTGCTGAGTAAAATGATTGACAAAGAGTTTGCGGACAAATTGAATTGGTGATAGGCCTTTTGGAAATTCCTGTGTGGCCGGCTGTTGTGCAATGAACCATTTAGAAACTCAGTGCACTAAAAAGTAATCGTATGAGAAGTTCGTCTGACTGTCAGATCTAAACTGACAAATCTGACAGTACATTTAAATCGCTTTATTATCACCAATTAATTTTGCGTCATCCTGTCAGTTTTGTGACGTGATTACATCATTTGCCTGACTTTTGGATTAACTTGTACCTTTGTGGCATTGTTTTGGATCGTTCAAATCACTGTTAACTCACAAATTAAATTGAATCGTATGAGCCAATCCACGGAACACATCGAATGTCTGATCATCGGATCCGGTCCGGCCGGTTACACAGCGGCCATTTATGCTGCACGTGCCGACCTCAAGCCTGTTATATATCAGGGCATGCAGCCCGGCGGGCAGTTGACCACCACTACTGAAGTTGAGAATTTCCCGGGTTATCCCGAAGGTGTCACCGGCCCCGAGATGATGGAAGAGCTGAAGAAACAGGCAGAGCGTTTCGGAACCGACACCCGCTGGGGGATGATTACCGAGGTGGACACCACTGCAAGACCATTCAGGGTGAAAGATGAAGACGGCAGGGAAATACTTGCCGAAACCATCATCGTTGCCACGGGTGCCACTGCAAAATACCTCGGCCTTGAATCAGAGGAACGGTTCAAAGGTGGAGGCGTTTCGGCCTGTGCCACATGCGATGGATTTTTCTACAAAGGCAAGGATGTAGCCGTTGTAGGTGGTGGCGATACAGCTGCCGAAGAAGCCAGTTATCTTGCAAAGCTGTGCCGCAAGGTTTATCTTATTGTGCGCAGAGACGAACTCAGGGCGTCCAAAGCCATGCAGAAAAGAGTGCTCAACACGCCCAATATCGAGGTGCTGTGGAACCATGAAACCAAAGAACTTTTCGGTGAGGAATCAGGTTTTATGAAAACCCTCAAAGGTGCGGTGCTCGTTAACAACAAAACACACGAAGAAAGGGTGATCGACATTGACGGCTTCTTTGTGGCCATAGGTCATAAGCCCAACAGCGACCTGTTCAGCGGCGTGTTGGATATGGACGAAACAGGATACATCATTACCAAACCCGACAGCACGGCAACCAATATCCCGGGTATTTTTGCCTGTGGCGATGTTCAGGACAAGGTGTTCAGACAGGCGGTAACAGCCGCCGGAACAGGCTGTATGGCTGCCCTTGAAGCCGAGCGTTTCCTGGCTGCTCAGAACGACTGATCGAAATAGAAACTGATTCTTCGGTTCGCACGACCGGCAAATAAAAATACTACAGAGCTGATCAGGTCGTAACTGCTGAAAAAGCAGCGAAAAAACTTCTATTTTTGCTGCAAACTTAAACGGTGGAAGCATCATCAACACGCAATTCTCAGATCATCAGGGCTTCGTGGCTGAGCATCATTGTCAATGCTTTGCTCTCGGTGATAAAGATCGTTGCAGGCATCATGGCCGGAAGCCTCGCTGTGGTTGCTGATGGCATCGATTCGTCAGGCGATATTGTCACTTCGCTGATCACCCTGTTTACGGCCAGTATTATTTCAAGGCCGCCCAATATGCGGCATCCCTATGGCTATGAAAAGGCTGATACCGTAGCCACCAAATTGCTTGCATTTGTGATCTTCTTTGCAGGCGCCCAGCTTGCTATTGCCACATTCAGCAGCCTGATGGACAACAAAGTGCGTGAACTGCCATCTTTGCTTGCCGTTGTGGTGGTCGTGTTGTCAATCCTTGGAAAACAGGGTCTTGCATATTATCTCAGGAAGGTCGCAAAAAGAACTGAAAGCAGCATGCTCCGGGCCAATGCACGCAATATGCAAAACGATGTGCTTATTTCAGGTTCGGTGCTGATTGGGCTTATGTTCACCCATTTATTCAACATGCCGTTTCTCGATTCAGTAACAGCTTTACTTGTAAGTATCTGGATCATGGTGGTTGCCGTAAGAATAATTATCGACAGCAGCCGCGAACTCATGGACGGTGTCGAAGATCCGAATTTGTATAAGCTTGTTACTGATGCCACACTGAGTGTGGACGGTGCAGGCAATCCGCACAGGATCAGAATACGAAAAATGGCTCATCATTATCTTGTTGCCATGGATATCGAGATTGATGGCCACATAAGCCTCGAAAAAGCGCACAAAATCTCACATCAGGTCGAGGACAACATCAAGCAAAGTGTCCCAAACGTGTACGATGTCATCATTCACCTTGAGCCTGTGGGTGACGATGCCACCAATGAGGTTTTTGGAATTTCGGGAAAAGACCTGTAATGTTAATTTTTTTGCACATAAAATTAGTTTATAGTTTTGATAAACAATAAATTATTAGTAACAACACAGAGTGTTTGCCGGAGTAAAAAAAGCACCTGATTACCTATATTTTTCTATATTTGCAGCGGGTTTATTTGATGAAGTACCAAAAAACAAGCCGCATGATCCTGTTCTTTCAGCCTTCCCGACACAAGTTAATTGCACTTGAAACCGAATCAGACCTCAATCAGGAAGACCTGCAGAAGCTGAAATGGCTTTTTGGCGGGGCAGAATTGCTGGATGTCAGAACAGTTTCAGGAGATTTTATCGGACCTCGTCGTGAAATGGTCACCCCCTGGAGCACCAATGCAGTTGAGATTACCCAGAATATGGGCATATCAGGTATTTCACGCATCGAAGAATTTTTGGCTGCCGACAAAGGAAAGACCGCTTACGATCCCATGCTCCAGTACCTGTACCACAATCCGGGGCAGGATGTGTTCCTGATCGGCCGTAAACCTGAATCTCTTATTTATATCGATGACATCGGGGCCTATAATATCAGTGAAGGTCTTGCTTTGAGCCCGGATGAGGTGGAATACCTTTATCAGATCAGCCAGAAAATTGGACGCAGACTTACTGACAGTGAAGTTTATGGGTTCGCTCAGGTAAATTCGGAGCACTGCCGGCATAAGATATTCAACGGCACTTTTATCATTGATGGGAAAACCATGCCTGAAACCCTCTTTGCGTTGATCAAAAAGACCTCCGCAGCAAACCCGAACCGATTGGTTTCGGCCTACAAAGACAATGTTGCCTTTATCCTTGGTCCCGAAGCAGTTCAGTTTGCTCCTGAAAAACCTGATGATGCCGCATTTTTTACCCTTACAGACATATCAACGGTGATCTCCCTGAAGGCAGAGACCCATAACTTTCCCACTACTGTTGAACCATTCAATGGTGCTTCGACAGGAAGCGGCGGAGAGATCCGCGACCGGCTTGCCGGAGGCAAAGGAAGCATTCCACTGGCAGGCACTGCTGTCTACATGACACCTTATGCCCGCACTGAGGATGGCCGGAGTTGGGAACAGCACTGGCCTGAAAGAAACTGGCTCTACCACAAACCTTCGGAATTGCTCATCAAGGCCTCCAACGGAGCTTCCGACTTCGGAAACAAATTCGGTCAGCCACTGATCAACGGTAGTCTGCTGACTTTCGAACATATGGAAGGCAGACAATTTGGCTACGACAAGGTGGTGATGCTGGCCGGTGGTGTCGGTTACGCACGTGCTGAAGACAGCCGGAAGGAAACACCCGAACCCGGCGATGTGATCGTGGTTCTTGGAGGCGACAATTACCGCATTGGTATGGGCGGAGGTGCAGTTTCGAGTGTCGACACAGGACAATTAAGCAACGCCATCGAACTGAATGCTGTTCAAAGAGCCAATCCGGAGATGCAGAAGAGGGTTTCCAATGTCATCAGGGCAATGGCCGAAACAGGTTCCAATCCCATTCGCTCGGTACATGATCACGGAGCGGGTGGACACCTCAACAGCCTTTCGGAACTGGTGGAAGAAACCGGAGGAATCATCAAAGTGGGAAATCTGCCGGTAGGTGACCCCACACTCTCTGATAAGGAAATCATCGGCAACGAATCACAGGAACGCATGGGATTGGTGATCAGGCAAAAAGATCTTGAATTACTAGACCGTACCGCGAAAAGGGAGCGTTCGCCATCCTACGAAGTTGGCCGGGTAACCGGTGACCACCAACTGGTTTTTGAACGCAACGAAAGCGAATGCCCGGTGCAACTGCCTCTTGAGGATCTTTTCGGGAAACCACCACGCACTGTGCTCAGCGACAGCAGTAAATGCTACCATTTTGAGCCATTGCAATTTACTAATGATAACTTTCATTTCTACTTGAATCAGGTACTGCAACTTGAGGCTGTTGCCTGCAAGGATTGGCTCACCAACAAAGTGGATCGTTCTGTTACAGGCCGTGTGGCTATGCAGCAATGTTGCGGTGAAATACAGTTGCCTCTCAATAATTTGGGTATCACAGCTATAGATTATGTTGGTCATCGCGGCATTGCCACTGCACTCGGACACGCCCCCGTTGCCGGCCTTATTGACTCAAGAATCGGTTCGCGGCTATCAGTTGCCGAAGCCTTAACCAATCTGGTTTGGGCACCCATCGAAGGCGGCCTTAAAGGCGTTTCGTTAAGCGCCAACTGGATGTGGCCTGCAAAGAACGAGGGCGAAAACAGCCGTCTGTACAAAGCAGTGAAAGCATTGAGCGATTTCTGTATCGAATTGGGAATCAACGTGCCAACAGGCAAGGATAGTCTTTCGATGACACAGCAATATCCCGACGGAAACCGTGTGCTTGCACCCGGAACGGTTATCGTTACTGCTGTTGGTGAAGTGAGTGACTTCCGCAAGACCATACGGCCCGTGCTCATTCACGACACTGATTCTGTTCTGCTTTATGTGGACCTTTCGTCTGACGATTTTAAACTTGGGGGAAGCAGTTTTGCACAGGTGCTTCATGCCATTGGCAATCAGGCTCCTGATGTTATCGAACCCGAACGATTTGTACGGGCATTTGACTGTGTGCAGCACCTGATTCATAACGGTCTGGTGCTTTCGGGTCACGATGTATCTGCCGGCGGACTTGTGACGGCACTCCTCGAAATGAACTTTGCCAACTGCGACCACGGGCTTAGCGTCAACCTTGAAAAACTCGGCAATTCGGATACCATCAGTATATTGTTCAGCGAAAAACCTGCGCTGTTGCTTCAGATCAAAGAAACAGAAAAGACCAAAGAAATATTCGAAGAGCACGGAATTGATTTTGTTGTTCTGGGCAAACCCGAAAAGGATCGCTTCCTCACCATCAGGCGCGGAAAGGAAACCATCAGGCTTGAGATTGACCATTTGCGCGACACCTGGTATAAATCATCCTATTTGCTTGATCGTTTACAAAGCGGTGACCGCAAGGCTCTGGAACGGTTTAGGCATTATAAGCGTCAGGATCTGGAGTTTAGCTTCAACCGGTCTTTCTCCGGAAAAGCATCTCAGTATGGAATTGAGTTAAACCGGCGCAAGCCAACAGGCATCAGGGCAGCGATCATACGTGAGAAAGGTGTAAACGGCGACAGAGAAATGGCCTATGCACTATATCTCGCAGGTTTCGATGTTAAAGATGTGCATATGACCGACCTGATCAGCGGCCGCGAAGACCTCTCGGATGTGCGTATGATTGTGTTTGTGGGTGGATTCTCCAACTCCGATGTGCTTGGATCGGCAAAAGGCTGGGCAGGTGCATTCCTCTACAACGACAAAGCAAGGGAAGCCCTCGAAAGGTTCTACGCCCGCCCCGACACCCTAAGTCTTGGTGTTTGCAACGGATGCCAGCTGATGACCGAACTCAAGCTCATTTATCCCGAACATCCCGAACATCTTGTGATGCTTCCAAATGACTCGGGCAAATTTGAGTCAGCTTTCCTCACGGTTGATATACCGGCAAATAACAGCGTCATGCTCGGATCCCTGGCCGGAAAACGTCTTGGTGTTTGGGTAGCCCACGGCGAAGGAAAGTTCAGTTTCCCCTGCTTCATGGACAAATACAACATAGTTATGACTTACGGCCATGAGGAATATCCGGGCAATCCCAACGGAAGCGATTGGGCGGCAGCGGCTGTATGTTCCAATGATGGCCGCCACCTGGCGATGATGCCCCACCTCGAAAGGGCTTTCCTGCCCTGGCAATGGGCGCACTACCCCGAAGGCCGTCAGGCAGACGAAGTAAGTCCATGGATAGAAGCATTTGTCAATGCACGCGAGTGGATCAAAAAACAAATGGATTGAGTTGTTGCCCCTGTGCAATTTACCGGACTAAAACAAAACGTTAATATCCATTACAAGCTGCTCCAACGGCTTTAACGGATAGTAGAATATGTTTTGTTAACGAAAACATGAATCATGAGAACGGGTTATATACGGATAGGCGTTGTTGGTTTGGTGCTCACTGCAGTAATGATGTTTCCTCTTACGCTGCTTTCAGTACCCGACACCATACTTATGCAGGAAGTGGAAGTTCATGCCGGTAAAATCAGAAGCCTCTACAGCGATCACGTCAGAATTAACCGGATTTTAAGCAGACAGGAGCTCAACCACAATCCTTCAGGTGATCTTTCGGGATTGCTCAATTCACTTCCATCGGTGGATCTCCGTCAGCGGGGCCCCGGAGGTATTCAGGGCGATTTGGGCATCAGGGCAGGAACTTTTGAGCAAAGCCTGCTGCTGATCGACGGGGTGCAGCTGAATGACCCGCAAACCGGGCACCATAACATGAATATTGCTCCGGATACCGACGACCTCGAACGTGTTGAACTGCTCGAAGGATCAGGGTCGCGCATTTTCGGGCCTAATGCCCTGTCAGGCGCGGTAAACCTGGTTACCCGCCGGCCTGATGCCAACACCCTCAGGATTTCATTGAGTGGCGGACAGTTTGGCCTCAATCAGCAGCGTCTTTCCCTCGGTCTGCGCGGAAAAACAATAAGTACTTTATTTTCTGTTTCAAGATCATCATCAGATGGTTATGCTGAAAATACCGATTTCAACCGCCTGCAATTGTTCAACAAAGCAGAATGGAACAGTGGTCATGGATTGATTGCCCTTACAATCGCTTACACCAACAATGCTTTTGGCGCCTACAAATTCTACACCGGAACCTATCCCTGGCAATACGAACAGGTGCGCACCGGCTTCACCAGACTCTCTTTTGAAGGCAAAGGCCGCAACCAGCTAAGAGCCGGTATCCACTGGAGGCGGAATTTCGACCGATTTGAGCTGTTCAGGGAAGGGAAAGGATGGTATCAACTCAGCGAGGGGTGGTATGTCAGAAACCAGGACACTGCAGGGTTCCGCACCCCATCAGGACTTGTTCCTTATGCCGGCCATAATTTTCACCGAACTGATGTGCTTGGTGCCGAAGCAGGTCTGAGCCGTTCGGGATTACTGGGACGTGCAGCCATCGGGGCTTCCTGGAAGCTGGAAAGAATCCTTTCTACCGTGCTGGGCGAGAAACTGGATCAATCTGTGGCCGTTCCAGGTTTTGATGCAAAATACGGTTACGGGGACAGCCGCAACCACCTGAACTTTTTTGCTGACTATTCGCTCACAACCCGCTTGATGAGTTTTTCAGCTGGCGCGCTGCTCTACCGTCAGCCTGATTTTGGCTGGTTTTTCAGTCCGGGGACGGATGTTGAGTTGAAATTCAAAAAGCACTACCGGCTTTTTGCCTCTGTGAACCGGGCCATACGGCTGCCGACATTCACCGATCTTTACTACAAAGGCCCTGTAAACCAGGCCAATCCATTGCTAAAGCCTGAAACTGCCATTAACTGGGAAACAGGATTGTTGTTTAGTCGCGATGGGCTTCAGCTCAGGACGAACTTATTTCTCAGGCAGGGAAACAACATCATCGACTGGGTACGACCTGCCGATTCGGTCAAATGGATCAGCATGAACCACACCAGACTCAACACATACGGTGCTGAATTCAGCGCCCACTGGAATCCGAAATCACAGTGGATGTGGATGCCTCAGCAGTCAGGATTTACAGCGGCTTTTTATCGTGTTGACAAACAAAGTGGTAGTTTTCAGTCAGCCTATGCACTCGACTATGTCCGTATGAAATTGAACATTTCTGCCAACCACCGCCTTCCGGCCGGTTTTGGGTTCACCTGGAGCCTGACCTATCGCGACAGGGAAGGAGGCTGGTTTGATGCAGCTGCAGGCAAACAGATTGATTATAAGCCGGTGTGGTTGCTTGATGCCAGAATGTTGTGGCAACGTAAACAATGGAAACTGCACCTTGCTGCAACCAATTGTTTCAATCAACCGTATTACGACATAGCCGGTGTGGTTATGCCCGGAAGGTGGATCAGCGGCGGTTTAAGCTATGAAATCAGCTTCAGATAGTTATTTGTACAAGAAATCAGGCTATGGAAACTCCTGAAGGAAATATCAACATATGGCAAAAAGTTGAAAAGACTGATGCGGACAAGGTCTTTTCAGCCAAGCTGATGCTTTTTGGCGAATACACCGTGATCTGCGGATCAATGGCGCTGATGACACCCCTTAGGCGTTTCTCGGCCCATTGGGACTGGCAACCTCCAGACTCCGGCCATCCTTCGGTTCCTTACCTCAACGATTATTTTTCTTACCTCAACGGAAACACCCAACTGCAAGGTGTGCTCGACCTGAAGCAAATGAAATCAGATTTGCATAACGGATTAGTATTTGCATCTGATATTCCGGTTGGTTATGGCGCCGGCTCATCGGGAGCTCTGGTGTCGGCTGTTTATCAACGATATGCATTTAGCGTATCCAATGATACGCATGCTTTGAAGCATATTCTTGCTGTGATGGAGTCGTATTTTCACGGGCAGAGTTCAGGACTCGATCCCTTGTGCATCAACCTTGACCGGCCTTTGCTGCTTCGCAGCGACGGGACTATAGATGCCGATATACACTTGCCGGATACAGTATTTTCCGATGCAGGTATTTTTCTGGTGGATACCGGTGACACCGGAATGACTGCCCCTTTGGTTGGTTTCTTCCGCGATCAGCTGAAAAACCTGAGCTTTTTCAGGAAGTTGGCTAACGTGCTGATTCCGGCAACCAACAACGCCATACGTTCATTTATCGATACCGACACTATGGGTATGTTTGAAAACCTCAGCGTGATTTCCTCATTTCAACTTACCGAAATGCAACCAATGATTCCTGAAGACTTCAGGGATTTTTGGAAATCGGGCATGGAACAAGACCTTTACGTTACCAAACTTTGCGGTTCCGGCGGCGGTGGTTTCATGCTTGGGTTTACCCAAAACACAACCGCGCTGGATCAATGGATAAAGAGTAATTATCCTGATATCAATTACTTTTACCTGTAAAACTGATGGCCAGAAAAGCCATGGTTGACACTTCAGGTGTTAATCATTAAATTTGTACCAAACAGATACAAATGAAAACACAACAACGCATTGAGTTGCAAGGACAGATTGTTGATCTGGTTGCTATGGAGATTTATCCGGGCACAGTCATTGCCGAAGACGGTGTAATCACCGGAATCCGCAGGGAGAAGGTCAACAGCACTAATTATATCATCCCCGGCCTGATCGATGCACATGTGCATATCGAAAGTTCGATGCTGATTCCGTCAGAGTTTGCGCGGCTGGCTACGGTGCACGGAACGGTAGCCACTGTTTCTGATCCGCACGAAATTGCCAATGTGCTTGGTGTCGAAGGAATTGACTATATGATCGAAAATGGCAGACAAGTGCCCTTTAAATTTTATTTCGGTGCTTCGAGTTGTGTGCCGGCAACAGATTTTGAAACAACAGGCGCATCTCTGGGGCCCGAAGACGTAGGCAGGCTGCTTTCACGACCTGAGATTAAATACCTGTCGGAGATGATGAATTATCCGGGTGTGCTGTTCAAAGATCCGGAAGTAATGGAGAAACTGCGGTTAGCCAGAATGTATGGTAAGCCTGTTGATGGGCACGCACCAGGTCTGATGGGCAAAGATGCCGAAACATACATTGCAGCCGGAATAACCACTGACCATGAGTGTTTCACTATGGAGGAGGCGCTGGACAAGATCCGCTACGGGATGAAAATACAGATACGCGAAGGCAGTGCTGCACGTAACTTCGACGCACTGATCGGATTGCTTGACAATCATGCCGACATGGTGCTGTTTTGCAGCGACGACAAGCACCCGAACGATCTGGTGAAGGGACATATCAACCTGCTGGTAAAACGCGCCATCAGTCTGGGCTACGACCCACTTAATGTGCTGCGGAGTTGTGTGCTCAATCCGCGAAACCATTACGGACTCGACACAGGTTTGCTGCAACCCGGCGACCCGGCTGATATTGTAATTGTAGATCATCTGAGTGATTTTAACGTTTTGGCAACTTATGTGAACGGCATCAAAGTAGCAGAGCATGGCAAGCCGTTGATCAACAGAATAGTGGCTGAGAAACCAAATAATTTTGTGGCCGAACCACTTCTGCCTGAACAAATTCAGTTGACAGGTACCGGGTGCATGATCAGGGTTATCGAAGCACTCGAAGGCCAGCTGATTACCAACACCTTGTTGCAATCACCTTTGATTATCGATGGCAAGCTTGTGAGCGACCCTGAACGCGACATCCTGAAAATTGTGGTGTATAACCGTTTCAGGCACGCAAGTCCGGCAGTAGCATTCATCAGAAATTTCGGCCTGAAGAAAGGTGCCATTGCCTCGACGGTGGCGCACGACAGCCACAACATCATTGCTGTTGGGGCAGAAGATAATGACATTGTAAAAGCCATCAACCTGCTTGTACAAACCAAAGGCGGCATTTCCGTAACCGGACCCGGTCTGAGCCATGTACTTCCGCTGCCTGTTGCCGGTCTGATGTCGGATGCTGACGGCTATCAGGTTGCCCGCGATTATGAGGTGATTGATGCTTTGGCCAAAACACTCGGATCAAAGCTCAATGCCCCCTTTATGACGCTTTCGTTCATGGCGCTGCTGGTCATCCCCCAACTTAAACTGTCGGATCTTGGGTTGTTCGATGGTAAATCATTCTCTTTTACGCCACTCGAAGCAGAATCACGTATTGTATAATTTCTGAGAATCACAGTGTTTAAGGCTTTCTTATTTAGATTGTTTACATATTAGACCGGGAAAGCCATTCGTTTGTTTTTTATTGTGAATGTATTAACAAATCTTTATTTTTGCAGCAAAATATCCCTGATGGAAACCAGAGAGTTGAGTGCACAGAAGTTGGAGCGAATGGCCGGACGGATGCGGGCTATTGCCCATCCCATGCGCATTGCCATCATCGAGATGCTCACCGAATCGCCTGTGCTTAGTGTTACAGAGATTTACACAAAGCTCAGTATTGAACAGGCAGCAGCCTCGCACCACCTGAACATCATGAAAAACCACGGTGTGCTGAAATCGAAACGCGAAGGGAAGAAAATATTTTACTCGCTCGTAAACAATACCCTTTCCGACATCATCAAATGTCTGAGCCATTGTAAGGATTGCTGAAGGGTTCAGCCTGGACAGGCTGATTTACATCATTGTATACTACATGCTGAATAGTTTTAATTGAATTACTTGGAAAAGAAGTTCAAGTGATTGCATATATTTGTATCAAATGAACAGATCAGTATTCTTATTATTATTTTATGTTACGGCTTTGGTGATTCTACCCCCACAGCTTAATGGCCAGCCCATTTGGGTAAGCACGGGTGAGAATGTGGTTCCCGCCCTGATGAAGGAGCATGAAAATGGATATTTCCTGCTTGCGCGAAACACGCGATTATTGCCGAATGGAGCAATCAGCGAGTCAATGGCCGACATAACCAACAGGATTGTTTATGCCGACAAGGAAATGAATGTCAGGCACATGAAAATAATTTCGATGATCGGCGATTGGAATATAATGCTTAGCGAGGCGTTTTTGTCTGATTCCGAAACACTGTTGCTCACCGGCATTGCTTACCACGAATCGCTTGATGAATACAGTATTGGTATGGTGTGGACAGACACAGCACTGAATGTGCTGCGCGATACGGTGTTTGTGATGAAAAACTACAAGCTGATGCCTCATGGCTGGATGGTTCAAAACCAACAAGGCAATCTGGTTACCTACGGCACATGGACAGAGACAGATATTTCCGCTCAAGCTTACTCCGATCAATATTTCTTTATGGTGTTGGATTACGAAGGCAATTTGCTGGAGTTTTCAGTACAGTTTCTGACAGGGTTTCCATTTTATCTGGTTCCGGTCGGTGACGATAAATACCATATGTGGGCAACAAACAACACCATACTTCAGCTAAACAGTGATTTCACTCACGACACAAGTTATTTGACAGGTTTGCCGGCAGATATCACTATTCCAAGAATGAAACCCTTTCTTGAAAACAGATATTTCCTTTATGGAGATTTTTTCGTAGATGCAGGAAACGGATTTTATGATACAGACCTTGCTGTATTCGTTCTGGATAGTGTTGCCAATGTTATGAACTCATTTATTTATGGTTTTGCCGATACCTCAGACCGGGGAGCTCAGGTCAGTTTTTATCATCCCGACACCTTGTTTCTCGGCGGAGCCAGAAATGTGCAGCCTTTTCCGGAAGATTCAACCGATTTTAACCATCTTTTTGTCCATAAAACAAGTGTTTCGGGTGAGATCGTTGCCACGGCATTTTATGGAGCCAGCGGTATGTTGAGTATGGGTGGCGTGCTGGCTACTTCCGATGGCGGATGTATAATGGCCGGACAATGCTACGATTTTTTAACACATCCGGATTCAGAAGTCAGGGATGCCGTATTTGTAAAAGTTAATCCTGATGGAACCATAACCAGCCTTGGAGACAAAATGACTTCACTCAATGACAACTATTTTGTTGTATATCCAAATCCTGTGCGCGACCGGATATTCATTAAAAGCCACAGCAATATGAAAACAAGAGCTTTATTGTATAGCCCAACAGGTGTGCTGATCTCCGGTCATGAGTTTGTGTCATCTGTTGGATTTGAGGTTTCGGGTTTGCCTTCCGGGATTTATCTGCTGCAACTCCTCACCCCTGATGGTGCTGCCAAAACATATAAGGTGATGGTTGATCATTAACACCACTGTCTCATGTTCCTCTGAAAAATTTCCTGCGGAAACCCATTTCTTCAGAGAACACAGGATTTGTGCAACTGAATTGGGATTTTGTTATGAAACACAAGCGTCAATGTTCACACACAAATATTAACTTGTTGAACATTATCTCCTAATCTGAGGCTATATATGCTGTGGGGCTTACAGAACCGGAGGAGTATCTCTAATTCAATTCAATCCCAGAAGAAAATGAGTCACCATATTTTCCATTATCGTTTTTTAACTGAAGGGTCAGGCCGAAAATCTGCTTTTATTCAGAATTTCATTTTGAAATTGGCTGGGGGATATACTCATATATCTTTTGAAAACACGTGCAAAGTAGGATGGATCAGCAAACCCCACTGAAAAGGCAACTTCAGAGATGTTGTTTTCGGGTTTGCTCAGTAATGCAACCGCAAATTCAAGTTTAACGGTCAGAATAAATGCTTTTGGTGTAGTGTTCAAGTCGTTCTGGAAAAGCCGCTGAATGTTTCGTGTACTCATGGCCAACTCCACCGCAAGATCTTCAATCCTTATCTGCTGGTCAATATTTTTTATGATAAAGTTCCGTGCTTTATCTAAATAGGGCCGGTCAATTTGTTCAACAGTTTCAGGTATCTTATGGCTTACAATGTATGATACCAACGGCTCGCCTGC
This sequence comes from Bacteroidales bacterium, assembly GCA_024710405.1. GTDB lineage: Bacteria > Bacteroidota > Bacteroidia > Bacteroidales > F082 > UBA6192. The sequence continues at coordinate 37,433 of JANJUV010000014.1, forward strand.
ATCAGCCTCACGGTTTGGTATTTGTCTGATTTCTTTTGTCTTAATCATTATGACTATAAAGGAGATCAGAAGTGAAAGAATTGAAAACGTCAGCAAAAACAGCCAGTTATTAGCTACCATCTTGTTTAATTTCTTGTAAAAAGAAGGCGAACCACTTAGTTTGACAGGAATCCATAAATCCGGAAAGCCATAATCGGGATTTCCCAGAAAGCTTGAGCTGAAATAATTTGGCACAGGGCCCTCCGGAAGCACCCTAAAATCAATCAAGGTATCGTTATCATTGACACAGAAATCAGCCTTAAATACGAAACCGCTTTTTGGATCAATTCCAATGCCGGCCCAGGGAATTCGCGTTTCAATAATAAATAGAGAATCGGTGTCTGAATCATCATTTAGGGTGCCAATGAAAGACGTAGCAGTTCTGAAAACAATATTTGCAATTCCAGCCTCTTTAGGAACCAGGTGCTTTTCATTGATGTTCAATCTGTCGCCCTTAAAGACCGCATTATTTCCATATATGTCAATTAAGAATTGATAATCATTTACATCCATTAAGCTTTGACTGTCATTTTGCGAATCAATATAAACTTCAAAACTGTCGTTGTAATGCAGCCTTTTCGGATTGTTTGATTTTTCAAGTCCTATCAGGTTCTTATCAAGGACCCGGATACAGACGTAGAAATAATCTTCATCCCAAAGAAGTGACAGTGAACATGTGTTTGCATATTTTGTCCCGTCAACCGGTGTGGAAAAGACGTAGATTGGGACATCATTCCAATCGTTATAGTCGCCATCAATGATGATATTGTGGTTGTTGTATGCAACATCGAAAGAGAGACTATCCTGAGCAAATGAGACATAAAAGTGAACCATCAGACCTACAGTGACTAAAAATCTGATCGCAGAATGAAAAACCATGCCGTATTTTTTTCAAAAATATGGAAAATGAATGCTTTCAGACAGCTAAATTTTGAACATATTGTATTAATCGGCTTCAGGATGATTTGACCGATTGATTTTTGTGCTTTTCTCAGGACCTCATGTGTGCCATGTGAAATTCCGGAGAACACTTCTTTTTTGGGAATAAGTGCATGCCGACAAGAAGCACACACTATATGAGACACTTACAGTCGGCAAGTAAGTTTTTCATAGTCTTCTTATTTATGATTTTGGCGTATTTATCCTGATAATTGGCGCATTCCTATTCATGTTTCCGGGCGTGGGGCTATACTTTTGCCCGTAGTAAACTGCAGTGATTTTGTCACATAATAACACAACCAACAATTACTTAAACATGAAACTTATCGAATGGATTCAATTTCCTTTTTTAAAACAATCTAGTATTCTGATTCAGCAAATAGAAAAGATTGGTCTTTTAATCGTTCTGATGCAGCTCTTTCTAATAACTGTTGTTGTTCAGGCGCAAAATGTTGGTATAAACGCAACCGGAACAATGCCTGATGCTTCTGCCGGATTAGACATTGATTTTCCAGACAAGGGACTTTTAATTCCTCGTGTTGCACTCTCAGGAATCGGTGACGTTTCAACTATACCCAATCCTGCACTGAGCCTTCTTGTATTCAATACAGCAGCCTCAGGTTCAGGCGGTAGCAGCGTATCGCCCGGATATTATTTCTGGAATGGTGCACAGTGGATTCAGCTTGTAACCGGCCCGCAATCAGGATCGGGATGGCAGTTGACTGGCAATACCGGTACAGTTGACGGAACTAATTTTATGGGTACAACCGATAATGTTCCGCTTAGTTTCAGGGTTAATAATCAGCAAGCCGCAAAAATTGCTTCAAACGGGCCTTTGTTTCTCGGTTATCAGGCGGGCATTTCCAATCTGGAAACGAGTAATACAGGAATTGGTTTTCAATCTCTTCAGTTGAATACCGAGGGAATCCAGAATACGGCAACTGGTTACGGGACGCTAGTTTCAAATACGATTGGTTCGCAGAACACAGCAATGGGTGTTAGTGCTTTATCATCCAATACAACCGGTGGCAAGAACACCTCATTAGGGGTTTTTACTTTATTCGCGAACACTACTGGGAGTTTCAACACAGCAACTGGCGTTAATGTGCTTTCGAACAATACAACAGGTATTTACAATACGGCAGTGGGTGCTTATTGTTTGTTTGTTAATTCAACGGGAAACTACAACACTGCATTCGGTGCCCATGCTCTAAAAGATAACACAACTGCTGTAAACAATACAGCTTTAGGAAGTTATGCCTTATTTACAAACTCAGTAGGGTTTGATAATACTGCAACTGGTTACCAATCACTGTACTCGAATACATTTGGCAACAAGAATACCGGAATAGGAGCAAAAGCGCTGTATTCAAACACAACTGGTTCGAACAATACAGCCCTTGGTCATGCAGCATTGCAGAGTAACCTGACTGGATCAGGAAATACAGCCATAGGATATAACGCGCTCACATTAAACAATATAGGCCTTGAGAATCTTGCTGTCGGATCAAATGCGTTGTCATCGAATATTTCTGGAAGTTTTAATACAGCGATTGGGTTTAATTCGTTACTCAATAATGACTTAGGTAACGGTAATACAGCTCTTGGATATGAATCTCTATTATCAAATACCGAAGGTACTGGCAATACAGCAACCGGAGACTGGGCTCTTTTCTCCAATAATTCTGGTGATTGGAATGTAGCTAATGGAAAAGAAGCACTCTATACAAATGAAACAGGGAGCCACAACACAGCAGTTGGGTATTCAGCGTTATATAATAGTATATCAAGTAATTACAACACGGCTATAGGTAGTGGGGCATTATTCACCAATACCGTTGGACACAGTAACGTAGCAATTGGTTTTGATGCCCTGAAGTTAAATAACGAAGGCTGGTTCAATACAGCTGTTGGCTACAATGCGCTCAGGGCAAATGTTAATGGACAAAGAAATACAGCCATAGGTAATAGTGCGCTATTTGCAAATAATTACGGAATCTACAATACAGCTCTCGGATATGCTTCTTTAGCAGGAATTACTGATGGAGATTACAATACTGCTGTAGGTTATGAGGCCGGACTGGAGCATAATCACAATCGGTCGAGTTTCTTTGGTTACAATGCCCGTGCTGCAACAGCTGGCCTTTATGATGCAACGGCAATCGGCTACAATACAATTGTTAATGCAAATTATCAGGTTAGGATTGGAAATATTGACATTGGCAGCATTGGAGGTTATGAGGACTGGACCGATCTTTCAGATATGAAGTTTAAATCAAATATCAGAGAAGATGTGCCGGGACTTGACTTCATTATGAAGCTGCGCCCAGTTACTTATACCTTATCAATGGATGAATTGTCAGCATTTATGGGTGATGAAAAAGGTAGTGATTCTTTGCAAGAGGATAACCGTATGGGAGCGGATGGTCGCGAAATAAAATCCAGAGTCCGGCGTACCGGTTTTCTGGCTCAGGAAGTTGAAACAAGTGCCCGGGAGACAGGATTTGATTTCAACGGAGTTGACAAACCTGCCAATGATAAGGGTACTTATGGTCTGCGGTATGCAAAATTCACAGTTCCGCTGGTAAAAGCTGTTCAGGAACAGCAACTGATGATACAGGAAATGAGTAACACCATCGAAACGCAACAAAGAGTAATTGAAGAACTGAGCAGACAATACAACATTTTGCAAGACCAAATCAGGGGAATCTTGAACAACTAATGAATTATATAAATATGAGAACAATACTGATCTTCATGTTATTTTTTGCCTGGGCTTTTACGGTAAACGCACAGATAATTTATGTGAATGGTGCTCATATTGTGTGCAATCCGGGTAGTCATTGGGTTTTAAACGAGGGTGATTTTACGTTGTTTGCCCCGCAAGCTGATTTACCTGCAAGTTTTTCACATTGCAGAATCGGACCAAACGCTTCATTGACTGTCGCTCCCACTAGTTTTTTAACTATAAACGGAACCCTTACAAATATGTCGGGAGTAGATGGACTGGTATTGCAATCCGGTTCTGACGGCACAGCATCGCTTATACACAATTCCCCAAATGTTGAGGCGACAGTGGAAAGATATCTTACCGGAAATCCTTTGCTTCAAAGCAAGCATTATCATCAGGTTTGTTTTCCATTGAATGCCCCTCTTATCGCTGCTGATTTTCTAGGGGCATATATGTGGGAATGGAGTCATACCCAACAAGAGTTTGTTTCCATTGGATCTTCAACTGAAACAATAGTTTCCAACAACAGTGGATACTTTATATTTTATCCTGAAAACGCAGTCACCTATGATTTCGCAGGTCAATTGAATAATGGCATAATAATGTTGCCACTGGCAACTCAAATCAATGATTTTTCTCTTGTGCCTAATCCTTATCCATCTGCGGTTGACTGGGATGCAACAGATGGCTGGACAAGGACAAATCTCGAAGGTTCCTATTGGATATGGAGTCCAGCAGCCAATAACTATGCTGTTTATAATGGTTTTGTGGGGTCGTTGGGAGCAACTGAGTTCATTCCTTCGGGACAGGCTTTTTTTGTGAAAAATGCTGCCGGCTCAGCGGTGCTGGAGCTTAACAATAATGCACGTACCCATAGTTTTCAGGACTATTTTAAAAACAGTCGTAACGAAATGGATTATCTGAGTATCGGAGTTGAAGTTAATGGGTACCGTGATGAAATGTTGGTGCTGTTTCATGAAAATGCCGAAATCATAAAAGACTCTTTCGACAGCAACAAACTTTTTGGAAGTTCCAAATCTCCTCAACTCTTTAGCATATCCCCTGATGGTGCAGAACTATCCATCAACTGTATTCCCAAACCTGAAAAAGCAACCATGATTCCGGTTAGTTATTCCCTTGACTCGAATGTTGAAGTTAGATTTGAGTTCTCAATGTACGGAAGTTTTGATCAAAAAGTCAGGACTATTCTGGAGGATGTTTTGCGCAATGAAATGATTGATTTGAGCCTGAATAATTCATATACTTTTCAACACAATAAAGATAATCATTCAAATCGTTTTGTGCTTCATTTTGAACCAGTAACGGATATAACTGAAAGTAACAGAAATGCTTTTAAATACTGGAGTGAAGGAGGAAAAGTCTTTCTCAGCATTCCGGACATGATTGGTGTTCAAGCCAATATTCAGATGTTTGATGTTGCCGGGAATCTATTGCTTGCAGAAGATCATGTTCTTAGCGATCCAGCTATAATTCAGGCAAAGAATAGAGGCATTGTAATTATAAAAGTTGCTGATAAGGAAAGTATAAGGGTAGCTAAATTATCTATTCAATGATTTATTTCTGCCACTACAGCTTCGTATGACAGTATTTTTATTCTCAAAATTAATAATACAAGAAATATCTACTCCAGCTTCCAGCTTTCCTCGAAATCCCAATTGGCTCTGATGTCCAGTTCTTTGTTGAAGTAGATAACCTCTTCTGGTTGTATTGCTTTGAGGTAATTGCCTGTGTCCCACCGTCGGTTTTGGTTGCAGTCGTCAATGGCTTTCAGCCGGTATTTGCCAGGATTGAGGTTTCGGATCGTCAGCCTGCCGGATTGAGTCACAAAATATTCCCGCAGCACAGCCTCTTTGGTGCCCAGCAACTGAATAACATAGTGCTTTCCTTCGGCCATGCTGATGTCCATGAACAGGTTACCATAGTCCTCAGGTGGAGGCACCTTGAAAGACAACCTGATGCTGTCGCTGACCAATCTGTTGAGCCCTGTGAACACTGAGTCGGGCAAAGTGAAAGTGTATTGTTGGCCGGGCAGGAAATCATAATCAAAGCGATAACTCAGACCAAGGCTGTCGGATCTGGTAAGTGCCGGTTTGAAATGCAGGGTGTCGCTGTTGATCACCATCATGACGGAATCAGGCAAGTTCTTCTCAACCACCGGATACCCGAAATTCAACTGCAATGGTGTTTCAATTTCAAGCTTTCTGTTGGGAATATTGGCAGTCCAGGCAAGGAATTCACGCTCGGCAGTGTCTCTTCTGGTGAGTCTTCGCGCCTGAGCGGCCTGTCTGGGTATGAGCGAAAGATGGAGTGTGTCGCGAATCAGGGTGTCTTTGGTTATGGTCAGGTGGATGGAGTCGGCAATTCCGGGTCTGAAATACCACAGCAGCGTATCGCCCATTCTGGTAAACATGGGCATAATGTTGAGCGTATCAGGAAGGGTATCCAACGAATTAATCTCAACGTCATAAGCAGCCTGCCTGAATGCAAACCGCAATAAACCCGGCTTGACCATTTCGGCCCTGAGCAGCTTTTGCGTTGAATCCACCTCCTGGAACATAGCCAGACGAAGCGCATGAACAAAGGAAAGTGAATCTGTCTGTAGCTGCAGCAAACTGTCAGCTGTTTTTTGGGCCGCAGCCAGTTCTGTATCGATTTCTTCATCGGAAAATTCCAAAGAATCGGTAACAAGCAATGAGTCGATCACAGGTTCGGGAGTAAACTCAGGCATGATTAAGCTGTCAGAAAATGCAATGAGTTCACCGGCCATGTCATAAATGAAGTTACTGTTCATGTCGGACAGGGCAAATATTTTGAATTGTTCGTTTTTGAGATTGTTGAATCTGAAGTTGCCATTTCTGTCAGTACGGGTAACGTAATACGGTTTTTTTACGTACGGTAGTGAGTCAGGCGGAATGGTATCTGCCTGAGAAAGAAGGTAGAGCATGGCAAAGACATTCTCAGCGGGTTTCAGGTCAAAGGCGTTAAAGACGTTACCTTTGAAGCTCATCGAATCGAGAATGTCACCGGTTGAAAACACAAAGTTATATCCTTTGAGGGGGTTGCTTTCGGTGAGGTCAACAATGGCATCACCAAAGAAAACTGAATAGGTTGTTTGTGGAAGAAGGTCTTCTTCGAACCTAATAATGAGTGACTTGCCTCTTAGTCTGAACTCAGGTTTGGTTTGGGGCGGCGGAGAAATCAAAATCTGTTCCTGTGCTTTCTCCAGCTTAACAAACTCATTGAAAGTGAGTATCAATGTGCGACCGTTGAACAATACGGATTTGTTCAGGGGCATTGAACTGACCACCTCCGGTGGATCGGTATCCTTGATTCCGCCGGAAGGCATCACAGGGTTGGCACAACGAATGGCCAGCACAAGAATCAATATTGGCAGCAGTATCCTGAGTGAAGCAAACAAAGCTTTTGTCATGCTGCAAAGATGCGAAATTATGCGATCAGATGAGCGTGAACCTGACCCCCAGGTTGAAATGTACGCGTACCGGACGACCTCTTTGCTTTCCGGGGTTCCACAGTGGCATTCCGGTCACCACCCGAAGGGCTTCCTCATCGCATCCGCCGCCGATACCACGAAGTAACTTCACGTTCGAAATACTCCCATTGGGTTCAACAACAAAACCAACGTAAACAGTCCCTTGAATATTCAACTCACGGGCTTCCTGCGGGTATCTGATACTTTCGCCGAAATATTTCAGTCTGGCGGCATCGCCTCCCGGAAATGAGGGTTGTTCTTCTACAACCAGAAAGATTTCAGGCTCAATGATTTCTTCGGCTTCGGCGCGTTGTACTGGGACGTATTCCGGAATAACCGTATTTTGGTCTATCTCAGCCTGAATGTTGAGTTCGGGTGTTTCTTCGGTATTTTCAACCACGGTGAGCATGGTAATCTGCTGCACAGGGTTTTGCTGCGGAGGTGGAGGTGTTTCGGGCTGACGTGTTTGCATAATGTGTTCTTCAATCTCGGTCAAACCCGTCATGTTGAGCGCTGTGTCTCTGGCGCGGTTAGGTGCTTTGAACTGGAAGGCGGCGTATATTATTACTAATGTGACCACCATCCCGATTTCGAAGAACAGGCCCTTCTTGCTTTCAAGATCAGCCTGCGGTGTTTTGTAACTGATCATGGCTTTTGGTATTAGGTGTTACCTTCATGAATCCAAAAACCATGCCGTATTGAAGAATTTGCTGCGTGCTTAGTTATTGTATTTGAATAGATTAATTTGTATCAGGTATTAATGAAACCATCCTTGTGCTTCATTTTTAAGTCTAAACTTTATTGAAGCATAAAGATGGTGTTCTGAAGAATATCAATCGGATCAGCCGAGATACAGGTTCAGGGTAGCAAAGAAACTCCTGCCGGGGGCATACAATGGTGTTCCCGAAGGAATTCTCATGGCCCGGTTCAGGTGTTCGTAGTAGTGTTCGTTGAAAAGGTTTGTTATACCCAGCCTGAACCCGATAGTTCTGCTGTACCGGTAAGCAGCCGAAAGGTCAGCTATTGTAAATGAAGGACTTGAAGTTTCCCCAAAGTTTCGTGCAACCAGCTGCTGTGCCAATACGTGTCGGACTGATAACTCGGGCTGAAGTTTGCCCTTAAGATGCTTTGAAATAAGTTTCAGGCGCATATCGAGGGGAGGTATTTCGGGAAGAGGTGTTTTGGCACTCAGGTCAAGTCCATAGGTGTATGACATGTCCATGCTTGCAGTAATCATGGAGTTAAGCTGATAGGAGATACTTAGTTCAAAACCTGTCATCATGGCTTTTTCTAAGTTGAGATAGCGCCTGACACCGGGCGAAGAAGCCAGCCTTGGTCTCAGCGAACTGTCAATGGTGGATGAAATGTACTCTTGAAGGTAAGAAGCAAAGAAATTCATCGAAAGGCTGAGTTCATTACCGCTGTATTTCAGGCTGAAGTCTGCCTGATTGTTTGTTTCAGGCTTCAGTTCAGGGTTTCCGAGCAGTTCATAGGGATCAATTCCTACGGGAAAAAAATTGATGTAGCGTTCGGTTAAACTTGCGCTGCGCTGGCTTCGTCCCAGCCAAAAGGAAACCGAAACATTAGGATCGTAAATATGTGTATATCCTGCACTTAACGAAGGATTTAGTTGTGTTGAAGTTGTGTTTTCATACACCTGTGCGAATTCATCAGCGGGGTCTATAATGTCCGACTGGTCCACATCAAGCCTGGCGGAGACGACAAATACCTGATTTGAGCGGTTGGCAGTAAACTCGGCAAAAACGCCGTTTCGCACAATCCGGCCATGTTGCCAGGCATTATCAACAAAGACTTTGCCTGCCATAGGCCCTGTGAGCATCGTCCTGACCCTGCTGCCTTCAGCTTCTTCAACCTTCATGTCGGTACCGGCAATCAGTCGGCCGGCCGGCAACCACAGGAGCACTTCTGTTTTGCCGCCTGCATTCAGTGTGCGGGCATCGGTTTCGGTGTTCATCGGACGTGGATCCAGATTTTTAAGGCTGTTGTCCATGAAATGGTCAACCAGACTTGCATACAGTTTGGTGCGCCAACGGTTTGTCCTGCCCGAACCAAAATTCAGGCTGTGACCAACATTCAAAAGCCAGGTATCGTCCGAAATCAGGTCCATGGGAAGTGAGGGGAAATCTACATCCCGGGCGATGTTTCGTGTTGCTGACATGGTTATTTCCTGCTGTTCGGAGGGCTTCAGACTGAGCACAGCTCCGGCACTGCCGCGCATAAAGCGTGAGAGGATTTCATTTCCTTCCCCGTCGGAATAACTGTTGCCTTTGGACCAGGAACCGAACAAGCCCAGATGGGCCTTTTTATTGCTAAGGCCTATAAAAGCTTCATTCCTGAAAATGCTGCCATTATGCTCAAAACCGCTGGTTAACCGGCCTGTTACATCAGGGCTATCGGTATAGAGGGTTTTCTGGCTGACAAAATTTATTGTGCCCCCGAATCCATTACCAAACCTAAGTGCATAGGGGCCTTTAAAGAGTTCGACATGTTCCATCATATTGAGTGAAATCTGACTGGCCGGCGGATCCATGCGGTTCGGACAGGCTGCTGTGGCACATTGCACCCCGTCAATGACCAAATTTAGCTGGTCATATTTGAATCCGCGCACCACAGGGTCGAATCCGTAACTGCCGCTTTTCCGGATTCCCGAAACTGAGGGGTTAAGCTGAAGAAATGCCCCGGCATCGTGCGACAACTGTTGGTGGTAGCCAAGCCCAAGAGTTTCTTTTTGGCGGCTCCCGGAATGAATGCCCACTACTGTAACCGGCATCAGGGTAACAGCTCTTTTGGCTGCAACAAACAGTTGCCCCGACTGTGCAGCCTTTTTCATTTCTGAGGAACTGAACGATAATGTACCATATGCCACATGATGAATGACCAGCAAACTGGTATCGTTTAATATCAATTCGATTTGTCCTTTTTCGTTTGCCATTCCCTTTTGTTCTGCATAGTTAAATGTAGCAAAGGAAAGAGGTTCAGCGCTTTGCTGTTCGATAACTTGTATGGTTGATTGCGCCTGCGCCAAGGTATTGGTGGCCGTAGGCAGAAAAAGCATGAGCAGGCATCCGGTAAAAAGGCAATATGTTTTTGTGTAGATTCTACTAATCATGGTATTAGTTATTTGAATAGTAAATTATAGATTAATTGTAAGTATAGATTGTATCCGTGATAGCACACGGCATGCTTCAAGCCTGCATGAATATCTGCGGCTCAAAAGATTCTCCGGGTGGACGGAACGGAAACAGAAAGTCAGGGATTATTTTGCCGGCGGGTGAAACACATTGCTCCCATATCCTTTGTTGAGATCCCTATGGAGCACTTCTGAAAGCTTTTGCGAAATCAGAAGAATAGCGATTTTTCGAAGGGATAGAGTTGTTTTGCAGGCATATAAAATCAATTCTTTCAGATTAACTGAAGGTGGCAGCTGTTTTTCGGTTTCCTGCTGTTCGTTTAGTTTTTTGTTGAGCTGGCAGTTTCCTTTGCAGGTATTTTCAGGAATGTCTTTTTTCTCGCACAAAATAGCAGCTATATAGGTCTGATGTACCTTGAAATGAATCAGGATGACGGTGTTGCCGGTTGTTTGCAACAGGACAATAAGGGAGGTCAGTACCACAAGGAGGCGCATGGTACAAAGTTAGGCAATATTCGTAGTGGTTTTTCATGCTGCTTCATGCTGTCAGGTAATTTCTTTTTAATAAGTGTATTATCCGTATTTGATATGCTTTGTCAGACGCAACTTGTTGAGATGATTTTAGTAACATTGTACTCAAATAGTAACCTCTATGAATCCACCTTCCAAAGCATTAAAGTTTGCCAGACGCATACTTCATGCGGCAATTCCTGCTATAAGTCTTAGCGAAGATGCAACCCATAACGCCATCCTCGACGATTTGCTTATAAAGCAGTCGCAATTGTCTCCAGAACACTCATCTGCAATACTTTCCGGATCCAATAACCGCAGATTGGCTGCATTTATACAATTGCTTGCAGGTGATGCAGGCATTGATGCCGGGCTGGTTGATGGCTTCTGGGGTCCTCAGACCCAATTTGCCTTCGACTCGCTGCTCTACCTCGAAGAACACGGGCTATTGCCCCCTGAATGGCGCGACCAGCCTGTGCCAGACAACAACCCAAACGGCTGGCCCGGACAAGCCGAAGCCGGGCTTACAGCGTTTTTCGGCCAGCCTGCCGATGAATCACAACTTAGTCTGCTTGATGTGCCTTATGGGCATCGTCTGGCATGGGACCTAAGCACCAGCGTGCGCCGGATCAGGTGTCATGTTAAAGTGAAAGACTCACTCGAAAGAGTACTTCATAAAGTGTTGGCTTATTATGGCGAAGCACGCATCCGTGAACTAAGACTCGACCGGTTTGGCGGTTGCTATAACCCACGCCGGATGCGTGGGGGATCGTCGTGGAGTACACATGCCTGGGGAATCGCTCTGGACTATGACCCAGACAACAACAGGCTGAACTGGGGACGCGACAGAGCAACTTTTGCCCGACCCGAATACGATGCATGGTGGAGTTTCTGGGAAGAAGAAGGATGGGTAAGCCTCGGACGGACAGCCAATTACGACTGGATGCATGTGCAGGCTGCAAGACGATTATAGAAATAACATTTCCTGGTAAGGTTTGAAAGTTTGGAGGTTTAAAGGTTTGAAAGTTATGGAAGTTTAAATATTTGGAGATGTGCCAGTTATCTTAATGCCAAGAATCCGGTCGCTCCCCCATTTTTGGGGGCTGGGGAGGCAAAAAGGAGAGCTTAAAAACTGATTTTTCACGACTCCCCTACAGGAGTCGGGGGTAAAACGCTGAAAATCAGCTATCCAAAATGTAGCATGATTAATTTTTGCATTACCTTCAGTGAAAAATGTTTGTACAAAACCGATGAATAAAATTGCCCTTTATTAATTTTATCAAGTGCCATGCATTTTAAGTCATATTTCACTTGACAAAAGATTTATTCGGTTGTATCTTGCCATTTTATTTTAACAAGCAAAACAATGTCTCCTTTCCTGCAATTGTTGATCCAAAAGATTAAAAAGCCCAACACACGGAAGTGTTTGAAGGAGCGGATTGATAATGTAGAGTAAAGTATCTTTGACAAACTCATTTCAAAGAATGAATAGAGAAACACAATTAAAATCAATTTATGGAGCAGAGCAAGGCCAGCAGCTTTGGGACATAAGGGAAGTAAAGAAGGGAACTTATTTTTACATCCTGAAAGCAGGAAACCAGAGCAAAAGCGGGAAGTTAATTATTCATTAAACATCTAAAGCGAACCATTCCCACATTATTTGGGAATGGTTCGCTTTTTCTAAAATTGATTACGATGAATCGTTTAATTATAATTCTAATCATTTCGTTTTTTTTAATTAAAAGTTATGCACAAATACCGGAAATTGTTTGGCAACAATGTTACGGGTCACCTGAGTTAGATATGAGTAATGGAATTGTGGCTATGGATGATGGATTATTGTTTGCAATTCATCTACGTGATTCAATACCAGGGATTACAAATTATCATGGCATGGGTGATATTTGGGTTGTAAAAACAGATAATGCCGGAAACATTATTTGGGAAAAGTGTTTTGGAGGAAGCAAAGGAGATGTGCCTCAGAAATTAATAAAGAAATCTGAAGATGAGTATTTCATTTATGGATACACATATTCGACTGATGGTGATGTTCAGTCTGGAAATCAGGGACATTCTGATGTTTGGGTGGTGAAAATTAACAGGCAAGGAGATATTTTATGGGAGAACACCTATGGATGCACGGGGATAGACGATCCAAGGGACATGATCCTGACCCCTGACGGTGGCTTTGTGATGATTGACCGCATCGGTATAGGCGGAGGCGATGTGACCCATTTTTATGGCATAGGCGATTGCTGGATGGCCAAATGCGACTCGCTGGGCAATCTTGAGTGGGAGAAAACATTGGGCAACACAGGGTTGGACAATTGCATGTCCATGATCGTAAACAGTGCGGGGAACATCATGATGATCGGAGCGGCTCAGTGGCACGGAGGGCTTGTTGAGTGTTACCCTGACGGAGCCTGGGGCGATGTGTGGATTGTTGAGCTTGACCTACAGGGCAACATCCTGGCACAGTATTGCTATGGAGGCAGTCACTACGACCTTGGTTACTCAATCATTGAACTGGAGGATGGCTATGCTTTTATTGCCAGTACTGCCTCAAACGATGGTAATGTATCAGGTTTGCATGATAATCAACTTACTGAATTTACTACTGATATCTGGGTAGTCAGATTGAACAATGAAATGGGCATTATCTGGCAAAAGTGTATTGGAGGCTATGATGTTGAATCCCCAAAGCATATATCGCAAACTACTGACGGTGGCTTTATTGTCATTGGCACAACAAATTCTATTGATGGCGATGTCAGTGGCAACCATTCCATTGCTCACAATTATACTGATATATGGGTAGTTAAATTAAATGGTGAAGGTGAGTTGCTGTGGCAGCAATGTTACGGGGGTAAGTGGAGTGAAAGTCTGGAAAACCCGCATACAGTCCTTAAGAAAAGCGATTACAATTATGTGTTTGCGGCATCAAGCAATTTCAGTCCTTCGTTTGATGTGCAATGCGGCACCTTCCACAACTACAATGCCTGGTTGTTCGAAATAGCCCTTGATGACACCACCCACATCATCAATCCGGTTGCAAACCAGCAATCAATCAACCTTTTCCCCAACCCCGCCACCAACGAAGTCTGGCTGCAACTGCCTGCAGATATTCCCTTAACAGATATGCAAATAGAGCTTTACAACCCTAAAGGCAGCCTGCTCTACAAGGCACAACCCGTGAGCAACTTCCATAAAATAGAAACTGCTCGGCTTCCTGTCGGTTTGTATGTTGTCAGGCTGTGGGATGGTAGAAACTGGCGGAGCGGGAGGTTGGTGGTTAAGTAGGTTTGGAGGTTATGGAGGGTTGTGTTTCAGCCCCCGATAAGTTTGGACACATATTGTTCAAATAAATCCTAATTTTATGACTGAAATAAGAGACAAAATTGCTGTGAAACGCAGAACCAAGGAAGAAAAGGAAAAGCTTTTGTTTGAGATACAAAAGCTTGG
>JANJUV010000020.1 GCA_024710405.1 Bacteroidales bacterium
CCAAGCTTTTGTATCTCAAACAAAAGCTTTTCCTTTTCTTCCTTGGTTCTGCGTTTCACAGCAATTTTGTCTCTTATTTCAGTCATAAAATTAGGATTTATTTGAACAATATGTGTCCAAACTTATCGGGGGCTGAAACACTCAGTCACTATGTCCCTTAAGCCTTATGCCTTTACGCCCTCCGTCTCTTAAGTCAGTTGCGGGTTCCGAGTTGCGGGTTGTGGTTGCCCTTTGCCCTTTGCCCTTCGCTCTCCGCCCTTTGCCCTTCGCTCTCCGCTCTCCGCCCTCCGCCGCTTCCGACTCAAAACAACTCACAAAATATAATCTAAATAGTTTTTGTGCTCATAACCCAAAATATATCAAAATATTTCACTATCTTTGCAGGTATATACCAAAAAAAATGATTTCAAGACCTGTTTACCTGGAATTGTTGAAAAAACTGATCAACAAACCACAGATTAAAATTATCACCGGCATCAGAAGATCGGGAAAATCAACCGTACTGCGATTGTTGCAGAAGGTTTTATTGCAATCCGGAGTCAAGGAGTCTCAGATTGTTTCAATGAATTATGAGAGTTTTTCCTTATCGGATTATACCACTGCCGAAAAATTCTATGTCTTTGTAGCAGAAAGAATCCGAAAGGATCAAAAGATGTATTTGCTGCTCGACGAAATTCAGGAAGTGGAAGGGTGGGAAAAGGCAGTAAATTCGTTTATGGTTGATTTTGATGTAGATATCTATCTCACCGGTTCCAACTCCCATCTGCTCTCCTCTGAATTGGCTACTTTTCTTGCAGGTCGCTATGTTGAAGTCCCCGTTTATACTCTTTCTTACAGGGAGTTTCTCGACTTCCGAAGTTTCTATTTTCCATCATGGGACAGTGCAGACAAATCGTTTATCTCTTATCTGCGCATGGGCGGCTTCCCGGTGATTCATACCGTTAATTATGAAGAAGATACAGCCTGGAAAGTGGTCCGCGACATCTATTCATCCGTGATTCTGCGCGACACCGTTCAACGTTATAAAATTCGCGATGTTGAACTGCTCGAACGTGTAATCCTTTATGCGTTTGATAATATTGGCAATACCTTCTCGGGAAAAAATGTTGCAGACTATTTCAAAAACCAACAACGGAAAATTGATATCAACACCATTTACAACTACCTGCATGCACTCACCGGAGCCTTTATCCTGTATCGTGTGCCCCGTTATGATATCAAAGGAAAAGAGATCCTGAAAACCCAGGAAAAATTTTATGCAAGCGATGTATCGCTGGTGTACGCAACTATGGGGTACAGAGACCGGATGATCTCGGGCATCCTCGAAAACATTGTCTTTTTGGAAATGAAAAGAAGAGGATACCAGGTTTTTATCGGTAAACTCGACAATAAAGAAATTGATTTCATCGCCGAAAAAAACGGAATAAAAATATATGTGCAAATTGCTTACAAACTGGAAAATAACTCCACAGTGGAACGTGAATTCGCTCCTCTGCTGGCTGTTTCAGACCACTATCCCAAGTATGTTGTCACCATGGACGATGTCTGGAAAGACAATATCGAGGGAGTAAAACATATGCCAATCAACGATTTTCTGCTTTCAGTCAACTGGTAGAAGGGGTGGTTCCTGGTTCCTGGTTCCTGGTTTCTGGTTTCTTGTTTCTGGTTTCTTGTTTCTTGTTTCTGGTTTCTTGTTTCTTGTTTCTTGTTCCTTGTTTCTTGTTTCTGGTTAGGTGAATGTCTCTGAGTCTCTGAGTCTCTTAAGTCGGTTCCGTGTTCCGTGTTGTGGTTGCCCTCTGCCCTTCGCTCTCCGCTCTCCGCTCTTAAGCCGGTTCCGCGTTCCGCGTTGCGGGTTGCGGTCGCCCTTCGCCCTTTGCCCTTTGCTCTTCGCCCTTCGCTCTCTGCCCTTCGCTCTCCGCTCTCCGCTCTTAAGCCGGTTCCGTGTTCCGGGTTCCGCGTTCCGGGTTGTGGTCGCCCTTCGCCCTTTGCCCTTTGCTCTTCGCCCTTCGCTCTCTGCCCTTCGCTCTCCGTCTCTTAAGTCAGTTGCGGGTTCCGAGTTCCGGGTTGTGGTTTCTTGTTTCTTGTTTCTGGTTAGGTGAATGTCACTAAGTCTCTCAAGTCGATTACGTCGCTTAAATCACCTCAAAAGTCAACTTTATACCCCCATTGTAGGTAATATTACCTAAAATAAACAATAATTTAACAAAAAAACTCTTGCATCATATGAATCATTGAGTAATTTTGCTACTCAAATCTGGTTTCTGGTTCCTTGTTTCTGGTTTCTGGTTACGGGGGATCAAAAAACGGGTGGATTTGAAATCAACCAATATGTCAGGATTTCACGATCTGGAAATTTATATGGTAGCATTTGATCTTGCTTTGAAAGTTCATCATGAAAGCCTCAAACTTCCAGGTTTTGAATTATATGAACAGGGATCGCAGGTAAGAAGATCTTCTAAAAGCATCAAGGATCTAATCGCCGAAGGATATGGACGACGTAAATACAAGGCTGAATTCATTAAATATATGGTCTATTCATTGGCCTCTTGTGATGAGTGTTCCGGCCAAATAGAAACCATCGCACAAATATATCCTGAGCAAGCAGCATGGAAAGAACTTCAACAAGAATACGACCTCCTTGGTAAAAAAATCAACAAATTCATCCAATACGTAGAAACCAACTGGAATAAAATCCACTAACCAACCAGCACCCAGTAACCAGCAACCAGCAACCAGCAACCAGCAACCAGTAACCAGTACCCAGCAACCAGAACCCATGCTCGAAGCCCTCATCACCTCCAAAACCCGCATCAAACTGATGCTGAAGTTCTTCCTGAACGCCAGCAGCACAGGATACCTGCGCGGACTGGAAGCTGAGTTCGGCGAGAGCACCAACGCCATCAGGCAGGAACTCAACCGTTTTGAGGCAGCCGGACTGCTCGAAGCATCTACCAGCGGTATGCGCAAGGTGTTTAAAGCCAACGCAAAACATCCCCTCTTCAGCGACATTCAAAGCCTGGTGCGTAAATATGTCGGCATGGATGAAATCATCGACAGGGTAATCAACCACCTGGGCGAACCAAAAGAGCTGTACCTCATCGGCGACCTGGCCACCGGCCTCGACAGCCCCGACATCAGCCTGATCATCATCGGAAACACTATTGACCTCGACTACCTCGAATCGCTTGTGGCCAAGGCCCAGCGCATGGTGTCGCGAAACATAAAATATATCGTGTTCACTCCCGAGGAGTTCGAACAACAAAAACCCCGCCTCAACCAGGAAAAACTCCTGCAGGTGTGGTCACATACCGATTAGTGTAAGAACACGCTAATCCAGGGTTAACTGCCTAACCTTCAGTTCGTCCAACAAAAAAGGATGGGACTTAGAAGGCGGGAGCATGGAGTCTGGGTTCTTGTTTCTTGTTTCTGGTTTCTGGTTTCTGGTTTCTTGTTCCCTGTTTCTTGTTTCTGGTTAGGTGATTGTCACAGGACAAGACAGGTTGTGGTCGCCCTCCGCCCTTTGCCCTTTGCTCTCCGCCCTTCGCCCTCCGTCTCTTAAGTCGGTTGCGTGTTCCGCGTTCCGGGTTCCGGGTTCTGGGTTCTGGTTTCTTGTTCCTTGTTTCTTGTTTCTGGTTAGGTGAATGTCTCTGCGTCTCTTAGTCGTCTCTTAAGTCAGTTGCGGGTTCCGGGTTGCGGGTTGTGGTCGCCCTCCGCCCTTCGCCCTCCGCCCTTCGCCCTCCGTCTCTTAAGTCGGTTCCGTGTTCCGCGTTCCGGGTTGTGGTCGCCCTCCGCCCTTTGCCCTTCGCCCTCCGCCCTTCGCTCTCCGCCCTTCGCTCTCCGACCTTTGCAAACATTGGTTTCTGGGTTCTTGTTACTAGTCACTGGTTAAAAGTAGATGCTAAAATCAGCTATTACAGTCTACTTCCAAACCTCAAATCTTCAAATCCTCAAATCTTCAAATCTTCAAATCTTCGAATCCTCAAATAACACAATGAACATACAACCCAACAGCACACTCCTCATCACCGGCGGTACCGGCTCTTTCGGTAATGCCGTCCTCAACCGCTTTATGCACGACGAGCGCTTCCGCGAAATCCGCATCTTCTCCCGTGACGAGAAGAAACAGGACGATATGCGCAAACGACTCAACAACCCCAAAGTGAAGTTTTACATTGGTGACGTGCGCAACCAAAGCTCTGTGGATTCCGTTGCCAAAGGTGTGGACTATATCTTCCATGCAGCTGCACTCAAGCAGGTGCCCTCATGCGAGTTCTTTCCCATCGAGGCGGTAAAAACCAATATCCTGGGAACGGACAATGTACTCAATGCCGCCGAAAGGCAAGGCGTGAAAAGGGTTGTTGTCCTCAGCACCGACAAAGCCGCTTATCCCATCAACGCCATGGGCATGTCTAAAGCCCTCATGGAAAAGGTGATGGTAGCCCGCTCCCGCAATTTGGAAGGCACAGAAACGGTCTTCTGCGGCACACGCTATGGTAATGTGATGGCCTCCCGTGGCTCAGTGATTCCGCTGTTCGTGGAACAGATTAAATCAACAAAACCGCTTACGCTCACCGATCCCAGCATGACACGCTTCATGATGACACTCGAAGATGCCGTGGATCTGGTGCTCTACGCCTTCGAGCATGGCAACAATGGCGATATCTTCGTACAAAAAGCGCCTGCCGCCACCATCGAAACGCTGGCTAAAGCTTTACTGGAATTATACAAAGCCGACAACACCATCCGCATCATAGGCACCCGACATGGTGAAAAACTCTATGAAACCCTTGTCAACCGCGAAGACATGGTAAAAGCACAGGACATGGGAGGCTACTACCGCATCCCCGCCGACACCCGCGATCTCAACTACGAACGCTACTTCAGCGAAGGCGTTGAAGACGTGACCAAATACGACGAGTACCACTCCCACAATACCGAACAACTCGATGTGGAAGGCATGAAAAATCTGTTACTTAAATTGCCCATGATCCGCCGCGACATCCTCGGCGAAGTGGAGACTGTTCAATACCCGGATTAGGAATAGAACACAGATAACACAGATCGAGCAGATAGTCACAGATAAAAATCAGCGTAAATCTGCCTAATCAGCGTCACCGTGTCTCGGCCTTAGACGAGATCTGCGTTCAATTTCAAAGAATAGAACACTGATAACACTGATTGAACGGATAATCAAAGTCAGAAATCCGCGGAAATCCGCCCAATCCGCGTCATCTGCGTTCCATTAATATGCAACTCATCAAAGGCAACACCCACACCGACCACCGCGGCACTGTCCGTTTCGTCAACGACTTCACCTTCGATGGCATCAAACGTTTCTACACCATCACCCACCCAGCCACTTCCACCATCCGTGCCTGGCAGGGCCACAAACTCGAATCTAAATACTTCTACGTCACCAAAGGCAGCTTCCTGATCAACTGGATCAACATCGACAACTGGGAACATCCCTCAAAGGACTTAAAGATAAACACGCACACTCTTTCAGATACCCAAAGCGAAATCCTCATCATCCCCCCCGGCCATGTCAACGGCTTCAAAGCCTTAGAGCCCGATTCAACAATGATGGTCTTTTCAGATATGCTGTTAGAAGACTCGAAGAAAGATGATTACCGGTTTCCAGCTGATAATTGGTCAATGGAACACAGATAACGCAGATCGAACAGATGATCACTGATAATTTCGATGGTAATATTGCAGAGGAAAAATACCAATATTCAGACCTAACTTCTAATATTATCAATTGCTTCTATAAGGTTTACAATGAACTTGGTTATGGATTTCTCGAGAAAGTATATGAGAATGCGTTAAAGATAGAATTGGAAAGTAAAGGATTGATGGTCGAAAAGCAAAAACCCATAGCTGTTTATTACAAGGAACATCTTGTCGGAGAATATTTTGCTGACCTAATTGTTGAGAATAAAGTGATTCTTGAATTGAAAGCTGCTGAAACACTTTGTGAAGAGCACGAATATCAACTCATTAACTATCTAAAAGCAACAGAAATTGAAGTGGGACTTCTCTTAAACTTTGGCAAGAAACCACAAATAAGTCGAAAAATATTCACCAATACTTAAATAAGGAGAAGACACAAAAAAACAGTGAGAATCTGTCAAATCAGTGTCATCTGCGTTCTATTACAATGATAAAAGTAGGAATCACCGGCCAAACAGGTTTTGTTGGAACTCATCTTTTCAATACATTACGTTTACATCCTGATAAATTTGAACGAATTCCATTTAAAGATGAATATTTCCAGAATGAAAAGGATTTGCAAGATTTTGTAGGTTCCTGCGATGTTATAGTGCATCTGGCAGCAATGAATAGACACAACGACCCCGATGTAATTTACAATACCAACATCGGCCTCGTCAAACAACTCATCGCCGCCTGTGAAGCCAGCAACTCAACTCCACATATACTTTTTTCATCATCAACCCAGGAAGAACGCGACAACCTCTACGGCAAATCAAAAAAGGAAGGTCGTCAGCTGCTGGAACAATGGGCACTTAAAAACAACGCCCAATTCACCGGACTCATCATCCCCAACGTCTTTGGCCCCTTCGGACATCCTTACTACAACTCCGTGGTTGCCACTTTCTGTCACCAACTTACCCATAACGAAACCCCCAAAATCGAGATCGATGGCGAAATCAAACTCATCTATGTGGGAGAATTGGTTGATATCATTATTAAAAAGATTATAAGAACACAGATAACGCAGATTGAACAGATAAACACAGATAAAATCAGTGTAAATCAGCTAAATCAGTGTCATCCGTGTTCCATT
Organism: Bacteroidales bacterium; assembly: GCA_024710405.1. GTDB lineage: Bacteria > Bacteroidota > Bacteroidia > Bacteroidales > F082 > UBA6192. The sequence goes on from JANJUV010000020.1 coordinate 6,809, forward strand.
GATCACTCATCAACCATCAAAGTCTCCGATCTACTCACCAAACTCACACAGTATAGAAACAACTACTTCGAAAAGGGCGAAATACCTAATCTCGACACCCCTTTCGACCGCAACCTCTGGAACACCTTCCTCTGCTACCTCGACCATGAAAGCTTCTTCCCTTACCACCTTAAACTCAACACCGACAACAGAGGCAGCTTCGTCGAAACCGTCAAACTCAACAGCGGCGGACAGGTCAGCTTCTCAACAACAGTCCCCGGCATCACACGCGGCAACCACTACCACACCCGCAAAGCCGAACGCTTCACAGTGATCAAAGGCAAAGCCACCATTGAGCTGCGCCGTATAGGAACAGATAAAGTAATGACCTTCGAACTCGATGGCACACAACCCAGCTTCGTTGACATGCCCATCTGGCACACCCACAACATCACCAATGTTGGAGACGAAGAACTTTATACCATCTTCTGGATCAACGAACACTTCGATCCTGAAGATACAGATACATATTTCGAGAAAGTTTGAATAGAACACAGATGACGCAGATTTGGCGGATTTGCACAGATAAGAAAATCCGCGACAATCTGTTTAATCTGTGTCACCGTGTCTCGGCCTTAGACGAGATCAGCGTTCCATAAAAACAATAAATCCGCATTCCAAAAAGAATAGAACACAGATCAAACAGATAAAAAACAGTGAATATCCAATAACCGAAGGTTATCAATAAAACAAATCCGCGTAAATCTGTCTAATCTGTGTCATCAGCGTTCCATTAACAAAACATATGAAAAGATTAAAAGTATTAACTGTAGTCGGTACAAGACCTGAAATCATCCGCCTCTCACGCGTCATGGCCGCCCTCGACACCTCCGAAGCCATCGACCACATCACTGTCCACACCGGCCAAAACTACGACTACGAACTCAATGAAATCTTCTACGAAGACCTGGGTATCCGCAAACCAGATTACTTCCTCAACGCTGCCGGAGCAACAGCCACGGCTACCATTGGCCAGATCCTTATTAATATCGACCCCATATTAGAGGAAGTCAAACCAGATGCATTTTTAGTGTTAGGTGATACAAACAGCTGTTTATGTGCCATCCCCGCCAAAAAACGCCACATCCCCATCTTCCACATGGAAGCCGGCAACCGTTGCTTCGACCAGCGCGTACCCGAAGAAACAAACCGAAAGATCGTTGACCACATCTCCGACATCAATCTCACCTACAGCAGCATCGCCCGCGAATACCTGCTTCGTGAAGGTATGTCTGCCGACCGCATCATCAAAACCGGCAGCCCGATGTTTGAGGTGTTGAACCACTATATGCCAAAGATACTGGCCTCCGATGTCCTCACACGCCTTGGCCTGGAAAAGGAAAAATATTTTGTCGTCTCCGCCCACCGCGAAGAAAACATCAACAGCGAAAAGAATTTTAAGGGATTACTTACTGCACTAAATCAAATTGCTGAGAAGTACAAATATCCAATCATTGTTAGTACACACCCAAGAACTCGCAAAAAACTCGAACAACTCACGAATCACGAATCACGAATCACGAATCACGATTCCCAAATCAACAAATCAACGAATCAACAAATCAACCCCTTAATACACTTCCTCAAGCCCCTCGGCTTCTCCGACTACAACGCACTACAAATAAACGCCTACGCCGTCCTCTCCGACTCCGGCACCATCTCCGAAGAATCTTCCATCATGAACTTCCGCGCACTCAACATCCGCGAAGCCCACGAACGCCCCGAAGCCATGGAAGAAGCCTCCGTTATGATGGTCGGCCTAAACCCAGAGAGAATTTTACAAGGTCTCGTTCAACTCCAATACCAACAAACCGGCACACGCCCTACGAATCACGAATCACGAATCACGAATCACGCTAAACCAATCACAAATTTCCGTCCCGTTGCCGACTATTCGATGCCAAACGTAAGCGATAAAGTAGTTCGCATCATTTTAGGATATACCGACTATATTAAAAGGACCGTCTGGAGTGAAGAACAGTAATCAGTAATCAGTGATCAGTAATCAGTCACCGATCACCCATCACCCATCACCGATTACCCATCACCCAAAAAAATCAGCGAAAATCAGCGAGAAAAAAAACACCGTGCAACTCCGTGCCAACCACCGTGAAACTCTGTGAAACAAAATAATCCGCCCAAATCTGCCTGATCAGTGTCACTTGTACTGAGCGAAGTCGAAGTATCTGCGTTCCATTAAAAAACAAGACTTCGAATCCTTCAGATCTTAATCACACCTCCCCTTGGAAAAAGCCGAAATAGTTATTTACAAAGACACCCAAAATTCCGACTTCCAGATAGAGGTCAGGGTGGAAGATGATACTGTTTGGCTTACCCAATTGCAGTTGGCAGAGTTGTTTCAAACAACCAGAAATAACATAACACTCCATATTGGCAATGTTTTCAAAGAAGGAGAATTAGAACAGTCTTCAGTATGTAAGGATTCCTTACTAACTGCCATTGATGGCAAAAAGTACAAGACAAAACTATACAATCTTGATGTCATTATCTCAGTAGGTTATCGTGTAAAATCACAAAGAGGTACACAATTCCGCATCTGGGCCATCAATATCCTAAAGGAATATCTACTTCGCGGTCATGCAATCAATAACCGCATCGAACGAATCGAAAAAAAACTTCACGAGCACGACCAAAAATTTGACCTCATTATCAATACAGGTCTTAAACCAACTCAAGGCATCTTTTTCGACGGCCAAATATTCGACGCCTGGCAATTTGTTTCTCAACTGATTAAAGAAGCCAAAAAGGCTATTGTTTTAATCGACAACTACGTGGATGAAAGTGTTTTGATGCTTCTCTCAAAAAGAAACCCCGGCGTAAAAGCCACCATCTACAACGCCAACAGCACTAAACAACTCGAAACCGATCTCAAAAAACACAATCAGCAATATCCTCCGATTGAGTTGAAGCGCTTTTCAAAATCCCACGACCGCTTTCTGATTATCGATCAAAAAGAAGTTTACCATATCGGGGCATCATTAAAGGATTTAGGTAAAAAGTGGTTCGCATTCTCCAAAATCAAACTTGATGCAACAGAAATACTTCAAAAACTGATAGAATAGTGATCTGTAATCTGTAATCAGTGATCAGTAATCGGTAATCAGTCACCCATCACCCATCACCCATCACAGATCACTCTTCACCGATCACCCATCACCGATTACTCATCACCGATTACCCATTACCCATTACGCATCACACAAGAAAATCAGCGAAAATCAGCGAGAAAAAAACACCGTGCAACTCCGTGCCAAACACCATGAAACTCTGTGAAACAAAATAATCCGTGCAAATCTGCTAAATCAGTGTCATCCGTATTCTATCTAACACACAAATCAATAAATAACAAATCAACAGAATAAATGAAAACAGCCCTAATAACCGGCGTTACCGGACAGGATGGTGCTTACCTCAGCGAGTTTTTACTTAAAAAAGGTTACATCGTACACGGAATAAAGAGAAGGTCTTCTCTTTTTAATACCGACCGTATTGACCACCTGTATCAAGACCCACATGTCGTAAACGCTAACTTCAAGTTACATTATGGCGACATGACCGACAGCACCAACCTCATCCGCATCATCCAGGAAGTACAACCTGATGAGATATACAACCTGGCAGCCATGAGCCATGTGCAGGTGAGTTTTGAAACGCCTGAATACACGGCAAACGCAGATGGATTGGGTACTTTGCGTATTCTTGAGGCAATACGTATATTGGGTATGGAAAAGAAAACCCGCATCTATCAGGCTTCCACTTCAGAGTTGTATGGCTTGGTACAACAAGTGCCACAGACAGAAAAAACCCCTTTTTACCCGCGCAGCCCTTATGCCGTTGCCAAGATGTATGCCTACTGGATCACAGTAAACTACCGTGAGGCATATGACATTTTTGCCTGCAATGGCATCTTATTCAACCATGAATCACCCATCCGCGGCGAAACCTTCGTAACGCGTAAGATTACGCGTGCAGCTTCGCGCATTGCTTTAGGTATGCAGGAAAAACTTTATCTCGGAAATCTTGACTCACAACGCGATTGGGGCCATGCCAAAGACTATGTGCGCATGATGTGGATGATCCTGCAAGCAGAAAAAGCTGAAGACTGGGTAATCGCAACAGGCGTGACAACACCGGTAAGGGAGTTTGTTCGTATGGCATTTGCTGAAGCCGGGATATCAATTGATTTTAAAGGTGAGGGCACAGCAGAAAAGGGATATGTTTCCGCCTGTGCAAACCCTGAATACCAACTACCAATCGGTAAAGAAATAGTGGCTGTTGACCCCCGCTATTTCCGCCCTACCGAAGTTGATCTGCTTATTGGAGATGCCACCAAAGCCAAAGAAAAACTGGGCTGGACACCCAAATACGATCTTACCTACCTGGTTAAAGACATGATGCAATCTGACCTTCATCTCATGAAAAAAGATGCATATCTTAAAGAAGGAGGTTACAAAACCATGAATTATTTTGAATAAAATGGAAAAAGACAGTAAAATATACATCGCCGGCCACCTCGGCATGGTAGGTTCCGCCATTCACCGCAACCTACTCGCCAAAGGCTACACAAATTTTATTTTTCGTACGTTTGAAGAACTTGATCTCACCCGTCAGGCAGAAGTAGAAGCGTTTTTCGAAAAAGAAAAACCCGATTACGTTTTCGTTGCTGCTGCCAAAGTAGGAGGTATCGTGGCAAACAATACCTACCGCGCCCAGTTCATCTACGAAAACCTGATGATACAGAACAACATCATCCATGCTGCTTATCTGAACAAAGTCAAAAAACTGCTTTTCCTGGGTAGTTCCTGCATTTATCCCAAAAATGCACCACAACCCTTAAAGGAAGAGTATCTTCTTACCGGATTATTGGAAGAAACAAACGAACCCTACGCAATAGCCAAGATAGCCGGTATAAAGATGTGCGAAAACTATTATTGCCAGTATGGCTGCGATTTCATTTCTGTGATGCCCACCAATCTATACGGACCAAACGACAACTATGACCTCGAAAAATCCCACGTCCTCCCTGCCCTTATCCGCAAAATGCATCTTGGCAAATGCCTTGAGCAAGGCGATTGGAATGTGATACGTGAGGATCTTAATAAACGACCCATAGAAGGCATTGATGGTCAAAACACAAAAGATGAAATTCTTAAAATATTAGGAAAATACGGAATCATCTCAACCTCAACCTCAACCTCTGTCGCCCTCTGGGGCACCGGCAACGTCTATCGCGAATTTCTCCATGTTGATGATATGGCTGACGCTTGTGTGCACATCATGCAAAATGTGAGCAGCGAAAAGCTTTATACTGAGTTGCATCAAACCCACCTCAACATTGGAACCGGTGTTGACCTTACAATACGTGAACTGGCTGAGACTGTAAAGCAAGTGGTTGGTTTTGAGGGCAAACTGGCTTGGGATGATAGTAAACCGGATGGGACATTTAAGAAGCAGTTGGATGTGTTTTTACTCAATAATCTTGAGTGGCGAGCAAACATCATTTTAAATAAAGGGATTAGGCTTGTTTACAAAAATTATATTCAATAATTCGTACTAATAAAATTATATTTAAATAATCAACCTAACCTTTTGAAAAAATTATTACTAGTATTCGGAACCCGGCCAGAAGCCATAAAAATGGCACCTTTGGTAAAAGAGCTACAGAAATACCCTGAACGATTTGAAACAAAAGTTTGTGTAACTGCACAACACAGGGAAATGTTAGACCAAGTTTTATCCCTTTTTGAGATTGTGCCCAATTATGATTTAGATATAATGAAAGCCGGACAAGACTTATATGATGTAACATCAAGAGTTTTGTTGGGAATGCGTGATGTTATCAAAGAGGCAAAACCTGATATCGTCTTGGTACATGGCGATACTTCAACCTCCACAGCTGCAGCTTTAGCAGCCTTTTACCAACAAATACCTGTTGGGCATGTTGAAGCAGGTCTCCGCACCCACAATATTTACAGCCCGTGGCCTGAAGAGATGAACCGTCAGCTTACAGGACGCATCGCAACATATCATTTTGCTCCTACTGATACAAGCAAAAAAAACCTGATAAAAGAAGGTGTTGCAGAAACCAATATATTCGTAACAGGCAACACTGTTATCGATGCGCTTTACTGGGTGATTAACAAAATGGAAAGCACCCCTGATCTGAAAAGTATGGTTATCAATATTTTTGAAAATTTTAATTTAAAAAAAGCATTGGTTGATACATGGATTTCAAAAGAACGCAAACTGGTACTTATAACTGGACATCGACGTGAAAATTTTGGCCAAGGCTTTCTTAACATCTGTGAGGCAATCCGTGATTTATCAGTTCTTTATCCTAATGTTGATTTCATTTATCCAATGCATTTAAATCCAAATGTACGTAATGCAATCAGAGAGGTGTTTGGATCAACTGACAATTCACAACTAAGTAAACGAAATGTTTTTTTTATAGAACCACTTGATTACCTTCCATTTGTTTATTTAATGAATCTTTCCTATTTTGTACTTACTGATTCTGGTGGGATACAAGAAGAAGCTCCTGGCTTAGGTAAACCTGTATTGGTAATGCGTGACACTACTGAACGACCAGAAGCTTTGGAAGCAGGAACTGTTCGTTTAGTTGGGACAGAGAAGCAAATAATTATCGATGAGGTCAAGCTCCTGATTGAAAACAATGAACATTATACAAGAATGGCAAAAGCAAACAATCCATATGGAGATGGTAAAGCCTGCCATAGAATTGTTAACTTTCTATTAAATCAAAATATTATAAAAACAACACATTGAAATAGGCGATTAAAGCATGAAGCATCCAAGATTATTTATAAAAATTGTCTACCCATTAATCGATCCTGTTAATTATAATGACAGAAAATAGAAAAATAGCTAAGAATAGTATTATACTCTATTTCAAGCTAATTATAACAACTATTATTGGGCTTATAACAACACGCATAATCCTACTGGAATTAGGTGCTGAAGATTATGGACTTTATACTGTTGTTGGAGGGGTAGTATTTATGATGGGTTTTTTGAATACAGCAATGTTAACGACTTCTTATAGATATATCGCTATTGAGATAGGTAAAGGTAATCAGGGTTGTATAAATAAAGTGTTTAATACAGCATTTATTATTCATTTAGTGATGGCACTTTTTTTAATTATCATAGGAGAGACTATAGGAATTTGGTATATAAGAAATTATTTAAACGTACCCCTTAGCAAAGTGCCAGATGCGCTTTTTGTGTTACATTTATCTATCATAGCTTCAGTTTTTTCTATAGTAAGTGTTCCGTATCAAGGATTAATAACGGCAAAGGAGAAATTTTTTATTCGAGCATCTTTTGAGCTAATTGGCGACCTACTTAAGTTAGGATTCGTTATATTACTTATATATTATGTTGGCAATAAACTTAGAGCATTTGCTATAATTATGTCTATTGTAATTATAATTCCATCTATAATATTTATATTATATAGTTGGATTAAGGATTATTCGTCCGTCAGATTGAATATTAATAAAAAAAAATCAGATTATCTTGAAATGGTAGGCTTTACTGGCTGGATAATGGTAGGTACAATTGCACATATGGGTGTCAGACAAGGGGCAGCAATAATTATTAATCTCTTTTTTGGCACTTTGTTAAACGCTGCATTTGGAATAGCAACACAGGTTTACAATTATATTATGATGTTTGTGAAAAACCTTAATCAGGCTGCTGTACCTCAAATCATGAAGAGCCATGCTAGTGGTGATTCAGAAAGGTCTTTATCACTAGTATATAATGTTTCAAGATACGCCTTTTTCATTATGCTATTTCCAGCAATACCCATTGTCCTTTCACTTGATTCTATCTTGGTTATTTGGCTTAAAGATGTTCCTGTATACACCCAACAGTTCGTCCTTCTAATGATTGTAAATGGTTTGATAGGGGTTACAGGGAGTGGCTTTGATGCAGCAATTCAAGCTACTGGAATAATAAGAAAGACCCAAGTTTGGTATAGTATAACGATGCTTTCTACTTTGCCAATCGCTTATTTTCTTTTTAAACAGCAATTTCCTCCTTACACTATAGTGATATTAAATATAGCTGCTACAATCATAAATATGTTAATACAGATGAATATCCTATCAACACTAACCGAATTTAAAGTGATTTTATTTTTGAGAAAGACAATTGCACCCGCCTTATATGTTATTGTATTAATACTTCCCCTTTATTATTTGAGAACTTTTTTTGGACAATTATTTTTAGATATTGTTATTTTTTCAATAATCTCTTTGATACTAACGGCAATAATTATTTATTTTGCTGGATTGTCATTAGAGGAAAAAAAGATTATTTCGTTACAGCTAGTTAAATTGAAGAACAAATTAATAGAGAAGCAATGAAGGTATTAATCCTCGCCGGCGGCCTTGGTTCCCGCCTTTCTGAAGAAACAACCCTAAAACCAAAACCCATGGTGGAAATCGGTGGTAAACCGATTCTTTGGCATATTATGAAAATCTATTCTTCATTTGGTTACAATGAGTTTGTAATACTCTGTGGATACAAAGGTTATATGATCAAAGAGTACTTTGCCAATTATTTCCGTCACATGGCTGATATGACCATTGATATGGCCAACAACACTACCCAATACCATGTGAATCACGCTGAGCCATGGAAAGTTACTTTGATTGATACCGGTGATGATACTATGACTGGAGGTCGTATTAAGCGCGTTCAAAAATATGTGGGCAGTGAGCCTTTTATGCTTACTTATGGTGATGGGGTAGCGGATGTTGATATCACCGCACTTGTGGATTTCCATAAAAAACACGGTAAAGGTATTACCATGACTTCTGTTCAACCTGAAGGAAGGTTCGGCGCATTAAATATTGCAACAAATGAAAAAGTAATCAACTTCCAGGAAAAGCCCAAAGGGGATGGCTCCTGGATTAATGGGGGGTTCTTTGTGTGTGAACCAAAAGTGTTTGACTATATCGCAGAAGATAAAACAATTTTTGAACGTGCGCCTCTTGAAAACATGGCGAAAGACGGTGAATTATACACTTATAAACATTATGGTTTTTGGAAGCCAATGGATACCCTAAGAGATAAAAACCAACTGGAAGAATTAATCGAAAAAGGTACCGCTCCCTGGATTAAATGGTAAACCGCACTTAAATCATGAAACATCTCTACAACGGACTATTTTCCGGAAAAAAGGTTCTGATAACGGGCCACACCGGTTTCAAAGGTTCCTGGCTCTCTCTGCTTTTGCATCAATTAGGTGCTGATATTTATGGTTATGCCCTTGATCCGCCAACGAATCCTAGCCTCTACATTGAAGCTGGTTTAGATGAAATAGTTAAATCAACCATTGGCGATATTCGTGATTTCCAAAAACTGAAAGCAACAATTAATCAAACCAAACCTGAGATCATTATTCATATGGCCGCCCAGCCTTTGGTCAGGGCTTCATATAAAGATCCCATCGAAACCTATTCAACAAATGTGATGGGAACAGTGAATTTGTTTGAAGCCATCAGGCAAACTACAGATATTAAGGTTGTAATTAATGTGACAACAGATAAATGCTACGAAAACCGCGAATGGCATTGGGGTTATCGTGAAAATGAACCCATGGGTGGATACGATCCCTACTCCAACAGCAAAGGCTGCTCCGAATTAGTTACTTCTTCTTTTAGAAATTCCTTTTTCAATCCGAAAGAATATAATAAGCACGGGGTGGCAATGGCCAGTGCCAGAGCAGGCAATGTAATTGGAGGCGGTGACTGGGCTGAGGATCGTTTAATTCCTGATTTTATCCGTGCCATTACCAAAGGTGAAGAACTTTTGATCAGAAGTCCTTATGCCATAAGGCCATGGCAACATGTGTTGGAACCATTGAATGGTTATCTTACATTAGCTGCCCGTCTATATGAAAAAGGACCACGCTATGCTGAAGCATGGAATTTTGGGCCTGATGATACCGATGCTCAAAATGTAGAATGGATTACCCAAAAGATTTGTGAAAATTGGGGAGATAATGCCTCTTATCGAATCGACACAAATCCACAACCGCATGAGGCAAATTATTTAAAACTGGATTGCTCCAAAGCAAAAGCTGAATTGGATTGGTATCCCAGGTGGAACATTCAAAAAACTTTAAGCAGTATTGTGGAATGGAACAAAGCTTGGTTAGCAGGTGATAACCTAAGGCAAACCTGTTTTAATCAAATGAATGATTTTTTCAAACCTTAACTCAACTCAAAAATGTCAGATCATAAAGCACTCAGAAAAGAAATTATTGAGAAAACCAAAGCTTATTACGAAGCACGTTTTGCAAATCAGGATTTTACGCCAGGTAAATCACGGGTAAATTATGCCGGACGTGTATTCGATGAAAACGAATTGATCAATGCTGTTGAAGCATCCCTTGATTTCTGGCTCACCGAAGGCCGTTTCTCAGAACAGTTTGCTGAAAAAATAGCCGAATACCTTGAGGTTGACCATGTTTTACTGACCAACTCGGGTTCGTCTGCAAATTTATTGGCGTTCTCGGCTTTGACTTCCGAAAAACTGGGTGATAAAAGATTAAAACCGGGCGATGAGGTGATTTCCGTAGCAGCAGGTTTCCCTGCCACTGTTACACCTATTCTGCAATACGGATTGATTCCGGTTTTCGTGGATGTGGATATGGTAACCTATAACATTGATGTGGAAATGATGCGTAAAGCGGTAACACCCAACACACGTTGTATTTTCATCGCACACACCCTTGGTAATCCTTTCAATATCGATGCTGTGATGGAACTGGCCAAGGAGCTAGATTTGTGGGTGATTGAAGACAACTGTGATGCTTTCGGCAGCCGCTATAAAGGCAAGTTTACAGGAACTTTCGGTCATCTTTCCACCATTTCATTCTATCCCGCCCATCATATCACAACGGGTGAAGGTGGAGCTATAATCACGAATGATGCAGTATTAGCTAACCTGGTAAGGGCTTTCCGTGACTGGGGACGTGACTGCTATTGCGCCGGTGGCGAAAACAATACCTGTGGCAAACGCTTCTCACAATCTTTCGGACAACTACCTTTTGGGTATGATCATAAATATGTGTATTCAGAGATAGGTTATAACCTTAAAATGACGGATATACAGGCTGCTATTGGTACTGCTCAGATGGATAAGCTGGACCATTTTGGCGAAAGACGCAAAGAAAACTTCCGTTCCTGGTATAAAATCTTTGAAAAGTATCCGCAGCATTTCGCACTTCCAAAAGCCACAGAAAACGCTGACCCTTCATGGTTTGCTTTTATCGTGACCATCAATGAAAATTCAGGATTTACCAGAGATGAATTTACCCGTCACCTGAATGCCAACCTAATCGAAACCCGCAACTTATTTGCTGGCAACATGACCAAGCAACCTGCTTTTGTAGGAAAAGATTGGAGAATTGCGGATAACTTGAACAATACGGATATCATCATGAACAATACCTTCTTCCTCGGCACTTATCCGGGACTCAAACCGGAGATGTTTGAATACGCTGCTGCTGTAATTGACAACTTTATCAATTCACTATAATAATTATGGCCATCGTTAAAAAATACCCGGCTGAAGTTGTTTCTGTAATCAATTCCATTGAAGGGGTTTATACAGTAGAATTTCGCACTCTGGCCAAACCATTCAGATACGAGCCGGGGCAATTTCTTCACTTAGCCCTTGACGCTTTCGACCCTGCAGAGCAGTGGCCTGACTCAAGATGTTTCAGCATGCAGTCTTCCCCCGATGAAGATTTAATTAGAATTACCTATGCTATCAAGGGCAACTTTACCAAACAGATGGAGGCAACGCTTAAACCCGGTAAAGAAGTAACTTTGAAAATGCCTTACGGGGATTTGTTCACACAGCAGCACTGTAAAGCAAACAATGTTTTTATTGCCGGTGGCACTGGTATAACTCCTTTTCTTTCATTGTTTACCCATACTTCTTTTGTGCATTATGACAAGCCTGTTTTATTTGCTGGCTTCAGAAATCGACAAATGAATCTCTATAACAAAGAGCTATCAAAGGCGAAGGAATTAAACCCCGGATTTGAATGGCATCCGGTTTATGAAGATACAGATGGCAGGCTAAATATTGAAGATATACTAGATCAATGCGGTACAGAGGCAACTATATTTATCTCAGGTCCTCCGATTATGATTAAATCATTTAAGGATTATTTGCTACAGGTAGGTGTGAACCAAAACAATGTATTAACTGATGATTGGGAATGATATGCAAACACTTTTAATCACAGGCATCAATGGTTTCCTTGGCAGCAGCCTTGCAAAAGCTCTTTCTGCCGAATATAATATAATTGGGCTTGAATACTCGCTTGAAAACCTTTTTCGCATTGCCGACTGTAACTACAAAATTTACTCGGCAAAAGATGGCATCCCAGATGAAGTATTTATTGAACAACCGATTGACATAATAATACATACAGCAACCTTTTACGGCAGGAACAATGAGGATTACAATCAAATGTTTAACGCCAACCTCCGCTCACCGTTTATCTTACTTGACAAAGCAATTTTGAGTGGATGCGAATTGTTTGTAAATACAGATACAGTACTTGACCGTTTTGTAAGTACTTATGCTCTGACTAAACGACAATTTCAGGAGTGGCTCTTTCTTAGAATGAATGAAATTAAGGTAATAAACATGAAGTTGGAACATTTTTATGGCCCAGGCATGTCTGATAATAACTTCATTTCTAATATGCTGAAGAAACTGTTGTTAAACGAACCAGTTATAGACCTAACTGCTGGCGAACAGAAACGTGATTTTGTTTTTATTGACGATGTAGTTAATGCTTATCGCACAGTACTAAATAATTTAAGTATGCTTGAAGGTAGGTTTCTGGATTTCGAAGTAGCAACCGGTAACTTAATAACCATTCAGGAATTATTATTACAAATGAAGTACTTAACTAAAGCCAACACTAAACTTAACTTCGGAGCTATTCCTTACCGTAGCAATGAACTCATGCAATCAACTTCAAACAATTCTGCGCTTCTAAAACTTAGCTGGCAACCTAGAACAAATATTAAAAACGGATTAATTGAAATAATCTCAAGTTTTGCGAAACACCAATAATAATGTATCAACCTAGTATTCCTGTTTTATTCATAACCTTTGCTCGCCCAGATTATGCCCGCCAAACCTTTGAAGGCATTAAAAAAGCAAAACCCTCAATTCTGTATTTTTACTCTAATAAAGCAAGAGTTGATAAGCCTGATGAGATAAATAGAAACAATGCCATCAGAGCCTTTGTTGATGAGATTGATTGGAATTGCGATTTAAGAACATTTTTTCGAGAGGATTATGTAGATATTTATACATCCCTTTGGTCCGCTATAGATTGGATTTTTGAAAATGAAGAACAAGCGATAATTCTCGAAGAAGATTGTGTACCATCTTTGGCGTTTTTTGATTTTTGCGCAAAATTACTTCCAAGATATAAAGATGATCTAAGAGTCTGGGTAATAAGTGGCAATAATTTTTTTGAGGGTTATAACCCTAATGGTTATGATTATATATTTAGCAGACATCCATACAAATATGGTTGGGCATCATGGAAAGATCGATGGGATAAGGTTCATCGAGATAAAATACCGTGGGAAGAAATTAAGAATTACGATTTACACAGACAACAATATTCTTTGACTAAAAAAAAATCTAATTTTTATATTAAAAAACAAGAAAAAAATTTCATGTTTTTAAAAAGTAAACCAGCATGGGATTACTTTTTTGATTTTACAGTAATGATGGAAGGAGGAGTTGGAATAATTCCAGTGACTAATTTAGTTACAAATATTGGGTGTCAAGGTGAGCATAGTAAGGTAAAAGAATCAATGTTTCACAATAATGCCAGATCTAAGCAAAGTGAATATTTAATAATTAATCATCCAAAGTTTATAATACCGGATTTCAAATATGATCAACTGTTTTTTAAAACATTTTTTAATAATTGGAGATTATCTAGTAGACTATTAAAAAAATTAAAGAGTATTCTTAACAATTTAGTAAAAAGGCAATTGTTATAATTATGAAAATAGGTATTGTATCAACCTGGTTTCCTGCTGGTGCTGGTTATGTTTCTAAGGCATATAGAGAAATTTTAGAACAAGATAACGAAGTTTATATCTATGCTCGGCAAGGAAAGGTTATGAAAGGTGACTCTATTTGGGATGATGAGAATGTATATTGGGCCAAATTTCATTACAACGGAATAGATCTAATAGATTTTAAAAGATGGATAAAAAGGAAAAAAATTGAGATTATTATTTTTAATGAACAGAGGTACTGGGAACCTGTCCTTGCAGCAAAAAAAATTGGTGTTTTTGTCGGAGCCTACATAGATTATTACAAGGAAGATACTATTGAATTACATAAAGTCTATGATTTCGTAATATGCAACACTAAACGTCATTTAGGTGTTTTTAATTGGCATCCAAACTGCATTTATATACCGTGGGGTACAGATGTCAATAAATTTAAGCCGTCGGAGAGAAAAAAAAATGATAAAGTAAAATTTATTTTTAGTCTTGGATGGGGCGGAAATTCCTTAATTGACAGAAGAGGTTTTTCAATAATGTTGCAAGCTTTTTCAGGCATTAATAAGGACTGTGAGTTATTAATTTATAGTCAAGTCAGTTTTCCAGAACTTTTGCCTAAATGGAGGGATATAATAACTAATGATAAAAGAATTAGTTTTATCTATGGAACATATGATCCATTCCCCTTCAGCAATGGTGATGTATTTGTGTATCCATCAAAACTTGATGGAATTGGTCTATCTTTACCTGAAGCTATAAGCTGTGGTTTACCGTCAATTACTACAAACAATCCTCCGATGAGTGAATTCATTCAAGATCAGTACAATGGGATACTTATTGATGTCCAACATTATCATTCAAGATTTGATGGATATTATTGGCCATTGAGTATTTGCAATGCAGAATCACTTTCAGCTGCTTTTTTGACCTACATTAATAATGCCGAACTTTTGGATATACACAGTAAAAATGCCCGAGATTTTGCTATAAATAAACTAGATTGGAAAAACAATTCAAAAAATTTGAATTTAATTATTGAGAATATCTACAATAATAACACAACGAAACCTGTCTCATTAGAAGTTGAAAGAGAAATATTAAATATTGACAAAGGTTATAACCCAAAGATCAGTTACAGGATATTGATAATCTTGAAAGATATAATATCGCAAAGCAGTATTGTAAGAGCTTTTATAAAGTATATAAGCAAACGTGCATCTTAGAAGGATCATCGTGAAAATATTTAATCAAACTGAAAAATTTTATTTTATGATATTTGTAAAGTTAAAACAAAAATTGTTTTATTACACCCTTCTATTTTCAAACTACAAAATTAGAAGTTTTATCAAGGATACTAATAGCATTCAATATCTACCACTTTCAAATATTGAACAAATCAATTGGGAAAAAAGAAAAAGAATTGTTAGACATGCTTACGAAAACGTGGTTTTTTATAGAAAGAAATTTGATGAAGCCGGATTTCATCCGGACCAATTAAGATCTTTCGATGATTTTGAAAGGATCCCTATCCTAACAAGAGATGAAATCCGCGAGAATCTTAATGATCTTGTGGCTAGGGGAGTAGATTTTTCTAGTCTTACAAAATCAGGCACGGGTGGATCAACAGGGAAGCCATTGATGGTATTTAAACACAAGGAAGAAATTCCTTTGCTAGTCGCTTTAAAAATGCGAATGTTAAAATGGTGGAAGATTTATCCAATCTCAAACCATGCGACAGCGTTTAGAATAGTAAGTAATGAGGATAACAATCAAAGTGAATCAAAAAGTCTAATTAAGAATAACTTTATTATAGCAAGAATAAAGCAACTTAAACTTAAAATACAAAGAGATGTTGAAAGTGTAGTTCATCTCGATGCTTCACTAATGAATAGAGAACTGGCATATGAGTTTTTTTTAAAAACAGAAAGGAATCATGCAAAATACCTTGTAGGCTATGTAGGTGCAATTAATGAATTAGCTAACTATATCAAAGAGAAAAAACACAAAGCTAATTTTCAAGCAATTTGGACTACAGCTGCTCCTCTAAGCAAATCTGTTCGAGAAAATATTGAACAATCTTTTGGATGTCCCGTCTATGATCAATACGGTACAATAGAGGTGTATTATTTGGCTGCTGAATGTAGCGAAAAAAATGGACTTCATTTTTTTTACGACACAAGACATGTTGAATTTATAGACGATAATGGAAGAAAGACTAATCCTAATGTGAATGGTAATGTAATTCTTACTGATTTGGAAAATTATATATTTCCAATTATAAGGTATAAAAATGGCGACATTGGTAGTTGGAAAGTCGGCACATGTAGTTGTGGTGTAAATTTGCCATTAATTAATAGTATTCAAGGAAGAATTAGTGACCGAATATTTCTCAAAGATGGAAGTACCGTTTCCGGGGAATACTTAACAACCATATTTGATGATTATGCAAATGATATTAATGAATTTCAAATAGTACAGTCTTCTTACGATCTATTAGAAATTAAATTGATAATGCCTGACATAGCTAGGTTTGATTATATTTCAAAGATTGTTGGTGAAAAATTGAAGCAAGTAACTAAGAATACAATCTCAATTGAGTTTTCATTGGTTAAAGAAATACCTCATGATAAAGGCAAAATTAGGTATATTATTAATAATTTAGGAAATAATTGGGTTGACGAAGTTGTATAAATACATATAAGTATTAACATGATTAAAGTTTTATATATACATCATGGAACGGGGTTAAGTGGAGCTGCCATAAGCTTAATAAACACAATAAGAGCACTTGATAAAACTCGATATACTTCAAAAGTACTCTTGATTCGTGACTCCAGCCTAAGTAATGTTTTTACCGAAAGTGGCATTAAATATACAATAGCGAAAAGTTCATTTTACAAGAAGTATTATACATATTTTGTTCATTCAGCTGCTAGCAATGATAAATGGTTTCGAATCGATTTACTAATTAAAAACTTTATTAGTTGGGTTCTTTCAAGATACTATTTTGCTCATAATGAACTAAAAAGCATTGATTGTGATATTATTCACCTCAACTCATCTGTATTAACGGATTGGCTGGCTCCAAGCAAAAGGAAGGCCAAAGTTATTATTCATATAAGAGAGCCTTTTTCCAAAGGAAATTTCGGTATAAGGCATTATCTTTTGACATCACAAATGCGAAAATATGCTGATTGGATCATTGCTATCAGCAAGGATAATGCAAAACGGATTAACATTACTGAGAAGTCAAGTGTAATCTATAATTTTATTCAAATTAATACTAGTTTCGCTTCAGAAGATTTAAATACAAAGAACGGAGAAGTCTTGTATCTCGGTGGATATGAAATAATAAAAGGGTTTTTTACGGTTGTTGATTCATTAGATTATTTAAATGATGATGTTAAAATTGTTTTCTGTGGGAATTATCAAATAGCGTCCAAAACAAACATTATTCAAAAATTATTATCATGGATAATAAATCTGCTTCCTGTTCACAGAAAAGTTCAAAAATCTTTAAGAATAATACGAAAACATCCAAACGCAGTTTTTAAGGGCCTTATAAATGACAGCAGTGAAATGATACGAAAAACAGAATTTTTAATCTCTCCATTTGCTAATCCTCATTTCTCAAGACCAGTTTTTGAAGCTTTTGCCAATAAAAAATGTGTAATCGGTACTGACGTTGAGGGAATGGACGAAATAATAGATCACAATATTAATGGTTTGATAATTAAAAGAAACAATCCAAAATTACTTGCTGAAGCAATTAATTACTTACACGCTAATCCACAATTACGAGAACATTATGGCAACAATGGATATAATAAGGCTGTTCAGTTATTTTCTAATGATAACATTGCGAGAATTGAATCAGTCTACGCGAAACTTATATCATAATTTCATTTATCTCAATATAACTAAGTGATTACTGTAATAATATTTAACACGATTGCTGTTTTCTTTGCCTGGCTTGAAAGTAGCGGCGTATTTAAACATGGGTTAAAGGTTTCAATAATTTCAATTTTTACCTTCCTGGCTCTGCGATTTGACTACGGAAATGATTATCCTGGTTATCTTAATTTTTATTTAGAGATTAATTCTTATAAAAATATTGATCTTAAAGATATAAACATAAAGGGATTTGAATATGGTTGGTTATTTTTGAATCTTTTATTTGGTAAGTTATTTGGAAAAGTAGGCTTTTTTGTTTTAACTGCTGCATTGGCCGCTTTCACATCAATAACATTATATAAGTTTATTAAGAGATACGTGCCAAGCCAATTTTATTGGTTAGCGGTTTTTTATTACGTGTTTAATTACGAAACAATGTTGATTTTATGTTCTGCAATGAGGCAAGCTGTGGCAATAACCTTTTTCATTCTGGCATTTGATTACCTGGCTAATAAGAAACTTGCTAAATATCTTGTTTTAATATTAATCGCCTCTATGTTCCACAGCAGTGCAATATTTCTACTTTTATTATATATGATAAACATTCTTAATATAAGAGTAAATAAAATACAAATTGTACTTTTGTTAGTAGTTTTTGCATCTGCAATGACTTATCAGCAGTTTGTTAAGCTTCAACTTTTCGAATTTACATCTGTTGTTTTGAATTTTTATAGCATCTATGAAAAGGGCGAATTTGGAGAGATTTCATTTGGACTGGGGTTTGCAATCAACCTGATTATTTTGCTAACAACATTGTATATACTATCAACTAGCAAATCAAACCGTTCAAAGCTATATTCAATAATCATAGTTACATCAATATTGATTATCCCTTTAAGTATTGTAAATCCTATGACTACCAGACTTAATTATTTCTTGTTGCCTATTATGATGACTATTTATCCTAATACTATAATAGCTATTAAGAATAAGTTGGTTAAGTTAATTTTTATATGGGTTCTTGTTTTATTTACCATTTACTCTTTTATAAACTTTCACAATAGTCCCATTCATGGCCCTTATTATAAAGTTTACAAAACTTGGTTTGTTTCTTCTTTACTTAATGAATAGTTGAATGATTAAGTTGGAAAAGCCTTTTTTTAGTATAGTTACAGTATGTCTGAATTCTGGGATAGAACTGCTTAACACTATTAACTCTGTTTTGAAACAAGATTACACAAATTTTGAAATAATTATAAAGGATGGGGAGTCTCAGGATGGGTCTTTAGAATGTCTCCCGAATGATAGCAGATTAAAGATTTATACTTTGAAGGATTCTGGAATATATGATGCCATGAATCAGGCATTGAATTATGTAAATGGTGATTATGTGCTTTTTCTTAATACAGCAGATTATTTTACTAATGATTATGTTCTTTCTGATTTTATGAAGGAAATAAATGTAAATAAATTTCCTGATTTGGTATATTGCAATTATAAAACTACTAAACATAATTTAGCTATAATTGCCCCTGCTAGACTAAACAGTAGGTTTCTATTTAGGACAATGCTTTGTCACCAAACATGCATGATTAAGGCTACTAATTATTCAAATAATAATAACTTTGATAATGACCTAAAGGTTGTGGCTGATTATGATTTCTTGTTAAGACTACTGATTGTTAAGAGAGGCACATACTGTCATTTGAATAAACTTTGCATTATCTCAACGTCAGGAGGATACTCTGCACAAAACTATCAGTTAGGATTAAAGGAAGTTTCGAAACTAAGAAAAAAATATTTTAGAAATAAATATCGACTATACATTTTTTTATATAGCTTGACAATGCCTTGGCTTAGAAATAAGGTTGCTGCTAGCAACAGTTATTTTGCGATTTATTATTTCAGAATTATTAACCGAATTAATAGATTATAGTACAATAATCGTGATGAGAGTATATTTTATTGGAAGTCTATATCCCAGCGAACGTTTAAAAGAGATTATCTCAAATTGCAGACCCGGAGGAATTGATAACGCCGCAAATAATTTTCAATGGTCATTAATATCTGGATTTTATCATTATTATGATAATTTTAATATCATAACTCAGCCTAATATAAGAACTTATCCTACATATTATAAACACCCCTTCTTTAGAAGCTCAAGATATTCAAATAGAGCAGGTTCTTACGATCAATGTTTAGGATTTTTAAATATTCCGATAATAAAACAATTTGATAAATTTTATCGTTTAACTGCCAGGTTAAAAAAAATAGTACCTAAAAATGAACCATCACTTATTGTTATATATGCAATAACATCGTCCTCATTAAAAGCTATTAACGAACTAAAGAAAAGTGGATGGAATCAGATAAAAACATGTCTGATCGTTCCAGACTTGCCTCAGTTTATGAGTTCTTCTAAAAACCCTATATATCTTTTTTTAAAAAAAATCGATAGTTGGATTATTAATGATCAACTTAGATCAATTGACTGTTTTGTGTTATTGACTAAGTTTATGACGGAAAAAATCCCAGTTGGGATTAAACCATTTGTTGTTGTTGAAGGGATTTATCATAGCCGTGAATTAAAGAATGAAGTAAGGAAAGAAGAAAACAAAACAATATTGTATACAGGAACTTTGGATAGAAGATATGGTATTGAAAACTTATTAGAGGCTTTTAAAGGTATAAGTTTAAAAAATTATCGTTTGTGGATTTGTGGAGGTGGCAATACTGAAAAAATGATAATTGACAGTGCGAAAAAAGACAATAGAATTGTTTACTTTGGGAATATTACGCATGAGGAAGTTATCAAACTTCAGCAAAGAGCGACCATAGTAGTTAATCCTAGAACCCCCTCTGGCGAATATACCAAATTTTCATTTCCATCTAAAACAATTGAATACCTCGGGTCTGGAACTCCAACTATTCTTTTCCCTCTTTCAGGAATACCAGATGAATACTACGATTATTGTTTTACTTTTGACGATGAGTCACCACAAGCAATGAAATCAAAAATTATTGAAGTTTGTAATAAAAATCAGGAGGAACTAAATACACTTGGTATGAAAGCTAAAGATTTCGTCAAAAATAACAAAAATGCTGTAATTCAAGTAGGAAAAATTTATAATCTAGTTCATAATTTATAGCCTTTCGTCTGCAAAAAATGAACGGAAAAGTCTTAATATTATCTGCTGTCTTCCCCCCTGAACCTGTTGTTTCAGCCATCTTATCAAATGATTTGGCAATGGCTTTATCGGATCAGTATGAAGTAACCGTACTCAGCCCTACACCAAGCCGGCCTTACGGATTCAACTTCAGGCAAGTAGTCAAGGGTCAGTTTGCCTTTGACCACATCAGTTTGCCTTCCTACATTTGCCCAAAGTCATCTGTCATTGGCCGTTTCAGGGAAAGCCATAGTTTTGGTAAAGCCACTGCTCAATTTATATATAATCAACAAAACGAAATTGATGTTATTTATGCCAACACCTGGCCATTGCTTGCTCAATATTATGCTGTAAAGGCTGCAAAAAAACGGAATATCCCTATTATTGTTCACATTCAGGACATCTATCCTGAATCCTTGGCCAATAAAATACCATTGTTTGGATCTGTGGTTAACTACCTGCTTCGTCCCTTGGATGCATTGATTTTACGGAATGCTACAAAGGTAATCGCCATATCAGAAAAAATGAAAGTTTTCCTTGCCAAAACAAGGAACATCAATCCATCACACATTGAAGTGGTTATCAACTGGCAGGATGAACAGCGATTTCTGCAACTGCAGGAAAACAGCATTACATCCGACAAGATTGCTCATTTTACTTTCATGTACCTTGGTAACATTGGCCCGGTAGCAGGCTGTGACCTGTTGATTGATGCCTTCGGTGCCACTAAAAATGAAAACAACAGATTAATTATTGCAGGTTCAGGTTCGATGAAAGAAAACCTTGTAAAACACGTCAGTAATCATAATGTAAAAAATATTGAATTCTGGCTTGTACCTGATGGTCAGGTACCTGTCACTCAAAACAAAGCTGATATTCTGCTGTTGCCCATTAAGAAGGGTGCAGCCTCCACCTCCATTCCCTCCAAGCTTCCTGCCTATATGTTTTCAGCAAAGCCCATCATCGCAACCGTTGATCATGACAGCGATACGGCCAACGCTATCAGAGAGGCAGGTTGTGGCTGGGTCGTCGAGCCCGAAAATCCTGCAGCGCTTGCGGCTTTAATGCAAAAAGTTTGTGAAATGTCAAATGAGGAGTTAGATACAATCGGATTAAAAGGCAGAGAGTTTGCATTAAAACATTATTCAAAAAACATAAACCTAGGTAATTTAGTTAGTATAATTGAACAAGAAATGATAAAATAGCAATATTGGTCTTGAAAGCTTAATTCTAGATCATCGACATTCTTAATATTATGCAGATAACAATTAGAGTTGCCGGTCATTCTGACCTTAAAAAGTTAGTGAAGTTGCATTGTGATTCATTTAAGGCTGATGAACATATACCAGTGCTGTTTGGCACTAATTATATCAAAGCAAATTATCAATGGTTGCTTAATTCTAATCATTCCTATGTATTAATTGCTGAAAATGAGGACGAAATAGCCGGACTGATAGCAGTTTCTGATATAGCATTTACACGCCCAATGTTTATTGCTTGTCTTCCTCAAATGCTCCTTGGCTTTTTACTGAAACCTTGGCTCATATTTAACAAAAATCTATGGAAAAGATTAACAAGAAAATCTGAAGAGAATGAACAGGTGGCAAGTATTTTGAAAACGAAAGAATTTGCACAAATGACAATTGGTGCAGTCTCAGCCAACTATAGAGGTCATGGCGTTTTTGGTAGTTTAGTTGATGCAACAAGGTCATACAGTCAAGCAAGAGGCAGTAAAGCAATACGTGCTGGTGTTTACAAGAATAATCCTTCGAGCAGAAAGGTTTTTATAAAAGAGAACTGGCAAGAGTTTAAACAACTTGAAACAAAAGACACTGTCTTTTACGTGACCTGTTTCGATGAATACTTCGCTGATAAATTTGGCTTGCAATGGACAGATGTTAATTATAGTAAAAGGTTAAAATAATACTTTAATTATTCAATCTTTAAATCAGCTCTTAACAACCCAACATTACTCATCAGCCTGTCAAAGTATCTGGACAAGAATTCTTCAAAATCAGATGACAAAAAATTTGCCGAATTGCTATCAATTGCAATATTCCTATAGCTCAAAGGAGTGGGAACGAGTTATTGAATCTATTCGTAGAAGTAGTCAGCGCACTAAGTTTTCAAAACATTATGATTAGCTAATGAAAAGACTGTTTGATCTGTTTTTTTCATTCACCAGCTTACTCCTCCTCAGTCTGCCGTTTTTTTTTATCGCACTGCTGATCAAAGTACTCATGCCCGGCCCTGTCTTTTTTATCCAGCAGCGCATGGGCAAACAGGGTAGGCCTTTCCGCCTGATAAAATTCCGTACCATGAAAGTAGCAAGCGGCAAATCCTCAGGCAGCTTTGATGCCGGTGATAACTCACGCATCACCCCCCTTGGCCGCTTCCTGCGCAAAACCAAGCTGGACGAAATCCCCCAACTCATCAACGTACTCAAAGGAGAAATGTCCATTGTTGGCCCCCGTCCCGAGGTAAAGCAATGGACAGAAGTCTATCCTGAGAAATGGAAAATTGTCCACAGCGTCAAACCCGGCATCACCGACAACGCCTCCATCGAATTCCGCAACGAAGAAGAAATACTCGCTAAATCAGACGACCCAATCAAAACATACAAAGAAGTAATCCTGCCCAAAAAACTGGATCTCTACATTGATTATGTCAACAACCACTCCTTCACCGGAGACCTTAAGATAATTTTTAAAACGATAAAAGCAGTTCTTGAAGGTTAAAGCTAAGAGTGCTCAACCTTAACCTCAACCTCAACCTCAACCTATGCCTCAAATAATCCCCTTCGCCAAAGTCCCGATCGGCGAAAACGAACGCAAATACATCAAAGAAGTCCTCGATAGCGGCTGGCTCACCACAGCAGGCAAAACCCTTGAATTTGAGAAACGTTTTGCTGAATATGTCGGAGCAAAATACGCCTGTGCAGTTAACTCATGTACGGCGGCCCTTCATCTGGGCATTGATGCGCTTGGAATACAGCCCGGCGACAAAGTCTTTGTCCCGTCTATGACATTTACAGCATCCGCCGAAATCATCCGATATATGAATGCAGACCCGGTTTTTCTGGATACTGAATACCAGACAAACCTCATAACTCCTGCAATTCTCAATCAGGCCATTCAATTACATCCTGAAGTTAAATACCTGATTATCGTTCACTACGGTGGACAGGCCGCGGCTATGCCGGAAATCATGAAAATTTGCCGGGAAAACAACATCAAAATCCTCGAAGATGCTGCCCATGCTTTTCCTTCCAGATTGAATGGTAAAATGGTAGGTTCCTTTGGCGAAGTAAGCTGCTTCAGTTTTTATGCCAACAAAACCATCACCACCGGTGAAGGCGGTATGTTGGTAACTGATGACGAGGCCATTTACAAGCGGGTGAAAACCATGCGCCTCCACGGCATCAACCGTGATATTTGGGACAGGTTTACAGCAAAAGTACCTTCATGGGAATATGACGTGGTCGAAGCCGGTTACAAATACAATATGCCCGATGTGAACGCTGCTATTGGTTTGGGCCAGTTAGAACAAGCCGAGCTTTTCCGGACTGAGCGCCAGCGGGCAGTAGAATACTACTACGCCCACCTTCAATCCCTTGAAATGATTGATTTACCCTTAAGCCATGTCCCAAATGAAGACCACGCCTGGCACCTTTTTCCGCTCGTATTGAACGAAAAAGCAAATATTAGCAGGAATACCTTCATCGAAAAGATGTCAGAAGCAGGCATTGGCACCTCAGTGCATTACAAACCATTGCACCACATGACCTATTACAAGGAACGCTACAAACTCGTAGCCGCAGACTACCCCAATGCCGAACGCACCTGGCAGGGAAATGTTTCACTCCCCCTTTATCCCTTCATGCCCGAAGACGACCTCGCCTACATCTGCAACACCATCACCCAAATACTCACTCAACCTCAACCTGAACCTCAACCTGAACCTCAACCTTAACCTCAACCTCAACCTCAACCTCAACCTTAGCCTTAACCTCAACCTCAGCCTCAACCTTGTACACCTCCTTCACCCAAATGCCCGTCTGGCAAAGATCCCATGAGTTATCCATTAATATTTTTAACCTAACCATCAGCCTGCCACGCTCCGAGGACTATGGTTTAACATCTCAAATCAGAAGGTCATCCAACAGCGTTCCGGGAAATGTAGCAGAAGGATATGGCAGAAGAACAAAAAAAGACGAAGCTTACTTTTACACCATCGCCCGAGGCTCAGCCTTCGAAACCCAAAATCATCTTTTATACGGAAACAAAGTTGGCTTTTTTGATGATTCTATAACCAAACAATATTTTGAAGATTATTCTAACTTGATTTTTGATTTGAATAAACTGATCAAAGCACTTGAATAGTCTTACCCCCTCAACCTCAGCCTAAACCTTAACCTCAACCTCAGACTCAATCTTAGCCTCAACCTTGAACCTCAACCTTAACCTCAACCTCACTTGAACATCTTCACCATCGACGTCGAAGACTGGTTTCATATCAACGACTCCACCTGGGTACTAAAAGAAAAATGGCGATCCCTGGAGTCAAGAGTTGAACAAAACACAGCAGTTTTATTATCAATGTTGCACGAACACAAGATTCAGGCAACATTTTTTGTCATGGGATGGATTGCCGAGTACTTTCCTGAGCTGGTTCGTCAGATGATTGCCGAAGGCCACGAAGTAGGATATCACTCCTACTACCACATGCGCCCCATCCACCAAACACCCAAGTCATTTGAAGACGACCTCGTTTCAGGTCTGCAAATGCTTGAGGGAGTCACCGGACAAAAAGCACAGGTTTACCGTGCGCCCAACCTGTCTCTTGATAATAGCACACAATACATCATTCCGATACTGATGAAGCATGGTATCCGAATCAGCAGCTCGACAAAATCATTTCGTTTAATAAACAGGCAAAGAGTGCCGAATAAGCCATTTTTATGGCATACTTCGGATAACTCCTTGCTCGAGTTCCCTCTCAACCGTTTCAACCTGCCCGGTTATCCCCTTGTTTTTACTGGTAGTGGCTATTTTCGTTTGTTTCCGCTGTCAATGACGTCCTATCTATATAGCAAGCATCAATACAACATGGGCTATTTCCACCCCAACGACATAGATGCCCACCTACCCACCCCAAAAGAATTCGGCATTGTACGTAATTGGCTCAATACCGTTGGTTCTTCAACCACAATAGGCAAGTTGAATACATTGCTTCAACGCCATGCTTTCACTGGTCTGAGCCAGGCTGCTTCAAAAATTGACAGACAAACTTTACCCTACATAAAAATTGTAAATGAAGCAGTTAAACTGTAATAATTACTCTTTGTCATGATGGCCTTGCTGATTTATTTATATACGATTCATAACAATGCCAAATTAAAACCAATCCATTGGTTTGATTATTTTTGCGCATATCCTTAACAATATGTCCTCATTCAGAAAAAGAATCATTTGGTCAGCCCTCCTGCTGGCCTTTTTTGTTTTGTTTGCCCTTGGGTTTCGTCAGGCAGGACAATGGCTGGTGCGGCACGACGCCCTGCATGCTGCCGATGCTCTGCTCATCCTCACAGGTTCCACCGGGGATCGTGCACAATATGCAGCCGACCTGTATCATTCCGGCCATGCACCCCTGGTGTTTGTCATACACGACCATGAGCCGGGCAAGGAATATTTTGCCGCAAGGGGCATCTACCTTCCCAATGCCGCCGAGATCACCCGCGATTTGCTCGTGCAGCTGAAGGTTCCCGATTCAGTCATCATCCTCTTACCCGCACAGGCCCGCAGCACCAAAGACGAAGCACAAGCCATGATGGCATACCTGGCGCAGCATCCGGAGATAAGAACCTTGCTTTTAGTAAGTTCCGCCTCCCACACCCGCCGTTCCATGATCATTTTCAACAACAGTTTTAACCGCCAGGAGATCCAAACAGAACTCATCAGTGCCCCCAGCCCCTACACCGGCTTCAATGCTAAGCGCTGGTGGTCCTCCCGCGAAAGCGCCAAAGACGTCTTCAACGAATACACCAAGCTTTTTTGGTTCCTTCTGTTCGAGAGATGGAGTTAGTTGCAAAGAGCAAAGAGCGAAGAGCGAAGAGCCGAGAGCAACTCCGCCCTTCGCCCTCTGCCCTCCGCCCTCTGCCCAAACCTAAAACTTAAATATGATGAACCACTTCCGATTTGAAAATATGGAAATATGGCAAGAAGCAATTTCAATAAGTGACACACTATTTGATTATGCCAACCTTGCCGATGAAAAGCGATTCTACAAATTCGCTGAACAACTGCGTGCTGCAGGAATGAGTATTTCGAACAACATAGCTGAAGGATCAGGGTCATTTTCCGATCGTGACTTCGCCCATTTTTTGAATATCTCAAGGCGCTCATTATTCGAATGTGCCAACATTCTGTTCATTTTTCAAAGAAGAGATATTATTTCAGAGCAGCAGCGTTATGAAGCAAATCAGAAACTCATTCAGCTGAGCAAAAAAATCACTAACTTTCGCAAGTCCTTGTCGATAAACAGCTAAGAGCCAAGAGCCAAGAGCAACTCTGCCCTTCGCCCTTCGCCCTCTGCTCTTCGCCCTCTGCCCTCTGCCCTCCGCCCT
The DNA here is from genome assembly GCA_024710405.1 of Bacteroidales bacterium. Taxonomy (GTDB): domain Bacteria; phylum Bacteroidota; class Bacteroidia; order Bacteroidales; family F082; genus UBA6192. Next base: position 34,660 of record JANJUV010000020.1, read on the forward strand.
CCGCCCTCCGCCCTTCGCCCTTCGCCTCTTAAGTCAGTTGCGTGTTCCGAGTTTCGGGTTCCGGGTTGTGGTTGCCCTCTGCCCTCTGCTCTTCGCCCTCTGCCCTCTGCCCTCCGCCCTCCGCCCTCCGCCCTCCACCCTTCCTAACAGAATTTCTATAATCTTTAACACTAACATAACAAAATCCCCCTATATTTGCCTTGTTAAAACCAACCCGGATTCAACCAAAGCCTGTGTAAAACAGAAAAATATGGTCAAAAGAATCCTTCATGCCTATTCCAACCGCTTCCTCTCGCGGTGGATCGTACTCGTGTACGACATCTTTGCCGTGTACATCACCTACATTTTCGCCAACCTCATCAGGCACAATTTCGAGTACCTGACCATCAACCCCTATGTGATGGAATCCCAGTCCATACTGGTGATGCTGGCGTATATAACATCATTTTTGCTTACCCGTTCCTACAGCGGCATCATCAGGCACACCAGCCTCAACGATGCCATACGGATATTTAAAGCCACTGGTGCTGCTTTTGTTGTCTTGCTGGGAATAAATTTCTTTCTTGCTTCCCGTAATACAGGCCAGAGCCTGATACCGCCCATGTCGGTGCTCACCATTCATTTCCTGCTCACGCCTTTGTTTTTGCTCGGAAGCAGGTTTATCATCAAATCCATTTACAACGACATCATCCGCAAGGAACGCAAGAAACGCATGCGCGTGATGATCTACGGTGCCGGAGCTGCAGGCATGCTCACCCGCAACGCACTCTTGCAGGACATGTTTTTTCAGTACGAGATCGTCGCGTTTATTGACGACAACCACGGGAAGGTGAACAAGATGCTCGACGGCATTCCGGTGGTAGCAGGTGAAAAGGCCCTGACGGAAGCCTATGTGAAACGCAACGAGGTGCAGCAGATGATCATCGCCATTCAGAAGCTCGACATCAACCACAAAAAACAAATCATCGAAAAAGGATTAGAGCTGCACCTTCAGGTGAAGGTAGTCCCCGCCATCGAGATGTGGATCAACGGTCAACTGAGTTCCAATCAGTTGCGTGAAGTGAAGATCGAAGAACTGCTCGAACGCGATCCCATCAGGCTCGACAACAATCAGGTAGCCACCGACCTGCACAACAAGGTGGTGATGGTAACAGGCGCTGCCGGTTCCATCGGCAGTGAGATCGTCCGTCAGGTGCTGCAGTACAAGCCGGCCAGATTGATTTTGGTGGATCAGGCCGAGTCGCCCCTGTACGAGCTGCAGTTCGAGATCAACAGCACCGAGCCGTTCACATCATTTTCCGACAGGGCATTGTACCTCATTGCCAGTGTGAAGGACAGGTTCAGGATGGAAAAGATCTTCAGCACCTACCGTCCTCAGGTGATTTTTCATGCTGCCGCTTACAAGCATGTGCCATTGATGGAAGATAATCCCTATGAGGCACTCCTGGTCAATGTGTTTGGCACCAAGGTAGTGGCCGATCTGGCCGTGAAGTACGGCACACAGAAGTTTGTGATGATCTCGACCGACAAAGCCGTGAATCCCACCAACATCATGGGCGCCAGCAAGCGGATTGCCGAGATCTACACCCAATGTCTGTCGAACAAACAAACCCAGTTTATCACCACAAGATTTGGCAATGTACTCGGTTCCAATGGATCGGTGATTCCTTTGTTTCGCAAGCAAATCGAAAAGGGCGGCCCGCTCACCGTGACCGATTTCGCCATCACACGTTATTTCATGACCATCCCCGAGGCCTGCAACTTAGTGCTCGAAGCCGGTGCGATGGGTCTGGGGGGCGAAATATTTGTGTTCGACATGGGCAGGCCCGTACGGATATTTGACCTCGCAAAGAAGATGATTCAGCTGTCAGGCCTGCGTCCTGAAATTGATATAAAGATTGTGGAAACAGGCCTTCGACCGGGCGAAAAACTGTACGAAGAATTATTGGCCGGGCAGGAAAACACCATGCACACCCACCATCCCAAAATCATGATTGCCCGTGTGCGGCAGTACAACAAATCTGAAATAGAGCGCTTCATGAATGAGCTTTCGGGACTGATTGTGGAATGGGACGAGTTTGCCCTGGTGCGCAAAATGAAGGAGATGGTTCCAGAATTCATCAGCAACAACAGCGTGTTTTCGAGGCTTGATATTCAGGGCGCCCCGGATTAAAGGCTGCAAACCGGTCTTTACTTAAGTAAAATTGCTTATTAACAGATTGTTAAGGATGCAACATATGGTATGCCTTTGTTGTGATAACTAATGTATTTTTGCCCGTCAAACCAACAGCCCGATGAACATCCTTTCGTTCGATGTCGAAGACTGGTACATGAGTTATGATGGCTCGCAGATAGATGCTTCGCGCTGGAGCGAATTGCCCGGTCGCATCAGGCAAAATCTGGAGGAAATTCTGTCCTTTCTCGAACAGCACAACACCCTGGCAACCTTCTACATCATGGGCTGGGTAGCCAAAGCGTATCCCGATGTGGTGAAATTGGTGTTTTCGAAAGGGCACGAGATCGGTTATCATTCGTTTTATCATCAGTTGCCCGTAAATCAGGGGCCTGAATTGTTTGAGAAAGACCTTTCGGAAGGACTTGCCCTGCTCGAAGACCTCATTGGCGAGAAAGTAATGCATTACCGTGCGCCCCGTTTTTCTCTGTGTCACCGCACCAACTGGTCACTGCCGATACTTGTCGGTCATGGCATTAAAGTAAGCAGTTCGGTGAAATCCATCAGGCGTTTTGGCAGCGAGAAGGTGCCAACACATCCCTTCCGCTTTAGTTACAAGGGCATCGAACTGCTCGAACTGCCGCTCAATCAGGCCTCATTGATGGGAATTAATTTCGTGTACACTGGCAGCGGCTATTTCAGGATATTGCCTTATCCTGTGATAAAACATCTGTATGACTCGTCGGATTACAACATGGCCTATTTCCATCCGCGCGATTTTGACACCGCCGTCCCGAAGACTGATTTGCTGCCGTTTTACCGCAACATCATGAGCAGTCTGGGCAATGGGACAACGAAGAAAAAACTCGGACGGCTCATCAGGAGCAATCAGTTTATCACGGTGGGTCGTGCAGCCGGTATCATCAATGAATCCAACCGGAAACTACCGATTCTGTACCTGTGAAAGAGATTTACTCTTGGGCTTCAGGCACTTGCTGTTTTTTTGCTTTTTATCCTGAATTTCTCTACCCACCACACCCACTGCAGGAAGATCACCACATAAAAACCCGGTCGCAGAATCCATTCGTGGATGAAGTCCCAGTGTTCGGGTTTCCACAGCACCACCACAGAGAGGATGACGATCCGCATGATGTTCACAAGGTGCATGATAAAGATAGCGAGGGGGATGAACCACAATTTATGTTTCCACGGGCCGGGAAAAAGCACAAAAAGCACCAGAATCTGGTAAAACTGTTTCAGTCCCGAGCAACTTTCCCAAACCTGCACATATCCCCCATTGCTGAACCACATCACGTTTGGGTATTCGGTGGTGACGTGCAGTCCCAATATACTGCGGTTGATCCACAGACTGCTGTGAAAAACCTGTTCGGCCAGCCAGTCAGCAGTAGCATTAATGACGGTGAATGATTTGATTACCCTGGCAAAATCCCACCACAACACATGAAAGCTGTAAGTGATGATGGCAAAGAGGGCAACATCCACCACAAAACCAAAAGGCCCTTGATAAAACCGTTTGAATTTTTGTATCTGTTGTTGTGGCATACACCTTGTTTGCGGCAAAAGTAAGATTTTGTGCGCATCCTTCAGCCTGATTCAGCGGCAAGACAAAATCATGTCAATTTTTTAATCAGACTCCTGCACAAAATACCATATTATCTCCCCACTCAATCTGCTCCATTTTCGAGGCAACAGTACAATTGAAAAAAACAAACGGTCGAAAAAAAAATTCGACAGCAGAAAACGATCCGTTTCACAGCAGAGATTGACCAAAACAAACGGTCGTTTTTTCGGCCTTTGTAAGTAATTGATATTTAACGCCTTAAAAACCACACAAAACCAAGCCCCAAAGTCCCTTTTTTGATCGTTTTATTAAGTCGTTAATGCAGATTTTTAGCGTTTACCCCCAACCCTAAAGAATGCAATAAAATCAGCTTCTGCTGAATCACCAAGTGACATCTCCCCACCAACGCCCACAGCCAGAAAGGTGAATCTGAACCAAAATCCATCCCAACCCGAAACTCGCAACCCGGAACACGCAACCAGATCCCAACCAGCAACCCGCAACCAGAAACAAGCAACCAGAAACAAGCAACCAGAAACCAGAAACAAGTACCAAGAACTTTTCAAGAAAAAAGAACAAAGAAAAATCAAAGCAACAAGGCAGAAAATGAACAGAAGCTGTTGTAACTGACTTCATGTTCAGCTGATTTTTTGCGTTTTACCCCAAACCCTAAAGGGAGCCGCTAAAGATCAGCTTCTGCTGAATCATCAAGTGACATCTCCCCACCAACGCCCCCGGCCTGAAAGGAGAAACTGAACTGAAAACCACCCCAACCCGTAACACGCAACAAGTAACCCGCAACAAGAAGCAAGAAACAAGTACTTTTCAAGAAAAAAGAACAAATAGAAATCCTATGCTTTAAGGAATTGAATCTAACAGAAGCTCGTGGGATAAACTGCAGGTAGCTAAGATATTTAGCATTCGCCTCAAACCCTAAAGGGAGCAATAGAAATCAACTTCTACTGAATCAGTAAGTGACATCTTCCTGGCAACGTCCCCGGCCAAAAAGGTGAAACTGAACCAAAATCCATCCCAACCCGAAACCCGCAACCAGAAACCAGAAGCCAGAAACAAGCAACCAGCAACAAGCAACCTATTGAATAATTCCACTCCCCAAACAAATCGCTTCAGCATGATGATACAGAACCCCAAACTGTCCGGGGGCTACACCGGAAACGGGGATATCGGACAAAATCATCGGTGAACCGGACGCAAGCGAAAGTTTGCCTGTATTAAAATCCGGCTGATGGCGTATCTTAAAACGAACGGGCATATCGTGTGTAAAAGGAGCATCCGGATGGAGCGGAAGGAGTTCTGTCAGATTAATTTCTGAGGTGTACTGACTCACAGGGTCATAACCATTGGAGACATAAAGAACATTCTCATCGGTGTTTTTCCTGACCACAAACCAGGGACCACCGCTCAGTCCGAGTCCTTTGCGTTGTCCGATGGTATGAAACCAGAATCCTTTGTGCTTGCCGAGAATTTTGCCTGTTTCCAGTTCCACGATCAGTCCCTCCTTTTCACCGGCATACCTGCGGATGAAGTCGTTATAATTGATTTTTCCCAGAAAACAGATCCCCTGACTGTCGGGGCGATGGGCACTGGGAAGCCTCATTTTCGTGGCAATTTCACGCACCTGCGGTTTCAATAGTCCGCCAACGGGAAACATCAGTTTGCTGAGTTGTGCGTAGGTAATCCGTGCCAGAAAATACGTCTGGTCTTTGACGGGATCAGCAGCCGTGCCCAGGAAAAAGCCCTGTTCATTTTCAATTACCCGCGCATAATGTCCTGTGCTGATCTTGTCGAATTGATGTCCGTACCTGTCTTCGAAACTTCCGAATTTGATCAGCCTGTTGCACATCACATCGGGGTTTGGAGTCAGTCCTTTTTTCACTTCCTCAATGGTGTAGGCAACCACACGCTCCCAGTATTCTTTCTGAAGATCAACAATTTCCAGACGGCAGCCGTACTTTTTGGCAATCCAGGTGGTGATCTCGACATCCTCTTCTGCCGGACAATCCACATAGCCGGGTTCGTCCTCCATGCCGATGCGGATGTAGAAAATTACCGGGTCGAGGCCCTGTTCCTTTAGTAAAGGAATTGTGACCGAACTGTCGACCCCACCCGAAACTAATGCTGCAAGCTGCATCCGCTGATAAGTTTTGTGCAAAGTTCGCAAATATAAACGAACCCTGTCCTAAGTCTAAAATCATTCTAAATAACAACGGCTTCTGCAACCGTTTGCGCAATATCCCTAATTTTGAGACCGCAAAAACAATCATAGCGGATTGGTTTTGTACAAAAGCAATATAAATCAAAACAATAATGTATGTCAAACATCGGATCGTACGAAGAAAGGATCAAGGGTTTCGACTGGGGACTGGCCGAGAAGGAGCTTGGTTATCAGCCCGGAGATGATATCAACATTGGCTGGTACTGCACCGACCGTATTTGCCGCATGGGAAAGGCAGACAAAACTGCTATTCTGTGGGAAGGACTTGGCGGGGTGGAAAAGAAATACACCTACAACGATATCAGGTTAAGAACCAACACAATCGCTTCCTTCCTTAAGGGCTTGGGTGTGGAGCAGGGCGAGCGGGTTTGTTTGTTTATGGATAAGATTCCCGAACTGTACATTGGCTTGCTGGCCGTACTCAAGATGGGCGCGGTTGCACAACCGCTTTTTTCAGCTTTCGGTGACGAATCCCTGTTTATCAGATTAGAAAATGCAGGCACCAAAGCCATAATAACGCAACGTAAACATGTAGGCAAAGTGAGGCAGATACTCGACAAACTGCCCGGACTCAAACATGTGATCATCGTCGACCACGACGGCAAAAAGGAACTCAAGGAACGCGAGGTAGTGTTTGCTATGGATGCAGCCGAGCAGGTGGAGCATTTCGAAGCCGCACGCACCAAAGCAGAATCACCCTCAGTGCTCCACTACACCTCCGGAACGACCGGACAGCCCAAGGGAGTGAAACACGTACACTATTCGCTTATCTCACAGTACCTGACCTCACGATGGGTACTCGATTTGCGTGAAGACGATATTTACTGGTGCACCGCCGACCCCGGCTGGGTTACAGGAACCTCCTACGGCATCATCGGCGGCTTTGCTACCGGCTCGACGAACTGCATCCTCGACACAGGATTTTCGGCCGAAAGCTGGTACAGATTTATCGAAAAATACCGCGTAACCATGTGGTACTCGGCTCCCACAGCCATCCGTTCGCTGATGAAAGCAGGCGATGCGCTCGTGAAACAGTTCGACCTCTCGTCACTGCGTCATCTGGCCAGTGTGGGTGAACCCCTGAACGCTGAAGCTGTGATCTGGAGCCAGAAAGTGTTCGGAATAGCCTTCCACGATACTTATTGGCAAACCGAAACAGGTTCGATGATGATTGTAAATGTACCCGGCATGAAAATCAAACCCGGCTCAATGGGCAAACCCTTCCCCGGTATCACCGCAACCGTGCTCGACGAAAAAACCTACGAGCCTGTGGGCGGGCCCAACAAACCCGGCCTCATCGCCTTCAAACCCGGTTGGCCTGCTATGATGCGCACCTACTGGAACAACGAAGAAACCTATCAGAAAAAGTTCAAAAACGGCTGGTATCTGTCAGGTGACAAGGCCTTCCTTGACGCCGATGATTATTTCTGGTTCATCGGACGTGATGACGATGTGATCAACACAGGCGGCCACCTTGTAAGTCCCTTCGAGGTGGAATCAGCCCTGCTCGAACACGAAGCCGTTGCCGAATCGGCTGTAGTGGCCAAACCCGACGAAGTAAACATGGAAGTGGTGAAAGCATTCGTTGTGCTGAACGAAGGTTTTGTCCCCGATGATATGCTCGAACTCAACATCATGAACTTCATCCGCAAAAAACTGTCGCCCCTGGCCATGCCACAGGAAATAGAATACCTCGATAAACTTCCGAAAACACGCAGCGGAAAAATTATGCGCAGACTCCTCCATGCCAAAGAATGGGGACACGATATCGGTGACATAAGCACGCTCGAAGACGACTAGGATGAGTTGCGGGTTGCGAGTTCCGGGTTTCGTGTTTCGTGTTAGCCCTTGCCCTCCAACCTTCAAACTTTCAAACTTTCAAACCTTCAAACCTTCAAACTTAAAATCATAAAAAAATGAGTGAAATTAAAGACGTTGTATTAAAGTATGTGATCAACGAGTATCTCGACGATCCGGATGAAGAGCTAACTTTTGACTCTCCCCTGATTTCAGGCGGTATTGTTGACTCATTCTCCATGGTATCGCTCAAGCGCTTTCTTGAAGCAACCTATAAAATCTCGCTGCCGGACGACCGTGCCACACCTGAAGCATTCGATACGGTGAACAGCATCACGGCATTGGTTGAAGAGTTTATTGCTAAGAAGTAACCTTACAGAACATGGCATATAGTGATAAAGTCAGGGGAGTCTATCAGGATACCCTGCAAAAGATTGAAGACGCCGGCTTGTTCAAGACCGAGCGTAAAATTTTCTCTTCACAGGCAGCCGAAATTGAGGTTGAGTTTCCGGCCGGTGCACCCCGTAAAAAGGTGATCAATATGTGCGCCAACAACTACCTGGGGCTTTCGAGCCACCCCGAAGTGGTGCAGGCGGCCCACAAAGGACTCGATACACATGGTTATGGTATGTCGTCCGTACGGTTTATCTGCGGCACACAGGACATCCACAAGGAACTCGAGCAGAAAGTCACCGAGTTTCTCGGAACCGAGGACACCATTTTGTTCCCTTCCTGTATGGATGCCAACGCAGGTGTGTTTGAAGCCATACTCACCGACGAGGATGTGATGATCAGCGACAGACTGGTACATGCTTCCATCATCGATGGCATCAGGCTTTCGCCTGCCATGCGCGACACCTTTAAGCACCAAAACATGGAACACCTTGAGCAAAAACTGCAGGAGTTCGAAAACAAACGACTGAAGGTGGTGATCACCGACGGAGTGTTTTCCATGGACGGCGACACCGCCAGGTTGGATGAGATGGTAGCCTTGTGCGAAAAATACGACGCCATGCTTTTTGTTGACGATTCACATTCAAGTGGATTTATCGGCGCAACAGGGCGGGGTACGCACGAAAAATACGGGGTAATGGGCAAAATTGACATTATCACAACTACATTTGGAAAAGCACTGGGCGGAGCCTCAGGTGGCTGTGTTTCGGGCCGCCGCGAGATCGTCGAGATGTGCCGCCAGAAAGCACGTCCGTATCTGTTCTCAAACACCATCGCACCGGTGGTCGTTGCAGGAGTACTCAACGTACTCGAAACGCTCACCAAAAGCACCGAAAGACGCGATAAACTTGAGCGCAACAGCGACTATTGGCGCAAAGGCCTGCTCGATGCCGGCTTCGTGCTGCAACCCGGCGACACACCCATCATCCCCGTGATGTTGTTCAATGCCAAACTGGCCCAGAACTTCTCGCGCGACCTGTATGATGAAGGCATCTATGCCATTGGGTTCTTCTTCCCGGTGGTGCCCAACGGCGCTGCCCGAATCCGCACACAGATATCTGCTGCGCACGAAATTCACCACTTAGACAAAGCCCTCGAAGCTTTTATTAAAGTGGGGAAGAAACACAATATCCTGGGAAAATCCAAAAAGGAAATCATAGAAATGTACGGGCTGTAAAAAACCGTCAGATACCAAACAAAAACCGGCACTCAGAATTGAAGGCCGGTTTTTTTATATCTGAGAGCCCTGATTATCTGAATACCTATTCAGGCAGGTAAATTTTTGATGGATCACGATGCCCTGATTTGTCCTCAAACCAATCAGGATAAAACGTACCGGACGACTGTGCCCATTCGGCAAACTTCAGGTGGGCACTTGTTATTTGATAACCCTCAATGGTGTAGTCGTAAACAGAAACAATATTCAGTGCCCAGGGTAGATTTTCAGGGGTTTTGTAGAACCGGCCTGATGCAGGGTCTGAATCGTCTTGTCCCTGTCCGAAAAACGCGGCTGATGCCTTATCTGTTGGCCTTCTGTTGGGCAGATGTACCTCTTTGCCCCTGTCTTTGTCAATGATCAGGAAGGGGTTAAAGGTATGGACGGCCAGATCTTCTATGCTGTATGTTCCGGGTTTGAATCCGATATTTAAAGTAATGGTATCAGGAACCACATAGGCATGTCCGGGGATGACATTGACCCCGAAACCTGTTGAAGGTTCGAGCACAGAATAGGCATTGTCAAAAACGATAAAAGTTGGTTCTGATAACCCTGATTCGGTGCCATTGGCAGCCAGCTCAAGATAATTCTCGGTGATTATGGAACCTTCCGCATGAATATCGGCCTGTATTGTCTCATTGTCGTCCCACTGAAACCCAAACCCGTTCTGAAACCCGGCCCCGATTGCTTTCACAACGAAACTGGCCATTACCTCTGCAACTTTGTTGCTGGCGTTGGTAACGATTCTGAAACGATAGTCCACTACCAGATCGTTGAAATCATAGTCGCCCTTGTTTGGCCACAAGTCTTCAAAAGCCAGGCTTCCAAATCCTGCTGCCGGGAAATAATTCTCAAAAGCCCTTGCCGGATCGTCAGGGAAAACATCGTCCTGATCTGCCACACCATCGCCATCCCTGTCACCTGCCTGACCTACTTCAACGAAATTGGTCTGTATTTCCGTTTGACTTAAGGCTGTGCCAAACATTTTTACCTCATCTATTTCGCCGTTAAAATGTTTCTGTGCACCGTTATCCGATCCGATGGAGGCAGTTCGTCCGTTGATATTCAGCTGTTTGTTGATGGTTTTGCTGTTTCTTAGTTGTCCGTTCACGTAAAGTTTAAGTACACTTCCATCATAGGTCATGGCAAGGTGATACCATTCGCCCATAACCGGAAGGCCACCAAGCCAGTGAACCGAGTGGGTTAAATTGTCGTTGGTCCGAATGTGTGCATTCCACCCATCCCATTTTCCCTGCCCCAATCCATGGCCGTCCCAGTCGCCTTTCTGAACTATTTTTGTTGTTTTGTTTTCCCTGGTTTTCACCCAGGCCATCATGGACAGGGATTGGCTAAAATTAAGTGACGGGTGGTTAGGTATGGATACAAGTCCGGTGGTGCCATTGAAGGATAAACAACTGCCTGATATGCCCTGTGCCCACGTTGCCCCGGTGATGCTGCCATTATTTGTCCCGGTTTGGTCAGCAGCGTTAATGCCCTGATTCTCGTTCAACTTCCACCACGAAATCAACGACTCTTCTCCGTTGCCGCTATTCTGACTATCGGTATAGAGTTCGTTTATGGCATCTTCAGTTAATGCTAAACCAAATATCTGCATTTCGTCAATCTGCCCGTTGAAGTAATTGGAAGAAGTAAGGCTCCCGATGAAAATGGGTGCATTACTTGAATTCAGATTGCCACTCTGAGCCTTCTCTGCCATCAATGTGCCGTCGAGATATAGCTTCATGCTCGAGCCATCATATACTGCTGCCATATGATGCCAGTCAGTATCCAGAATACGGTCGGCATATTTCATCACAACGTCCTTATAGGTTGGGATATAGAGCGCAAAAGTCAGCCTGCCCTGTGCATCAATTTTGAGAATGTATTTGGTGTTGTGAAACAAAAGAGTACCACCCTGTCCAACCTGATTCAAACGAAACCAAAGCGAGAAACTGATTTCGTCATTCACCGGATTAAAGGTTGACGGAACGTTGGTTTGCACATGGGCCGAAATTCCATCGAAACCAATTGAATTACCGTTGATGCCGGTTGTCCATTCGTGTCCGGTAGCCTCTCCTTCGAGCAGGCCTTTCGAATCACTGACCGTATTGCCTGTTGATTCATTGAATTTCCAATAAACAGATGGTTCCGGAACGACTGCGGCTTTTGTTATAAATGATGCGGTTTTAGTATCCGAAAGGCTAACAACAACTATATTGCCCGTAATGTCAACCGGCAAACCGTTTATCAATACCCTATGGAGTGTTTTTGGCAGATTGAGGCTGATCTGGTAGGGTTCGGGCAGCATGGAATAAAGTCCCTGATGAAATAAGACACTTCCGTTTTCATCATAAATACGGATTATCTGAGCGTTGTCGGCGCTGATGCTAAAAGTAATATTGCGGGAAGTTTGCCAGTCAAAGTCGGGCGACACAATCAGATCTTCCACTTTCGGAGGCTTTTCTCCGTTTTCGTTGTTTTTCCTGCAGGCCGTGAAAAGCACGGCAGGTATCAGCATTAGCAGCAATAGCCTGATAATTGCTTTCATAAATGTTTTGTTCTTATGTGGTTTTGATCATCAGAATCCTATCTACAATAATAGGAATAATAAACTGTAACTCAACAAGTATGCCAAATATACTGCTAATAATAAACGAGATGCGATTCGAATGAGCATGGATTCGTATCTTATTTTATATCAGCGTATTGTATAAAGTTTTATAAGTGTTGACTGGTTTATTGTCTTAACATTTTATGGTTTTATTGAATCTTTGGGAGAATTTTTGGTTTCAATTCGGGATTTTTTTTGCATTTGGGACCTCTTTACGGAACCTGTAAGGTTTCAATGGGCATAAGTTGAATCCTTTTATGGGTCAGACAATGACACAGGCATAGGAAATTTCTAAACTGTTTTTGCATCGGTTTTTTAAACCGGTGATGTGGAAAAACAGTACTTTCGCGGCATCAATTTTAAACACCCAATGCATCATGTTTGATCGGATGAAAGCAAATTTACAGGCTGAATTACAACAAATTAAAACTGCAGGCCTGTTTAAGGAAGAACGTATTCTTGTTTCGCCCCAGTCGGCTGAGATCACCTTGAAGAATGGCAAAAAGGTGCTCAATTTCTGCGCCAACAATTATTTGGGTTTATCAGACCATCCCAGGCTGATTGCAGCAGCGCACAAAGCGCTCGAAACCCATGGCTATGGGATGTCGTCTGTTCGGTTTATCTGCGGCACCACCGATCTGCATAAAATACTTGAACAAAAGATCAGCGAATATTTTGGTACTGATGATACCATCCTTTATGCCTCAGCTTTTGATGCCAACGGAGGGGTTTTTGAACCGCTGCTGAGCCCAAAGGATGCCATCATCTCCGACTCTCTCAATCATGCCTCTATCATCGACGGGGTGCGCCTGTGCAAGGCCGAACTGTACCGCTATGCCAATGCCAATATGGAGCAACTCGAAGAGCGCCTGATTATGTCGCAGGAAGCCAACTACAGGATGATTGTCACCGACGGGGTGTTCTCGATGGACGGCAATGTAGCCCCGATGGATGAGATCGTGCGCCTTGCCGACAAATATGATGCATTGGTAATGGTTGACGAATGCCATTCGGCAGGTGTTGTCGGTCCCACAGGCAGAGGAGTCACCGAACTGTTCGACCTGCGCGGAAGGGTGGAAATCATCACCGGCACGCTTGGTAAAGCATTTGGTGGAGCCATTGGCGGTTTTACAACCGGGAAGAAAGAAATCATTGAACTGCTCAGGCAGCGGTCGCGTCCTTATCTGTTTTCCAATTCCCTGCCACCTGCTGTGGTCAGCGCCGGAATAGAGATGTTCGACATGATGAGCGAAACCCATGAGCTTCAGGACAGGCTGCACCACAACACAAAACAGTTTGTTTCGCAGATGCAGTCAGTCGGTTTCGACCTGAAACCCACCAAAAGCGCCATCTGTGCCGTGATGCTTTACGATGCGGTGCTGGCCAAAAACTTTGCCGACATGCTGCTTGAAGAAGGCATTTACGTGGTTGGATTCTCGTTCCCTGTGGTGCCTCGCGGCGAAGCACGCATCAGGGTGCAACTTTCGGCGGCACATACCGATGCCCATTTGGAAAAAGCCATTACCGCCTTCATAAGTGTAGGCAAAAAACTGGGCGTGATCGGGGGGTAGTTACTGTAGGTTTACTGTTCTTTTTCCTACAATAAACATGCACTTAATACCCATGGGGGAATCGCTTTAATATACATTATGCTCAAAAAACCGATTTACAGACATCTGGTGTTAAATCCACTTTTTATTCGTCTGGGTTTCTCTATTGGCAAACAGTAACCTAGATGTATTTCTACGCTACCTCCCTTTGTGGCGTCGCGTATCTTGCCTGTATTCATATCGTAGCTAAGCCCAACCACAAGGTCACCCAGATAAATCCCTGCATTAATAATAAACCCGTCCTGTAATCTGTAGCCCATTCCGGCCCAATATTTATCATTGATAAATGCTGTGGTATTTAGATCAATTTGAGTTGTTTTGAAGTTGGATTTTAATAAAACAGAAGGGACAAGGTATGCCTTTCTGTACCGGTCATCAATAATACCTATCTTATAGTTTGCTGAAAAAATAGCTGTTTGCTGATCTTTAAATCTTAAATTGCCCAATTCATACTCCGATGCCAGCAGATTCATCATCGAAATTCCGGCAAAAAATCTATTGTTGCCGTTATAAAAGATTCCAAAACCCATTTCAGGAAACATTGCCTGTTGCTTGTCTGTCTCCTTGATCAAAGGATCGGAGGGATCAGCAACCGTCAATTGTCCCAGATTCATCTGATATCGGCTAAGTTGTCCGGATAAACCAAAACCAAGGAAATTGTCGCTGCTTACCTCAACCTGAAAGCCATAATCAAGTCTGAAATCCGTTCTGTTGTGATAGCCTAAATTACTGTTGTTGACTACAATGCCTATTCTGCTGTTTAGAGCATAAACCGGAATACCGGCTGTGACTAAGAAATCACGCGGGCTTATGTTTTTGCCCTGACTGTCTTCAAAGCCCATCCATTGATTCCGGTAGCCTAATCCAAAACACATCGCATCATTGCGTACCGCGACCGAAGGATGATAAATGGTCGGATGCATCAGGTATTGAGAATACTGAGGAAATTGCTGACCTGACAAAAAGAAGGGAATCAACAGTGGTATTCCGGTTAATAAATACCGTAAGGTCGGGAGCCATAGCAATGCTATGATTGATTTCCAGAATGAAAATACGTGAATCATATTCGTAAGATTTTTATTATTCAACTACAATTTTGAACTCTGTCCTTCGGTTCAGTTGATGTGCACGCTCGCGAATTGCTTCATCTTCAAGGGACAATATGTACTTACTATCCAATACAGTACCGGATGGTATTACGAAACCATCGAAGGCAATATCTTTCTCAAGTTTTCTTGGCTTTTGTTCGCCATAACCCCTTGCCATAAGTCTTTCGGGCTTGATTCCCTTGCTGATAAGGAAATTGACAACAGACTGGGCGCGTTTTTGCGAAAGATCTTGGTTGTAGGCGTCATCAGCGCGTGCATCCGTATGTGCACTCAACTCGATAACAATACTGGGATTATTGGTTAGCAAATCTATGAGTCCGGACAACGAATCCTGATATTGCGGCAATAGTGCCCAGCTGTCGAGGTCATAAAAGATTTCTGGCAGTATAACTGCAGATTTGGGTAATGGCTGGAGTCTTATAGTTTTTTCTACGACATTACTGCCTGATGGTTGAGTAACGTGTTCTCTTCCTGAAAGGTATCCTTGCATATCTGCAACAACTACATAATTGTTTTTGTTTGCAGACAGGTTTTTTTCAAACCTGAATGTACCATCATCTGTAATTATCGTACCAACCCGATCATCATTCAAAACAAGAGAAACTTCTGCATTTGGCAATTGCTGATTTGTAACATCATCCACAATAATTCCCGCTATATCAAAAAAGGTTTTTACTTCGAAAAATCTGTACAGATCATCTCCACCTTTACCGCCCGGACGGTTTGAAGTAAAAAAACCAGCTTCTGAAACCCTGCTGAAAACCAGTGCAAAATCATCACTTCCTGAATTAACAGGCTTGCCCATATTTATAGGACTCCCCCATGAACCATCCTGCTGACGATGGCTGACATAAATATCCAGCCCACCATATCCTCCATGGCCGTTTGAGGCGAAATAAAGCGTGCTGTCATTGCGCAGATAGGGAAACATTTCGTCACCTGGGCTGTTCAGCACTCCACCCAAATGCAATGCTCCTGAAAATGCCTCAGATATTGACAAGCGGGTCGCCATCCAAAGATCCTTTCCCCCAATGCCTTGTTGGTTGGAAGAGGAATAAATCATGAGCAACCCATTATTTGAAACTGTGGGATGGCCAGCGTTTCCATTAGGGTCGTTAAATACGGCTACCGGCTCTGACCAGTTGTCTCCCGATCTTTGTGCACCCATAACTGAACACCATAAATCATCAGGTTTTTTTGAAACCTTGTGCACACAACGTGTAAACAGAAAAGTATGGAAGTTGTTGCTAAACACTGCAGTACCCTCATTTGCCGATGTATTGATGTCAGACTTACCTTCAAACAATACCGGTGTTGTGAAGCTACCGTCAGGCTTCAGCGATGCGCTGAATATATCCGTGAAAGAAGCAGAAGTCCACTGATCCACATCCTTGCCGGTAACCCCCTTTCGGTTTGAAGTAAAAACAACATCTGTTTCTTCGGCATTGGCAAATGAAAGACTAAAGTCATCCTTGTTGCTGTTGATGGAGGGTAATTGCTCTATATTGTAATGAATTGGGTAAAGGGCATCTCTTATACCCTCTAACATATCCATTCTTAGCGAAATCAACGAATCTTCGGGATGTAAGTGGAGGTATCGTTTGTAGTAATCTATCGCAGCGGTTTGGTCGCCCAATAGCTGATATGTGCGTGCAGCATCCAGTATTGCATCAGAATTGGACTCGAAGAATTTGCCTTTTTCGAGTCTCGAGAAGTGAACCGCCGCTGCTTTCCAATTACCTGTTTTCATATAGCTTTTGGCCAATCGGTAGGTTAGCCTTCCGCGGTCCGGATCGTTATTTTTCATTTCTGATAGTGCCTTTTTATACAAGTCAATGGCCGACTGATACTGATAATTCAGATAGGCATCTTCGGCTTGTTTCGCAAACTTATTTTGTGCCTTTGCACCGAAAGGGATAAACACCATTAAATAAGTTACTGAGATAATTATCAAGTACTTTTTCATAATCAACTTCTGATAAGTTTAAGCAGAACAACATCAATTCCATTGGTAACACGAATAATGTAAACACCCGGTAGTATGCCGGTTAGATCGAGAGTATGGTTTTCCGAATCGAATTCCTGATGAATGATCAAGTTTCCGGTAAGGGCATAGATTTCCAGGCTCCGTCTGCCTTTCAGTCTGCCGTTCATATAGATTACTGCTTCTTTATCAACGGGGTTGGGTGCCAGATCGATCATGTCACGGATGAGATAGACTATACCGCCTTTGGAAACCTTAACCCCATACAGGTCGATTGCATCCGCTTGATATACATATGCTCCAGGAGGTGCTTCGGCAGCATTTTTCAGTGTGCCGTCCCAGCCTTTTCCGGAATGATCAAATTCGGCCACAGTAATACCCCAGGCATCTTTCACCCACACAGTGTATGATTCGATTGCAAAAGCTTCAGGAATAAACACATCATTGATCCCATCCGCATTGGGCGAAAAGGCTGAAGGGAAATCAAGCGTATAATCGAATTTCTCAAGCAGTTCAATCATCAAGGTGTCGGCATCAGCACACAGATATGGATCAGCGCTGAAGGCTTCTAATACGATTTCATAAATGCCTGGCTCTGTCAGTTCGAGGGTAAAAGATTCCGATTCTGACACCGGCTGGCCATTGAGCAGCCACGATAGTTGTTCGGCAAACTGTGATGTTGAAGTAAGCATGACAGTGGCCGGTGCATACTCATGTGAAAGTTCTGCCAATATGATAGCTTCAAGCGGAACTACCTGTAAGGCAAACACCGAGTCCAGCATTACCGAACAACCCGTAGTTGTGTCGGTGGCAAGTATAGTATATGCTTTGTTGGTAATGATATCCGTAAGCTGAAAGATCAGGGTGTCGGCATTGCCCACCTGCGGCTGCCCGACAGGCAGGTTGTTATCCATTAACTGATAAGCAACCCCCGGTTGTGCATTAAACAGGGTAATATCGGAAGACTCCCCCCGGCAAAGGGTAGTTTCGCCCTGTGTGGCAGTGAGAATAAGTTGTTGGCAGTCACCATTATAAAGACAAAGGACCTCTTCAGGAGTGAGGGCACGGTTGTAGATGCGTATGTCGTCGATTTTGCCATTGAATGTTTGCCAATTACCATAATCAACAGAGCCAATGACATTCCAGAAGCTTGCTGTGGGGTAATCAGATATTCCAGGTAAATATTTATCTTCAATTAATAATCCATTTAAAAATAACGACATTTGACCAGATAAACCATTATAGGTTCCTACTACATGATGAAAATCTTCAAATGAAATCAAATCACCATTGTAGTCGAGGTGATTTGATAGGTCTGCGGAAATATCTCTTCTGAATTGAAGGTTTCCTTGTGAAAAACAAATAGAATATGGATCAAATCCTCCTTTTGCATCACCCCTCCAAAAAATCTGTTGTTGTCCCGATAAATTGTGCTCTGATGTAACAAACCAGGTGGAGATAGATATGTTCTCATTAATATCTAATGAATTTGATGCAGGGATGAATATATGGGTTTGGTTTCCATCAAAGCTGTAGGCACTTTCATTGATTCCAAATCTATCATTAGTTAACAAAGCTCCATTCACCACCCCATGGTTCCCGTTCCCGCTCTCATCGTTGGCGTTGCCATTAAAGGGATAGTAGGCTACCAGACCGGAAGTCAGGTCAAGAGGTGGGTTGATGGGTTCGCCAAGATTGGCGGGGAGGGGATTGACGGTGATGTAAATAGGTGGTGCACCAGGTCCAACTCCATATTCATTTGTTCCATAAACTGTAACTGACCCTGACAGCGCATTCTGACTGAAACTTACGGTAATTACATTGGTGTTCCATCCCTCAGTAATGGTAGCCCCGGCAGGCAGAGTCCAGATATAGCCGGTGGCATTTGGGATGGGATCAACAGAATATACATTACCACTGGTTTCCGGACAAACCTCTGTAGGGCCGGAGACCGGACCTGCAAAGCCGGGAGTATTCAAATAGCTGTAGATGTCTCTGACTATTATTACCCTGTTTGCTTCCGGATTAGTTCGTTCCCCATTGACAATTTCTGTAAGATAAATATCATAAACATCATCTCGTCTTTTAAATTCTACATCATTAAATTCACTGTTCAAAGGCATATTCACCAACAGTTCGGTTACATCATTATAGCCGTTTATTCTAAACACTGCCAATTTTAAAGAATCTGAAACCGATCTGGCTATAAAATAGGGCAATTGATCAGGGCCAAGCGTTGCCGCCCATATCTGATACCCATTCAGCTCAGTATTCCAGCTTTCAAGTGTATTCTGGTCAATATCAAAGCGATACATAATGTCTCCGCTAAGGCCTACCAGATACAAATATTTCCCGTTACGTGACAACTGACAAGCTCCATAAGCTCCCGGAGTAATCATGGTAGCCACTCCGTTAATATCTGTTTTGTATACACCCTGAGAACCCCAGTGCGAAATCGTATACAGGGCAAAGTTTTTCGGAGTACCGTCATCAAAAATCGTAATGGGTCCAGGGGCGTGAGGCAGTGATACAAAAGTTTGTACATCGGCATTAGGTGAAACCTTGTAAACTGTATTTCCAGCATTATTTTGCGTGAAATATAGATTTTGGTTGACATCAATTGTCAACCCCGAAGGCCAGGTGTATCCTCCGATAAACACACTTTTATTCCCGCTTTCATCGATCCGGGCAATTGTATTTGAATACTCCCCGGAGTAACTGGCAAAGGTATGATTAGCCACAAACAAGATCCCATCCGTGTTGAATACCATTTGATTGGGAACGTTGAGCCCCGTAGTAAAGATTTCATGATTTGAATACTCAGCCTGAGAGAATAGCTTTGTTAGTAATCCAAATCCTAAGAATAAAGTAATCAGCAATTTATTCATAATGCTTCAAATTGGGTTACTGTTTTAAAAACGAAACACTTCGACATTCAATTCCATTATTGATAACCAATATGTAGAATCCATTTTTCAAACCTGAAACATCAAAAGTGATCTCATCCAAATCGGAGAAGATATGATCATTGGCCATTACTCCATCTGCCTTAAAAATACGGATCATTCTTTCTCCCGGCAACCAGCCGTGCAATTTGACTTTGAGCTTATCTTCAGCCGGGTTGGGTGATAAATCAATCATTTCACGAATCAGATAAACTATACCGTGACGAAACAGTTCTGCACCCGTTCGATCCTTTGCAATCAAACCATAATAGTATGCACCTGCCGGTGCTTCATCGCCAGTATCCGTTTCTCCGCTCCATTTTCCTGATGATTGGTCAAAAGAAAAAATTGTCTGCCCCCATGCATCTTTGATCCAAACCTCATAATGCTCTATTCCTTCGGCAATAATTTCAAAAAAGTCGTTTATTCCATCGTTATTGGGGGTGAAAGCCGAAGGTATGAATAACGAAACCTCGTGATGCAACACCTCAATACTTCCGCTTTTCACCTTATTTATTGTATCATTGTTATAGTGAAAGTTGGAGGCTTTTATTTCGGTTTTGCCCGATTCGATTGCTTTAAAATGAAGGTTTATCAGCGTTCCGGAACCTGTTAACACTGAATCTGAGGAGTATATTACTTTTAAATTGCCCGCTTCTGCCATGAGTATCTCAACAGAAACCAGTCCTTTGTTGGCTATAGACCCTTCCATGCCGTAATCTGCAAACTGCACAATCGCAGGGTCGAAGGAAATGTCGCATGCGAAGTTTTTTATTTTATCAAGTGCTTTGAGATCAACATGATTGACTATTTCAACTTTTGCTTCTTCATCAACGGAAACCAACTCATCTGAAACCGATATCGAATCGGAAACGGAATAATAATCATCAATTCTTACGATAAATATCGAGTCGATTTCCCAAAAATTACTTGTGCCCTTGTCTTTGAGTAAACCCATATAAAAACGATGGTCAGGATCAGGGCGGAAGAAATATGGTTTATAATATGAATCTTTTATTAAGGTGTCCGTTTTGTAAAAATTTCCATAACCATCGTTCAGGAGCACGCAACCTGTGTATCTGAACGGAGGTTCCTGATTGTGCCTGAAGCGATAGACCAGATCAGTATAACCGTCACCATTGTAATCAACAGGAGATATAAGCTCTGTATCAACACCTTCATGTTCCAGTAAATGTGTCGAAAACGTGAATGAGTCAGCACTATTATCCCAAAATGCCTTATATAATCTGCGCTGGTTGGTCCCGTCATTGTTGGCTAAAAAGGCAAAATCAAGTACATCATCCTCAACCGGGTTCAGTGAGATGGAAACAACATTCCAATCACTAACCCGCTCATCCTGAAAGTAAACCTGTGTTGAAGGATCAAAAGCACCATCTCCCAAACCTTTATTAAACCTAAACCCCCACTGTCCATCGGCCCATCCATTCTTTCCATAAATCAGATCTTTTATTCCATCTTCATCCATGTCGCTGAAGAACATGCTAATATCGCGCCCGGTAGCAAAGGTCTGAACCTGAGAAAACACTCTGTTTCCTTCGTTTCGCAGCATGGTATTTAACCCGCTGGCACTTCTGATAAACACATCTGTCTGCCCGTCATTATCAAAATCCACGAATACAGATCCGACACAATATGGCGCATCTATTGGCAGCTCAAGAAAATCATCACTGTTGAACCATGTAAGTGCATTTCCCCAGTAAATTCTGACGGTGTTGTTGCTGCAATCCCAATGGTTGGCAGAATATACCAGTAAATCATTGAATCCATCCTTATCGGCATCCTGATAATAAAAATGGATTTCATTTCCGTAATAAGGATGGAAGTAAGAGTTTGAAAACGCATGAACTTTAATGCTGAAATCGTAAATCATTTCACTTCCTGCATTCCTGTAGAAATCGATCGAATCCCTGCTTTTGGCATATACCAGCACATCAACCTTAAGATCTCCGTTATAATCAAATATCAAATGCTCATAATCATATTGATGCCCGAGTTTCAGCTTCAACATCTGATTGATGAATTCCTGTGCATTTAATTTTTCGCAGATAATGAATATTGACACTAGAAAAAGAAAAAAAGGCAATCGCAGCAATTTTCCCATGTTAATCGTTTTTAGGGTTCTCGGTTTGGGAATTTGGTTGAAAAAAGCATGTTAAAAATATATAATAACAGTGCTTCCAAATCTCCGTTAGGTCTTAACTTTGAGGTTAATGTATGAGGGGTAATCCTGATAGAACGAATTGCAGGAAATTACTGACGAATGGTACAAAATGATTCAGATCGTCTGAGTTTTCCACAAACCCTCAGTTGGGGTCATGAAAGAACCTGAGAATATCAAAACTTGTCAAAAGACAAACACAGTAGGACTTTATACCCAGCACTCTTCAAACTTGCTTACTTTTTCGCGTGCAATTGCTATGCAATGAGACTCTCCTTTATGTTCCAGAAAAGCGCTTTTTTTCTTTCGGTCAAACTGGCAGACATAAGAAAGGTTGATCAGATAGGAGCGGGAAGCCCGAAAAAAGATTTTGTCTGATAGCATATTTTCAAGCTGACCAATGCTGATGGATACCAGTTCATCTTTCTTTCCGGAGATTCTAAGGCGCGAATAGTTACCCTCAGCCTTCACCAGAATCACCTCCTTTGGTTCAACTAAAATAAAACCTGTTCGCGTGTTCACTCTGATTCTATTATCTTTTTGTATGTGTCTGAGCAACATAGCAAGTTGTTTCTCAACCATTCTGCCTGAATGTTCTTGTACATGAATACGGGCAAAAAGTCTGTACAGCATATCGGGATCAACAGGTTTGAGCAAGTAATCAAATGCCGAAAGCCTCAGTGCTTCAATAGCAAAGTCATCGTGTGCTGTTGCAAAGACAATATGTCCGGAAAAATCATGTTGAATCAGTTCACGCGCCAGTTCCAGTCCGTTCATAAAAGGCATTTGAATATCCAGAAAAACCAAATCCGGGCTCTGAGAAATGGCGATTTCCAATCCTTTTGCGGCATTATCGGCAGTGCCTACGACAACAACACCGGGTATCTGCTGCATCAACTGCTCCATAATGTATAGCGCTTCTGGTTCATCATCAATGATAACACATCGAATCGGTTTATGAGCTGGCATAAATTTGCTGTTAATGGTGTTTATAGGTGAAATTACGGGGAATGCTAATAATAACTTTAGTCCCTGTGCTGTTTCCCTGAGCATCAGTTTTATCAATAATCTCCCAGCGGATTTTCTTCTTATTCTGGCGGTTAAAATAGTCATAATAACGTTCCTGCAAACTCAATCCCTTACCTGTGCCCCGGGTTTTGATTTCCATAGCTCTTTGCCTTCCAATGCCATCATCTTCTACAACGATTTCAAGAACATCTGGTGTGCCGGAAATATTTATTTTAATTGTGCCTACCTCGGCTTTTTGCATCAAACCATGTTTCAGTGCGTTCTCAGCATAGGTTTGAATACACATTTTCGGCACGTCTGTCAATAAATCACTTTCATTCGAGATTGTAATATCATAGGAAAACCTGTCTCTAAATCGGTACATCTGAATGTCGAGGAAGTCACGCACAAAACTCAGCTCTTCTTCAAGGCTGCGTGTCAGTTTGTCATTATCCTGAACGATTGATCTCATCAATTGAGACAGCTTCACAAAATAGTGATAGGCTGTATTTTTTTCTTCTTTCAGTACTGCTGCAGCGATAGTATTGATGGCATTATACGTAAAATGAGGGTCTATCTGATTTTTGATCGTCAACAGATTCAATTCCGTTATTCGTTTTTCTCTGTTAAATTGCTCTTGTTGTTTTTTTCGTCTGCGGTGCATCAGATATGCTCCGGTGATAAGCATTAACAGTGCAATCAGCGATGCTGCCGAAATCTTAAACCATAACAATTGCCAAAGGCCCGGCTCAATAACGAATCTAATTTCGGCCGGGTTTTCCGTCCAAAATCCGTCTGCATTCGAGGCCTTCACCAAAAAACGATATTCACCGGGTTCTAAGTTGGTATAAACGGCTGACCTTTCCTTTAAGGGCTGGGACCAACCCTTATCGTATCCCTCAAGTAAGTAACTATAACTTACCCCTTCGGGATGGAGTAAGCTGATACCAATAAAGTCGAACCTGATGTTTTTTTCGTCTTTTGAGTAACTGAATTTCACAGGAGTATTATTGAGATAAGGTACTTTTTTCCATTTCATTTCGCTGTTCAACAGATGAAGGTCGGTAATATAAACTTCAGGAGTATTTAAATTGGGTTTGATAAGACGCGGATTAATCCTGACAACCCTGTCAGCACACGGAAGCCACAGCACTCCTTCTGAGTCTTTATAGAAACCATTCTGACCGGGCTCAATGCCGAAAAAACCCTTGTCGGCACCTATCTGCAAAACACTTATTCTATCATCTTCATAAAAACTATTCAAGTCAAGAAAAGCCAAACCCTTAAGCGAGCCCACAAACAATGCCGTATCTCCTGAACTCTCTATTGTTGAAATAAAATTTCTTAAAAATGGATGATCTATTTGCCTGAATTCGTTGTAATCATAGAAAAACAAACCTTTAGGGTTGCCTATCCATAGGTTCTGTTTGTAATCGCGAAAAATTGCATTACCTCCCAGATCGAATGGAAACTCATTGGTTGGCAAATGGATCAGACTGTCGTTATTGAGTATGCTGATTCCGTTGAAACCTCCAAGCCAATAACGACCAAACTTGTCTGGTGTGAGTCCTGTGATCGCTGTGCTTTTTCCGTTGCCGGGTTTGGCAGGGTAAACAAAGAGTAAAGAATCATGCCTGAATTTGTAGAATGTTCCATTTCCTCCTCCAAGTATGGTTTGATTGTCTTTGTCCATACGCAGTATGAAAATGGTAGTTGAAAATGGCAGTCCCTTTATCAAACTCAAATTGTTACCATCATACTTAATTACACCCGGATTACTCGCCGCCAGCCATGCATTGCCTGATGAATCCTTTATACTGCCCATATACATTCGAACCTCTGTGGGATCTGCTATTTTACTGAGTTCAACAATGGACTTGAAAACTCCATCTTCATATTTCTGAATGCCATCGATATAACTGCAAAACAACATTTCGCCTTCAGGCCCTTCGACTACACTCCAGATTTTTTCATTCATGGACGACCGGGAGGGTAAAAAATTTAGAATACCGGTTGGAATAATCTTTATCAGCCCGTTTTCTCCTCCTACCCAAAGATTATCTTCTTTATCATAATATAAATAACTATGCGGCAGATTGTTGACGTCCAAATGGATATATTCCCCATTTGATTGTATCATGAGCTGTAAGTCCAGGTCAGAAATCAGACCCGGCTCATTTTTACTATTTACAGCGATCTGAATCTCATGTTCACGGGGATAAATCCCGGGAATATTTTGAACAAACTTGAGACTGTCATCCACAAGTTGATAAAGTGCTTTTTTTGAAACCGCATAAATGTTGCCATCATTTCCCCGAAAAAGTCTTTTGTATTTGCCCGGGGTATTATCCAGCATGAAAATTGATTCGCGATCGACACGGAAAATACCTGCTTTATCAAACAAAAACCAGTTTATTTGCCCTGACCCGTCAGACACATGATTGACAATCAAATTTGGCGAGTTGCCTGAAATAGGCACTGCTATTTCCCGTTCTTTCGAATAGACTCCTTCTGAAAACAGCCATTCAAAGATTATTGAATCTTTTGTAGTGAACAAAATCAGGCTATCGCCAGAAAGGTGTATTGGGTGATTCAACTGAACACCTTGCGTGGCATTCGTTGGGAAGGTCTCAATGCTGCTGCCATTGTATTTGCTAAACCCTAATGAACTTAAAAACCATATATTACCAGCCTTATCCTCACTGATTGAGAATACCTGATTGCCCATCAATCCATCACCGGGCGTTAGATTCATAAAACTGATTCCATCGAAGCGACTCACACCTCCTTTGGTACCAATCCACAAATAGCTTTTACTGTCCTGAAAAATAATTGTAACCTGCATTTGAACCAACCCATCCCTTACAGTATAGTGGTTGTATGAAGGCTCCTGGGCGAACGAAATACGAAACAGGAATAAGAAAGAAACGATCAAAAAAGCACAATTATGTCTCATATTATGTTCATTGGCCGGATAGCAAATATAATTAATGATTGATCAACTTTTATTAACACATTCATATTTGAGGGATTTTAAAAACATCACATAATCAATATTTTATAGATAATCAGGTTTAATATATCATCTGATTTACACTAACTGATGAATAAAAACCACTAAAACAACATATTGTGTCAATTATGAAATGTAATTCATTGAACAAAAACAATAGAATCATAAAGTACACTGTTATGATTAATATTCGTCAGATTAATCAGGAAGCCTTTACTTTGCAAAAAATTCCCATTATGATCATTGGAATTGGCACCGACATCATTGAGGTTGCGCGCATGGAAAAGCACCTGAAGAACAGTAATGGGCTGAAGGAAAAACTGTTTACCGAAACCGAACAGGCCTATGCTGAACCCAAAGCTTCGCGCTATCAGCATTATGCGGCACGCTTCGCGGCCAAGGAAGCTTTCTTTAAGGCATTGGGTACCGGTTACCGCTTTGGCATGGCGTTTCATGAGATTGAAGTGATCAACGACGACCTCGGCAAACCCGTGATTACCGTGCACGGCAAGGTGAAAGAATATCTGAACCAAATAGGTGAGGTGCACATACACCTTTCCATTTCACACGTGAAGGAAATGGCCAATGCATTTGTGGTACTTGAAAAACAAGCCTGACAACCGGATATCTTATTGTTCTGTTGCCAGCATGCCGGCCAACTGAAGCAGCTGCAGTTCAACCAGTTTGGTTTCGAGGATGGTTTGCAGCAAACGTCCTTCGGCCACCATATAGTTTTTCTGGGCTTCACGGAATTCAATCCCCGAAAGGTCGCCGATGCGGTAACGTTCTGAAGCGATGTTAAGGTTTTCAGATGCAGCCATCAGGTTCTGACGCTCCATCGAAAGCAACCTCATTTTACTGTTGTGGCTGTCGAAATGACGGGTGAGTTCGTTGTTTAACTCACTGATCAGAGACTCGGTTCTGATGCGGCTACTCTGTATAAGAATATTGGCATTGCGCTTTTCGCGCTGAGTATTGAATCCGTCAAAGAGGCTCATATTGGCCTGAAGGCCATAGGTCATGCCCGACGAACGGTTTGAACTGATGAAGCCCGACTCGCTTTGCTGGTTCAGGAAATTATAACCCATGGTAAATCCAAGACTGGGCAATTGGCGTCCCCGGATTTCCCGGAGCAACAACAGCGATTGGCGCTCGTCGTTTTGGGCCAGACCGAGTGAGGTGTTTCGCTCCATCATGCTGGCAGCCAATTGATCAAATACCAGATCGTGTCTGAGGTTGAAGGTGTCGGCCACTTCAAACAAGGTGCGGGCATCCCTGGCCAGCAGCTGATTCAGGAGTGCTTTGGTTTGCTGTTGCCTGTCGAGCAAGCCCAGCAAAGCAGCACTGTCGGCATTCAGATCAACCTGAGCCTGAAGGAGGTCGAGCCGCGAACCAGATCCAATAGCCAGCATATTTTCGGCCAGCTGAAGGCGTTCCTGATCGAGTCGGATGGTTTTGTCGAGCACCCGCAACTGCTGTTTCAGATTCACCAATTGGTAGTATTGTCCCAAAATCTGCTGCACAGCATACTCTACTGTCAACAGCAGTTGCAGTTCCGATTTCTGTTGCATCTCTTGCAACCGGTCATAGCCAATGAACATCTGCAGTCCGTCGAACAGCGTCCAGTTGAGCTGTGCACCGGCATTCAATGCTGATGAACGGGCTCCTTTGCGGTCGTTCACTGTTCCTGAAAGGAATTCCTGCTTCGAATCGGTAACACTGAAGTTTTGACCGGCATTGAGATCAATACGCGGCAGAAAACCTGCATTACCCAGACTGAGGTTGTTCTCTGCAATTTGTGCATCGAGCCGCACCAAACGAATGTCGAAATGGTTTTCGAGGCCGATCTGAATTGCTTCTGAAGGTTCAAGCGTATCCTGTGCCTCAACAACATTCAGGCCTGACAGGACTAATGCAAGGATCAAAATATTCTTTTTCATTGCTCATCCTCCTTTCTTTCGGGGCTTGCAACCGACAGTTCGTCAAGGTTTGAAACATCTTTATCCTTTTCCGAGAGAAAGTCGTACATGGCAGGAATCACGTATAAAGTAAGTAAAGTGGCAAAAGTAAGTCCGCCAATTACGGCTGTTCCCATTGAGACACGGCTTTCAGAACCGGCTCCCAGCGCCAGTGCGATAGGCAGGGCACCGAGGATGGTGGATAAACTTGTCATGAGAATAGGTCTGAACCTCGATACGGCTGCGTCATGTATGGCATTCAGGCGGCTGAGTCCGGCTGACTTCCGCTGGTTGGCAAACTCAACGATCAGAATACCGTTTTTAGACACCAGACCAATGAGCATGATAATACCAATCTGGCTGAAAATATTGAGTGTTTTTCCAAAATACCATAGGGTCAGCACCGCACCGGCCAGTGCCAGCGGCACTGTAAACATGATGATGAGCGGATCGCGGAAACTTTCGAACTGGGCAGCAAGCACCAGATAAATCAGCACAATAGCCAGCATAAATGCAAACACAAGGCTCGAACTGCTCTCCTCAAAATCCTTCGAAGTTCCGGCCAGCGAGGTGGTGTAGGTGTCGTCGAGTACTTTGGCGGCAATGCGGTTCATCTCATCAATGCCATCGCCAATTGTTTTTCCGTTGGCCGGATTGGCCGAAACCGTTGCCGACACATATCGGTTATAGCGATATAGCTGTGGCGGATTTGCCTGCTCGGTAACCATAACCAGATTATCAAGCATAATGAGCTCGCCCCTGTTGTTTTTCACATACACATTTCTCAGATCAACAGGCTGAGATCTGAAAGGACGCTCCATCTGCCCGATGACCTGATACTGTTTTCCATCGAGGATGAAAAACCCAAACCTTTGACCACTGAAAGCCAGCTGAAGTGTCTGGGCTATGTCAAGGGCCGAAACACCGAGCATGCGCGCTTTCTCGCGGTTAATGCTTACCTGTAATTCGGGTTTATTGAACTTCAGGTTGAGATCGGCAAATTGAAACACAGGGCTCGCATTCACTTCAGTCATGAAAGCAGGTAAAACTGCTTTAAGTTTATCCAGATTGGCAGCCTGGATAACAAATTGCACGGGAAGGCCGCCACGTTGGGTCGAAACAGATTGCTCCTGTGTAATAAACGTACGTACAGCTGTCAGCTTTTGGAGTTCGCGACCGAGATTGTCGGCAATCTGTTGCTGGCTTCTCTGCCTTTCGTCGGGGTCAACCAACCTGATACGGGCAAAAGCTGAGTTTACAGAACTTGCAGCACCGAATCCCGGCGAGGTGATGTTGATGAGTGAGCTTAACTCGGGAACTTCACGCTGGATGAGGTCAATCTTTTCCTGCACAAATGCCTCCATAAATTCAAATGTGCTGCCTTCAGGTGCCGTTGAGAATGCCATCATCCCCGACCGGTCTTCCAGCGGGGCAAGTTCTGATTGCAACTGCCTGCCAAACACAAAAATGAACAGAACAGAAACGGCAATAATCACAAAGGCAAGCCACTTACGCTTCAGGAATGCTGCAAGGCTGGCAGCATACCAATCGTTGAGTCTGGTAAAAAATGGTTCAGTGGCCTCATATAAACGGTTATGCTTTTTCCTTTGTTTCAGAATACGTGTGGAAAGCATGGGCGTGAGCGTGAGCGCCACAAAAGAGGAAATCACCACTGATCCGGCAAGCACCACACCAAATTCCCTGAACAAACGGCCGGTGATTCCTTCAAGGAAGATAACCGGTAGAAAAACAGTAGCAAGTGCAACAGTAGTGGCAATAATGGCAAAAAATATCTCGGCCGAGCCTTTGATACCAGCTTCGAGCGGCGGCATGCCTTTTTCGATCTTGGCGTATATGTTCTCGATCACCACAATAGCATCGTCAACCACCAAACCAATAGCCAATACCAGTCCCAGCATCGTGAGTACATTGATGGTATAATTGGCCAGATACATGATGAAAAAGGCGCCGACAAGCGATATGGGGATTACGATTACCGGAATAATGGTTGTGCGCCAGTCGCGCAGAAAAAACAGAATCACCAGCACCACAAGCACAAATGCCAGATAAATTGTTTGTTCCACTTCCTTGATGGACAAGCGGATGAAATGCGTGTTGTCGAATCCTATTCCGGTTTCAATGTCATCGGGCAGGTCTTTCTTGATTTTTTCGAGCCTGCGGTAGAACTCATCGGCAATTTCGATGTGGTTGGAGCCGGGCAGGGGCAGCAGCGCATTACCGACCATAGGCACACCATCGCGTCTGAGCAGGGTACGTTCGTTAAGCGGGGCCAGCTCTGCATAGCCGATGTCGCGGAACCTGACAATACCTGATTCGTCTTCGGTAATGATCAGGTTGTTGAAATCTTCGGGTGTTTCGAGTCTGCTGAGCGTGCGCACGGTCAACTCAACCATGTTGCCTTCTATTCGTCCGGAGGGAAGCTCAAGATTCTCGCGGTTCAGGGCGTTGCGCACGTCTATCGGACTGAGTTTGTAGGCCGCCAGTTTAGAGGGATCCATCCACAAACGCATGGAGTATTGTTTGGCACCCCACACGGCAATAGAACTTACCCCTGGAATAGTCTGCAGGCTTTCTTTGAAGGTGCGTTCGGCAATTTCGGTCAACTCCAGAAGATTCCGTTGTTCGCTCTTGATATTCAGAAAAAGAATGGGAGAAGCATCAGCATCGGCTTTGGCCACGATGGGCGGATCGGCATCGGGCGGAAGGTTATAGAGGGATCGGGATACTCTGTCGCGCACATCATTGGCGGCTGCTTCGAGATCAATCTCGAGGCCAAATTCAACGGTGATGGTGCTGCGGCCATCGCGACTGATTGAAGTGAGTGTGCGGATACCCTCAATCCCGTTGATGGATTCCTCAAGCGGCTCAGTGATTTGCGATTCGATAACATCGGCATTAGCTCCTGTGTAGTTGGTGGTTACCGTGATAATGGGCGGATCAACACTGGGATATTCGCGTACGCCCAGCGAAACCAATCCAATAATCCCGAAAAGGATGATGAGTATGGACATCACCATCGCAAGCACCGGCCTGCGAATACTTATTGACGACAGGCTCATGGCTGATTGATTTCAGTGAGTAAAACTGCCATGCCAGGACGCATCTGAAGCAATCCCGACATAATTATAGTATCACCGGAAAGCAAGCCATCATTGATCTGAACATGTGTGCTTGTCCGCAAGCCCGGCACAACGGCTTTGGGCTGCGCCTTGCCGTTTCGGTAAACGAACACCTTGCTTCCACCCATTTCGGGTATAATGGCTTCGGAAGGCACCAAAAGAGCATCATCGACACTTACCAGCGACACCTCTACACGGGCAAATGAACCCGGAAGAATCTTAATATCTTCATTGCTGTAAAGAGCGCGAACACGGAGCGAACGTGTATTCTGGTCCACAACCGCCTCTGTGGCATACACTTCAGCCCGATAAACCTCCGGGCTGTTTTCCACCGTAAACGTAATGCTGCTTCCTCTGCTCAGGTATCCGGCATAGCGCTCAGGTATGCTGAATTCAATTTTTACGGGTTGCAGGCGGGCCAGCCTGACGATCTTTGTTCCGGGTGTGACATAAGCTCCTTCGCTCAGCTGCCTCAATCCAAGAATGCCGTCAAACGGAGCCCTGATCATGGTTTTGTCAAACTGGGCCTTCAACACCTCATGCTCAGCCTTCAGCGTATTGAGTTCAGTAAGCGCCTGATCATAGGTCTGCTGACTAATGCCTTGCTTTTCGAGCAGGCTGCGCTGACGCAGCTCACGCTGTTCGGCAAGCTGAATCTGATAGTTGATTCTGTCCATTTGTGCCGACAAATCAGCATTGTTGACAGTCGCCAGCAATTCACCCTTTTTCACGCGATCGCCTTCCCTGAATGCAATACTGGTAAGCCTTCCGGAAGCTTCGGCGCTGATCTCAACCTGCTCATCAGCCTGAACCACCCCTGCAGCAACTATTTTGTCGGTGAGTGGTCCGGGGGTTATTATCCATGCTTTTACAGGTAAAACTTGTGCCGCCCTGCCTGAAACAGCAGCAGCCCCACCTCCCGACCTATTGAACAAACCCGAACGATTGGCCAGTAAGATCAGAAAAACAAGCAGAATAAGCCCGTAAATAATATAACGTATATAACTTTTTCGTTTCATAATTGCAGTTTAACTAAGTTTAAACAATCGTAAACCATTTTTGATTCCCACTTTTAAAGGGAAGTCAATTCAGGATTTCATCGTGCAGCAACAAAGGTAGGCAATTGATATTTGTTAGCCTTTTTTAGGGATGTTTTGTTTTCAGATGGAGTTCAGGAGTCACTGATGAATCGCATTAAGCGTTTTATTCACAAATATTTAATGCAATGATTTTTATAAAGGAAGACCTGTTAGGATGAAAATATCATAAGGATTAAGATTATTTTATAAGGGCGAAGGCTATAGGATTTGTTACTTTTGTAACTCTTTCGCAGATAAAATGAACCATATGCGCCTGATCACCGCCATTTTCCTGGGTATTTTAATGCTATCATGGTCAGGTGTTTTTGCTTTGAAAGGAACTTCAGGTGTACATCAGATCGTATTCAACGGAGTTCAGATCAGCGCTTTGGAAGAGAATGGGTTTACCAGCATGACAATTCCACTGAAAAGAGCGGGAAACCTGATTCTGATTGATGCTGTGGTGGATTCGATTGAGGGAAATTTGATTTTTGATTCGGGTTCCTCGCAATTGTTGCTCAATGCTGTTTATTTCCGGCAAAATAAAAACGCCGGTATGCAACGCTCGGGAGGAATAACCGGAAAACTCGGCGCTGTGGGAAAAGCAGTTGTCAATAATTTATGGATGGCCGATCTTGAATACAGTCACTTACCGGCCGATGTAGCCGATCTCGGACATATTGAGCAATTGCGCAATGCCAGAGTGTTGGGCTTGTTTGGCTTCTCTTTGTTCGATGGTTATGAAGTGGTGCTCGACCTCGAAAACAGCATCATGGAGCTGCATACCCTGGACCGTAACGGCAATCGAACCGGTGACAGTGCTGCCCCAAACTTCTCTATGGAATTGCCTTTAAAAAGACATTCCGGAGTTTTGTTCATCGAAGCAAGGATGGCAGGCCGGAGGGGCTTATACTGTATTGATACCGGGGCCGAGACCAATGTGCTGAGCAACGATCTTCCATCCAAGATGCTCAGCAGCCTCACCGTGCTTCGGAGGATTCGCCTGCGTGGCACGGGAACACAAGGGGCCGAAGCCCTGTTGTGTGTGATGAACGACTTCGATGTGTCGAAACGTGACTTTTCGGGAATGAAGGCTTTGTTAACCAATCTCAGACACATGAAAAATGCTTATGGAATGGAGTTTGACGGTATGTTGGGGTGCGAATTTCTTGAAAAAGGAGTGTTTCATTTTAACCTCACCAGCAACAAACTGCGCATTAACTTTGCACCAACGACATGAAAACCTACCTTGCTAACGGATTACTCTTTTTGATGGCAGTTTCGTTCCTTCCTGCCAATGCGCAGCATTCTCCTGATAAGGCAGGACGAATCGAACATGGTAGTTTTATGCTCACCATTGATCTGCGATGGGACATTGCTGAACAGAATGAGTTTGCAAGGCTGTATGAGTTGGATTCAATGGAGATGCAACTGATTTTTAGTGGCAAATTCAAGGAACTGAAAGATTCAACGGATTGGGTACCCCGCCTGCTTCGACCGGGATTGATTGAACTTTCCAGACCACTCGAGACGGAAATCGCTGCGGGTTTCGACAGCAAATTGGTTTTGCTGGATGACTTTTCCCCAAAGGGAACCTTCATGAAACCCGAACCCTCAGTCTTCGGTGCCAACAACCTCAGTAGGGAAGGAGTGATCAGAAAAACCGGAAACAACTACTGCTTCTTCCTGCCCAACCACCGAAATGCAATAAAAGTTTATCTGTCGGGTACTTTCAATCAATGGAGCACAAGGCAGCTGCCCATGCAAAAAGTAGATTCGGGATGGATAAGCTGCCTCGAACTTGTTTCCGGAAAATACCTTTATAAATTCATCGTTGATGGCAAATGGATGCACGATCCAAACAACCGCCTCAGGGAAAAAGACGGGCACCGTGGCTATAACTCAGTGATGTTTGCTGAGAATCATGTGTTCCGTTTGGAGGGCTACGAACAGGCGCGTAAAGTTGTTGTAACAGGCAGTTTCAACAACTGGAACGAAAAAGAACTGCAGATGCGCCGCACGCATAGCGGTTGGCAACTGCCGGTATTCCTGCGCAAAGGCACACATGCCTACAAATTCATAGTGGATGGTTCATGGATTATCGACCCGGAAAACCCCAATTTCAGACCTGACGGAAGAAACAACCTGAATTCCTTTCTTGGCATAGGCGATACACTCATGTTTACGCTCAAAGGATTTACTGATGCCCGGAATGTTGTGCTCAGCGGAACATTTAACAATTGGAACCGCGATGAATTGCTGATGGAGAAAAAAGCAGAAGGCTGGGTTTTTCCGTATATTCTTGGACCGGGAAATTACGAGTATAAGTTTATCGTTGATGGTCGCTGGATAACCGATCCGGACAACCCTGTCACAACAGGTGAGGGAGATTTTGCCAATTCATTTCTTAGCTTCATGCCCAACCACAGCTTCCGCCTGACAGGAAAGCAGGAGGCAAAAGATGTTCGGGTTTCGGGGAGTTTCAACAACTGGTCGCAGCAAGGATACCCGATGCGCAAAGTTGGCGATGAATGGGTGCTGGATGTTTATCTCGAATCCGGCCGATATACCTACAAATACATTGTTGACGGGAAATGGATACTTGATGAGGGCAACCCACTTTGGGAGGAGAATGAATTTGGAACGGGAAACTCAGTCCTTTGGATAAAATAAAATTTCTACCGTAGTTTATTCAACGCCCTTTTACTCATCATACTATCCCCTGCTTACCGAAAATCTTATGTTTCCACATCAGCCTGCCCGTTGATGGCAGCAACAAGTTTTTTATACCAATCCTCCCCGAAACGCCTGATCAGGGCTTCGCGAAGAAAAACATAGAGCGGAGTTGACTGATAATGGCCTTTGCGCACCGCCGGAACACATATACTCCATTGGTGATAATGAAGATGGGTGAATCCATCCTTTTCTGAGAGCCTTACCGGATACAAATGACAACTTACAGGTTTGCGTAGTTCGGTTTTGCCATCGTTCCAGGCTTTTTCGATGGTGCAATAACTTACGCCATTATCGTGAAATCCGGCAAAAGCACACTCGCGCTCATCCACCAGAGGCGTGACAAAATTGCCCATGATATCGTAATCATACACGCCCAACTCGTCCAGCACACGGATGCCTTCGGGACGCATATAGGGTTTGATCTGGTCAATGTGCTCTTCAAGCAGACCAATCTCAGATGGCTCGAGTGGTGCGCCGGCATCTCCTTTTACACAACAGTCGCCTTTGCATCGGGGCAGGTCGCACACAAACATGGCCTTCAGAAAACCATCTGTCACCAAAACATGATCTATAATCAGCATGCCGCAAAATTAATCATTGCGTGTTAACCTTATTGTGCAGGTTTTCAACTTGAGTAGTGTTCCGAAATGGGGTTAACCATCAATCGCCTGTTAAATATTTCACAAAATTGCCTACTTTTGTGCCGGAAATACATTTAAAGCATATTTAATCAACATATTATAAATTATAAACCTATCCATTATGGCATTCAATCTTAGAAACAGAAATTTTTTGAAACTGCTTGATTTCACACCACAGGAGATCAGGTTTTTGCTCGATCTGGCCATCGACCTCAAAAAAGCCAAATATGCCGGCACCGAACAACCAAGGCTGCAAGGCAAGAATATTGCGCTGATCTTTGAAAAAGACTCCACCCGCACCCGATGTGCCTTTGAAGTGGCTGCATATGATCAGGGAGCCAGAGTTACCTATCTGGGACCCTCCGGTTCGCAGATTGGTAAAAAAGAATCCATGAAAGACACTGCACGTGTTTTGGGCCGCATGTATGATGGTATTCAATACCGCGGCTATGGACAGGATATCGTTGAAGAACTGGGTAAATACGCCGGAGTGCCTGTGTGGAACGGATTAACAAATGAGTTTCATCCCACACAGATCCTGGCCGATTTCATGACTATGATGGAGCACAGTGACAAACCCTTGAACAAGGTAAGTTTTGCCTATTGCGGTGATGCCCGCAACAATATGGGCAACTCGTTGATGGTTGGCGCAGCAAAAATGGGTATGGATTTCAGGGCTGTTGCTCCGAAACAAAACTGGCCTAATGAAGCGCTTGTGGCTCAGTGCCGCGAGATTGCCAGAGAAACCGGCGCCCGGATCACCCTCACCGAGAGTGTTGACGAAGGCGTAAAAGGTGTCGATTTCATCTATACCGATGTATGGGTTTCGATGGGTGAGGCTGATCATGTTTGGGAAGAACGCATAAAGCTCATGTTGCCTTATCAGGTGAACAAAAGTATGCTGCAGAAAACAGGAAACCCGAATGTTAAGTTTCTCCATTGTCTGCCGTCATTCCACAATCGTGAAACAGCCATTGGCGAACAGATTTTCCAGAAATTCGGTATTGAAGCCATGGAAGTAAACGACGATGTATTCGAGTCGCCTGCTTCGCTGGTCTTTGAGGAAGCCGAAAACCGAATGCACACCATCAAAGCTGTGATGGTGGCAACCTTGGGCGCATAACACTTCTTCCTGTGCTATTCAAACTTAACTCCGGTGATCAAAGCAGTTTTTAAATGCTTTTTGATTGAGAATCTGTTGAATGATCACCGGAGTCGTGTGGGTTTCAGTTGAACTGTTTTTGTTCGAATCACAGTAGTTAGGGCTTCCAAAACATGAGTTACTATGTTGATATATTCATGTAGTTTAGCCATTTATATAATTGATTTCTATCAAATTATGACCGGAGCTTAATATATTTTCTGCAAACGCTCCCGAAATCCTTGTCTGTAGATGCAGAATGTCATATATTTGACCGTTTTCGTGCTCAAAACCAAAAACCATGTTTGATCAACCAAGCGAGAAATTTAATTATTTGAATATCAAGGAACGCGACCGATTTTCTTCCTGATGGTTCCGTGCCGGAATGCCCGGCATAATCAGTAATTATTAATTTAACTATCAGGAGAATATGGAATTACCTTTTGCAGAATCCTACAAGATCAAGATGGTGGAAACCATCAGGAAAAGCACCCGTGACGAACGCGAAAAGTGGATAAAGGAAGCCTGGTTCAATCTTTTCAACCTCCGCAGCGATCAGGTTTTTGTGGATTTATTAACCGATTCGGGCACAGGTGCCATGAGTGATCGTCAGTGGTCGGAACTCATGCTGGGCGACGAATCCTATGCCGGAGCTTCTTCTTACTACAAACTGAAGAAAGCCATACGCGACATCACCGGTTTTGAGTATTTTCTTCCCACACATCAGGGACGTGCAGCCGAAAACGTCCTGTTCTCGGCCCTGGTCAAAGAAGGCGATATCGTTCCGGGAAATGCACATTTCGATACTACCAAAGGACATATTGAGTTCAGAAAAGCAACAGCAGTTGACTGCACCATCGACGAAGCTTTCGACACCACACTAGATCACCCTTTCAAAGGAAACATTGACCTCGAAAAGCTTGAGGCGGTGCTGAAAAGTCATCCGGCCGAAAAAATTCCGATGGTGATCATAACGGTTACCTGCAATACTTCGGGCGGGCAACCCTTGTCGATGCAAAACATCAGGGAAGTGAGCGCAATGGCCAGAAAATACGGAATCCGGGTAATTTTCGATGCAGCCCGCTTTGCCGAAAACGCCTATTTTATCAAGACCCGTGAAATTGCTTATGCCGATAAAAGCATCCGCGAAATCGTACGGGAGATGTTTTCTTACGGGGACGGCATGACCATGAGCAGCAAAAAGGACGCAATTGTGAATATGGGCGGTTTCATCGGCCTTCGCGATGAGGAATTATTCAGGCAGGCCAGCATTTTCAACATCATGTTCGAGGGATACATTACCTATGGAGGAATGTCGGGACGCGACATGAACGCATTGGCACAGGGAT
Organism: Bacteroidales bacterium; assembly: GCA_024710405.1. Lineage (GTDB taxonomy): Bacteria > Bacteroidota > Bacteroidia > Bacteroidales > F082 > UBA6192. Next base: position 72,620 of record JANJUV010000020.1, read on the forward strand.
TATATGAAGGTACTGAATTCGAATATCTTGAAACACGCATCAAACAGGTGGCGCTCCTCGGAAACCTGTTGCATGAGGCCGGTGTGCCGGTTCAGATTCCCTTTGGCGGTCATGCCATATTTGTAGATGCACTGAGGTTTCTGCCACATCTGCCACGCGAGCAATATGTAGCACAAACCCTCGCTGTCGAATTCTACATCGAAGGTGGTGTGCGCGGAGTGGAAATCGGAACCCTGCTTGCCGACCGTGACCCGGTAACGCGCCTTGATCGCTTTCCAAAACTCGAGCTGGTGCGCTTTGCCCTGCCGCGAAGGGTGTACACGGATAATCATATCCGCTATGTAGCCGCTACGGTGATCAGGGTGTACGAACGACGCAATACAATCACCAAAGGATTCAGAATTGCCTGTGAAGCGCCGATACTCAGACATTTTACAGTCGCACTGGAGAAACTGTAAATGAGCATCATTCAATAAAAAAACCCTGTTGAACTGGTATTCAACAGGGTTTTTTGTTCTGAATAATTTTGCTTACAGCGAAAGCAGACTGTTTTGCTCGCTGCCCATTCCTGAAGGAACAAGGCCGTCAGCCTCTTCATCATTGAACCAGCGGGTGCCATCAGCTACATAGCGGAACTGATATTCGCGACCCGAAGGTAATTCGGCACTGAAACTGAAAGAACCATCTTTCAAACGGCTCATGGTGCCTGAAGCCTGATCCCAATTGTTGAACTCACCAACAACGCTTACTGCAGCGGCTCCTTCTGCCTGCGATTTGCTGATTTTGAAACTTACTTTGCTTACCGGTTTTGATTTTAATGCTTGCTTTTTAATGCTCATTGTTTAATGAATTGGTTAATAGTTAGTTATTTGGGTTAATCTTTGTTGTTTCAACTGATTTAGCGCGGCAAAACTAACAAGTTTGCAGCACCTGCCTAAACAAATCAAAATCAATAGTGTGTGCATGTGTTTCATTTATAAGTAATTAGATAATATTCTGATCAAAGGGAGTCGTTCCTAAATCGGTTGCATCAAAAATATGTTGACCTGAAAGCCCATAATGCTGGTTTCTTCAACCGGAACAAAAAGCCTGAATCAGAATGTGTTCAATATTTGCTACGAGTGCACTCAGGAAATACAGTGGGTCACGAAACCAAAAACACGAGCCTGTTACTGTTTTCTGCATTTACTTATTTTTGCTGCCTCAATATAAAAAACCACCTGATGCAAACAGTAAAAAAATCGGGGCGTTACCAGCGCATTTATGATCAGCTGGCCGTGCTTCTGCTGAAAAGCAATAATCCTCTTTCGGATATGGCCACGATTGCAGCTTTGCTGCACAACAAACTGGACCACTTTTTCTGGACAGGGTTTTATTTGCTGCAGGATGGAAAACTACAAGTTGGGCCTTATCAGGGATCGCTGGCCTGTATTGACCTAAAGCAAAACACAGGAGTATGCTGGGCAGGTATCAATCAGGGCAAAACCATCATTGTTCCTGATGTTCATGCTTTTCCCGGACATATTGCCTGCGACAGCCGGTCGCAAAGTGAGATAGTGGTTCCTTTGCTGGACAACTCGGGCAAGCCTTGGGCTGTGCTGGATGTGGATAGCAGCAAACCGGCAGCATTTGACGAAACGGACGCACATTGGCTCGAAAAAATTGTGTTGCTCGTCAGAAAAAGCAATCTGTGCATTCCCTGAATCAATAAATAAAGCAAACGGGCATTTATATCCCCGCTGTTTGTCTTGTTGATTCGGTTTAAAGCAGTATTTTTGACTTAAATTAATTGGATTGAAAATTGCCTTATACATACTGTTTGTGCTGGCACTTTCCTACAATGTTTTTCCGCTGGCACTCGGTCTGAATCGCGACAGACGCAGTTCGCATCTGCTCAATGTGTTTCATGCGTTGGTTTTCGGACTGATACAGGGAATCATGTATTGGTTGGGTGTGTTGCTGGGCAACACGTTTATGCACCTGCTCGAAGATAACCAGAAAATTGTTGTGTTGGGAGTTATCACTGCCGTTTCCATCCGTATGCTGCTTGAATCTTTGAAGATCAGGAAAGGTGAGCGGCTGTTTTCTTTCGACAATTATGTGAAATTTGTGGTGATGGGTATTGCTGCCGGCATCAACACGCTCATTATCGGGATGACTGCTTCGTATCTGAGTCCTTTTGGAAATTTGCTGCCTTTGTTGCTTGTGATTGCCGGATTTGCCTGGTCAATTGCAGGCATAAGCATGAATCTGAGTCGCAACAACATCATCCTGTCGAGTCTTCTGCATCTGTTTGGCGGAATCTACCTGTTTATTTTCGCTTTGGTATATTTTTTCACTCAAAACTGGCTCTGAGATGTCCAAATTTTTCAGGATAGAAATTAAGTGGTTAACATTAGTCATATTCCACTTTGGGTTCGTATTCACTCAGGCACAGATTCCTCCGGGTTATTACGATAATGCTTCAGGTTTGTACGGAACAGCACTTCAGCAAGCCCTGCACAACATCATCAAGGATCACGAGCCGCGAACCTATTCGCAACTGTGGAGCGACTTTTCGCTCACCGACCGTAAACCAAACGACAAGGTGTGGGATATGTACTCGTATAATCCATCAGGCAGTCAGCCTTATGAATACGATTTTTTCAGCGATCAGTGCGGTAATTATAACAGCGAAGGCGATTGCTACAACCGGGAGCATAGTTTCCCCGCAAGTTGGTTTAATGATGCCTATCCCATGTATTCCGATCTTTTTCAGTTGATTCCGACTGACGGTTATGTGAACAATCGTCGAAGCAATCATCCTTTTGGTGAGGTTGGCTCAGCCACATGGACATCGGAAAACGGTTCAAAAGTAGGCACCAGCAGCACCTCAGGCTATGGTGGTACAGTATTCGAGCCTATTGATGCCTTCAAGGGGGATCTTGCCCGAAACATACTCTATATGGCGGTGCGGTATTACAATCAGGATTCGAATTGGCCGGGAAGCGATATGACAGACGGAGCCGAGCCAAGACCCTGGGCCAGAAAAATGCTTCTGGAATGGCATCTTACCGACCCTGTGAGCACGAAAGAAATCAACCGCAACAATGTTGTGTATAGCTTACAGCAAAACAGAAACCCATTCATTGACCGTCCTGAGTTTGCAGAAATGATCTGGGGCGAAAACGCAGGCTATTCAGAAAACGATCAGAGTTTGAGAATCAGCATGTATCCTAATCCGGCCACCGATTTCATCCATTTTGAGTTATCTGATGCACAATCCCTGAACACAACAGGCACACTGCAGATCACCGGAATGGAGGGTAAAGTGGTTTATTCAACAATTAACTACACTTCAGGCACACTTTACCCCCTTGACCCTGGTATGAAACCAGGAATATATCTGATACAGTTTATCAGCAATTCCGGAACAGTATTTCATGGAATACTCATAAAAGCTTCAATGTAATATGAATATCATACGGATCACCAAGGAGTTCAGTTTCGAAATGGCCCATGCGCTAATGGGTTATGATGGCCCATGCCGCAACGTACACGGACATTCTTACGGATTGAAGGTTACGATAACCGGAACCCCTATAAACGAGCCAAACAACCCCAAACTTGGTATGGTGATGGATTTTGGCGACCTGAAAAAAATTGTCAGGGAAACAGTAGTGGATGTGTTCGACCATGCCCTTGTGCTCAACAGTGCCATGCGTGCTTCAGTGGACGGGCAGCTTACACGCCAGTTCAACAATGTAATATTTCTCGACTATCAACCCACGAGCGAATTGATGGTGGCAGACTTTGCTGCGCGCATCAGAGCCCGTTTGCCTGAAAACCTGAAACTCCACAGTGTGCTTCTGCGCGAAACAGGCACTTCCTATGCTGAGTGGCATGAAAGCGACAACAAATGATCATTTACATAAGAAACATGCTGATTTTCTGTAACAGCAGTTTCTTTTCAATCGGCTTGGTAATATAGTCGTCGCAACCTGCTTCACGAGCCAGATTTATTTCAACATCCATGGCATAAGCAGTCTGAGCCAGTACCGGAAGTGAGGGTCTTGTTTGCTTGATGATTTTCGTGGTTTGATATCCATCCATTCCGGGCAAGCGTATATCCATCAAAACCAGGTCGATATCTGTTCTGTTTTTCACCAGTTCAACGGCTTCTTCCCCATCTCTGGCCCAGATTATCTTTGCTTTGGTGCTTCTGAGCATAATGGTAAGCAGGCTGAAATTGGTGCGCTCGTCTTCTACGATCATAAATGTTTTACCGGTCCAGTCAAAAGCATGGTAATCCTGACCAGATGCAGGAATGGCATTCACCAACTTCTTAACGATCACACCTGGCAGCCTGATTTGGAACAATGAGCCTGCTCCGGGTCTCGATTCGAGCCCGATGGTGCCCCCAAGCAGTTCCACGAGACCCTTGGTGATGGCAAGACCAAGCCCGGTTCCGCCGTGTTTCTTGGTCGTGCTGTAATCGAGCTGCCTGAAACGGACAAAGATGAGCTCGTGCTTAGAAGGATCAATGCCCGGCCCTGTATCACGCACATATAAAGTCAGGTTGTCGGATTCATCTGTCTCATAACCAAGTTCGATGTGCCCTGTTTCGGTGAACTTAAACGCGTTGTCGAGCAGGTTGGACAGAATCTGCTGCAGCCTGATTGCGTCAGACCTGATGATAATTCCTTTGCTTGTCAATGGTTGAAGCCTGAAGTCAACTTCATGTCGATTCCGCTTGATCCTGATGTCGTTATAAGTTTTCCAAATACTAAACATCAGGTCGTGAAGCGCAAAAACACTGGGGTTTATCATCAGCTGGCCTGATTCGATCTTGGCGATGTCGATAATGTCATCGATAAGCCTGAGCAAAACCTGACTACTTTCGTGAATGATCTGAACATATTCCTCTCTTTCAGTAATTGGAAGTTCAGGATCTTTCAGAAAATCCAGAAAACCGATGATGTGGTTCATCGGCGTTCGTATTTCGTGCGACATGCTCGTGAGGAAGGCTGTTTTCAGCTTGTCCGACTCTTCAGCTTTCTCTTTGGCAATCACCAGTTCATGTTCGGTGAGTTTTCGCTTAGATATGTCACCGATGATCAGGATAAAATTGTATGAATCGCTTAGCTCGCCCGAAACTTTAATTCCCCGGCAACGAAAAAAACCTTCCGAATCTTTCTTCAGATTCAGATTGGTCTCGATATCAAATTCTGTTTGTGTGTCGACAAGCTGCACCAGTTTTTGGCCCAATTCGGTTTTCATGAGAGCCTCAAACGCTTTGATATTAACCTGATTGACGATTTCTTCGGCCTGCAACCCGAACAATTTGAGGAATCCGGGATTGGCTGAGATGATGAGGCCTGATTGATCGAGGTTGATGATGGCCAGCGGTATATGGTTGATGGTGGTGGCCAGCCTGATTTCCATATCCCTTCGTGAACGCTGGTAGAACGACGCAAGTTGGGTTTCAAGCTGATCAATCACCATTTGAAGTTGTTCAACTTCAGCCTGCCATTGCGCCTGAGTTTTGTTGTTTTCCATTAGCGATGACCACTTGTTACGATGCGTCCGTTTTTAGCCTACACAAAATTAATCAAAATGCATCGAAAATCAAGAAATATGACTCGTTTACCAAAAATAAAAACGGGAACAGACCAAAACCGAACAAATGTGCTTTCACCCTATGTTATTGGTATTGTGTTACAAAAGCGTTGACAAACGTTTACAAACGGATACAAACGTATGTACTTGTTAATCATACGACTCCTGCTGTGGGGTCGATATAATTTTGCCTCGTCGTTCATTCAAAAAATTGTAACACTAAAACTTTTACTACAATGAAAACTATGAGAAATTCCGTAAAACTAATCGGACGTCCGGGCAACGACCCACAGGTAACCGTACTGGCAAACGAGCGCAAAATGGCACGTTTCAGTCTGGCAACAAATGAATTCTACACCAACGAAGCAGGTGAGCGCAAAAGCCTGACCCACTGGCACAACCTTGTTGCGTGGGGAAAAACCGCAGAGATGATAGGTGCATTCGTGAAAAAAGGTCGCGAAATTGCCATCGAAGGCAGGCTTGTCAATCGCAGTTATGAATACCCGAGCGGTGTCACACGCTATGTATCTGAAGTCGTTATCAATGAAATCATGATCATCGAAAAAGCCAGTTAAAACAGAACAATCATATTCAATAATTTAAAAACCCTTTAACAATTAAACATTATGACAACATTGAGAAATTCCGTAAAACTGATTGGTCGTCCGGGACAGGACCCTGAAATCAAATCATTGGCCAACAACCGTAAAATGGCACGTTTCCGTCTGGCCACCAACGAATACTACACCAATGCCAAAGGCGAACGCGTCAGCGACACTCAGTGGCATACACTCATTGCCTGGGGCAAAACTGCCGATCTGGTTGAAAAACTGGTGAAGAAAGGAAAGGAAGTAGCCATCGAAGGTAAACTCACGAGCCGCACATGGGAAGACAAAGAAGGCGTGAAACGCCAGATGGTGGAAGTAGTCGTGAATGAGGTACAGGTGTTCGAAAAGGCAGAGGTAGCCACCGAGTCAGAGGCCTAGTCCTCAACACCGTCCGGAGAATCATCCTGGTAGCCACCAAATTGTTTCAGGGCTCTCTTTCTGACAATTAAACGTATAGCCTTCGGAATCAGTTCGAAATCCAGCGGTGAATGACCCAGCGACTCCCCGTCAGTCTCCAGAAAAATGGAGTGGCGGGGAGTTGACGTTATGGATATTTTACTTCCGGTGTAGGTAGATACTTCGGGAAGCTGCACAAACGAACCATCGTAGAGTTTACGGATGTTCCGCACAATCCTTAGTCTGGAGGTTTTCCGGATCACAGTGATGTCGAATAGTCCGTCGTCGGGGATTGCTGTCGGAAGCTGCATCATGCCGCCTCCGTTGTAGCGGCAAATTCCGATACTCATGCTGAATACTTTCTCGTCGATGATCTGCTGGTCATCTACCACAATATTCAGGTGGATGCTTTCGTACTGAAACAATCCGGCGAGGAGGTTATAAAGATATGACAATGGCCCGCCTTTGCCGCGGGCTTTCAGTATGTTGGTTTTGCGTGCCACCAGCGCATCGTAGCCCATACCGGCCATATTGATGAAATACCTGCTTTTGTCTTCGCTGTCGTAACGGTATTTCACCTTTCCAACATCTTGCAGAAAGGTGCGGCCTTTGGACAAAATCCGAATGGCTTTTTCGTATTTTCCGGGAAAATCGTACATCCGTCCCCAGTCATTTCCTGTTCCCACTGTGATCATTCCGAGGGTAACTTCGTCGGCCGGAACAATGTTCTGCTGAAAGATTCCGTTTACTACTTCGTTGAGTGTGCCATCGCCACCAACCGCGATAATTCTCCGGTAGCCCGATTCAACAGCTTTTCGGGCGATTTCGATGGCATGAGATGGACGTTCGGTGAAGACTGCCTCGAATTCGAAACTATGTGAAAGCAACAAAGACTCAATCTTTGGCCAATCTTTTTCGCCTGCTCTGTATCCCGCGTTTGGGTTAATGATTATCAGCCAAGACGCTGCGGTTGCATGTTTCATTCGATGTTTTTTATTCAGTTTCTTCAGTTAGTGCGGAACATATTTTGTGATATACTTCCTGAGTTTTTTCAGCCATGATACGGTAGTCGAAGCTTGCTGCTTTCGTTCTGGCATTCTGCACCAACAAATTCCTGAGCGATTCACTGTCAAGAATATGTATAACCGCTTCAGCCAGCTGCTGAGGGTTACCTATTTCACAAAGCAGGCCGGTTTTATGATCTTCAACAAGTTCCGGTATACCGCCGGCGGCCGTTGTCACCACCGGTATTCCTGAAGCAAAAGCATCTATGATGCTTGTTCCGAGGCCTTCGGTGCTTGAGCTCATGACAAACACATCCAGGTCGGGCAGTAAATCTGGAATATTGTTTCTGAATCCGGCCAGAAAAACCACCTCGCGCAGACCCAAGGCCTCAATAAGGTGTTCCGTTTCGAGCCGCGAAGGACCTTCGCCCATGATCACAAAACGCATCTGAGGAAAACGCTGATGAAGAATCTTTGCCATATTCAGAAAAGTCGGATGGTCTTTGTGAGGAGCCAGGGCCGAGGTGTTTCCGATGAGTATGTTGCTGTTTTTCAAACCAAACTCAGCGCGTAACAATCCTTTCCTGTTTCCATTTCCCGAAAATCTTTCCAGATCGATACTGCTGTATATGCACACGGCTTTTTCTGGCTGCCTGAGCGAAGGCGCAAGAATTTCGCGTATAGCTCTGGAAACACAGATATATGCCTTGATTTGAGGATGATTGTACTTGTAATTGGAAAATAAACTTCCGGATACAGGGAAATCAACCCTGCGGTGAACAACAACCGGAGTGCGGTTCGAATAAGCGACAGCTGCCATTACCGCAATGGAATGGGCATGGCTGTCGTGACAATGCACTATGTCGGCAGAATGAAGCTTACACATTTTATACAACAGTCGTGCTGCAGAAAGATTGAGGAGGCCGCGTGTGGTGTAGGTCTGGCAGTTCAGCTGATGTTTTTGACAAAAAGCCTCCATTTCAGAGCCTTCGGGGCATATGATCAGTTGCTTGTGTTTCCCGTGAAGGGCCTTCGCGAGATAGGCAAGCTGCTGTTCTCCTCCCCTCCACGAAACCGGTGTTGAAACGTGTATGATCTTCAAGGTATGCAGTAGTAAGGCTGTTTATTCAACTTCAGGCAAATGTAAGGGAAAATATGACCGAAACTGAAAACAGACCTCCGCATGACTACTGTCGCCATTTTCTAAACGGATAATGAGCAGGATGACGGATCTTCAGGGGCCTTACCGGCTGCGGTTTAATTGCTCAAGTTTTTTGTATTTCAGATACTTTGCCCTGGCGGATAAACGTGCAATATGCCATCCGTGCCGGCCTTCCAAAAAACCAAGCGTAAGCAAATAGGACTGCAGAAACCTGAAAAGGGCTGAGTTGTATTTCTTGAGGCTGCCCACATTTTTTCCCTGCGTAAACATGGCTTTTGCGGCGATGGACGAGAAGTTTTCAACTACCTTCCGGTGCTCATCGAGTGTGTTGATAGAATAATGAAGCAGGTCGCCTTTCAGATGAAGCGGCTGCACTCCGGATGACAGGGCAATCAATCGGTCGTGCGGATTTGTTCCTCCCCAGGAATACATTTTGCGGTTCACCAGACGTATTTTCCGGTCGGGATACCACCCACCGAAGCGTATCCATTTTCCGCAATAAAAAGTCTTTCGGTTCATGGAATAACCATCCTTGAATCCTTTTGATTTTTCGGAGAGAATGGTATCAAATAGACGTGGTGACAAGGCTTCATCAGCGTCGAGGGACAACACATGCCGGTGGGAGCACAAGTTCAGGGCAAGGTTTTTCTGCTCGATATGTCCCTGAAAAGGATGAACATTGAAAACCACACCATATGCAGAACAGATTTCCTGTGTACGGTCGTCGGAGCCTGAGTCCACAACAACAATTTCATCGGCGAGTCCGACGACTGAGTCGAGACACCGGCCGATGTTGCGTTCTTCGTTTTTGGTGATGATTGCTACTGAGAGCTTATCCATTTCCTGCTGCTGAGGTTTCAAAGATACAAGTTATGGTACAAACCACTCAGCGTTTCCAGAAATAGGGTGAGAAAAGAATAAGCACGGTGAAAAGTTCGAGTCTTCCGAGCATCATCATGAACGACAGCAGCCATTTGGCAGCATCCGACATAAAGCCGAAATTATCTGCCGGGCCAACCATTCCGATACCCGGCCCGATATTACCCAGGCAGGTGATGGATGCGCCCACGGAAGTCTCAAAGTCAAGTCCCAGAAACGAAAGCAGTATGGTTCCACTGGCAAACACAAGGATATACATCAGAAAGAAAGCCATGAGTTTGTAGATAATCTCCTGAGGCACACTCTTCTGATTGTACTTCACCGGCAGCACTGCATTGGGGTGAATGGAACGGCGCAGTTCCATCCATGAGTTTTTGAACAGCAGGAGTTGCCTGATCACCTTCATGCCACCGCCTGTTGAGCCGGCACTACCACCGATGAACATCAGCACGAAAATGATCATCCAAAGCAAACCAGGCCAGTTAAGGTAGTTGTCGGTGGCAAAACCGGTTGTGGTGAGGATGGAAACAACAGTGAACAAGGCATTTCTGAACGCATCATCCAAACCCTGCAGGTGGCTGAAATAGGTTAATCCGGCAGTGATGATAATGGTTGCAATCGCTGTGAGGTAAAAATAGATGCGAAACTCCTCGTTCTGAAACACTTTTTTGATCTGTCCGTGCAGCGCAAAATAATGCAGGGTAAAATTGGTTCCGGCTAAAAACATAAAGACTATGATCACATACTGACTAAAAGATCCATATGCGGCAATACTTTCGTTTTGCGTCGAAAATCCTCCGGTAGCCATTGTCGTGAACGAGTGGCATACTGCATCAAAAAAGCTCATTTCGCCCAGCCATAGCAGCAAAACCTGCACGGCTGTGAGCAGCACATAAATCCCCCACAGACGTTTTGCTGTGGAGGTAATTCTGGGGTGTAACTTGTCGTAGGTTACACCAGGCATTTCGGCCATAAAGAGCTGCATCCCGCCGATGCCCAGAATGGGCAAAATAGCTACAGACAGCACGATAATTCCCATTCCACCCAACCATTGGGTGATGCTTCGCCAATAAAGCAGGTCGCGGGGCAATGCCTCAACGTCGCGGAGGATGCTGGCACCTGTTGTTGTGAAACCCGACATGGTTTCGAAAAAAGCATCGGTAAAAGATGGTATATAGCCGCTGATGTAAAATGGCAGGGCACCGAAAAGTGAGATGGTGATCCAGCTGAAGGTTACGATTATGTAGCCTTCGCGTTTACCAACCAGTTTTTTTGCTTTGTTGTTCATTATCCAGGCAATGCTGCCCGACAAGATCGTAATCACTGCCGAAATGAGCATGGCAAAACAGCTTGCCCCGCAATGTTTCCAGGCAAAAGGGATGGAAGTGAGCATGAAAAAGCCTTCGATAATCAGCAGAAATCCGATGATTCTGATGATGATACCATAATTAATGTCCCTGAGGAAGCTTTTCATGAGTCATTCAGATCATAAAGGTGTGTTAGTGAAAAATCTTTTCCACCTGATTGATGGATTGCGGAAGCGAAAACACGACTACCTTATCGTTTTCCTGAATCTGAAAACTTCCTACTGCAATAAAACTTTCGTTACCCCGAACTATACCTCCGATAATGGCTCCTTCGGGGATACGCAGTTTCGAGATGGGCTTTTTGGTAACCGCCGAACCGGGTCTGGCCACAAGCTCCATGACATCAGCGTCGATACCGCTAAGGCATTTGAGAGAAGTAACCTCGGCACCCATGGTGTACCGAACCATATAACTTGCTGCAATAAGCTTTTTGTTGATGATGGTATCGATGCCGATGTTTTGTGAGATGTCGATATAATCGATGTTTTCGACCAGAGCTATGGTTTTCTTCACGCCATATTTGCGGGCATGCAGGCAGGTCAGAATATTGGTTTCGGTGTTGTTGGTAACGGCGATAAAAGCATCCATCCGGCGGATATCCTCATCTTCGAGCAATTGTATGTCGCGTGCATCACCGTTGATGATCAGGGTGTCTTCCAGATAATCGGTAAGCACCATACAGCGTTCTTTATCCTTTTCGATCAATTTGATGTTTTTGTCCTTTTCGAGCCTTTTCGCCGTAATACGGCCTACCCTGCCCCCGCCGATGATCATAATGTTGTGGATGTCGATCTGAACTTTGCCACCCAGCTTGAGCAGGTGTTCAATTGCATTGGGTTTGGTAATTACATAGCTTAGGTCATTGGCCAGAAATTTATCATCGCCACGCGGGATAAAGGTTTCGCGGTTACGGTGAACAGCTACTGCCCTAAAATCAAGTTCTTTGTGACTGGTGGCAATTTCGTTAAGGGATTTATTGACCACCGGCGCATTTTCTTCAAGTTTTATCAGGAAGAGAGAAAGTTTACCCCCGGAAAAATCAAAAACTTCAGTGGCTGCAGTTTGTTTGAGTAGATTGATGATTTCCTGAGCAGCGATGTCTTCGGGCGACACCAGTCCGTCGATACCCATTTCTTTGTAGAGGTTCCAGTTTTCCGGACTTAGGTTTTCCATTGTGTTGACACGGGCGATCACCCTTTTTGCGCCCAGTTTTTTGGCCAGGATGCAGGTAAGCAAATTGATGTGCTCGTCGTGAACCACTGAAATCACAAGGTCGGCCTTGCGCACATTTGCCCGTTGCAGCACGCTTATTGAGGTTGAATTGCCTGTGATTGTCATCAGGTCGGAATGGGAATCAACCATTTTCAGCAACTCTTCGTGCGGGTCAACAATGGTAATGTTGTGGTTGCTGTTGACAAGGGCTTCGGCAAGATGCAGACCAACTTCACCGTCGCCTGCAATAACTATATTCATAATGCTACGTTATCGGGCGGCAAAATTACCACATTAAACATATCCCAATCAAGCGAAACATTAAATTTCTCTCTGAAATTCAATAGTTCTGCCCGATCAGCACTTGTTTCAACAACTGCTTCTTCTGAAGCTGCAGCAGCAGCCACTACATTCCCTTTCGGATCAAGAAGTACCGAGTCTCCCGAATAGCGGTTGCCAGGTCCGTCAGTACCCACACGATTCACCCCCAACACATAAGCCTGATTTTCAATAGCTCTTGCGATGAGCAGCTGTTTCCATGGAAATGCACGCGTTTCGGGCCAGTTTGCGATGTAAATAAGCAGGTCGTAATCGAACTGCCCGTCGGTTGCTTTGTTTCTGCTCCATACCGGAAACCGAAGGTCGTAGCAAATCAGCGGCCTGATTTTCCACCCGTTGAGTTGCACATGAATCAGCTCCGAGCCGGGCCTGATCAGATGATGTTCGCCGCCCATACGGAACACATGTCGTTTGTGATACAAATAAAAATTGCCATTAGGTTGCATCCATATCAGGCTGTTGTGGTAGTGCTTTCCCTTCTTCAGAAGTATGCTGCCGCAGATGACAGCTCCTGTCGTGCGGGCCTGATTTTTCAACCAATGAAGTGTTTCTCCATCCTCAGATTCGGCAAAATGATGCGGGGCGACAGGAAAACCGGTGGTGAATGTCTCAGGAAGCACGATCAGGTGCGGATTGGTTGTCAGACCGTCAATAAACCGCGCAAACTTCTCCCGGTTGGCAGCAGGGTTTTCCCAAATAAGGTCGGCCTGAAAAAAGGCAATGTTCAGATCCTGCATAAACGCTCGATTGCTTGTGAAAGGGTTTGCTCTGTTTTTGCAAAACAAAATCGTAATAGCTGCTGATTGACTGACTTGCTGTAAAATGGTGCGAGCGGAATGGCGGCAACCCCGTGCTCCTTTACCAACCATGCTGCAAACTCCATTTCGGACAACTTACTGATGCGGCTGTAGCCCAACACCTGAAAATAAGTTCCTTTGCTCGGATAAATATCGAAGGAAGAATTCCTGATGCCCTGAACGAAAAAGTCACGTTTGGCCGCATAAAACGAGCCTAAATCCCTGTAATTGACCGGATCAGCTAAAAAATCAGCAAGCGCATGCTGTATTGGCGTGTTTGACGCAAAAACGACGAACTGGTGAAATTTGCGAAACTCGCGGGACAGGGCTGCGGGAGCCATCACAAACCCGGTTTTCCAGCCGGTTGCATGAAAGGTCTTACCAAACGAACCCACCACCAATGAACGCGAAGCCAGCCGGGTATTCAGACACACGCTCTGATGCGCTAATCCGTCGAAAACGAGGTGTTCATATACCTCGTCGCTCAGGATAATGATCCCTGTGTTTCGGGTAAGCTCGTCCAGTGCCAGCAAATCATCAGACGAAAGGAGGCTTCCGCTCGGGTTGTGCGGACTGTTGATGATGATCATTCTGGTTCTCGGTGTGATTGCGGCTTCCACTTCATTCCAGTCGATGTGGAAATCGGGTAGTTTGAGGCTTATCCCTTTCACTATTCCGCCACATGCTTCAATAGCAGGGGCATAACTATCATAGGCAGGCTCAAAGATGATCACTTCATCACCGGAATGGACAAAAGCTGTAATGGCAGTAAACAATGCCTGTGTGGCACCGGCCGTCACTGTGACCTCAGTATCGGCATCATAGCTGATGCCATATGTGCTCAGTGCTTTGGCTGCAATGGCTTTTCGCAGGGCAGGCACACCGGGCATGGGTGCATACTGGTTGTACCCCAGTTTCATGTAATGGTGCACGCGGTCGATAAGGGTTTCGGAAATCGGAAAGTCAGGAAAACCCTGCGAAAGGTTGATGGCGTTGTGTTCCTGAGCCATTTTCGACATGACAGCGAATATGGAGGTTCCGGCAAATGGCAGCTTTGAAGGAAATTCGTAATTGAAATCAGGCATAAAACAAAGTATTATCCCTACAAATGTACGTTTGTTTGTCATTGGGTGGGCGAAAAACAGACCAAAAATGCACCCATCCACCGGCAGGAAAGCTGCACCGGACAGACATTTGAACTTCTTCGGGAAGTTACAGGAATAAGTGAAAACTGTTGGTGATTAAGTTTCTGTGGAGGTTCTGCAATCGATTACGTCTGCCGTTGCTCCTTTTGCAAAAGTATTCTTCCGCAGGTGCCTGTTGAATGATTAACTTTGCCGGTGTTGCGAAGGCAGAATCTTATGTTCCGGAACCAAATGCCCAAACGGCTGTTCATACTGATCATTTCTATTCTATTACTGTTGTTTTCCGTATGGTTTTATTCCGGCACCATCACCCGTTTTCCCTCGCATGTGCATGCCTGGTCGCAGGCCGACCGTCTGGCTCTGGCTTATGGTTTCATCGACAACGGCTTTGATTTTTTTCGTCCGGCCACCAACAATCTCCGGCCCGAATACGAAGCATCAAAAGAACTTACGGAAGAAAAGGGCGTTACCCAGGTAGATTTTCCTGTTATTGAATTTATAGTGGCAGCGCTGATGCAAAGCACCGGGATGCAGGAGCCGGTGGTATTCAGAATGTTGGTGTTGTTTATTTCTTTGTTGGGGATCATTAGTCTGGGTTTGGCGCTTAAATGCCTTAATTATGCTGATCCGGTTGTATTGCTGATGGTCTTTTTTGTGTTTACTGCACCGGTTTATACCTATTATCAAGCCGGAATGATCCCGGGAATTCCTGCTTTTGCCTTATCCATGGGCGGGTTGTTTTCTTTGGCCTGTTTTCGGGACACCATCAGGACACGCCATATTTATTCCGGCATCGCCTTTTTTACCCTGGCTGCCCTGATCAGGCTTCCTTATTTGATGTTGCTCCTCTCGGCACTTGCTGCGGTATTTATCACCCATTTCAGGTACAGGGAAGTGCGTTTGCACAGCATCCGTGCCGGAATAATCTCGCTGAGCCTTGTACTTGCCTATTACGCTTACAACCAATATCTGGGCAGAACCTATGGGTCGGTATTTCTGCAAACGCTCATGCCTCCCGAAGACCCTGCTGATTTTGCAGCGATCATGCGCGCCGCCTGGGACAACTGGAAATGGCATTATTTCACGGCCGGACATTACCTGATTATGTTGATGGCCCTGATGTTGCTCCTGTTTCAGGGATTCAGAAAAAAGCTTTACAACGACATTTTCTTCCTCACGGGGGTCATCAGTCTCATTCCTGCCAGCCTTTACGTTGTTGTAATGGCCAGGCAGTTTGTGGCACACGACTATTATCTGATTGATTCGCTGATGATACCGCTGCTCCTTATCACATTGTCAGGACTTGGTAATATGCCCGATAGCCTCCTTAAAAAGCCCCGGGCTATTTGGGTTGTTGCCTTACTATTAATTGCATTCATGGTGTATCGTTCATATGAAGTGCAAAAAGAGAGATATACCACATACAGCTGGGACAGGATCGAAACCACAAGGATCAATTTCACCGACAGCGACAAGTTTTTGGAAGAGGCAGGTATTCCGGAAGATGCGCGCATACTTGTGCTTGATGCCTATACCAATAACACAGCCTTATTGCTGATGAAGCGGAAAGGCTATGTGGTGATCAACACCACCCGCGAAAACATTGAAAAAGGCCTCAGCTACAATTTTGATTATATAGCTGTGCAAAACAGTTTCCTTAGTTCTGATGTGCTGGTGCCCTATCCTGAGTTGAGAAACCGGCTCAGACCTGTGGCCAACAACGGCCGTGTCGGCATTTACG
This sequence comes from Bacteroidales bacterium, assembly GCA_024710405.1. Classification (GTDB taxonomy): domain Bacteria; phylum Bacteroidota; class Bacteroidia; order Bacteroidales; family F082; genus UBA6192. Next base: position 88,868 of record JANJUV010000020.1, read on the forward strand.
CCTATAGCAACGAAATCGTTGAGCAAAGTTTTGCCGAAATGTTTGGATTTGCGCCGAAAGCTACCGTATGGAGTACGACTGTGTCCAATGATTCTGCATCTGATGCATCAGCAGAATTTGTTCCTCTGGCATTATTTGCTGCCGACGCGCATACTGCGGAGGCCGGGGCCCTTTTGTTCGGGGCAGAAATCATTCGTAAGGGTTTACAGCCGGGAGCCGAATTGTTTCTGGTGATTGACATACAACGTGGGGGAAAACTTGCTCATTACAGCAGCATTGCACTGAGCCCATTTCTGCGTGATGATTGCACAATATGCGATGCCGAAGCGTATCATCACCTGCCCCTGCAACTTGAAACAGGCGATGTGTTCAAATGCTATCTTTGGAACCGCGACAAACAGTCCTTGGGATTAAAGAATATTGATATTCAATTAAAGAAACTAAATTTACCTTAAAATTTAAACAACAATGAAAAGTATCGACTTGTACAACCTGAAAGGCAAACGTGCACTGATTCGGGTTGATTTTAACGTGCCGCTCGACGAGCAGTTTCAGATTACCGACGACAACCGTATTATGGCTGCCCTTCCAACGATCCGCAAGGTGATTGCCACGGGGGGTTCGGTAATTCTGATGTCGCACCTCGGGAGGCCAAAAGACGGACCCACAAACAAATATTCTTTGCGCCACCTTGTTCCCGGCCTGGAGCAAAGGCTTGGCATGAAAGTCAAGTTTGCTGATGATTGTATCGGACTTCAGGCGATGGAGCTTTCGTCAAGCCTGCAGCCCGGAGAAGTATTGCTGCTCGAGAACCTCAGGTTCTACAAAGAGGAAGAAAAAGGCGACGAAAACTTCGCCAAAAAGCTTGCCCTGCTTGGCGACGTTTACATCAACGATGCCTTTGGCACAGCACACCGCGCACATGCCTCCACAGCCATCATCGCACGCTTTTTCCCCGGAGCAAGTCTGTTTGGTTACCTGATGCAGGACGAAGTAGCCAGCCTCGAGAAAGTGGTGAAAAATGCCGAAAAACCATTTACTGCTGTTTTGGGTGGTGCCAAGGTTTCGGGCAAGATTGAAATAATTAACAATTTGCTCGACAAGGTAGATAACCTGATTATCGGCGGAGGTATGATGTTTACGTTTGTCAAAGCCATGGGCGGTGATGTGGGCAAATCGCTGGTGGAAGACGATCTGCTCGAAACGGCATCTGCTGCCGTAAAAAAAGCCAAAGAACTTGGTGTTAATCTTCTGATTCCGACCGATACCATCGCGGCGGATGCATTCAGCAATGATGCCGGCAAACAGCTATGTGCTGTGCAAAACATACCCGACAATATGATGGGACTGGATATTGGCCCCGAGACAATAAAGGTATTCAGCGAAGTAATCATGAAGTCGAAAACCATTTTGTGGAATGGCCCTATGGGTGTATTCGAATTCTCAAATTTCGAACAGGGAACCAAAGAAGTCGCGCTGGCTATCGCAGCGGCAACGGCCAATGGATGCTTCTCGCTGGTTGGCGGAGGCGATTCTGTAGCTGCCGTAGGAAAATATAATCTGGCCGACAAAGTCAGCTATGTATCAACCGGAGGGGGCGCCATGCTCGAATATATCGAAGGAAAAGAACTCCCCGGCGTTAAGGCAATAATGGAAGGCTGATTGACCCATCCATTGCATAATCAGGCAAAGGGAAAGCATGTTTGATGTTTTCCCTTAGTTTTTCTGAAACATTGTTCAGCCTGATGCACAAGTCTGCCACTACTAACGTATGGCAGACTTGTGTGCCAAAAACATGTATTTTTGTCGTTCCTGACCAAATAACTTATGGAAGTCAAAATTGTAAATAATTCCCGGAATCCTTTACCTGCTTATGAAACAGCCCATGCGGCCGGAATGGACCTGAGGGCCAATCTTGAAACTCCGGTGGTACTGGGGTCACTTGAACGTGCCCTGATCCCAACAGGTCTTTTCATTGAGTTACCCTCAGGTTACGAAGCACAGGTAAGACCACGCAGCGGTTTGGCAGCCAAATGGGGAATTACTGTGCTCAACTCACCGGGTACAATTGACGCTGACTATAGAGGCGAAATAAAAGTAATCCTTGTCAACCTTTCGGCCCAACCATTTACCATACAACATGGTGACCGTATTGCACAAATGATTATTGCCAGACATGAAAACATTATATGGAGAAAGACTGACGAGCTTGGCGAAACCCGGCGCGGAGCAGGAGGATTTGGACACACCGGACATTAAACATGTTTTTAGCAATTAATTCCGGTATCCTTCGTTTTTAGAAATCTACCTTAAGATTCTCAACAAAAATCAGCATAATAATGAATATCATCATCCCTATGGCCGGCATGGGAAAGCGAATGCGGCCCCACACACTTACCATCCCCAAACCTCTGTTGCCGGTTGCCGGAAAACCCATTGTGCAGCGACTGGTTGAAGATATCGTGCAGGTGGCCGGTGAGAAGGTAGAAAACATTGGCTTTGTGATCGGTAATTTTGGCAGTGAGGTAGAAAAAAACCTGCTCGAAATTGCCGCAAGGGCCGGCGCTCAGGGACATATTTTCTATCAGCACGAAGCCCTCGGCACTGCACATGCCATCCTTTGTGCGCACCCGCTTCTGAAAGATAAAGTGATCGTGGCTTATGCCGACACCCTGTTCAAAGCCAGTTTCAAACTTGAGACCTCCAAAGACGGTATTATCTGGGTGAACCACGTCGAAAACCCTGAACAATTCGGAGTTGTGAATCTTAACCCTGACGGTAGCATTGAAGGTTTCTACGAAAAGCCCAAAACCTTTGTTTCTGATATGGCCATTATCGGCATCTATTATTTCCGCGACGGTGAATACCTGAGAAAAGAACTTCAGTATCTGCTTGATCAGAAAATTACAACCGGAGGTGAATACGGAATTACCGACGGCCTGCAGAATATGATGAAAAAAGGCACTTCCTTTCATACAGAATCGGTGGATGCCTGGCTCGACTGCGGCAACAAAGATGCTACAGTAGATACAAACAGAAGCGTGCTCGATTTTGTCACCAACGAGACATTGATTTCCGATGAGGCTGACATTGACGAAGCCATCATTATCGAGCCCTGTTACATCGGTAAAGGCTCCAAAATATCAAACAGTGTAATAGGGCCGCACGTTTCTGTCGGTGAAGACACCACCATCATCAACTCGGTCATCCGCAACAGCATTATCCAGACCCATGCAACCATAGAAAACAAACTTATTGAAAACAGCATGGTTGGAAACTACGCCACCATCAAAGGGCGATTCGATGATCTGAGCGTTGGGGACTACAATCAAATAGAACACTGAAAAAACAATGATCAGAATACCAATAAATTTCTTTGTTGTACTGCTTGTTTTGTCGGGTAGTTTTGTGTTTCAGGCTTGTTCTACCAACAAACCTGTTTCTGGTTCTGCTGCAGCATCATCACTTGCAAAGCCAGTCGCACCTGATGCGCACAGGCGCAATGCCGGCCTGTTTGCCGAGGGCGTTAAAGAACGTCTTAAAGGCAACGACAAGCAGGCAGTGCAGCTTTTTGAGCAGGCTTTGGAGGCAAATCCCGCCGACCATGCCTCGATGTATGAACTGGCAGAGTTGTATGCACGTGCAGAGGATTTTGACCGCTCCTTTGAGATTATGCAACAAGCGGTAAGACTACAACCTGAAAACACATGGTATCAGATCAGGATGGCGCAACTCTACAGAAAATTCGGTCAGGCAGACAATTTCATCAGCGTATATAAAAAACTGGTGGAAAAATACCCGACCAATCCTGAATACATTGGCGAACTGTCGACCGGACTTCTTTTTCAGGAAAAATATGATGAAGCCATCGCCATTTACAACCAGCTTGAGTCGGTGATCGGGGTAAACGAAATGCTCAGCATGCAGAAGCAGGCAGTGTATATGGTCATGGATCAGCCGGAAAACGCCATCCGCGAAATCGAAAAACTGGCTGAGGCATTCCCATACGAAGGCAGATATCTGGCTATGCTGGCCGAACTGTACCTTGTGGCCGGCAAAAAAGAAAAAGCCATTGAAACATACCGCAAACTTGCCATAATTGATCCCGACAACCAACAGATTCATGTTTCGCTGTTCGAGTATTATTTCAATGAAGGAATGCTTGCCGAAGCCAATAAAGAGCTGGAATTTGTGATGCATGCAAATGAAATTGAACCAGGACTCAAGCTTCAGGCATTGCTCTACTGGCTTAATGCACCTCTTGAAAAAACACCCGATACAGGGATGACGATCTCTTTAATCAGTGCCTTCAACAAAAGTCACCCCGACGACGCAAGAGGCTGGGCATTGATGGGCGAGATTTACTACAACATGGATGAACATACCGAAGCAAGATCCTATTTCCTGAGGTCAATTGAGGCTGATAGCAGCAACTTCAGGGTGTGGGAAAACCTGCTGATGAATGACCTCAGGATTTTTGAGGCTGAACCAATGATCAGACATGGAAGCAGGGCACAGAGTCTTTTTCCCGAACAACCCCTGCCCTATTTCATTAACGGAATCGGTTTGTATCAGCAAAAACAATATGAAGATGCACTAAAATCGCTTGAAAACGGCCGAAAGTTCGTTGTTGGCAACAATGTGTTGATGGCTGAATTTTATAGTCTTATCGCCGACACACAAAACAAACTCGGAAACTTCAGGGCAAGCGACCTTTCCTATGAAAAAGCCCTCATCATCAATCCCGAAAACTCCGTTGTGCTCAACAACTACGCCTATTATCTTTCGCTCCGGGGCGAAAAACTCGAACAGGCTGCAACAATGGCCGCAAAAGCCGTTGCCACCGACCCGAAAAACAGCTCCAACCTCGACACCTACGCATGGGTACTCTACAAACAGGGCAAATATGAAGATGCACTCGTACAGATTGAACTTGCACTTCAGTTTATGGATAAAGAAAGCGGAACCATACTTGAACATTATGGCGACATTTTGTACAAACTTGGGAAGGCAACAGAAGCCATGAATTACTGGAAAAAAGCTAAAAATGCAGGCGAAACAAGTGATTTAATTGATAAAAAAATTGAGACCGGACAACTGCATGAATAATCAATTTGTTTGGATTACCGGACGTGTTTTTCTGTATGGTTTTGTGTTGGTGTTTTTCCTGAGTTCCTGTGTGTCGAAACGCAAGTTGATCAAACAGCCACTGAAGGAATACGGAGAGGAGTTTCTCATCGAAAAGATGCAGGAATCAGAAACCAGATTCGAATACTTTGCCGCTCGCTGCAACATCAGCCTGAAGTCGGACAAAGCTCAGACTGAGTTAAAAGGGCAAATTAGAATGCGCTACGACAGCGTTATTTGGATTTCACTCAGCCCCGCACTGGGTATCGAAGTTGCCCGCCTAATGATCAGTACCGACAGCATCAGGTTTCTGAACCGCCTCGAAAAGAACTACTTTGAAGGAGATTATGCCCTGATAACCGGGTTTCTGGGAACTTCAATCGATTTCAATATGGTGCAAGCACTGATACTGGGAAACGACTTTGCCTATTACGAAAACAACACTTTCAGGGCCTCGATCGATAATGAACAGTATCGCCTGAGCACCACAGGAAGACAAAAACTGAAAAAACACCTCAAACAATCGGAAACCCCTGATATCCTGGTTCAAAGCCTGTGGTTAAGCCCTGAAAACTACCGAATAAAAAAAATACATCTCAAGGAATTCAGTGACGAAAATCAACGACTGCATATTGATTATCTGGAGCATGAGCAAATATCAGGCTACTATTTTCCATCAAAGATCCACATGGAAGTGATAAAACAAAACAACCGGTTTGATTTGGTAATTGAGCTAAACGCAATCGAAATCAATAAGTCGCAAACATTTCCGTTCAAAGTCCCCGAGCGGTTTCATAAATTGCAGTAATTTTATCCACAAGGATGAGACTCAGGTTTTTTTTAACGGTGCTGATGTTCCTGGCTTCATGGGCAGGGATTCTTCGTGCGCAGCAACAGGATCGCAAAAGCGAACTTGAAAGTAACATAAAGCGCATCGAAGAAGAAATTGCATTCACTTCAAAGCTTATCTCTGAAACGCGCGAAAGCCGCACCCTGACACTTGGTGAGCTACAAATACTCAATGCACGGATTAATCGTCAGGAGGCACTTGTGGCTACACTCAGAAGGCAAATAAAACTGCTCGACGATCAGATCAGAAAATCGGAAAATGAACTCAGGCAACTCAACAGCGAACTTCAAAACCTGCGCGATGAGTATGCCAAAATGATATATTTCGCTTATAAAAACAGAAAAAGCTATAGTAAGTTGGTGTTTTTGTTTTCGGCCAGCGATTTCAATCAGGCCTATCAGCGTCTGAAGTATTTTCAGCAATATGCCGCTTTCCGTCAGGGTCAAATCACCCGAATTGAAGAAACCCAGAAAAAAATTGATACCCAGCGCGAAAAACTAGTATCAGAACGTACCGAAAAACAATCTCTTTTCGAAGCAGAGCGCAAAGCACAAGTGAGCCTGAATACCGAAAAGAGTAAAAAAGATCAGGCTGTGAAACAGCTTTCGCAAAAAGAAAAACAACTCAGGCAATCATTGCGCGAAAAAGAAAAAGAAGCCCAAAAGCTTCAGCGCGCCATCGAAAAAATTATCAATGAAGAAATCAGGGCAGCGCGCGAAAGGAAAGGTGAAAAGGACGCAAGCCGCGACAGACTTATGGAGCTGACACCTGAAGAAAGAATCATTTCGGACAATTTTGCCCAGAATCGCGGCAGATTGCCCTGGCCAACCGAACGGGGTGTGATTGCCTCAAGGTTTGGCGAACAACCACACCCGGTGCTCAAAAAAGTGACCATTAAAAACAATGGCGTTGATATCGCCACTGCTCCCGGTTCTGAAGCCCGCTCTGTCTTCGATGGTGTAGTGGTCAGCATCACACCCATAAGCAATACCAACCAGGCAGTGATCATCAGGCATGGTGACTTTTTCACTGTGTATTCAAACCTTGAAGAAGTGTATGTTAAACGCGGCGACCCTGTGAAAACCAAAGAAATCATCGGGCTGATCCACACCGACAAAAAAGAGGCTAAAACAGAAGTCCATTTTGAATTGTGGAAAGGCCGGCAGATTCAGGATCCCGCCGGATGGCTGGCACGATAAAGAATCTGTAAATAGCAGGCTTTCAATTCAGTTGTTTACCGTTGCAGGATAATTTTAACAGACTTCCGCTTTTTGCCGGTAACCAACGACAAAAAATACAGCCCGTCAGGAAGTTCAGTTCCCTGAAGATTAGTAAACTCCCAGTCAAAATAACGCGCAGCATACCCTGTTCCGCCAGTGGTGGCATGAAAAACAATCCGTCCATTGATATCGCGAACCTCAATCTGAGGCGTATTTCCTTCGACAGCTGAATAATAAATCCGTATTCTTCCATTTGTAGGGTTGGGCGTAACAACCATAGAGGCGGTATGCCATTCGTCGCTGATACCAACATTTGTATACACTTCAAGGAGAACGGGCACCTCAGCAAAACCGGCATCTTGAGAAACAATGCGGACAGCAGATGTATAGTTACCCGTGTCAAGGCCGGAAGTGTTTATATCGACAGGTACAATTTCAGACATACCCGCCGGCAATACACCCTGATATGTTCCCAGGCTGATCCATGTTGGATTATCCTCAACCAAGGCTTCATAAAACAATGTATCACCTCCTGAATTGGTTATGTTCAGATCGAGTGTAAGTGTTGCATTTGTTAACATGCTGGCTTGTAGTTGACCAGGACTGGTTTGAATGCGAGGAGCCGATAGGAGATTGATAAGTGCATTGTAGGCATTGAGCCTTCCACCTGTGAGTGTTTTATTCTTCAACGAAGGAATTGTATCCACTCCATCGAGAATATACTTTTTCATTAACAAGGCAAAATCGCCGGGATTGTTCTTGTAGTTGGTCATAAAGACCAAATCTGCAGCCGAAAAAAGCAGTGCGATTGTTCCGGCTACGTGGGGAGTAGCCATACTTGTTCCGGTGCGCACATTATAGGTATTTCCCATCAAGGAAGAAGTTATCAATGTTCCGGGCGCACCCAGATCGATGCTGTTTTGGCCATAGCCTGCCGTAAAATATAATGCATCTGTTTTGGTGGTGTTGGTAACTGAAATGAGATAAGGTGTTTCGAAAGCCGTTGGGATATCTCCGTTTTCATCCACATCGGTGTCGAGGTTGGCTGTGGCACCTGCAGTTAAAACCCCAATAGCACCCAAACTGTCGATCATGGCCTCCCAGATGGGATAATTGACAGGCTGGCCGAAGTTTACACCAAACGATCCATTTACGGCCACTACAAATGCACCTTTTTCGCCATTGGTTTCATCATACAACGACCTCATTTCATACACATATGAATATGCTGCTACTACTGTGGCTTCAGTGCTCGAAGAGCCGGCTACCGAAAGTGTTTTTACATTCCAGTTAACGCCAGTAACACCAATACCGTTATTCCCTTTGGCACCTACAATACCGGCTACGTGGGTGGCGTGGTTGCTTGTAGGCTGGCTGGGGCTGTTGTCATAGGCATTCCATCCGAAATAATCATCAATATATCCGTTTCCGTCTTCATCAATTCCGTTGTTCGGGATTTCCTGCCGGTTAATAAATACATTCAGGTCTTCATGTGTCACTTCAATCCCTCCGTCAATGACAGCCACCACAATCGTATCGCCCAGCACAGTTACACCTCCAGTAGTAATATCCCAGGCCTTGAGCGCATCAATATCCGCTCCCGGGGTTCCGCTGTTCTGACCGGTATTGTGCATATTCCACTGACTTCCGAATAATGCATCGTCGGGCTCTGTTTCCTGTGCACCACGCCAATCAACGACATGGTTGTGTTGTGCATTAATAACCTGAGGCTGCTGCTTCAGCTGTGCCAGAACGACATTCTGATCCAGTTTTATGTTTTCATACTCCATCAGCACTATATGCAGCCTTCGCGAAAGGATACGGCTTGTCCGGAGGCCCGAATAACGCATGGATTCTTCAATCGCAGGAAGGGCCGAAATATCCTTCAGCTGCACGATCATCTGACCGGGGATGATTTCTCCGGGGCTGTTCTGGGCTGCTGTTCCCAGCGATACCATAAGCAAAATAAAGCAAAGACTGACGAACCACAACTTATTCATTTTCACCAATTGTTTGAATGTTTTTAAGGTGTAAAAATAGACAAATTGCACACACCTGTTCAAACAACAAGATTTCAGGAGTTGATTTTCGAGTTGATCAATTGGTTCATCGCTTATTTAAAACGTTATGAACGCGCAGATTAAACATAAAAAACCCCGGTAAAGCTGATGTCTTACCGGGGAATGATATTTACAAACCGAAATTCCTTCTAGCGTACCAGAATAAATGTTGCCCCTTTACGGAAACTATCTGTTGTGCAGCGCAGATAATAAACACCCGGAGCGAGTCCCTGCAATTCGATTCTGATGTTGTTCTGTCCCGAAACAAATGTTTCAGCAACGCGGGAAACAACAATTCCTGACTGATTGAGGATTTCTATCAGACCCTTTTCTTCTTTGTTGGCTAAGCATGTCACATAAACAGATTCATTTGCCGGGTTGGGGAATAGCGACAAAGCTGTTGTTGCGTTTGCCGGCATCACCGAAACCGGATTATTGACATATACTTCGAAAGGTTCGGAGAAATCGCTCTGGCCACAGCTGTTCATCGCAGCAACCCTGATATAGGCCATTCCTGCATAAGTGTTGTCCCACAAAACTACTGCGGTTGTATCAAAACCTATGATTGTCCCGGCCTGTTCGGGTTCAATTGTCCAATCATACATGCTGGCGAGGTCTGTTTGATTTGTAGTGTACCAGCTGTACTCTTCAGCCCATGGATCAATTTCCTCAGAGCCGGTGATGGCAATCGGCGTTGCAGGACTTGTGGTAAAGGTCAGTGTAAGGGTATCTGAAAAAGAATTGTTTGACTGATCAACGATGGAGAATATCAGATCAACACTTCCTGTTTCAATGTCAGCAGTACCGGGAGTATAGATGGGATACATCATGGCTGGGTTGCTGAATTCGCCATCACCCGTTGTTGACCAAAGCATTGTTTTCACGTTTGTGGCTCTTGGGTTGCAGTTATAATACCCATTAGCACATGCTGTGGCATCTTTTCCGGCGAAAAGTGTCGTCACCAAAGGAGCAGGCAGGTAGATATTGTCGAGCCAGGCACAGTCGGCCCCGTCGGAACCTCCACCGTCTTTTTCGTACACCCACATGAAGGTATGTGTTCCGGGAGCCACAGCAAAACTTTCTTTTCGCCAGCTCTGGCTTCTTCCCGACCAGGAGCCAACCTGGTTGTTATCAATAAGGAATCTTAATTTATCCGAATCAGCCTCTGACGATACTTTTCTCATGAATGTGATACTATCATTCATCATCGTTTTGTATGACAACCTGAGTATGGAACTTTGGCCATGCGTTATCGGCCCGGAACGGGCATGGAAGAATCCCTGATACGGATATTCAGTAATAACCTCCCATGGGGCAGAGCCAAAATGCTGCCAGTTATATTTGCTGAAGTTGCCTGTTTCCCAATCCTCGCGATACAATCCAACCTTGGGGAAGTAGTTCTTCGTAACCTTGAAACCTCCGCTGCGTACCTCATAACAGGCTTCAAGCATCAGACCAACTGGCGCTTCAGGAGAAACAGATACTTCAAAGGTTGGATAAACTGCACCCAAAAGGCCGATCGTACCTATGTCGAAGTCTTCGTTCTCCTGAGTAATATACTGACTCAGGAACCTTAGGCTGGCAGATGCATTCAACGCAGGTGTAAAGCCATTGTTATAGGTTTTCACTTTAACAACTGCTGTTTCACCCGGATCAAGGCGTCCGTTGTTATTTCCACCAGGCAGAGGATCTTCAACAATCAGGTTGGCAACCATAATATTGGGCGAACGGGCCGAAATAAAGAAATAGCTGTTCCATTCCTGTGAGCCGTTGGTGGCATGCAAAATAACTTTGACAGGGTGATTGTTTGGGAAATAATCTTTAAACTTCATCAGAAACGCATCACTTACAGTTGCATTGTTTCCTGCTTCAATAAATTCAAAAACGGCTTCTGATTCAAAAAACTCAACATATTCATCATAGGTTGACAAGGTAACATGAATATCTGAGCCGTCTTCCAATCCCAGGTTTTTCACATTCAGGTTAATGTAAACCAGCTCGTTGTATTCAGCCACATTATTTCCGTTACCGATCTCATCATTGATGGTGAAAAAGTTGAACACACAATAAGGTCCGTTTGGCGGAATCACGCCCAAATCACGTTCGTATCTGTAATGGTTAGGTTTGGTTATGGTCAATCGTACCGTTGAACCAGGGGTAATGTTGGGAACAGTGATATCCTGAGGCTGGCCGTTTCCATCGGCAACAGCAACAATTTCATCACCGAGGGTGAGACAGACCAATGAACCAACCGGTGCTTTGACTGTAAAAAATCCCAATCCACTCAAAATAACATCCTCATGTTCGATGTTCATATGCTGGGGAACCTCTGAATACATGGTCGAAAAGGCATCTCCATGGTGGTGGAAAAGATGATAGGTAACCTGTTTGTTATTTGTATTGTAGGGCCAACTTGACTGCTGCAAAAAATACTTTCCGGCTGCATTGCCAAAAGCAGGGAGCATGCCTCTTGATTCGGGTGTAGTTCCGTATGCCGGCATAAAATCAGGCCACATATTGTCGTACATGCCCCACACATAAGTGTCGTTGACAAAGGAATACGAAACTTCGCTGGCAGCAATCAGACCAAGTGCGCCATATTGATGCCGGTGAAATGTTTCGGTAAAACATTCCGAATTCAGGTTATATTTACCAGTCAGACAGTTCACCGAAAAGATGAATGTAAGGTCGGTGTTCGTTGTTCCATAAATATCGCTGCTGTTGTAGGCTGGTTCGCCCCATCCGGTTTCCATTCCGTGGTCGCGGTGTTGCAGCAGGAAAGCCCCGCTGTTGATGTCGTTGTTGATCCGGCTGGCATTTCCTCCCCAATCGGTGAGGTGGTTCGGTGTATTGGGTATGTATTGAAGGCCTGACTCACCAAAGTAGTTGATAATTGTCTGGGTATTTTGGGCTGTTGACCACACGCCTCCGCTAGGTGATCCCGAATAAATGGCATTTTCACGCACTGGAGTCTTACCCTGTGCATGTTCAAAAAAGCCATTGATGATTTCGGAACACATCTGAAACCATCGCTCTGTTTGCCATCCCATGGCGGTTATCGGATTGTCGTAGAAGTTGGGGTTTGTCGGAGGTGTTCTTTCGTAATTCAGGAACTTGGTCACCATCGTTTCCAGATGCGCCGGAGTTTGCGCCGTCATACGTGCAAAAACAACATCGGGCATATGGTCACCATTGACGTCAGCATAGATGTTGTCGGAAGCACAATAATTATCATAAATGGGCGAAATAATGGTGTTTCCACTCGAGCCAAAATCGCCGAGCAACAGCACTGCTGCGGGCGGAATATCCCAATTGTTATAGGCGTTATTGACGAAACCTTCGATAGCCGCAACAGTGTTTCCGCCAATTTGTGAGGTCGTGAAAATGCCCGTGCGTATGCCCTGTTTTATGCGGAACATCCTGATAGAATCAGCCCACTGCAAAAATACCGGGTCGTCAGGAGAAATTATCACATATTCAAAATCGGCATCTTCTGAACGCTTGTTTTGGGTTGTGTAGTCAATCCGTGGAAGCACTTCGCGGTTCGAAAGCATATCGCTCAGCAAGGGATCCCACCACCTGCTGCGTAGTCTGTTGTCGCCGAATTGTCCGTTACCTCCTGCAAATTCAATGGTAAAGTCGATGTTTTTGAACACCACCAGTTCTTTTGTAACAGGGTTATACTGGAAGGGCGTAATCCCAACCATGACCAAATCCACTCCCCTGATGTTCATGGGTTCGCTGAGCAGAACGGGATTGGCCGGATACATTGCATTGGTGCGGTACACCATTTCATTCTTTACCGGCTCAGGCATGTCGGGCTCATTATCCTTTGGAATTCTTGGCGCTGGGGCGACCGAAACATCGTAAAAGGTTTCTGTTTTCATCCCTTTGATTTTCAGCATGGCCTGTGCCTGCTTTGGTATGGCAATCATCCTGCTGATACCGGGCAGATTCGGGTATCCTTCATCGTTCGGTAAGAAAGCTTCATCAATAAGAATGGTTTGCATAGTTTCGCCCGACACACGGGTCTCCATCATGGAAAACTCATCCAGTGTAAAATTGATCCCGAATCCGGTTTCGTTGCTTTGAACCACCTGAAGCATCTGTGCAACGGGTTGTCCGTCGAGTTTTATGGTTTGCATGGTCTGTTGGGCAAACAATCCCTGACTGAACATCAGGAAAACAAGGAACATTGAAACAAAGTTTTTCATGTGTATAGGTTTTGGTACATGATAATCAAGACAAAATTATATGAAATATTGTTTAAAAACATTCTAAATTACAGGAGTTTGTGATTGGCCATGCTAGCCCCGCAGCGATTCGACGGAAGATCAGGAATGCTAGGCAGTCATAGCGGGCATTCCGGATAATACTACCTTTGTGCTGGTCGTTTTTAACGAAAGTATTTTTATCAGACATGGACAATAACCGTACAAACATCATATTACGCAAACCCGAATGGCTCAAAACCCGTGTGCCGGCCGGCAAATCATATTTAAATGTCAGGGAAATCGTCGATACCAATAAGTTGCATACCATCTGCACCAGCGGGCATTGCCCCAATATGCACGAATGCTGGGGGCGCGGCACCGCAACCCTGATGATCCTCGGCAATATCTGCACACGTTCGTGTGGGTTTTGCAATGTTAAAACAGGCCGGCCACTGCCTGCCGACTATCAGGAACCACAGCGGGTAGCCGAGTCAGTACGATTGATGAATCTGAAACATTGTGTGCTTACATCCGTAGATCGCGACGACCTGAATGATGGGGGTGCCGGTATCTGGGTCAAAACTATTGAAGCCATCAGGCAGGTAAGCCCACACACGACACTCGAAACCCTGATACCCGACTTTGATGGCAAACCCGAACTGGTTTCGATGCTCACTGACGCTGCCCCTGAAATCATCTCGCACAACCTTGAGACCGTACGGCGTATCACCCCTTGGGTACGCAGCCGTGCCAAATACGACCTCAGCCTGAAAGTGCTCAAGATGATTGCCGATGCCGGAGTCAGGGCCAAATCGGGTATCATGCTTGGTCTGGGCGAAACACGCGAAGAAGTACTCGAAACAATGGACGACCTGATCAATGCTGGTGTTTCGGTGATGACAATTGGCCAATACCTGCAGCCAACCAAAAACCACCTTCCCGTGAAAGCGTTTGTTTCACCGGAAGAATTCAATTTCTTTCAGGAAGAAGGTTTGAAGCGCGGATTCAGGCATGTGGAAAGCGGCCCGCTCGTCAGAAGCTCCTACCGCGCCGAAAAACACATCCTCTGAAATACATTGTTATGCCCTCGATAGCGTTTCACGATCTGGCGAATATGGACTACAAAAAGGCCTGGGATTATCAGGAAAACCTATTTTCTTCCCTGACCGATCAAAAAATTGGCGTTCAAACATCGTCCGAAAACAATCTGCCCGATGGATATCTGTTGTTTGTGGAGCACCCGCATGTGTTTACTCTGGGTAAAAGCGGCCAGGAGTCGAACCTGTTGGTGAACGAAGAAGTCCTGAAAAAGCATGGGGCTTCATTCTACCGCATCAACCGCGGAGGCGACATCACCTATCACGGACCGGGACAAATTGTTGGTTATCCGATCCTTAATCTTAGCGCATTCGGACTTGGAATCAGAGATTATGTTTTTGCTCTGGAGCAGGTTATCATCAATACACTCGAACACATTGGTATTACTTCCGGACGTATTGATGGTGCCTCCGGTGTGTGGCTCGAAGCCGGTAAAACAACCCGACAGCGAAAAATATGTGCCATCGGGGTCAGGGCCAGCCGTGGAATCACCATGCACGGTTTTGCCTTCAACGTAAATACTGATCTCAGTTTTTACCGCCTGATTAATCCCTGTGGATTCACCGACCGTGGCGTTACTTCTATTGAGCAGGAGACAGGAAAACAAGCAGATATTGAGCAAATCAAATCCATACTCAAAACTGAGTTTGCCGCAGTTTTTCAGTCTGAAATTATTGACATTTAACCCAATACAGTCCGTAAAACCTCCGGTGATTTCATGTCGTGGAAATCAGGGATGTGAAGCCGGTAGTACAGCAGTATTTCCTGCAACAAGGTGCGTCTGAGCCGGTTGTTGAGACCAAAATTGCCCGGTGCCTTAAGGTTTGGCTGGCACAAAGCCCTGAAGAAAGCAGATTCGGGTGGCCCAACATAATAAGCATGTCCCGGTGCAAAATCCCTGAAACGGCCTTCAGCAAGATCAAAATAATCGAAGCCCGACTGTTCTTCCTGTCTGGGATAAAACCCCAGAAATCGCGTAAGCTCGAGTGAAAAATACAAAGGAAAATCCTGAAAATCACCTTCTACCAATTCGAGCCATTGAACTGAGCTGAACAAAAAGCCGAACAGTGCCGCATTTTCTTCATGCTCCCGGATCGTTTTTCCCAGAAGTTCGCTTATGTAAAGCACTATGGCATTCTTCTGCATATTTGTCCGCAGCTGAACCAAATGCTGGTGTATGGAAAGATCATCCAGAAACTGAAGGTCTTTTTTGGGTTTGGGCAAATAAACGATCTCGACCAGATTCAGAGGCAAAAACAATGCCGGTCTGAACTTCGCTCCTTGCCTGAATGCACCCCTGACCATGAAGGAAACCATGCCGGAGGATTCGGTATATATTTTTACGATCAGGCTGGTGTCGCTGTACCTGACTTGCTGAACAACAATACCCCTGCAATGAATGTTCATGGAGCTAACGCATCATCAGTATTTTGGTGACCAGGGTTTCCAGTCCTTCACTGTTGCTGATGAACACAAGGTAAACACCCGGTGCAGCCTTTTGTCCGCTCATATTGTTTCCGTCCCAGACAGCCTGTCCTCCCTCAGCACGGGTTTCAAACACAAGTCGCCCGCCGGCATCAGTGATTTTTATCAGCGCATCGCGGACCAGACCCCTTATGGCCACAGGCCCCTGATAATTGGGCCGCACCGGATTAGGATAGGCATAAACATCCGAATTTGTATCTCCACCAGGCGTTGCTACTCCTTTGAAGGAAACAATTCCGCTCCCTGTACCAAAAAACACCTCACCATCATCCGTAATTCCAATACTGTTGACCAAATTTGACAACAAAGGACTGTTTTCGGTAGTGAAATGATGAATCTGTTCCAGCCCGTCCTTCGACATCAAAAATACTCCGTTCTCGGTACCAAACCACTTCTTGTTTGAACCGTCAACAGCTATCGAAAGGATTTTTTCGTTTCCGAGCAGGATATCTGCCTGTCCTGTTCCATCATTTCTTGGAACAAGTATCTGTTGTGCATCAAAATTAGCGCCCTGTTGAAACATACGTTCGGGATTGTAGAACACCACCGGGCCGGCATCGGTTCCCACCCAAACTGCACCATCCTGATCCACAGCCATCGAAAACACCTGATTTCCGGGTATTTTTCCGCTGCCCTCCGCCGAGGTCAAAATGCGCAGCTGGTCATCAGCAGGATTATCAAGTGTGTTTTTATCATTGAATACCATGATAAAACCTTCCTGACGACGGATAATCCATTTATAGTTGTTTCTGTCAATGATCATATTTGAAATGTCGATACCGCTTGCGGCCGCACCCAGATTGAACGATTTCCATTGCCCGGCTGTAGTGCGCACTGAGAGTATATTGGTGGCACCTGTATTTGCTGCCCATAAGTTTCCAAAACTGTCGAAGCCCAATCCGCTGATGTTAACCAAATTCGGATCTGCTACCCAAGGCTGAAGACTGCTGTTGTTTTCAGAATAAACTGCTGTCACCTGATTGTCCGTAAATTCAATAACACCTTCCTGCCAACTGCCGATGTAGGCCTTTTGCCCGCCCGGGTCGATTGCCACACTCACGAAATCCGAAATGGAATCGAAGGCAGCTGTATTGAGCCGGTTATGTGTTTCCCAGCTACTCCCGTCCCACGAAAAAACACCGTCAACCATATACAACTTTGCCCAGTTGCTTGCCCTTCCTCCCGAGGCCACCCATACCTGTTCGCCCCTGGCTTTGAGTTCATACACATTGGTTGTTCCCGGACCATTAGGCATGATAAACTCGCCCGAAAATCCACTGTTGAACGCCCTGATCAAACCCGAACGTTTGTCGCCAATCCATACCTGCTGCAGATTGTCGAGTGCGGCAGCAAGTGGCTCGATTCCTTTACCTTCGGGCGAATACACACTTTGCACCACATTGAGAGATGGATCTACAAGTTCAACATTGTAGTTGTTTACAATCAGCAAGCGTTCGTCCTGCGCACGGAGCATGGCCCGAAGCGAAGTGTTCTCCTTGCGGTAATAATCCCAGGCATTTCCATCAAACACAAACATGGTGTCTGCATTGAAGGTGTTTCGCGAATAGTTAATAAACAACTTGTCGCTGAAAGCCTCAATCTGATTGTAGGATAAATTCGGGTACTTCAGCCTGACGTCTTTCGTCCATTGGTTGAAGTCGGCCAGATTAGGGCTGTCGAGTGAAGCATAATAAACCCCTGCCGAAGTCGCCGCAAACAGTTTTCCATCGAAAACCGCAATATCGTTCACGTTGATAAAACTTCCCTGTGGCCCGATCAGGTAGGTGTCGTGTATTTCGTCGCGTTCCAAATCAAGTACAACAATACCAAATCCGCAGGCAAGATAGGCATACTTGCCATGCAACAACACATTGTTAATGATCTTGTTTCCTATCAAATCTTTATCTCGTATATCACGAATATTGACAATTCCGTTTTCACGTACCAGGTCGATATTGGTGTTGCGGTAGGCAACCACAAGTGTTTGATAGGTTTCGCTGTATCTGATCGAACCCACGCCAATGTCATTCAGTCCGTTAACCTTATTGAGCAGTTGGATGCTGTTGTCCTCTGTATTGTACACAAAAAGATCGTACGGTGTGGCAGCGTATGTCAGGTTACCAACTACCTGAACATCAATAACTCTCTGATAAGGCAAATGCGTGCGCCAGTCACCGATTTTTACAGATTGCGCAATGCAAAAGGTCGTCGTAAGTATAAATAAAGTAACGAATAAAAACTTCTTCTTCATGCTCGTTTGGTTGTTACTGAGGTGGCAATGATGATAAAACATGGTAATAACTTCAGTTAATGTAATTTATTGCCCGGCAAGTCTGTCTGTCAGGCTTAATAAGTAACTAATAAAGTGTCAGGTACAATCCGGCTGAAATATTAAACATACTGATTCGTCTGTGGTCGGTTCTTGTGCCGCTTGCTGTAAGAAATCCAAAAGCCGCACGGGTTTCTTTAGCATCCACGGATAACAAAAAGCTCAGATACGGATGCACGTAAAAAGCAGCATCAACACCCAGCCCGTAGGCAAGGCTCAGGTCGCGCGATTCGGTAATTTCGTAATAGGGCGGTCCGGCAAGAAAATATTCCGGTTTATATAATTGATAGGGTGTTCGCGACCACATTGGCCCGACAGCACCGTTTACCGACAACCGGACCTCTTTCCTGAGCAAAAATACATACGAAATGCGTGGAAATAACCCAACCAGCCTGTAGGGATCACTGCGAATGTACAAGTCTTGCAGAAAGGGGTCGTTGAGCACTTTGGCAGCACCGAGCGAAGACACATTAACAGGATGCTGAAAAAGTGAAGCTTCTATGCCCAGACTGATCTGCCTGTACATACGCCAGTCAAAAATACCGGTTAAAGCCATACCGGGCTGTGTGAAACAACTTTTCGATAGGTCGTTTGAGGAATAATCAAGCACCGGCACACTCAACCCGGCCGAAAAGCGAAGATGCACCTTATCTGCCGGCCGCGATTCTTGCTGCCCAAAAGCTGCCAGATGCAGCAAAACAATAAAAAGAGTGAAATACTTCATGAAGCGAAGGTAAAAAATATGTAGCTATGCAATCTTCAGGCCAACGAAGTTATTGTTGATTGAGGCTCAACAGATAAACCAGGTGGGATGTGTTTTCAGCAAGCCGGCAGAGCGGGCGGGGGATTCGCGCAGGCTTGATCTTTTGTTCCTTTTGTATCAAGACAAAAGGAAAAGAGAAAGATTACTCATAATTCCTTTCTTCTGTACTTTTCCCTGATGAAAAGTACCAAAAACCGAACACGAACAATGATATCTTCATCACTCTCATTTCACAACAACTTGCTTAAATGAATTTCAAATCTCCACCGGTTTTATCCGATGATCCTTGATTGATCATCAACCGAACCTGATTACCTTTGATTTGTTTATGATATGAGTATCTTGCATCATTAAATGTGCATCTGCCATGAAAAAAATTCTGCTCATTGTACTGTTTCTGCAGGCATTACAATATTCCTATTCGCAAACCAACGGAAGTTTTGTGTTTGAAGGAATCAACAGATCATATATTGTTTACGTGCCGCAGGAACGCCTCCAAAGTGCCCCTTTTCCGCTCATGATGGTTTTGCACGGCTTCACGCAAACAGGCCAGGCAATCATGAACTACAGCGATTTTAACACTTATGCTGAATTGTATGGTTTTGTGGCTGTTTACCCCAACGGTGTGGGAAACTCCTGGAATGTGGGTGTTGGCGGCGGTTCGACAGCCAATGATGTCGGGTTTTTGAGTGCGCTTATTGACACCCTCAACCATCAATTCGGCATCGACCTGAACAGGGTGTATGCCTGTGGTTTTTCGAACGGAGGGTTTATGAGCTACAGACTTGCCTGTGAACTCAACGACCGGATTGCCGCCATCGGGCCTGTGGCAGGCACTATGACGAATGCTGCCTTCGACGCCTGTACACCGGGCAAAGCTGTTCCGGTCATACACATTCACGGAACCAACGATTTCATTGTGAGCTATAATGGAACCTCTTCCAATAAGTCGGTGGCAGCAGTACTCGACCTCTGGACACAAAACAATGACTGCAACCCCGAACCGGAAATACTCGACCTGCCCGATCTGGTGCAGGAAGGAAGCACCGTGCAACAATACACCTGGACGCCATGCGAAGCAAACACCGAGGTTGTGCACCTGAAAGTAAACGGTGGCGGACATACCTGGCCCGGTGCAGTCGGCAATTCGGGTATTGGAAACACAAACCAGGACATCATTGCCAGCGATGAAATCTGGAAATTCGTGAGCCGTTTCGGCCTTGGCGGGCCCACAGGATTGCAACAGACCGATGATCAAAAATATAAACTTCAGTTGATACCAAACCCTGCAACAGGCGGAAAAACCATGTTGAAGCTTTACGATACACAAGGAACTGTAAGCATGTATCTGACTAATCTGCAAGGTTTAACCCTCAGGGAATGGAAAAAAGTTTCCGGCCATGAAACCATTGAACTATCATTACTGGGACTGAAAACAGGCGCTTACTTCTTGTTTGTAGAGCTGGACGGAAAGTGGTTTGTTGAGAAACTTCTGGTGTTGCAGCAATAAGCGCCTCAATGGTTTTTATGCTGCATTCAGTACTGAACATCCGGTATGGAAATCAGTTCTGAGTTAAATGTTTAATTTACTGTTGATTACATATTTACCGTTTGACTGACTCACCAAATCTCATCCAATTTATTGTCATATGTCAATAAATAGTTTATTTTTGATCAATAAACTAAAAACGGATTTAGTAACGATACATGGAATATCCCAAGTCACAGGTGTGTAAGAGTTGCGACAACTGCAACGAGAAATCGAAGGCATTCAGTGTCCTCAGCGAAGATGAATTAAGGATATTAAACAAGGATCGGTTTGAGGTGGTGTTTGAGCCGGGGCAGATGGTGATGAAACAGGGTGCGCCGGCCACCCATTTTGTGAGTCTTACGCAAGGTATGGCAAAACTCTATCTTGAGGGTTTCGACAAAAAAAAGATCATCCTTGAAATTTTGAAACCATGGAAACTTTTTGGGGGGCCGGGTATATTCACCGACATGCGCTACCACTATTCTGTGTCCACAATTTCGGAATCCGCAGCATGTTTTATTCCGGTTGAAAACGTAAAACAGCTGATCAGGTCAAATCCAACCTTTGCTGAAACCATGATTGTCCACAGCAGCATGAATGGCTCACGCAATTTTGAGCGGCTTTTAAGCCTCACTCAGAAACAAATGCCCGGCAGGCTTGCCGATGTGCTGCTATACTTAAGTCAGGATGTGCATCTGTCGATGAGGTTCAATCTTTCCATCACCCGTCAGGAGATCGGAGAGTTGTCCAACATGACCAAAGAAAGCGCTACACGTATCCTTAAAGATTTTGAGAACGAAGGTATTATCCGTATTGATGGCAAAGAGATAGAGGTGCTGCGCATAGACACCCTGCGCGAAATCAGCATCAGGGGTTGAGAACTGTGGCTTTAATGTGCTAAATTTACAAAGCTTCTTTGAGCACTTCAATTATTTTACCTGACAAAGTCTCATTAGTTTGGCTATCCTATGCTTATCTTTGGTTAAACGAGCTACTAATTTCATCATTAATTATTGAGTTTAATTCCAAGTGTAGGCATAATAAGTACAGGGTAAAAATGATATTCTTTTCGGGTATAAATTCCGGATTGGATTTTGATGCCGGCAAATAACTTCTGGTATGAATACAGTAAAGCTCCTTCTGCCCCAACGTTCCAGGTTTCTGTAACATCACCAAAATATCCGCACGAAACATAAGAACTGATTTGCACGAACAGCTTGTCGCGGATAGGCCAGGCTCCGATAAGCTGTACTTTAAGCATTTCAACATAATAATTGCCTTGGGCTTTTAAAGTAGTTTTACCTGTTGTTCCGTCTTGGAAATCAATTCTGAAAGTGCTGTTCACAAGAGGAAAACGCAGACCCATTCCTGCTGTGACTCCAAAGCCAAGCATGCTTGCGCCGGATTGAAGATTATGATAAAAAGAATAGTTTATGGCCAGCCCTTCAACCAATACAAGGTGCATATTCCTGCTTGTTGATTTCGCTGCTGATTTCTGACCATTTACTATATTATGAGCCAATAAAAACATCGAAGTCATTAAACAGAAGCAAAATATTTTCATAAATATTTGAATTTAAATTTTGGTTGCTGCTCCCTCTGCTCGGCACAGTCTCATTTCTGTCGCAGATTTGTAATCCGTGTCAACCCAATTCCCATATAAAAACTTATCATTCAACGCTTTCAGTATTTCGGGAATCTGTACTTTAGATTCATAAACCAAATGTACAAAAATTCAATTGCTCCTCATTTAATAGTTGCGATTATTATGGACATTGACAGTATATGTGTGGATAATCCTGAAATAATCAAATCTTTTTACAACTCTTTTTAGGTTTAGAACACTAGTGACTGCACATCCGTGCCAACGGGCAGTATCAGGGGTTGAAAATCATGCAGACTTACTCTTATATGTTACTTAGGTACGGGTAATCCGGCTTAGCCTCGTCAGATCGCTTTGCTGAGTTATAAATCCCCCCGGGGGAAATTCTGTTCAGCAGTTCAAGGACATATGCTACCCAAAAACCCTTTTTACGGTTTGCTTCATATAGTCTGTTTGCGCAGCAAGGCTTTTCAGCCAGCTGAGCTGTCCTTTGGTACGCGCCAGGTTATGGCAATCATGCGTCACAGAATAATAAATATCTCCCGACAGATAATCTGTCAAAAACCTGATGGCTTGGATATACACCAGTATCAATCCCGAATAGGCCAGTGCATCACGCTCGGCAGCTGTCAGTGACTCCCCTGCTGTTTCACTATAAGCCTGAATCAAAGCCTCAAAATACTCGGGTCTGAATGCTGCGTCCCCGCTGACAAGCTCTTCTTCATTAGTGCCACACACCATTGTACGTACCATATCACCCATGTCGGAAATGATGTATCCGGGCATCAGGGTGTCAAAATCAACCAGACAAAATGCGTGATTACTGTTGCAGCGAAACAGCACATTGTTCAGCTTGGCATCCATATGCATCACCCTGAGCGGAATAGCCGGATGATTTACCAAGCTGATGTAATAATCTCTTATCCAATTAAATTGCTCAATATCACTGATGCAATCTGCGGCACTTTTCAATCTGTTTGCCGATGCCGTTGTCACACTTGCTTTCAATTGTCTGACCCTTAAATCAAGATCATGAAAACCTTTTATGGTTTCGTAAAACTCATGAACAGGGGCGTCGCTGAGCAAATTGCAGAAGGTGCCAAATGCCCTTGCAGCCGACCATGCCTGCTGTGGTTCAACCACGCGTTCATAGGCTGATGTTCCCTGCACAAAAGGCAGCAAACGCCAGTAAGCACCTTCTGTGTCGCGGTGGAAATCACCCCCTGAAAGAGTGGGCAAAAATTCAATAAAAAAATAGTCCGTGTCGCGCAATTTTATCGTTTCTGCAGCAAGCTTCCAGTTATGTGCGATAGCTTCAGGTTGCGGAAACACATGGATGTTGATTTTTTGCAACAACCATGCAGTTCCTTTTGATTCCCTGTGCGTTATCTTATAACTTGAATTAATCAGCCCATGGCCATGCCTGATTGCCTCTACATCAGCTGCTGCAAGCCCAAAAGCATCCAATACTCCCGATGGCACGATCAATTCCATAGTTCAGCGGGATAAATACCTTGTTCAATCAGTTGATTCAATGCTTGTTGAACAACCGATTTGTCGCTTGCGAAGGTAACACCAAACCACGCTTGCTCCACAGGAATGATCATTAGCGTGAATCCGTGTTCCTGCACCATCTCGCTGATGACTACGGGAAGTTGAAACTCAGCATTTTGATCCCGTTGGTATTGATTCACAAATTGCCCGAATTTCACACTCATAATCGGAAAAACTCCCTGCGGTATTGCCCAGCAGTTCATGCTGACGCGGATATCTGGCGAAAGCTCTGTCACTTGTCCGTTGATCAGCCCGGTAATCCTTCCATCCGGTTCCCTGCCAATGGACACTACCTCTGCAAGCGAAGGAGCGTATGTTTCCCGGTTCGACAATGCCAGCGCCCGTGAAACTCTTCCATTCCCCGACAAGGTTGCTGAAAGTCTGTAGCCGGCCATCAGGATTTTCTTTTCGTCCGGTGCCTGAAGCATTGCTGTGGCCATTGCTTTCAGAACTTCCGGATGGTAATGGTCATCGGCATTAATTACTATCGCCGGGCCGGTGATACTAACTGCTGCCGAAAGCAATGCATGGGCTGTTCCCCAGGGTTTTTTCCTTATCCAAGGATTGTTATCTCCTGTTCTGAAACTATCCGGAGGTTGTTGTATGGCTGTTTCAACAGAAATCTTATCCTTGAGTTTTCGGTATCGCTCCAAAAAAACATCCTGGTTTTCGCGGCTGCAAACTACAACTACTTTTCCAAAATTCAGGTTCATTGCATTAAACACGGCATAATCCATCAGAAGTTCTCCTGATGGCCCGAAGCTGTCAGTTTGCTTGCTGCCCCCGTACCGGCTTCCCAGTCCGGCGGCCATGATAATCAGCGACAATTTTTGCATAAATCAATAAATATCTGTCAGGGCAAAGTTCTGTTGGTTTGTCTGCCATGCTCCACTGGTGAAATCAGGAAATTGCACCAACTGGCCTCCTCCTGCCACCGATGCTTCCGACAATGGGGTGATCACACTCCAGGCTGCGGATTCATACACATCTATCGGAAGTTTTTCGTTTCGTTTGAGGGCCTCAACGAAGGCATGAACCACAAAGAAGTCCATTCCGCCATGTCCGGCTCCTTTGGCATCGTCGCCATAACGCTTCCACAGCGGATGGTCGAACTTCTCGAGCCACTGTGCAACTGTCTCCCAGCGGTGTGCCTCCGAAAGCCCCTCAATGTGAATGGAACGGTTTATATCCATCCACAGCCCTTTGGTTCCCTGCACCCTGAATCCTAAAGAATAGGGACGAGGCAAACTGGTGTCGTGCTGCAGCAAAATGGTTTCTCCCTTTGCCGTGCTGATCATGGTGGTGACCATGTCGCCCAGTTTGAAATTGACACCAGCATTGGGGTGGTCTTTTCCGCCAAGTTTTACAATATATTCATGTAATCCTCTTGCCTTCGAAGCCATTGACGAGAGCGCTACAAACCGGTTTCCTGAATCGATATCAATCATTTTGGCCAGAGGGCCGATACCATGTGTTGGATAAAGGTCGCCATTGCGGGTAACGGAATGTTGTGTGCGCCATTGGGCTTCGGAAAAGCCTTTTTCGCCAAACTCTACCCCACCCCCATAGGGCTGTTTTCCATCATTGAATTTAACTTCGCGCAAATCATGCTGGTATCCGCCCTGCAAATGAACCAGTTCGCCGAAAATGCCCTGACGCACCATGTTAAGCACCGCCAGCACATCACGTCTGTAGCAAACATTTTCGAGCATCATATACTGCATTCCGGTTTGCTCTGATTTCCGCACAACATCCCAATGCTCATCCACAGTGGTTGCCATGATCACTTCGCACCCTACATGTTTTCCGGCATCCATCGCTTCCATGGCCATCGGATAATGCCACTCCCAGGGTGTGGCAATCAACACAGCATCCAGGTCAGTGCGGTTTAGCAATCCACGATAAGCATAATCGCTTCCTGTAAACACTTCAGGAGCAGGCTTTCCGGCGTCTTCATAAAGAGCAAGTGCATCTTTCAGCATCACTTCCTGAATGTCGCAAATTGCAGGCACATCAGTATCATCGCGCCGGAGGCACAGCCGCAGCAATTCCTGTCCGCGCAATCCCGTTCCGATGATTCCCAGTCTGATCCGGCTGTTGCTTTTGCCGAATATAATCCCTGATGGCAAAAAGGTGAAAGCGCCGCCAGCCAGCAGGCCTGTTTTTAGAAATTGTTTTCTGTTCAGCTCACACATAGGTTTTTTTATGCAAGATACATAAGAATGCAAAATCCTGCATGAGGAGCGTAAAATGTTATGCAATTCAGATAATCTATAATGCGATGTTGCCCGGATAAAAGCTCGCTTGTTCATTAGTCCGGAATACTCCGGTCATCCTGATTGGCCTTGATTACCAGCGATTATCTTTTGATGATGGTAAAACCATGACAAACACCACTATTGTATGTGATCATGCAGGTATATGGCCCTGAAGCCAATCCATTCAGCGATACTTTTAGTGGAACATCTGAACAGCTTACCCTGCGCTCGGCAACTGTTTTTCCTTGCACATCTTTGAGAACCACCTGTATGGGCCGCCCATCAAACACTTCCTGAGGAATCAGCAAATATTCATCTGCCGGATTAGGAAAGGGATGATGTGTAAAAGCCTCTGTTACATGATCAGGTTTTATGCCGGTATTCAGACTGCCTGGTAAATGATACACAGCTGTTTGAATAGTGTAAGGAAAAATGCTGTAGTCGTAGCTGTAGGTTACTAATTTAGTGCCTTCAGCTCCCAGATCGTTCACATAATAATACTGGCATCCCGGTATTTCGAGCAATATACTTCCGTTTTCCCTGACGACCCTTGTCGTGTAGGTGTAAAAAAGATTGGTTTCGTCGTAGGCATAATAAGTATAAACAAGGCATAATTGCTGATCGGCTGTGAAAAGACCTTCGCTCAGGTATTTTATGTCGTACAAATATTGATTTACAGGGACCTCAAGGCTGATGGTTTTCCACAGGCTATGATCGGTGTTGTAGATCCTACACTGGTTTAAACTTACATCCATCAGATAGAATTTATACCCTGAAACAGCAAGTTGGGTATAGGTTCCCGAATGGTTGTAGGAACTTTCGAACTGTATCTGTGCTCTTAAAAACTGAATGTTGGTGAATAATGCCATGATGAGCAGCAAACCTTTAATAGATCTTTTCATAGTGTTTGTTTTGGACAGCAATATTACAGCCATAACAGAAAGCCGGTTGTATAAAATTTTGCTAAAACGGTATAAGATTATCCACTCAAAAAATAATTCAGGACTGTTCGCTTAAGTTTGCAGTACCAAATTATGCACAGGATGAACCCAAACACTTTAACCGGAAACAAGATACCTTCCCGCATTGGTCTGCCCGACTTTTTAAAAGGAGTAGCCGTTGCATTGATGGTGCAGGTGCATCTGATGGAGTTATTTGCCCTGCCGGAAATTCAACAAAGTATGGCGGGCAAAATATCGCTTTTCCTTGGCGGACCGGCTGCAGCTCCATTGTTTATGGTTGTGATGGGTTATTTTCAGGCAAGATCAGAGAAACCTTTAAGCAGACGGATCTGGTTGGGCCTGAAATTAATCCTTTGGGGATTTTTGCTGAATATTGGATTAAACGCCCATTTGTTGCTAAAAATCGCAAACGGCACTTTTGAACTCAATCCGTTGACTTATCTCTTTGGCGTTGATATATTGTTTCTGGCCGGCCTTTCGGTGATCATTATTGCTATAATATGGCATCTTTTTGCGGATAAGCTGTTGATTTGGGCAATAATGCTTGTTCTCGCAGCTTCAATAAACCCGTGGATACCTGTTTACTCAGGCACAATGTCCTGGATCAAGTACATAGAAGCATACTTCTGGGGCTACCATTCCTGGTCTTATTTTCCTCTATTTCCCTGGCTTTCCTATCCTTTGGCAGGCTATTTATTTGGACTTTTATGCAAAACATCAGTATTTAAACTGTTGATCGAAAAATATTTACTACAGGTTTTACTGATAATTGCCGTGCCTCTGCTCTTGTTCTTTACGTTTGGGTTCAGGGTGGCTTCAAACCTGCCGGTGTATTACCACCACAATGAATGGTTTGTGATGTGGACAATTTCCTTTCTCGTTGCACTGACCATTCTTTCCCAATATATGATGAAGTTTACCGGAAACAATCTCCTGATCCGTTATGTGAGGTGGATGGGCAGGAATGTCACCGCATTTTATGTGATTCAGTGGCTGATTAACGGCAATGTGGCTACAGCTGTGTTTCAGACAATGCAATGGACGGGTTTGCTTCTTTGGTTTAGTATAGTAATGTTTTCTACAGCTTTGATGGTTTTTCTGTGGGAAAAACTAAAACAAAGGGTTTATGCAAAAACATCACAATAGTGTATATTTGTGTAAAACATTATTGTTATGCTCAATCTGATTCTGTTTGGTCCTCCGGGCGCAGGAAAAGGCACACAGGCAGGAATGTTGATGTCGCGCTACAACCTGCTTTATATTTCAACAGGAGAAGTGCTCAGGCAAGAGATCAAAAACGGCAGTCCGCTTGGCCTGAAGGCACGCAACATCATCGAGTCGGGTGGACTTGTAGATGACGAAATCATTGTTCAGGTGATCGGGAATGCCATCCGTTCGGAGCAACGCAGCGATGGTTTTCTGTTCGATGGTTTTCCGCGCACCTATGTGCAGGCTTACATACTTGATGGGCTGCTTACCCGTTTGCACACTTCGCTTAACCGGATTTTTATCCTTGAAGTCCCTGATGAAGTTTGCAAGCAACGTCTCTTACAGCGTGCGACCGAACAGGGTCGAAGCGATGATAATGAAACTGTCATCGAGCGCAGGCTTATGGAATACCATCAGAAAACCTTGCCCCTACTCACATTTTACGAAAGTCAGGGATTGCTCACAAGGATCAACGGATTGGGTACGGCTGATGAGGTTTTTGCACGGATCAACCAATTTGTTTCTGACGACATTAACAGCAATCCAATCAATCTGATATTATTCGGGTTTCCCGGAGCCGGACGTGCAACTCAGGCATCTAAACTGGCTTCTGAGTTTAATCTGACTATAATTTCAACCGGAGAGCTATTACAGGAAGAGCTGAAAGCAGGCAGTCCGGTGAGCAGCGAAATAAAACCTTTCCTCGAAAAAGGACTGCATGTACCTGATGAAATCGTGATCAGGCTTATCGAGAAAAAACTTCAGGAAACCGCAGGCAACAGCAGGGGATACATCTTCAAAGGCTATCCGCGAACCCACGTACAGGCATATATTCTGGATGGACTGTTGCGCAAAACCGGCCGCTCAATCAGCTGTGTTATAAACCTGCAGGTGCCTTTTCTGGAGCTGATCAAGCGGCTGGATGCGAGATCGCAAACATCTTCAAAAATGCCCTACGACAGCAGTGCTTCGACTATTGTGGCCAGACTTGAGGAGCACCAGTTACGCACCGAGCCTGTTTTGGATTACTACAGAATGCACAATCAGGTAATTGATGTAGATGGTAATGGCAGTGCCGAAACTGTCTACGAAAGGCTAAAGGAGCCTTTTATACGAACCATCCGAAACCTGAGATAAATAGCCCTGATTAGTGAGCTCAATTGCTGTCTGGATCTTATTGTTTTGCCTGCACTGCTTGTTTCTTTGTTTCAAGATAATAACCAACTGCTGCAAATATCAAAAACATAACTGTGTTGGCGGTATAACGAATCCATAAGGTTTGTTCGCCAAACAAAGTTGAAACATAAAATAAGATTGCTGCAAATAGTATATAAAATACCAGCCGTCCTGTCTGGTACGGAATTGGATAAACACGCTGTCCCCAAACATAAGAAGCTGTCATCATAAGCAAATAACAGCCGAAATGCGCCCAGGCGGCTCCGTGATATCCTAAAACGGGTATAAGCAGAACGTTCAGGGTAATTGTAACAGCAGCGCCGGCAATCGAAATGTATGCCCCATCTTTGGTACGGTCCGTAAGTTTATACCAAATTGACAGATTATAAAAGACCCCATAAAACAAGTTCGCCATCAAAATAATGGGAACAATGCCAAGGCCATCATGATAATTTTCGCCAATAAAATGCTTAAAGAGATCGAGGTAAAAAACAACCATCAAAAAAATCACCAGACACGAAAGCACAAAATAATTCATCACCCGGGCAAAGAGTTGTGGTGCGTTGCGCTTCTCCGCTTCAGCGAAAAAGAAAGGCTCAGAAGCATAACGGAACATCTGAACAAAAAGAGTCATCAGAACACCAAGTTTGTAATTGGCGCCATACACACCCAATTGGGCCATTGCTTCACCAGATTCAGGCAGCAAGTATTTCAGGATTATCTTATCAATAACTTCATTAACCATACCTGCGATTCCGACAACCAAAACCGGCAATGCATAGTGAAGCATGGGTCTGAGTAAGGTCAGATCCAGAGAAAAATTGAACGTCCGAAACAACGGAGCCAACATGGACAGGCTTAGAAAACTGGCAGCAATATTAGAAATGAAGACCCACACGAGTAGATCAGGACCGTTACCAAACAACTGTTCTGCCATAGCAGCTGATTTTTCGGGCATGACGATGATAAACAAGAGGTTCAGACCAATATTCACTGAAACGTTGAGCATTTTAATCACCGAAAAACGTCTGGCTTTATTCAGTTTGCGCAGCATGGCAAATGGGATGGCGGTCAGCACATCAAGTGTTACAATTAAACCGATGAACAAAACATACTCAGAATTGCCCTCATACTGCATCCAATCTGATACCGGAACATAAAATAACAATACAAGTAATAAAAACACTGCACTTGTGATGGTTATAATACTCATTGCAGCATTAAAAACCTTGCGTGCATCATTCTTCTGGGCATATCTGAAAAATGCCGTTTCCATTCCATAGGTCAGCAAAACCATCAGAAAAGCCACATAAGCATACAGTTCGGTAACCTGTCCGTACACCTCACGCTCAAACACCCTGGTATAGAGCGGAACCATAAAATAATTGAGTAGCCTGGGTAATATTGTCCCCATTCCGTATACAACCGTTTGACCGGCAAGGCTTTTAATTGGGTTTGCGGACATAATATCAGCTAATCAAAATGATAGTTTTGGTAATAAAAATCTTATTCATTTATCTCGCTTTTGGGCAATCGAATGGTAAAGGTAGTGCCTTTTCCTTCATGTGTTTGAAATTGAATATCGCCTTTCAGGGTTCTGATGATGTTCCTGACTATTGACAGTCCTATACCTGTTCCGCTGGTTTTCGTGGTAAAATAGGGGGTAAAAACCCTTGAAGCCTGTTCGTCAGACATGCCCCTTCCATTATCAATCACCGTGATGACAACCATTTCTGATTCAATTCCCATTTTAACCTCTACCCTGCCCTTTTCAACTCCTTCAATTGCTTGTAAAGCATTTTTAATCAAATTATTAAACACCCGAATCAGGCTTTTACGGTCAGCAATCACAACAAAATTTCCTGCCGGGCCGGTTCTGAACAGTATCTCTGCGTTTTCATGTGCAGCAAACAAATCAATAGTATGTCTGATTATTTCTGATACGTCCACCTGCTCGTTCTTCTGGGCAGGCATACTTGCGAAATCAGCAAATGCCGAAGCAATTTCACTCAAGGCATCGATTTGTTCGACGATCGTCTGGGTTGTTTTACTGATCTTCTCTCCAATTTCAGGATCTTTCTCGTCCCAGGATTTTTTAAGATATTGTACGCTCAGGCGCATTGGTGTCAGCGGATTCTTAATTTCATGAGCCACTTGCCTGGCCATTTCTGACCATGCACTTTCTCTTTCGGAGCGGGCCAGCAATGAGGCACTTTCCTCGAGCTGATCTATCAGTTGGTTGTATTGGCGGACTAACTGTCCGATTTCATCCTGCTGGGTGTATACCAGTTTTTCATTTGGTCGTCCTACCGCCAGGCGCTGCATTTTTTCCTGAATCATGATCAGGGGACTTGTCATTCGACGTGATAATACAAGCGCCAGCCAGATTGACAAAGCGGTCAGCATAAACAGAATATTCAGAAATGTCAGCAGAAAGGAGGAGATTTCCTCCCTCAGTTCGGTTTCTTTGGCAAAATAGGGCAGGTTCAGAAAAGCCACAGGAACCCCATCTTCATTTCTGAATGGAATGTATGATGACAGGTATTTTCCCGAACCAATCATTTCGTTGTGTATGAAATAGATTTTTCCGTTTCGGGTAAGTTGTTCAAAAGCTTCTCGGTTCATCAGCTCAGAAATCAAGCCTTTGTCGAATATTTCGGGCCTGCTGCTGGCAATTAGTCTTCCTCTCAGATCATATAGATTAATATCTGTAAAAAACACTGCTGAAAACTTCGTTAGTAGTTGATATAGATATTGTTCTATATCAGGACCGTTGAAATCAGATCCTTTCAGTTTGTGTTCAAGTTCAATAAGAATGCTCTGTGTTTTTTCTTTTAACATTTCATTTGTCCTAAGCTGATAAAACGATTTGATGTAGTTAAATGAAACGGCAGCAACAATAAAAAATGACAAGATTAGCGATGAAACCAAAAGTATCTGCAGCTTAATCCTGAAATTAAACAGGAAAGGTGATTTTCGATCATTCTTTCCCAAAAAAGCGAATACAATTATCATTAACAAACCAATGAAAACTGCAAAATAGGAAAAGGGAGCCACCATATCGATCAGGCCTTTACCTTTGCGACTAATGAGTAAAATTATATCATCATTTACAGGATATAAAAGATGCCTATAATTGTCTTCTTCGAAGAAGTAAGGACTACTCAGCAATTCAGCCTCTAATTGGTTCGAATATAGATAATTTCCGAATTTATATGCAAGAATTCCGTCAACATAACGCGCAAATGAATAGGTTGAAAGGTCTTTTGACCGATCATTCTCCTCATCAATAAGCAATTCGGGATATCCGATTCCTTCAGGAAGAAATCTATTGTAAAACTCAATATAATAAGTTGGATATGTGCGTGTTGAATCATTTAAAAGACGATTAAGATCAATGCGTCCTAAGTAATATGTCTGCTGGGCATAATCGTGAATCAAAAAAAGTTTATTGGCCTTGTTCTGGATGCTAAGGGAGTCATTCTTGATTAATTCATCAAAATATTCGTTACAGCCAATGTAAAAATCACCCGGCCTTACAAACAATAACTCTTCAGGCTGACAAATGACAATATTGATATTAAACTTATTGAAATAACCAAAAAAATAGTTCTCCTTCAGATAATCATATACCTTTTCATTTAAATTTTGATCAGTAGTATCTCCGTGCAATACGAGAGTGAAAAATGCTGAATCTTTTTCTAATGTATTGCTGACTTCGTCATATAAAAACTCAAACAGCGGATCAGAGTCCTCAGCCAGACGCAGTGCGATAAGGTTTTGCTTTTTATCGGCCACATACATATTGCTATGGTAAAATACTAATGCCAGAACACCGGATAGAAAAACCAATAGAAATGCCTTTTCGATTCGGTACACAAACAACTTTCTGGCAGCGAAAGGCATTAAAAGGAATACATAAGCCACAATCATCAGGATATACTCAGTATGATAAACATCGTTATCAAAAGCGACAAACCCAATATATGCAGCCAGAAAGAGAAACAGCACAACAACCGAAGTAAATCTTGATACTATCAGCATCCGTACTGTTCGGAACAAACCCAAAAGCACGAAAATAAAGGCGACGCTTATTAGTGAAATAATGAGAAAAGTAAGATAACTCATCATATCAAAATAATACAGCTCCTTAAACGAAAGAGGTATTGAAGAATTTATAATCGTGATTTTGATTAAACCGAGATATCCCGAACCAATAATGACCAATACCAATGACAGAGCAATACCATAACTTATCTGCGATGATCTGCTTATAGTTTCTTTTACAACTATTGCAGGATTTCTGAAAAAGACCACCGAAATATAGAGTAGCGTAAGGGCATGAAACCATAGGTCGCCCAGGCTGGGTATCAATTCTCCGGCACTTAACAGTGCTGAGCCGAAAAGTTCATGTAAAAAGATGATATCAGGCCACCTAAGGATTAACAACAAATATCTGATGACAACTATAAGCATCAGGAATATAATGCCTTGAGAGATTTTTGATGATGCCTTAAGCAGAAATTCTGAACCGATATATGCAAGGTGATAAATACTAATAAGCAATAAAGAAAACAGAAACAAAACCAAATAGTAAACAAAACCATCCACAGCTGATGTTTGCGTTGGTGAAACAGAAAAAACAGTTTCACCCATACTATTGACAACGGAATAAGAAATATCTTTATCAATAGGAACTGCAAGACGCCAATCAGTAGGAAAATCAGGTGCAAATGCATTCTCTATAAAGCTGTTTTCAAAGGGAAAACTACCATATATCAAACCAACAAGAATCATTCTATACTGCTGTTTTTCAATTACTTGAAAATAATAATAGCCATTTTTCAGCTTTAGAAAAGTTCCATTGGATACATGACCTGACACTTGCGTGGAAATATCAATGCTGTTGCCTGACCAATAGATAAGCGAATCTGATCTATAGATGAACAATGTGGCATTATCAGGTTTCTGTATGGGCATTTCTAGCGATGAGGCTCCTGAAGTGGCAATTTCAGGGCCATAAGCCGACAACATCTGAAGAAAATGCTCACCCTTACTCTCCATTTCCAGAAAAGCATTCTGAAACCGTTCAGCAGAATTCTCTACTGAATAGTATCTGTTCGCCATCGTGTTGATTAATATGATCGCTAAAGCGAGCATCATCACGTACAAAACGTGTCGATTAACCAGTGTCAGGTATTTCTTTGGCATAACGTATTAGCAAACATTATGTTCCTGGAAAAAATTTGATCAATAATCTTAGCCCTAAATTAAAGACCAAAGTAAGCAATTCTGATATATAGTAAAACAAACGTAAACAACAAATTGTATTTCAGTTTTCAGGTTTATTCTAAGCCATAATTAGTTCTCGGGTTTTTGGAACACATAAATAAGGCTTGAAAAATTTCCACATGATTCGGCCTTGAAGTTGGATTTAAGTCCGTGGTACAGTCCCCGGAGGGCTGTAAGTGATTTTCCCCTGTATTGTTCGCTTAGTATGCTCACATAAAAAGCATCCCACCGCATTGGAACAATATTGACCAGCCGGAGATTATTCCTTTTTCCGAGAAACCTCATTGTATCAGAAGAAAAATGGTATAGATGACGAGGCACATCCCAACCAGCCCAATACTTACCATAAAACAAAGCGTCGGGCGATTCGGGATTGGGCAAGGCCAACACCAGATAAGCCCCGGGCTTCATCCACAACTTTATTTTTTCTATGTTATCATGTAAATCATGAATATGCTCCAACACATGCCATAGTGTAATAGCATCCTGAGAGCTCTCATCTATTTGGGAATCATGCTCAGGCGAAATAACATGTAAACCCAATCTAGTGGAACAATAATTTCTGGCATTCTGATCTTTTTCTATACCCATGACCGAAAATCCGGCATTCTGGCATGATTCTAAAAAGGAGCCTGAGCCAGCCCCAATATCAAGAATATTACCAGAGTCACAATACTTCTTTAGCAATCGGGTTTTGGAGGCAACATTCCACCTTCTGATCAATTGATATATAAGAGCCAAAGGGTTCAGGCTTTTGCCCGGATGAGAATAATAGTTTTGGGATTGATAATAGGCAATAGATGCAAGGTCATCGGGAAAGGGATTGGTGATTTGCAATCCACAAAAACCGCATTGATGCACATCAAATTCTTCACCTGTAAGAAAATAGTCCTTTGTTGAAAATTTGAAAGTAAGGTTTTCGTGTGCACACAAAGGGCATCTCAAATGCTTATTCATTTAGTTTTGTTTCACGTGAAACATTATGTTAACGTCCTAAAAATACGGCCAATACAGAAACGTCTGATGGGGATACACCACTTATCCTGCTAGCCTGACCAAGGGTTTCAGGCTTTATTCTGGATAGTTTCTCACGAGCCTCCCAGGATAAAGATTGTAGGCTATGATAATCAAAATCCGGTTTTAGCTTAACTTCTTCGATTCTCTTGAGTTTGTCTGCCATTTCGGCTTCCTTGATAATGTATCCTTCATACTTCACAGAGATTTCAACGGACTCCAAAACTTCATCCGAAATTTCGTCAAAGCCATATTTTGCTTTGAAGTCATGTTCAATAATATGCCAAATGTTGTGTATTGAAACCTGTGGCCGAAGCAACAATCCGGAAATCTTGATTCTTTGACTGATTGGAGCAGTTTGAAGCTCACTAAGTATAGGATTAATAACTTCAGGAGAAATGCTTGTGCTTTTCAGAAACTCCTTTAAACTCTGCGTCATGGCAAGTTTACGTTTATAAACGGTTACTCTTTCTGCCGTGGCTAATCCTATCCTTGCTGCTAATGGCGTTAACCTGAAGTCTGCATTGTCTTGTCGCAGTAAAATCCGGAATTCAGCCCTGCTTGTAAACATTCTGTAGGGCTCATCAACACCTTTCGTAATTAGATCATCGATCAATACACCAATATATGCTTCGTCACGTCCCAAGGTGAAACTGCCCTTATCCTGCACTTTCAGCGCGGCATTGATTCCGGCCATTAAACCCTGGGCCGCGGCTTCTTCATAACCTGTTGTTCCGTTAATCTGTCCGGCGAAATACAAGTTTTCTACAAGTTTGGTTTCTAACGTATATTTCAATTGCTCCGGTGGAAAATAATCATACTCGATAGCATAACCCGGTCGGAATATTTTCGCGTGTTCAAAACCCGGTATTTCTCTTAATGCTTTGTATTGTACATAATCAGGAAGGGAGGAACTAAAACCGTTTACATAATATTCAATTGTATTCCAACCTTCTGGTTCCACAAACAGCTGATGAGCATCTTTTGATGAAAACCTCTCGATTTTGTCTTCGATACTCGGGCAATATCTTGGGCCAACGCCTTCTATTCTTCCTGAAAACATAGGTGAAAGATGAAACCCCTCCCTCAAAATATTATGTACCTGTTTGGATGTATAAGTGATATAGCAGCTCCTTTGGTTGTTCAAAGGAGTGTTTTCGAGATAGGAAAAATTGGATGGACGCTCATCTCCTTTCTGCTCTTCCATCTTTGAAAAATCAATTGTACGTCCATCTACCCTGACTGGTGTTCCTGTTTTCATCCTGCTGGCAAGGAATCCATAGTCTGTGAGCTGCTCGGTTATTCCTGTGCTCGCTTTATCTCCCATCCGGCCTCCGCCAAACGTCTTTTCACCAATATGGATCAATCCATTCAGAAAAGTCCCATTGGTCAGTATCACCGCCTCTGATTCGATTTTCATGCCCATTCCTGTCAGCACACCACGAACTTTCCCATTGCTGATTATCAAACCAACTACAGTATCCTGCCAAAAATCAAGGTTTGGGGTTGATTCAAGCATGCGTCGCCATTCAGCAGCAAACAACATACGGTCACTTTGCGCACGTGGACTCCACATTGCAGGTCCTTTACTTTTGTTGAGCATCCTGAACTGTATCATGGTTCTGTCGGTAACAAGACCTGAATAGCCTCCCAGCGCATCGAGCTCTCGAACTATCTGTCCCTTGGCAATGCCACCCATAGCCGGATTACATGACATCTGAGCAATTGTTTGCAGATTCATTGTGATCAGCAGTGTTTTCGATCCCATATTGGCGGCAGCGGCAGCAGCCTCGGAACCTGAATGTCCGGCACCAACGACAATTATATCATATTTCTCAAACATTAATCCTTTTGATTGTTTCACGTGAAACCATTTGCTTAACTGTCACGTTATTAGTTAGTAATACCCAGAATTTGCAGAGAAGCATCTTCCATTGACCTCATTTCATTCCTTTCGCTCGAAGTACTGTCATTAAAACCCAACAAATGCAGAACACCATGTATAACAACTCTATGTAACTCATTTTCAAAACTTGTGTTCGCTTCAAGTGCATTTTCTAATATTCTATCGAGGCTGATGTATATGTCGCCTGAAACAAAACCTTCCTGTTCTGATTGATCAAATGTGATGATGTCTGTGTAGTAGTCGTGCTGCAGGTAGTCACGATTCATCTGCAATAAAAACTCATCATTGCAAAATACAATATCGATTCTTGCCAGCTTCTTCCCGTTCTTATTAATGACACTATTGATCCAATCACTGGAAATAGCAACATCCGGAACATCTGTTAGCCAATATATTTTGTTGATCTTCAGCATTTTAAATGATCTGCTATTCGTTTCTGGCAGGCAAAATACTGCGATAAAAGTTTTGCACGGCGTCTGGCTTTTATGCCAAACTGTGCAGTAGTGTTGAATAACAAGGTTAGCTTGTCTGATCGCTCATCAACAACACATAAATCACTTAAGGTTTGCAATACAAACAATTCTGAACCGATTATATCTGCGAAATC
This sequence comes from Bacteroidales bacterium, assembly GCA_024710405.1. Lineage (GTDB taxonomy): Bacteria > Bacteroidota > Bacteroidia > Bacteroidales > F082 > UBA6192. Next base: position 127,126 of record JANJUV010000020.1, read on the forward strand.
CAGCGATTTCTTCATTTGGGTGTTATTGTCCTCATCAGTAATTAGAAATTCCAAGTAAAGACCGCTATCTGCTGAGGTAGCTTCAACCAACAAACCGATTCCGGCCACTTTGTTGCAAAGCAAATCATACACTAATCCGGTGGCTGAAGCAATATTGCTGTAATATGTATTCTCAATTCCAGATAAATCAACTACTTGTTCCACAAACTGTTCCAGCTTGTGGAAGTCCTCATTTCTTATAATCAGATTAATTCTATTCATAACCGGCTTCAGTTTTTGATTGGAGCATGTACTCATTAATTTTCTGCCTGTAGTAAGGCTTTACAACAATTGGTGACAGCTTCAAGGCATCTTCCTGTCGTTTGATTATCTCATTATACTCTATAATTCCGGTAGGGTTACTTTTCATAAACTCTTTAGGACGCTTTGACTCCCTTTCCTCTTTTAACTCTCTTTCCCGCTGGGCATTCTCAGCTTTCAGTAAACGTATTGTTATATCCTCGTTCCTTTTTAAAAGGTTATCCGTCAAACGCTTGTTCACCAGATCTTCTTCAAGCTTCGCCATATCCTGCAAAATCTCACTCAATGCATCACCGTTAACTCCTTGATATTTAAACTCATCCATGAGTTGCTGCATCTGATTTCTCAATGCTTCCTGTTGTGCAGCCATTCGGGCTAAATCTTCGCTCTGACTGCTTTCGCCCTCCTTACTACCCTGCTTTCCTTTCATACGCTCAATACCTTCTTTAAGTTGTTCGCCCAGAGCGCGCTGCAGGTCCTTCATATTCGAGAGGCTTTCGCTTCCGCTCTGTCCTTCCTGACTATCCTGCTCGCCCTGCATTGGATTAGGCATACCCATACTCTGCTCCATTTTATTTAGCGCCTCAGAAAGCATCAGTCCCAAATTATTCAACGACATCATCGAAAACTGCATTTCGGAGAGCGTATTAGCGGTTCTGCGATCCTGCATATTTTCAAGCGCATTATTCATTCTCCGGTTTATCTGTTCAACCTCTGAAAAAACAAAAGTTTCAATCTCCGGCTGTCGTTTTGCTAAGGCGGTTAATGAATCTTCAATGATTCCAAAACTCTCCCGAAGGTTACTCTGATCACGTATGATTTCAATATAGGCAGGATCATCGCGCCGTAAAGCCTCAAGTTTGTGCATCAGGGATTCCTGATTCAGACTGGCCCTGAGCACATTTTGGAGCAATATTCTGAGCGTTCGTGCATCTTCTGCCTTGCGTTTTACATTCTCCTTTTTCATCATGTTTTGCAAGTCGAGGCTAAGCTTGCTCATCTTTGAGGAGGCTTCAGTCTTCTTTTTTCCTGCTGCACTCTGTTGTTGCTTATTGTGCTGCTCTAGCGCTTTATTCAGATCGTTCTTTATATCTAATTCCTGTTCTTTTGTTTCCTGCAATTCAAAAGGTTTATCCAATTCCTGATTCTTCTTACGTAAACTATCCAGTTCTCCTGAAAACTTATCGAACTGATCTTTTATCTCCTCCATCTTTTCAATGCTCTCTTTCTTTTCAGCATGTGTTGCTGACTCCTTTCCTGCCTCTTTATTTAATTCATCCGCCATTTCATTCAACTGCGAAATCAATCGCTGCATCTCCATCTCAAACTGCAATTGTTTTAGTAACGAAAGATTACGGTCAAGCGTTCTTTCAAACTGCTCATTATTCATCTTCATCTGATTGAGCATTTCCCTGACCTGCTCCTTGTTTGCCTCTTCCATTAGTTTCTGCAGTTCTTCGAGCAGCTGTCGCAACTCGTCATTCATTATTTCTTCCAGCATCGAATCCAGTTTCTTCTGTTTTTCTAGTAATTCTTTGTTCTTATCGCGTCTTTCTTCATTAAGCTGTTGAAGCTCTTTGTTTGTCTGCATCATTTCTTTCAATTGTTCTTCAACGTCCTTTTGCCGCTCTATGAGGTTTTTTAATTGGTTACGGTCGTTCCAGTCCAGCTCCTTTTTTTGCATCATTTCCCTCAGAAAATCATCCATTTCCTTCTTGATCTCGCGGGTTTCGTTCAGCAGTTTCCCGACCTGGTTTTCCTTTTCTGATTCCTGAATTCTGATCAGTGAATCAATCTTTTGCTGTGAGAGAATGTTAATTTCAAACACTGATGATCGTCTGCTTTTTGGGCCGAAAATGGCGTCATTGTCCCAAACTTCAAAGAAATAAGTAAGCCTATCACCTGCTTGCAGGTTCAAACTATCGACGGTTAACATATAATAAAAATCTTGTCTTTGCCTATTTCTTTCAATCTGAATGGGGTGAAGAAAAAGATCAGATACTTCATTTAGTTCAGGATTTTCAATGCGATAAACGAAATTCAATCTGCTGAAACCGTAATCATCCTGGATAAGCCCCGAAAAAAATCTTTCTTTTCCTGAATTGGATTCGGCTACAATCGAAACTGCCATTTCAGGATACAAATCAGCAACTGCTTCAAGATCAACTACCAGATCTTGTTCCAGATTAACCATTGAATTAACAGGTCTGAATTTGAACTGATTACTCTCCATCAGCAGAGTCTCGGTAACTGCCTTTCCGTTTTCAACCAGGAAAGCAGTTTGTGTATCAGCTGAAGAGAGAATTACTCTGTCTGCATTTCGCAAATGAAGTGTCCATAGGACTCTGGAGCCTACCGGAAGACTAATAAAACTCTGATCACGATAGAATTCGTTCTTCCTGTTCATGTATTCGGGAAAAACAACTTCAGCTTCAATGGACGACAACACCGGCCGAGGCAGCGTAGTCAGCGTATATTGTTGTGTTTCAACATCTCCGGCTATTATCCTGAAGTCAATGTTTTCTTGCACATTTTTAAAATCATAATAAAACCTGAAATGGCTCGTCTTATCCATATTGTACGTATATCCGTTAGCTCTGATGGATAAACTTGCAGGAAGCTCTTCTCCGGTAACACTCACCCACAACCTGAAGTCGGACTGCTGCACAACGGTCAAAAACTCGTTTTCTATATCAATCTGATAGGGTAGGGGCTTGTTGAAATGCTGGTTGTAACTTATTATTCTGAACGAAGGTTCCATCACAAAAGAGGGGGATACTACAATAAGTGCCATAAGCAATAGAACAGGGATAAAAGCAAATCTCAATTTTCGCAGGTTTTTACTGAAGGAAACTGCATTGGAAAAGGGGAGCGGGCTCAGTTGGCGGATTTTCTGACTGATTCCGGCCTCAAGAAGCGCGATTGATCCTGCATTGCCTTCACCCATTCGCTGAAGCTGAAGGGTGTTCAATAATTTGTCATCAACCTCAGGAAAGTGTTTGCCAATAATTCGTGCGGCTGTTTCATGCGGCATGGTTTTCCTGAAACGGATCAAATGAGCAACTGGAATCAGAATAAATTTCACCAAAACAAACAAGAAAATGCTGATATAAGCGTAAAACATGAAAAATCTGACACCTGATTCAAAATAGGCAAAATACTCGATACTGTTGAACAGAAGAAATAATAAACACAGCAGAAATACACTATATATCAACCCTTTAATCAGTTCGTTCACATAGTATTTTCTGGCAAACTTCTCAATGTTGCCCAACAAAGCCAGATAGTCACTTCCCATAAAACACGCTATACAGTCAGTTCTAAAACAAAACGATACATAAAAAAGTTTATTTTTGGCCACAAAGATACATCTTAGGCATTTGCACCAACTCCTTAAACATTAAACAGACGATCACTAATGAAACATCTTATTGCCCTTTTTTCTCTGCTGTTGCTGGTTTACCCAATATTTGCGCAACAACCCGATGAACATGTCCATGACCGCTATTGCAGACATTACCCGGAAAATCACATAATTGAACGTTTTGCATATCGCAACGACTGGCAAAGCCCACTCGTACATGACTATGACGTTAAGTTCTATTTCCTCGACATCGCAGTCACCAACCTGAATACCAGTGTAAACGGAAAAGTTACGATTCATGCTGATGTTATTGCTGAAGATTTTAGTGTATTTGCTTTTGAGTTGGTTACACAAATGACCATCAGTCAGATTGTGTTTAACGGTCAGGTGTACACAACATGGAACAGGCAAGGTGATAATGTGTTGTTAACGGTTGTGCCTTCTCTGACTACCGGTGATAATTTTGTTGCAGAGATCAGCTATGGCGGCACACCTCCAACTGGAGGTTTTTTCTCCGGGGTCACCAATGCTACTTCGCAGCAATGGGACAAGCAGGTAACCTGGTCACTATCTGAGCCTTTTAATGCCAAACAATGGTGGCCTACAAAACAAGTGCTCACAGACAAGGCTGATTCAGTGTGGGTATTTTTGACGACTCCTGCCAATACCATGGCAGGATCACAGGGGTTGCTCACACAGATTACAGATGTAGGCGACGGCCAGCTACGTTATGAGTGGAAATCAAAATATCCTATTGTTTATTATCTTGTTTCATTCGCTGTAAGTGATTATCAGGAATATAACCTCTATTCAAAGCCCGAAGGCCTTGATGGTGACTCCATCCTGATCCAGAATTTCATTTACAACCACCCTTCATATCTGCCACAATACAAGTCCAATATAGATGTAACAGCTCCAATGATAGAAGTGTTCAGCGATCTTTATACGATGTATCCGTTTAAAGACGAAAAATACGGTCATTGTATAACCCAGCTTGGAGGAGGTATGGAGCACCAGACGATGAGCACTATGGGTGGCTGGTCTTTTACTCTGGTTTCGCACGAATTAGGGCACATGTGGTTTGGCGACAATGTTACCTGCGCCACCTGGAGCGACATATGGATAAACGAAGGATTTGCAACTTACTCGACCTATCTCGCTCATGAATTTATAAACGACTGGAATACGGCTCAAACATTTATCATCAACACCCAAAACAATGTAATGAGCCAGCCCGGCGGCAGTGTGTATATTCCGCCGTCAGAAATTACCGAAGACAATATCTGGAGGATATTCAACGGAAGGCTTTCTTACGACAAAGGCGCTTCTATTCTCCACGTGTTAAGGCATGAGATCAATGATGATGAACTATTCTTTGATATGCTCAGAACATTTCAGACCCAATATGCCGACACATCTGCAACAGGGGAGGATTTCAGGCTTGTTGCCGAACAGGTAACAGGAATGGATTTTGAATACTTCTTTGATCAATGGTATTATGGCGAAGGCTATCCGCTTTATGACTTTATATGGTATATGCAAGGAAGCGAATTGGTACTGATCAGTACACAGTCAACGTCGACTTCGGTAACACCATTCTTTGATATGCATATGGATTATAGGCTCAACTTCAGCGACAACACTCACGAAATTATCCGTTTGCATCAGGATGAGAAGATCAAAACATTCAACATTCCTGTTGATAAAGAAGTAGTTGGCATTACGGTTGACCCACTGAACTATACATTTGAAAAAGTTAACAGCCTGATCGTCGGCAATCCAGAAGAGCGCACACCCGGATTCTTCAGCATTTATCCGAACCCTGCCAATGAGATGGTTTCTGTGTCGCTGCCATTTTTCCAATCCGGCTCAACGCAATACACTGTTTTCAATCAGTCAGGAACAGAAGTGGCCAGTGGCAATTTTGAGGGGAATAATTACCAATTAATGATATCAGGTTGGGCATCTGGAGTTTATGCTGTGGTAATTTCCCATGGCAACCAAAGGTCTATAAGACGCCTGGTGGTTTTATAGACATTACTTAAACCCTCCGACAATTCATTTTAATTATTCGTTTAGGCTCCATCATTATTCTTAACATGGTTATGGATCGCAAGGGCAGTGCAAGCTGATTGTTATGCTATTCCTCTGGTTAGAAGTTAGCCACTGGTGTAATTGATTAGATCCGGATTGTTAGCCTGACGTTGTTTATCTTTGCCCAAATTTTTGCTACATGAATAATGTTCGTGTTCGTTTTGCACCCAGTCCCACAGGTCCGTTACATATTGGCGGTGTTAGGACTGCATTATACAATTATCTTTTTGCCCGTAAACATAAGGGCACAATGATTCTCCGTATAGAAGACACTGACCAGTCGCGCTATGTTCCCGGTGCTGAAGAATATATCATGGAATCGTTGGAATGGTCTGGGATACATATTGATGAAGGTGTCAGGGAAGGAGGACCTCATGCCCCTTACCGCCAAAGCGAACGAAAAGAAATATACCACCAATATGCTCTTGAGTTGATTGAAAAGGGTCATGCTTATTACGCATTTGACACCCCTGAGGATTTGGAAAACTTAAGGAAACAGGCGGAGTCGGGACACAAGCCCTTTGTTTACAATTTTGAAACCCGTTTGCACCTGAAAAACAGCCTCAGTTATTCGAAGAATGAAACTGAAAATTCAATCAGTAGTGGACAGCCTTATGTTATCCGGTTTAAAACTCCGGAACATTCTGAAGTAGTGATGCAGGACATCGTCAGAGGAACTGTTGTTGTAAAAACCGAAACCCTCGACGACAAAGTACTGTTCAAATCAGATGGTCTGCCTACTTATCACCTTGCGAATATTGTTGATGACCATCTGATGGGCATTTCACATGTAATCAGAGGTGAGGAATGGCTTCCTTCGCTTCCGCTACATGTGCTGCTTTACGAGGCATTCGGCTGGCAACCTCCTGTTTTTGCGCATCTTCCGCTATTACTGAAGCCTGATGGAAACGGAAAGTTGAGCAAAAGGGATGGGGACAGGCTTGGGTTTCCGGTATTTCCGCTTCGCTGGGTTGACCCTGTGAGCAATGAAGTTTCGAGTGGCTACCGTGAATCAGGATATTTTCCCGAAGCCTTCATCAATATGCTGGCCTTTCTGGGTTGGAATCCCGGAACAGAGCAGGAATTGTTCAGCATTGATGAATTAACCGAAGCATTCTCATTGGAACGGGTTAACAAATCGGGAGCCAAGTTTGATCCCGATAAAACCAAATGGTTTAATCATCAATATCTTCTGAAAAAATCGGCTGAAGAAATAAGCCATTTGTTTCATGCCATTCTGAAGCAAAAAGGAATCAACACAAGTGAAGATTATGTTTTTCGCGTTGTTAATCTTGTTCGCGACAGAGTAAATTTTGTGCATGAGATATGGAATGAGTGTTATTTCTTTTTCGAAGCCCCTGAGTCGTTTGACGAACAAGTGGTGCAAAAACGATGGAAACCCGAAACAGCCGGACAGATACGTGAAATTGTTTCGATTCTGGATGAGATTGATCCATTTGAGCCATCGGCCATCGATATGGCCATTAAAGAATGGATTATCCAAAAAGGCTACAACACAGGTGCAGTCATGAATGCTATCCGTTTGCTTCTGGTGGGTACATCTAAAGGCCCGCATCTGTCAGACATCATGCATCTTGTGGGTCGCAAGGAAACAACGGCAAGGTTGCAAAAAGGAATAACCATACTCGGGTAAGTACATTTAAAAACGTATCGTTTACTATGACAACAATTTCAATCGAAGGAATGGAGTTTTTTGCTTATCACGGTTGCTTTCCTGAAGAAAACATTATCGGAACGCGGTTTGTGCTCGACCTGTATCTGGAAACCAACACCAATGAAGCAGAAGTGAGTGATGAACTCTCCAAAACTGTTAACTATATGGAGGTTTACCAGATCGTCAAAAAACAAATGGCAATAAAATCCAATCTTCTGGAGCATGTTGGCCGGAGGATTATTGATGAAGTCAAAGCATGTTTTCCTCAGGTTGCACAGGTCGAAGTGAAGGTCAAAAAGATGAACCCACCCCTTGGAGGTAAAATGGATTTTGTAAGTGTCACTCTTAAAGGATAGTTATGAAAATTATTGAACCCGAGCGATGTCCGCGCTGCGGCGCTTCATTTCATTGCAGCAAATCGTCGCACTGCTGGTGCTATGGAGTTAGTATTGAACTTTCTGTTTTGGACAAGCTTCATGACACATACAACAGTTGTTTGTGCCCTGAATGTCTTGAAGAATTTTCAGCAGGTAAAGGATTGAAGGACAATTTTGCCAATTTATCCAAATAGATTATCTTTGCACCCCTGTATTGGTCTCGTGGCCGAGTGGCTAGGCAGCGGTCTGCAAAACCGTGTACAGCGGTTCGACTCCGCTCGAGACCTCACAAAAAAAGCCTGACGATAGCGATGATTGTCAGGCTTTTTTATGAGCCTTCCACGGGACTCGAACCCGCGACCTGCTCATTACGAGTGAGCTGCTCTACCGACTGAGCTAAGAAGGCTGAATGAACAAGGCGCAAAAGTAATGATTATCCTGCAATATAAATCCCACAGGAAATCTGCACGAACAGAAACAAAATGAGCATTTCGTGATCAATATCCATTATTTTTGTGCCATGCACAATCACAAGAAAATCTTCAGGATATTGTTTGTTTGTCTGGGCAATATATGTCGCTCGCCTGCTGCAGAAGCCATTTTTAAATCATTCGCCGAAAAGGAAGGCCTGCCCGTGTTTGTTGATTCGGCGGGCACCTCAGGCTGGCACGAGGGAGAGAAAGCCGATTCGCGCATGCGTGCCCATGCCCGGAAACACGGTTATGAAATCACCAGCATTTCGCGTCCGTTCAGGCGATCTTCCGATTTCGACCAATTTGATATTATTGTCCCCATGGATGACAGTAATTTCTATGATCTGAAAGAACAGGCCAAGACAATTGAAGAGTCAGAGAAAATCGTACATATCAGTGATTTTATTGCCGGTTCAGGTTATAGCTATATACCTGATCCTTATTATGGTGGTGAGGAGGGCTTCCTTTTGGTAATCAAACTGCTGGAAAAAGCTTCTGCCAGACTGGTTGCTGACCTTCGCAACAGGATGAATGAAAATTAATACACTAAATATTTTCGGCTAATTCATTTTGTTCAAGCAAGGACAACTGCTTCACAATAGCCTTGCCTCTGGCTTTGAAAGCTGCTGAACCAAAACCAATGCACGATTCGATATAGGTTTTCACTTCACGGGACAAATCCGGTTCCTTTTTGCAGGTAAGATATAGTATCTGCATGGCATTGCAGCGTACAGCAACGGCATGTCGTTCCGAAATCATACACCCAATGCAATGCTCAAACAAAGCCATTAAAACAGATGTTTCGGGTTCAGAATCAGCAACTATCCTTAAAAAATTACGCCTGACACTTTCGTGAGCCGTGCCAATGATAATATCAACAACATCATCCATATAAAGCGCAAGTGATGTGGGACTGATATCCCAGAGATGACCCAAAACCCATGATGCCCGAGAAGCCTTGACCTGATCTGCTGTGCGAACAACTGAAAACAAGCATTCAATTGACTGAGGCTGTTCCACTGCATTCATTGCCAGTTTTTCAGATGCCCGACGCGTAAGCGGTCCGGAAAGCAAACCAAGCCATTTCGTGCAATTGTCTGATTCGGAATTCATTAAAATATTGTCAGGATATTTGCTAAGTTTGCACAAATGTAACGAAATGGACAAAACGTTCAGGATAGAACTCAAAGTGCGTGATTATGAATGCGACATGCAGGGTGTTGTTAATAACGCCAATTATCAGCATTATCTCGAGCATGCCCGTCATGAATACCTGAAACACATCGGGCTTGACTTTTCTACTCTTACTATCGACGGGATTATTTTAGTGGTTAAACGAATCGAAATGGATTACCACATGCCCCTGAAAAGCGGTGATCTTTTCACGGTAAGTTGCGACACAGAAAGGATTTCCGCTTTGCGCTTCGGATTTAATCAACTGATTCATCGGATCAGTGATAACAAATTAATGCTCTCCGCTAAAGTTACAGGCACGTGCATCAATCGGGCAGGCAAACCATTTCTGCCCCCTGTTATCGACAGGGCTTTTTGATTCATAGTAAACGGCAATATAATCACTTCTGCAGGCATTGGGTTGATTAATGCTTAAATAATTCTTAATAATCTACGGTATTATACGTATGTGAACCCAATAATTACCTGATTGATTTACTGAAACTAAACAGGTTTTTTTGCACACATCTCTTTATAAGTATTCCTGTCTAAACAAAAAAAACCTGTCATGAACAACCTCAAAAAAAACCTCAGCCTGGCAATGATATTGGTGCTCATGTGTAGTAGTATCATTGCTCAAACCACACCCCGCTGGACAGCGGATTTCGAAAAAACTATTGAATGGACCAAGCTAATGCCCAACGGCATTCTGCTTATGGGTACAAGCGACTGTGGTCTGCATGGAATTGATCCTGCGACCGGAAAGATTATCTGGAGCGAAGAAAAGATCATGCGTGAAGTTTCTTCCGTTCGGGGAGCAGATGGCAAAAAACTAGACTACAGTGATCAGTTTATTACCCCGCTAGGAAACATAAATCCTGAGCTAATTGACTACATTTCAATAAAATTCAGCGATAATGCGATGATGAAGAACTTCATTGTCATCAACACAAAAACGGGAAATGTTGTCTTCCATCCGGCAGAGCTGGGTGCTCCATCGTTTAAGGTATTAGGCAAAACTGCTTATCAATTCAACTTTGGTGGTTCTGGTGTTCTTCCTGAACTTGGGTTGATCATTCTGCAGATAGATTATGTAGATGCGGCCCAAAAAGGAAAGCCACACCATCATTTCAAAAAAGCTATTGATCTTAAAACGGGAGAGGAGCTCTGGAAGACAGAGGGCATAGCCGGAGAATTTCTTCCATATACCCTTAAAGACAATAACCTGTTGTATTTTAACAAACAGCTGCTTGTGAAGCTTGAACCCCGTACGGGTGAAGTTTCCTGGAAAACTATATTGGGAAGCGATAAAAAAGATGAGATCAAGCAAGTGACCTATGACCTTGACGAAAAAACCGCATATGTTTTCGGTATTCTTGGAAAAAAAGCGAGTATTGTGGCCATTGATCTGTCCAATGGGAAACAACGATGGAATCATGAATTTAAGGCAAAAGGCGAACCCGAGCTAACTGCCACACGCAATGGACTTGTAATGTCGGATGAGAAAAATTTTGTGTTGTTTGATTTCGAAACAGGAGCCGAAAAATGGAAAGCCCGCAAACTGGAAGGTGATGTTGTCGATATGGGAACTGATGGAATACTTGTTGCTGCCAGAGAAAAATATCTGACCCTTCTGGATGGAACTACGGGGGCCGAAAAGTGGAGTAAAAAAGTCAAAGGAATCAGGATTGATCAGGTAACCGACAAAGGAATCATTTATTATGACGAAAAGAACTCCCTTGGCGCTGTGGATTACCGGGGAGAAGAATTTTGGAAAAAAAATCTGCCCAATATCATTGCAACAACTCAGGCCAGTTTTACGACACTCGTCGTATTGTCCGATAATGACCTGTATAAAATTGATCTTACTGATTTTTCACAAACCCTATTGGCCAAAAACATCAAATTCAAAGGCGATGAAAAACCCGAAACCATTGAAGCTTATGAACAGGGTATTGTAATTTCCTCGTCACAAAACCATTGGCTGGTTGATCAGACCGGAACAATCAAATACCAGAACTTCTACCGTGCACCAGGCCATGGTATGGTGGTGGCAACCAAGATACTGAAAACAACCATGATGGTTGCAGGAACGGCAATGGCGTCTGCAAATGCTTATCAGCAAGGACTTGCAGGAAACCATACGTCATTAGGAAGACAATATGGCAATGAACGAAAAGCCTGGGAAGACTTTACCAATGGAATCAGTAAGATTGATGCTTCAAAATCGTATAAAAAAGCTACCAAAAATGACGAATTATTTGCGTATATCCTAACCCGGGTTGGTGATGACGATTCCAAAGGAGTAGGTATATTGAAAATGAATAAATTAACCGGGCAAACTGAAGGAGAGATCATACTAAACGACTCAAAACCCATTTACGAAGTCGATTCCGAGACAGGCCGTATCTTTCACCGCGTTTCGAAGAAAACCATTGCCTGCTACGACTTGTAGAATGAAAGAATGTGGTCGAGAAAGAATTGCTCCATAAAATAATATATTCCAGTCTTTGATGATCATTGCGTTTAACCTGACCTGAAAGATCTTAAGCATCTTTCAGGTTTAGGTTTTTGTCAAGTGCAATACCCGTGATACTTTTATAAATCTCTGTAAAATCAATCATTTCTTTTGTGCCTTCAAAAGCTGTGTTGCGGTAACCAACGTTTGCATGAAGTGCCCATGCCGCTGCTTTTGGGTTCCCTGTTCGCTTTAATGTTTGAAGATATTTCTTCTTCATAACTTTGATGTCATAAATTTTTTCCCAGGCTTCATACATTATATCTCTCAACTGAGCAGAACTCATATTCAGTGGCTCTATTACGGTATTAAAAAAGGTGTAATGCTCCCAGTCGGCGGGATAATTGGTATGGGTGATACGGTTTTCTTTAAGCAATTGATAATAGGTTCCGGTTCCGGGCAGGGGAGTAAGTATGCCTGCCTGAATGCAATCTACCCCTGAATTAATGTAGTAATCAACCCTCCTGTTTATTGATTCAGGTGTGTCCGAATCAAGCCCGAAAATAAAACTGCCCAATACAGCAATTCCATTTCGATGAAAAGCACTGAAAACTTTTTCATAGTTATCAGTACCTATTCTGAGATTCGTTTTCTTCCCTGATGCCTGCAGCTGATCAACAATTTCTGATTCGATTCCAAGCAAAACAACCCTGCAACCAGCATCCGCCATAAGCCTTAAAGTGCTTTCATCTTCGGCAATGTGCATTGAAGTGAAGGTGTACCATTCTTTTTTCACATTCTCTGCAATAATCTTACTGCAAATTTCCGAGGCTCTTTCGGCACTTTTTCGGGTATAACCGTAGAAATCATCATCAACTATATACACTCTGTTCTGTGGTATATCGCCGAACTCTGATACTACATCTGCAAGATTTCTATGCCGGTATTTACGGCCGTTTATCGCATGTACACTGCAGAAATCGCATTTCATGGGACAGCCGCGTGTCGTTTGTACCGCGCCCAATGCATATCCTCTGTGGTACAAATCCAAACGCTGAAAGGGAGAATCAACCATGGGCAATAACTCACCCTTGTAATGCTTTTTCAGGTTGTTGTTTTCAAAATCATGGATTAGTCCTGCCCACACACTCTCGCCCTCTCCCTCAACGACTGTATCAACATAATGAGCAGCCTCAATTGGTATCATGCTTGCATGGATTCCGCCAAGAACTGTTTTAATACCTCTTTCCCTGTAAATACCTGCAATTTCATATGCTCTGTTAACCTGTGAGGTTAATGCTGTTAGTCCAACCAGATCTGCTTCCCGGTAGGTAAAAGCCTCGAAGTTTTCGTCCAGTATCTCCACCTGCCAGTGTGCTGGAGTCAAAGCAGCAATAATGCCCAGATTTATAGGAGGTACACTATATTCAGATGAGTTATATATGCCTTTACGGTATGAGTTTTTTGGATTGATTAACAATAGTCGCCGACTCTCAAGTGTAACTGACTCCACCATAAAGATCCAATCGATTTGTTTAAGGACATTTCGGGCAAATATACTCAATTGCAAATTCTATTCCACAAATTCCGTATTTTAACATTTTTTTAACATAAATAGATTTTATGTGGTTGTAAATGTGAAATTTAAAATACTTGCGAAAAATTAAACTCGTCATTCCTGATCGTTCTTTTAAGAAAGCCACGTGATTGCATATACATTTCGGGGGGGCATTCAATAACAAAGGTTGTACCTTTACATCCTTCAAAAAAAACTTTCATAGTGAAATACAACTTAGTATTTATTCTGATAGCTGTCATTACCTTGTGGTATAAGCCGGTGTCTTCACAACAAGTATTGATCAATGAAATCATGTCATCAAACGCCACCACCATTTTGGATGAAGATGGTAATGATAGTGATTGGATTGAAATCTATAATACGGGAGCAGTTGCTATTAATCTTGATGGATTTGGACTGAGCGATGACGAAGCGGAACCGTTCAAATGGATATTTCCTTCATTTACCCTTCAGCCGGGCATGTATAAGCTTTTGTGGGCGTCAGGAAAAAACCGGACGAACCCGCAACAACCTTTGCACACTAATTTTAGTATAAGCACTTCAGGAGAAACCTTAATCCTTAGCCGGCCTTCCGGTGAATTGATGGATCAGGTTCAAGCTGTTACACTTCAGACAGATATTTCATACGGAAGAAATCCCCAGCAAATTGATCAATGGCTTTTTTACACACAGCCAAGCCCCGGCGCACCCAATTCTGAAAATGGTTTCGGTGTCTTACTCGAAAAGCCCGTTTTTTCGCACAATGCAGGATATTATACGGATAGCTTACTACTCGGCATAACCAATACAAATCCTGACGCAACTATCAGATATACGGTTAATGGTGCCATTCCTACACATGACGACCCCATATATTCTGAAACCATTACACTAAAAAGCCGTGCAGGCGATCCCAACATAATATCGCTAATACCTACAAATGATATCTCTGACGCCGGACCTCCTTATTACGAAGGGTGGCAGCCGCCTCTGGGGGAAGTTTATAAAGCACACGTATTACGTGCCCGCGCTTTTCATGCTGATGCACCGCCGGGTCCTGTGGCTACAGGCACGTATTTCATCGAGCCCCTGGCCGGACAACGCTTCAGTTTGCCCGTATATTCTCTTACTACCAACCCAGAGAATCTGTTTGATGACGAAACCGGAATCTATGTGCATGGCAATTATACCAACTATTTTCAGGATGGTGATGAGTGGGAACGATTGGCGCATCTGGAATTATTTGAGAATAACGCAGGTCAAGTCTTTTCAGAAGATATTGGTATCCGAACGCACGGAAACACTACACGTAGCCGGCCGAGAAAATCACTTCGAATAATTTTTCGTAAAGAATACGGGAATAGTTGGCTGGAATATCCGCTGTTTCCTGACAAAGCAATTGCTCAATACAAACGGTTCATACTGCGAAATTCAGGAAACGACTGGGATTGGGCTGTGTTTCGTGATGCTTTGGCTCAGTCACTGGCAAAAGGCTTTGATGTCGACCGTCAACACTATCGACCGGCAATTGTTATGATCAATGGCGAATACTGGGGCATACACAACACGCGCGACCGTTACGACGAACACTATATTTTCAGCCATTATGGCATTGGCGAACATGAGATGACGATACTGGAAAACAATGCCTTATTCAAGTTTGGAAACGAGGCAGGAAGGGCGCATTACGTTGCCATGACCAACTATATGAATACTTACAATCTGGCATCAGACGAGCATTTTGCTGAAATAGGTACACGTATGGACCTTGAAAGTTTTACTGATTTTCAACTGACACACATATTCGCGATGAATACCGACTGGCCCGGAAACAATACTTTGATGTGGAGGTATTTACGTGATGGTTACGATCCGGATGCCCTCAACGGAAAAGATGGCAGATGGCGCTGGATGCTGCTTGATCTGGATTTTGGTTTCGGGCTTCCATTTTTCTACGTTCCCGGAGTAGATCAGGGTGCCGCACATAACACACTTGCATTCGCTTTGGCAACCAACGGCCCTTCATGGCCCAATCCGCCATGGTCAACCGCAATTCTAAGAAATCTTGTTAAGAACCAAACCTATAAAAGATACTTCATTAATCGTTTCAGCGACCTGCTGAACACCAGATTCAGCGAAGATACCGTACGGCACTTTGTTGATTCCATCGCCAATTTGATAGAGCCCGAAATGGAAGAACACATAAGACGCTGGAGGAGACCGGTAAATCTGGTCGAATGGAATCAAAACATCGAAAACATTCGCTCTTTTGCCTTTGAACGACCGGGCTATCTCAGGCAGTATTTGAATCAGTATTTTGTGGCCGGTGGTATAGTTACTCTGAAGCTATCTCTGGAATCCCAAGAAATGGGATATGTGCACCTGAATACTATAGATATTGCAGGAATAGGTGAGTGGGAAGGTCAATACTTTAGAAACATTCCTGTTTCGCTCAGGGCTGTTGCTTTGCCAGGTTACCGCTTTGTAGGATGGCAGGGTGATGCAGAAGGAATTTCGGAAAATATTGAAGTTTCTTTAACTACCAGCAAGCATATCAGAGCCATTTTCGAAGCGAGTGATGATTTTCCAGGCGACTCTATCAATCCTGCGGCCTACAGACTTGCGAACGGGCCATACTCTTTTTCCTATTGGGATGCAAACCACGCTGAAGGTGTTTTTCCGCCCAATATGGTCTTCCAGCAAAGCAGCAAAAATGATCCTATACTGTCAGATGAACTGACACATCCTTATCATATCCCGCCAGGTGAGTATCATTCGGATGATGCATCAAGTATAGGATTTCCGTATAAACTAACCAGAAGAACCAGACTAAACGGATTGGGAACAGAGGGGATATCCTTTATCAACACAGGTCGGGGACGCGATCTGGGTGCTGCAGTTCTTGCTGTTGACACACGGGGGTTGAGCGATATAACCATAAGCTGGAAAGCAGGTACATTGATTCCGAATTCGCGCGTCTACCGGTTAAGACTACAATATCGTATCGGTATTGAGGGTGCGTTTACTGATGTGATAAATGAATCAGGTCAGGTTGTTGAATACGTCCGAAACAGTCAGACGGGTCATGAAGCCGGTTTTGGTCCGGTGGTGCTTCCGTATGAAATAAACAATCAGGCATATGTTCAGTTTCGCTGGAAATACTATTTCACAGGCGAACAACTCGATCAGAATGACGGAAGCCGCGATATGCTCAGACTCGATGATATCAGTGTTTCTACAGTTACTATGCAAACACCTGAGATCGAATCAAAGTCAAAAGACTTTCTGCACACATACCCGAATCCTGCTTCAGCAATGTTGTTTATTTCAGGCAAATTCAACCTGACGGAAGAATCAAACCTGACCGTATTCAACCCACAGGGAATCGCGATGTTGGAAAAAAGGCTGCCGGTTAGGTCTTCTGAGCTTGTGCATTCGTTGAATGTTAGTTCCTGGATTCCGGGGTTGTACATTGTGGTAGTAAGCACTAAAGATGGAATACATACACGCAAGGTGCTCATAAGCCATGAATAGGTTCAGGTTTTTCATGTTGATGTCACTTGTTGTTTGGTGTTCCGGCCCAGACATCGTTGCTCAGGAAAGCAGCAAAAAAGGGAATTGGCTTCCTGAAGGACAGTTATTTCCATCGCTGCTTTATGATCTGAATGAAGCCAGAACGGGTGGCTCAATATATGGGTTCAACATGAACGGGGACTGGCAAAACAGGGCTTTTGCCAACTTTTCAGCCGGAATGAGGAAAGGAATCTATCGGTGGAATAGAAATATACCATCTGAAACAGGTTTCGAACTAGCCGTAAATACGCAGTTTCTTTTTGAGCAACCATTTGAGTTCTTTCAGGTAAACCTGTTTAGTGTAGATTTCAAAGTAGGTGTTTATTACCAGCTTGCACTGTCATCCGAACTGGTGCTCAGAGGCAGGTTGTATCATGTTAGTTCGCACCTCGGTGATGATTTCATTTACCGGTTTTTCATCGACACTTTTCTGGAAAACAAGCGTATTTATGAAGTTTTTGATGTTGGGTTGGCCTATAGCAGGAAAGTCTACACTTTTTATGGTTTGCTGGGTGTCATACCGCACACTGCTTACGAGCGTAAGCCACTGATTGCTCAGGCCGGAGGGCAGTGGGAGCATAAAATCAGAAACAAATCATGGCTTGCATTAACAGCCGGTGCCGACCTGAAAATGGAACAGGAAACCAATTTCTATCCGGGGATTCATCTGGGAACGGGAGTCAGGCTGGGAAACGAAGATCAAATGCCATTCACCGTGATGTTTGATTATTATCATGGCCCTTTGCCGCACAGTTTATTTGATAAAACCATTGTTGGCTGGGTAGGGGCATCCTTGTTGTTTCATCCTTTTTGAAATCAAAGTAAAAACATATTATTATGCCAAGAACAATTGCACTTGTAGCACACGACGGACGGAAAAAAGACCTGCTTGACTGGGTGACACACAACCGCGAAAAACTGAATTCATTACAGGTTTATGCCACAGGAACCACCGGAAAAATGATATCAGAAGTCCTTGATCATGTGTTGCCCCTGAAATCGGGCCCTCTTGGTGGCGACCAGCAATTAGGTGCACTGATTGCCGAGGGAAAAATAGACTATATGATCTTTTTCTGGGATCCCATGACCAGCCAGCCGCATGATGTTGATGTAAAAGCACTATTGCGTATGACAGTGCTGTATAATGTTCCGACAGCCTGCAATCGCTCAACAGCCGACTTCATGATTACTTCAGTTTTATACAACGATCCCGAATACCGGCCTATTCTGAAAGATTACTCTGTATATCTGAAAAGGCTGGAGGATTGATGTGTTTATGATCTTGTAATGTAAGTTACTGCAATGCGTACAAAAGAAAAGGAACTGACTATTCATTAAGTATTATCAGCTTCTTTTCAAACATGCGATTGTTTATTATCACTCTTATAGTGTAACTGCCTGACATTAAATCCATTATATAATGATGCTCTTCAAAAGCAATGAAAGGTCTTTTATCATGGTACACAAGTTTACCTTCCTTTGAGAACAATTCAACAATAACTTCATTGCTTTCAAACACTTTAATTGAAAAGTTGCCACTATTTGGATTGGGATAAACAACAAAATCCGGTACGATACCATTAACACTACTATTATCATTGAGAACATTCAGAAGGATTGAACAGGTATCAGAGGAACATAAATTCTTGGCAATCAATACGACCAAATAGTCACCTTCTTGATTATATTGATGATAGGTATGTTCATTATAAGAAAAATAACCATCACCAAAGTCCCATATATAATCAATTGCATGAATTGACTTATTCAAAAATGAATAGTTATTATAATTAAAATTATACTCAAAATCAGCTTTTGGATGTATGCAAATATTGACGGTATCACAAAACTCGGCATAAAGTGACCCTTTAGTAACAGTTACACAAATCAGATAATCACCAGATATAGGAAATGTAAAGACAGGGTTTTGTTGACTTGACAACTCATTACCATTATGGGACCATAACCATGATTCGGGATTATTACTTATCCCTGTAAAATGAACTATTGAATCATTCTCAACGGTGTAGTCGAAATATACAGATAAAGTTTCTGCAGGTGGAAATGCTAAAACCGGATTTGGTAATCCTGCCTGGCTGGTTCGTCCACCAAGAAATACCGCTTCATCAATATATTTGACTTCCAATTCATTATCTTCATTCATTTCAATTGCACCCAAATATTGACTATCGAACTTAGCGACATAGATTCTATTATCAGGCCCTGTCTGCAAATAGCCTGCTTTATACAATGAGTTTGGACTTGTTGCGTTTCCGATGATCTTATAAAATTGATTTATAGTGTCTTGTAAACCAATTGATAAATCAAACTGAATGATTTCGTCACTCATCCATCTTGTGGAGTATAGAAACTTATTGTCTTTAGAAAATTGAACACCCCATGCATTACTATGCCCGTTTAAAATAATCTGATCTGACAGCCTGCCATTTGAACGATTAAAGTTGAAAATTTCATAATGAGTATGGTAAACTGCGGATGCTATTCTTGAGCCATCTTCAGAAAAAGCAATCTGTCCCATAGCATTATAACTATCACCACCATGAAATATGCCTATTTTGGAAATAGTAGGAATTGGGTCCAATCCTTGCTCAGTTAATAAATATACGTGATACTCATCACTATTCCATGGGTGGGTTACAATCCAATAATCCTTCTCATTAAGATGTTTGGTAATGGCAATTTTCTCAGTACTTCTCTCGATAAGGACAATATTCTTTTGATTTGTAACATCCCCCAATCCATCATTCATATCAAGATCAATAACAGAATACCTGAGACCATTTGGCCAGGCAAATGCATCTGTTGTAAAAAGATAATATTTCTGGTTGTTTCCGGGAAGTTTTACAGCAATTGCAGATGTGCCACCAGACCAATGTCCTAGTAGATCATTTCCATTTGGCATGACATTATGGTTTCGGTCCCACACTTTAACTCCATTAGAATAAAATAGTAATTCACCTGTTTGCGGATCAGATACTGTTACGGAATTATCTGCTGTGACCAATGAACCATTCAATAATGCAACCGGATATCCCTTACTAAAATCCAAACCGGCGTTATTGCCAAAGTACCAATTATTGTAGCCATTTTGTGAAACTGCTACGACTTGAAGGCACAGAAACAGCAACATTATCCAAAGAGAATTAAACATGCTTAACTCTATTTATGGCATCTAAAGTACACTTTTTATTCTAATAACCAAGACCTTTCAATCAAAAAAGGCTTCAAAATCAAATTTTGATTTTAAAGCCTTCGTAGCCCCACCAGGACTCGAACCTGGATTTAAAGTTTAGGAAACTTCCGTTCTATCCCTTGAACTATAGGGCCGTTTGGGTGTGCAAAATTAAGAACTTTTTACTCCTGCGCCAAATCAGGTTTTATAAGCGCGTTTTTATAGCGTTTTCAAGGCGGACAATATCGGCGGCAAACTTACGGATGCCTTCGGCAAGTTTCTCGGTAGCCATAGCATCTTCATTCAACATCCAGCGAAACATCTTCTCATCAGGAAATAATGGTTCAATATCCAGACCGACACAATCTGCAGCAACGAGTCGCGGCACCACCGTTTCTGACATTTGTTCGAGTTCAGCAAGCAGTGCAGGCGAAATGGTTAAAAGATCGCATCCGGCCAGTTCGATAATCTCCCCTGTGTTTCGGAAACTTGCTCCCATAACTTCAGTCGTATGTCCAAATTTCTTGTAGTATCGATAAATATCCATAACGGATAATACGCCGGGATCTTCGGCCGGAGCAATAAAGTCTTTTTTCCAGGCAGTTTTATACCAATCCAGAATACGTCCGACAAATGGGGAGATCAGTTGCACACCTGCCTGCGCGCAGGCAATTGCCTGTATTTTTCCGAAGAGGAGTGTGAGGTTGCAGCGGATGCTTTCTTTCTCCAGCAATTCTGCTGCCCTTATACCTTCCCATGTGGCCGCAATTTTGATCAGGATTCTTTCGCGTGGAATATTGTTTTGTTCATACAGCCCTATTATCTGGCGAGCTTTTCGTACAGTAGCATCAGTGTCGAACGAAAGTCTCGCGTCAACTTCAGTGGATACGCGGCCGGGGACAATTTTTAATATCTCAAAACCAAAATTCACTGCTATTTTGTCGAGGCACAAACCCAAACGTTGTCTTAAGTTGGAACCCTTTGTTTGTGCATAGTTAACGGCTTCATCGGTCAGCTGCGCATATTGGGGGTCGCCTGCTGAAGCAAGTATCAGCGATGGGTTGGTTGTGGCATCCTGTGGAAGGTAGCGACGCATGCTTTCAAAATCGCCTGTGTCGGCAACAATGGTTGTGTATTGTTTGAGTTGTTCCAGTGTGTTCATCGCGTGTCCTTCATTATTCTATTTTACGTCGCTGCCGTTATGGAAGTCGGCGGTTGGTTCAACAAAGCACAGTTTTCCTTCAGAATTCTCAGCCATCAGAATCATTCCGTTTGAGGTAATCCCCTTAAGCTGACGTGGAGCCAGATTAACAAGCATGCACACTTTTTGTCCAATGATTTCTTCAGGTTTATAGTGTTCGGCTATGCCACTGACAACCGTTCGCTGATCAAGGCCTGTATCAATGGTAAGTTTGAGCAATTTCTGTGTTTTAGGTACAATTTCAGCTGTTAAAATAGTACCAGTACGAATGTCCATCCGTGCAAAATCCTCATAGGTGATAAGCTCCTTCTGGGGTTTCAGAGCAGGTTGTGCCACTTGCTGATTAGCCAGTTTCGTTTCCTGTAGCTTTGTGATCTGTCTTTGAATAGCTTCATCTTCAATCCTTTCAAACAGAAATCCGGTTTCGCCCAGAACATGTCCATCAGGGAGCAGAAGGGTTTGTTTGGCGGCATTCCAGTCAGCTGCATCCATTGATATCATTATTCTGAGTTTTGCGGATGTAAATGGCAGAAAAGGTGCAGAAACGATGGCCAATTTGGCTACCAATTGCAAGGAAACAGCCAGAACAGTAGCAGTGCGCTGAGGATCAGTCTTAAATGTTTTCCATGGTTCGTTGTCAGTAAGGTATTTATTTCCGAGTCTGGCCAGATTCATCAGTTCGTTCAATGCTTCGCGGAAACGATAGTTTTCAACTGATTTACCAATAAGTTCCGGAAAAGCATCCATTTGTTTCAAAGTCTCCTTGTCCGACTCATTAATATGGCCCATTGGCGGAACAACACCTTCAAAATACTTTTGTGTAAGCACAAGTGTACGATTCACGAAATTCCCGAAGATTGCCAGCAATTCGCTGTTGTTTCTGGTCTGAAAATCCTTCCAGGTAAAATCATTATCCTTTGTTTCAGGTGCATTCGCTGTAAGCACGTATCGGAGCACATCCTCTTTTCCGGGGAATTCAAGGAGGTATTCATGCAGCCAAACAGCCCAGTTACGGGAAGTTGATATCTTTTCTCCTTCAAGGTTGAGAAACTCATTGGCCGGCACATTTTCAGGCAGGATGTAACTGCCCTCGCTGTGGAGCATGGCCGGGAAAATGATGCAGTGAAATACTATATTGTCCTTTCCGATGAAGTGAACCAGTTTGGATTCGTCACTTTTCCAGTAAGGTTCCCATTTCTTACCGGTTGCCTCTGCCCATTCTCTTGCCGCCGAAATATAGCCGATGGGCGCATCAAACCACACATACAACACTTTTCCGTCAGTATCGGGTAAAGGAACCTTAACGCCCCAATCGAGGTCTCTGGTAACAGCTCTGGGCTGTAAGCCCTGATCTATCCAGGATTTGCATTGTCCGTACACATTTGTTTTCCAGTCATCCTTATGTCCTTCAAGTATCCATTCACGCAGCCATCCTTCGGCTTTATCAAGCGGCAGATACCAATGTTTGGTTTCGCGGAGCACCGGCACGTTTCCACTCAGTGCAGAACGGGGATTGATGAGATCGAGTGGGCTGAGTGAGGTTCCGCACCGTTCGCACTGATCTCCGTAGGCATTTTCGTTTCCACAGTGAGGACAGGTCCCGGTTATATATCGGTCAGCCAGAAAATGTTTGGCATCCTCATCATAGTATTGCTGTGAAAACTTCTCAATAAATTCGCCTTTTTCATAAAGGGTCTTGAAAAAGTCAGATGCGGTCTCATGGTGTACCGGTGAAGAAGTGCGCGAATATACATCGAAAGAAATACCTAGTTTTTCAAACGAGTCCTTGATCATAAAATGATATTTATCAACCACTTCCTGCGGGCTGATTCCCTGTTGTCTTGCTTTGATGGTGATCGGTACACCGTGTTCGTCAGAACCACCTATGAACAAAACATCTTCGCCTTTCATCCTGAGGTAACGGGCATATATATCCGCAGGGACATAAACCCCGGCAAGATGACCTATATGTACCGGACCATTTGCATAGGGAAGGGCAGAAGTGATCGTATAACGTTTGAAATGCTTATTTTTGAAGTCCATACTGATTAATTTCGGTTGCGAAACAAGCGGCAAAGTTAACCAATAGTTTGACAATGAGAACGCCCCCTTATCTTCAAAAGGGTGACCTGATTGCCCTGGCGGCACCTGCCAGAGCCATAAGCCATTCAATAGCCGAACGTGCAGAGTCAACAATCTGCAGGTATGGATTTGAGGCTCTTGCTGATCCTGAGGTCTTTCTCGAACATAATCAGTTTGCCGGTACTGATGAACAAAGAAAAGATCATTTTCAGCGTTTACTTGATCATCCGGACATTAAAGCAATTTTGTGCCTCAGAGGCGGGTATGGCAGTGTACGAATTATTGATGAGCTCAACTTTGATCAATTCAATCAACATCCCAAATGGATAGCAGGATTCAGCGATATCACCGTTTTTCAACTACATGTAATGGCGGTTCACCAATCCGAAAGCCTGCATTGTGCCATGCCGGTTAATTTTGAAGAAGCAACAAACGACACTGTTCAATCACTTTTTGATGCGCTTCAAGGAAAGACACCCGATTTCAACATCAAGCCGCATCCACTCAACAGGCGTGGTGAAACAAGCGGGCCTGTTTTTGGCGGTAATCTTTCAATAGTCTATAACCTGTTATCATCCAATAGTTTTCCTAATCCGGATGGAATGATACTGTTTCTTGAAGATGTGGACGAATATCTCTATCATGTGGACCGAATGATGGTTGCGCTGAAACGAGCCGGGGTTTTGGAACGCATTTCAGGACTTGTTGTTGGAGGAATGACCGACATGCGCGACAACAACATTGGTTTTGGTAAAAACGCCGAGGCAATTATTGCCGAACATGTGTCTGGATTTGATTATCCGCTTTGTTTTGGTTTTCCGGCAGGGCATCAAAAACAGAACCTTGCATTTCTGATGGGCAGAACATCCACACTCGAAGTCAATAAGGAAGGCTCCTACTTTGTGCAACATCATGCAGATAGTTATGGCTCAACACAATGAACTTGGAAAAGCAGGGGAGGAGCTTGCCCTGAAACATCTGCGCAAATCAGGGTATACCATTCTTGCTGTTAATTGGTATTACGGGCACGAAGAAATAGATATCATTGCCAAAGATGGCGAAACCCTGGTGGTGGTGGAAGTGAAAACAAGGGCGGGAACTGATTTCGGAGAGCCCGAATTTGCAGTAAACAGACGAAAACAAAAATCCATTGTCAGGGTTGCTGATGCCTATATTCAGGAGAATGACCTTGATGTAGAAACCCGTTTTGATGTGATTTCGGTGGTTATCAATAAGAATGAAACACAGCTGCACCACATCGAAGATGCTTTCTATCCGACTATTTAACTATTATTTCTGGATTCCGCTCCAGAAGCAGAGCGATAAATAATTCCTTATCTTTTGGAGAAACCAGCACTCGTTTTTTGTTCGGCTTCAGGGTAATTTCGAGCCTGTCGAACGAAGGTGCAGGTGCTGATTCGATACTTCGTGATGGTTTAATGGATATAACAGAAGTGATTTCTATTTTTAATGTGTAGAAAACACCTCCTTTGAGGATTAAATACTGATCATTAATTGTGTAATGGGTACCATAAAGCATGTCGGTTGTTAAAATAATCAGGAGCACATGAATAGCCACGAAATACCATCCCGGGGAAAATAAAAGCGGTAATGCAGAAGCTACTATAAGTGCATAAATCATTAATGCCAAACCTCTGTCTATTTTGGCTTTTAGTCGATAAGGTGTCATTGCTGATCTTTAAAAACAAGCATGGGAATAGTGCCCTGAAACAAAATTTTACGGCTCAGACTTGGTTTAAGCAACTGTGTTAAAAGGTTACGTTTGCGTCCCACGAGTGAAATAACATCAATGTTTTTTTCCCAGATGAAACTTTCGATGCCTTCAATGATGTCGGATGTTTCCACAAGACCACATTCAATATTATATTCCTTGTATTCGTGATTGAAATGTTCGCGGAGTCTTTTCATATTCACTTCATCCACAACCATGCTGTCATTCATGTTAACATGCACACAATAAATCTTCACTTTGAAAGGCCTTACAAATGCAATCAATTGGTGCAGTGCCAGCAAATCACTTTCTTCAAAACGGGTGATGTAGAGAATCTTTTTCGGTTGATTAAACGATGCAACATCATAATCAAGCGGTATTGTCAACACAGGAAATTTGGATTTCTCCATGACTCTTGCTGTTGTACTTCCAAGCAATGGCCTGTTCTCCCTGTTCCGTCCATGAGTGCCCATCACAATGAGGCCTGGCTTGTAATCATCTGATATGCTGAGTATTGAATCAATCGCATTGCCTCTAACCAGATCGTAATCAATATGAATGTTTTTAATTTTTTTTTCTTTCGCTGTACGACGAAGACTTTGAGCAAACTCCTCCAACCTTATTCGTACCTCCTCTTCCTGTTCGTGAAGGATTTTTTCAAAATTGAGTTGATAAGCATAAACTTCGTTAAAAACAAATGGCTCGCCGGCATTACTGAACCAAACATGCAGCAGTCTTATGTCAGCTTTCAGGGTGCGTGAAAGTTCAAGAGCATAAAAGGCCGCCTTTTGGCTCATTGGCGAGAAATCAACCGGAACCAGAATTCTGCGTATACTTCTAAGCGTTTTGAGAAAGGGTTCCTTTTGCTTCCCGGATGCCATCTCCAGTCCTGAGAGTATTTTATCTGCATTCAAAGTATCTCTTTCTCTGATGTGCATTTCTACCGTACCTCCCGGAGATTCAACCTGCCTCAGGAAGCACGGAATACCTGCCTGCTCAAGGATACTTTTGAGCAGAATGGCTCTTGAATAGGTGTGGCTCGACAAAATCACAAATTTTTCTTCCATATTCTGTGCTTATTAAAGTGAACCTGGCCAGTTGCTCCATAAAGGTTCCAGCTTTCTTTTCATTTCAAAATTACGAAGAAATGCAGCATTTTCCAAACATCAGCATACCTGCTTGTCAATTGTCAATATAGGAGTATCTTTGCACCCCCAAATCTATTGACAATGAACAAAAAAGACAGCAGCGGCAAAAGACCGCGCATCGTTAAGGTTACCCAAAAGAAAGCAACGGAGAAACGTTCGGAAGCAATGGGTTTTGAACGGCCAATAGCTAAAACTGTTCGCAGGTCCGGGGAAGGTAAACCTCAAGTAAAAGAAAAAACTTCATTCCAGAAAAATGAAACAGGAGGTTATACGAAAAATGTTAAAGGACAGCCGGAAAAAAAACAGGAAAACACATATAGAACCGAAGGAAAAAGTCCGGTGCGCAAGAATACGCCCGAGAGAAGATTCAGGACTGAAGAAGGAAGTGCCAGAGAGAAATATACCCCGGAAATACACAGGGAAACTTCTGATCGATTCAGGGGAGGCTCAAAACCACAGAATAAAGACTATACCAGAAAGAAAAAATTTTCAGATGAGGCAAATTCATCAGAAAAGAAACCCCTTAAAACTTATGCCACGAAACACAGGAGTAATTCGCCCAAAGCCAATACAACCATTGATGACAGTAAGTTGATCAGGTTGAATAAATATCTTGCCGATGCAGGAATTTGTTCGCGACGCGAGGCCGACGACCTGATCAAAGCCGGAGTGGTGAGCGTAAATGGACGGATTGTGAGCGAAGTGGGAACCAAGGTAAAGCCGGAAGATAAGGTTGTTTATGGCGGACAGACACTGAACAGGGAAAAACCAAGATACATTTTGCTGAATAAGCCTAAGGGATATATAACCACATCTGATGATCCTTATGAACGGAAAACCGTGATGGAGCTTGTAAAAGGAGCATGTGACGAACGTATTTATCCGGTAGGACGCCTCGACCGTAACACACTGGGACTTTTATTATTTACCAACGATGGCGAACTGGCAAAAAAACTGATGCATCCACGACATGGGGTCAAAAAACTGTATCATGTTGAACTCGATAAACCCCTGACCAAAAACGACCTTTTAAAAATCGGGGCAGGAGTTGAGCTTGAAGATGGTATTGCCGATGTGGATAAGATTTCATGGGTGAACACAGATGACTCGAAGAAAGAGGTAGGTATAGAAATTCACTCAGGCAAAAATCGTATTGTTCGACGTATTTTTGAATCCCTGGGCTATAAAGTCATCAAACTCGACAGGGTTACATTTGCCGGGCTTACCAAACTTAACCTTCCCCGCGGCCGCTGGCGTCATCTCAGTCCGAAAGAAATCGGCATGCTGAAGTCAATAAAATAGCTTTGCGATCTTTTCCTAAAAAAAAACTGCCGCCATAAAATCCAGGCGGCAGTTTTTTTTGCACAAACAGCGTTATCAGAGATTTGTGGCTTCTACCCTGATTGGTTTAGGTTCAGATTTTCTAATTACCAACTCATCTATCAGGTTTGTTGCACCTGCAAATTTATCGATGATAAACAATACGTATCGTATGTCGACATTAATGGTTCGCTGCAGCGCCGGTTCAAAAGCTATGTCGCCGCTCATGGCTTCCCAGTTTCCGTCGAAGGCAATTCCGATCAATTCACCATTTCCGTTAATCACCGGACTGCCTGAGTTCCCTCCTGTTATGTCGTTAGTCGTCAGAAAATTAACATAAAGGGTTCCGTCAACACCATAAGGGCCAAAATCGCGGGTTTCAATCAGTTTCATAAGTTTTTCAGGAACAATAAACTCATCGTTTGTCGGATCTTCCTTCTCGACAATTCCGTTCATCGTAGTAAAATAATTATACCGGATGGCATCAGCGGCTTGGTAATCTTTTACTGAACCATAAGTCATACGCATGGTTGAATTGGCATCAGGATAGAAAACCTTGTCGGGGTTCATTTCCCTTAGTCCGGCCATGAACAGTCTTCTTGCTGTTGACAATGAGGCTTGTGCAGCCTGATATTCACCCGACACCTCCATCATTTTCGACATGAAAGCATTGCCCAGCATAAATGCAGGATCTTTATCCAGTTTTTTAAATTCCGGATTGTTCAGGAAGGCCATAACGCGATCCTCTGAGGAAAACATTGATTGTTCAAAAATGTTGTCTGCCCAGAGTTCAAAGTTCCCTTTGTGCTGGTTAAAACCCTTGAATATTTCTGATGGTTGCAGGTTAAAGGGAACATTATTGTAAAAAAGTCCAAGCATTACGGCGAGTGATTTTTCATCAGCCGGAGCATAATAGTCTTTGAAGTGATCCTTTGCCGAGGTTTTAAGATTCTCTATGGCTTCAGCAATTTGCTTTTTCTTTTCTTCTTCCTGTTTGGCTGCAACAGCTTTGTCCGTAGGTTTATCTTTTTTGGAAACGGGTTGTAAAAGACCGTGTAAAGCTGCAAATTCACGCGCAAAACCAGTAATCTCAGCACCACTCAAACCAGCAATACTTGTGTAGAGCAGTGGTTGAATGGCTCCTGACATGGACTCATAACCCAATTCCATATCTGAAAGCACTTTTCCGTACTTTTCCTGTCTTTGCAGGTCTTGGTTCACCCAGTCAGCAAAATCTGCTTCTATCTGCTTTTTTTTGCCGGCTACATCTAAGCGTTTCAAGCCACGGGTTTGTCCAATAAGATATTTCCATGTGTTTGCCGTTACTGCATATTTGGAAGCATATTGAATTTTTACTTTCGGGTCGGCATCCATAAACTCTTTCCATGTTTCCAGTTTTTTGCCAAAAAGTTCGACAATCACCGGAAATTGATCATTCAGGTTAAAATCAACACCCCATGATGATAAGTAACGATCTGTTGATCCCGGGAAACCCCAGATCATGGCAAAATCATCTTTTTGTACACCATCAAGGCTGATTGGCAGGAAATGTTTGGGGCTGAGGGGAATGTTCTCCGGAGCATAATCGGCCGGGGAACCATCAGGTGCTGAATATACTCTGAAAATGGCAAAATCACCAGTATGGCGTGGCCACATCCAGTTGTCGGTGTCTCCACCAAACTTTCCGATGTCAGAAGGAGGTGCACCTACCAACCTGACATCACGATAAACCTGATAAACAAAAAGATAATACTCATTTCCTTCAAAAAAACTTTTGGAGACAACATGAAACTTACCGTCTTCAGAAGCTGCTGTACGAAGTTTTCCGGTTACTTTTCTGATGGCCGCGCTTCTTTCCTGCATAGTCATCTGATCGTTTACTGCCGCCATAACGCTATCGGTAATATCCTGCATACTAACCAGGAATGAAGCTGTAAGTGCTTCATTAGGAAGCTCCTCGTCGAGGCTGCGGGCCCAAAAGCCATCTGCAAGGTAATTGTGATCAACAGAGCTGTGCTTTTGAATGATATCGTAGGCACAGTGATGATTTGTAAACATAAGACCTTGAGCTGATACGATTTCTCCGGTACAGAAGTATCCGTTAGGTGTGGCACTTGTGGACAAGCCAGCAATCGCATCCTTAAGACTCGATTGGTTGATACTGAAAATTTCTTCGGCGGTCAGTTTCAAACCCGCTATTTGCATGTCGGTATAATTCAGTCGTTCGACAAACATGGGTAACCACATGCCTTCATCGGCTGCCACAGGCTTAAAGAATCCCAACATGGCAATGGTCAGAACAAGGAAAATTCTTTTCATAAATGTATTATTTTCAGTTAGTAAAGATTTATTGCAATTTATTGATTATCAATTAATATACCAAATTACATAATATATTGCTTAACAATAATTTGTAGAAAAAGATTCACCCTGCCCGAACATGGTATGTACGATTTGGGGCAGGGTGATGTTCAAATACGGACAATTACAATCCGATCATGTGCGGGCCCATTTCAAAGTAAATATCTACAGGTATTCCTTTTTCGGTCACACGGTCAAGGTCGGACTGAAGTTGTGGTTTGACGACTCCTTCACTGGCAATCCATTCTTTAACGGCATCATAATCACCATTTCCCTGGGCCATCAGGATTTTTGCGGTCATTTGCTTGCCTGCCTCCATCATTTTATCAAGGTCAATGGAATAGGTTCCATCTTCGTTTCTTGTAAATGCGCCCTGTTCGAGAAAATAATTAAATGTCATCATATTGGCCTTACCATGGGCACTGGCAGCACCGAATCGTACCGACCTGAAAAATCCGGCCATAAAGGTTACGTAGTTGTCCATGAGCTCAGTGTCTGTGTATTCACCCATTTCGTGAAGTTTTGTAACCAGGTACAGACCCAGAATATCAGCTTTTGCTTCTTCAAGGGGTGAGTATTGTTCCATGAGGGCTTTGCGCACCGTGGACTTACCGTCAATGGTATTTTTGATTCCCATACCGTGTGCGACTTCATGAAACATGGTGTTGCTGAAAAATGCATCAAACCTGATATGCTTCCTTTGTTCAGGGGCAATAAGTACATCGGCTATCGGAACCAGAATATGATCAAACTTAGCTTTCATGGTGTTTTTCAGCTGAAGTTTTCGTGTTCCTTTTGACAGATGAACTCTTTCGTCATTCGGCAGGTTTATGGCAATAGTTTTTCCGGCATTGTTACAGTCGCCGGCATAATATACTGCATCATAGGCATTAAGATCGGCATCAGAGCCAGGAACTTCTTTTTTGTATAGCGGGTCAACGGGCAGTTGTTTTTGCAGTTCGGGTAAAAACGCGGCATAACGCGATAATCTGCTGCTCCATTCAATATCTTTGATCAGTATGAATGCTTCGTGGGCAGCTTTGTAGCCAAACAATCCATCAGTGTAGTTTTCAATTGGGCCAACAACAAAATCTATGTTGTTGTTTCTCACGTCCATCCATGCCAGATCACTAGCCAGATAATCATCGCTGAGCAAGGCCTCTGCACGAAGTTTCAGATAATTTGCAAACTCCGGATCGGCTGCAAGCTCAGATGCTTTCTGTAAAAGCTCAGCAGCTTGATTGATGCGTTCTGCATAGGCTTCATGATACCACACTGATTTGAGTTTTCCCTCTTCATCTCTGACAATAAGGGTGTAAAGACTTGTTTTGTTGGGGTCATCAAACTGTTCAAACTCTTCTTTTGTCATATCAGCAGGATAAAAACGAGCACCTGAAGGCTTTTCACCAACGCCGTCAATAAATGATTTCAAGCCGTCGAGTTCATCCCATGGGCCATAATTTATGCGCGCAAACTGACGCTCCTTTTCGTTGGCTATTGTACTCAGGAATGCCTCTTTTTCGCCTGTGTTTTGTGTCCAGAAAATCTCGTCCATGATATCAGCTGTCAAAAACAACAGACGAAGCATTTCCTTTTCATTATCAGACAGATGTGAAATGTCGGCCTTGAGTGGCACCTGCACATATTTGGCCAATAAAGCATCCATAGGATCAGTTTCTGTTGGGGTTTGGGTTGGGGTTGTGCAGGACGAAATTGCGATCATCATTCCTGACACAATCGTTAAAAACGACAATTTCATTTTGTTCATTTCGGTACTTTTAAAGGGTTCAGGGCACGAAATTACAACAAAACGGCGCAACACACAACTCATTAAAAAGCAGGGCAATCAGATTTCAGCCGGAGCGGGAGAAACAAAAGCCCTTATCTGAATGTCTCGGGTTTACGGATGACAAATGTGCGTGAAATATTGAACCCGAAAAATATATCACCTTTGTCCCACCTGCCTGCCGTTTCTGTAATAAATGATCTTTCGAACATGGCCTGTGCGTTGGATATGTGCAGCTGAAACACATGCCCTCCGGTTTCGATATCGAAACCTACTGAAACCACGTCATTACGTTGAATGGTAGTTTGATCTTCCGGATACCAGAAATACTCTGCATTGAGTGAAACACGCTGGCTGAGCTTGTATCGTCCGCCAATACCAAGTGCAAAGGAAGTGTTTTTATCTTCGTTGGTAGGTACAAGATTTTTGTGGACCAGAGTGGGACTCAGTTGCAAACTGAATGACTGGCTGAATTTGCGTGCTATCAACAGTTGATTAATGTATGAAAGTCTCGAGCTGAAATAGTTTTTGCGATCAGGAAACTGCCATTTAAGGCTGTTCAGGTTAACAGAACCAAAATAGGCAATTGTTACTGGTATATATCGTGCTCCGGAGCTTTGTCTGAGTATTTTGGCCTTGATGAAACCATCATATGTTTTTTCCCACGAACTTCTTCCTGCGCCAATTGAGATAAAATCGTTGATTCCGTATTCAAGTCCCAACCTGATGGTAGCCCTGTCGAGCCCGAAAAGTTCGTAAAAACCACTGTTCAACGACCCAAAGTTGTGCTGAATGAGAAATATCAGATTGCCTGGGGCAGGATTTTCAACAGAATGGCCATAAACCAGCCTTGATGTTTTAAAGGTAGCATAGGCATACTCCGTTTGCTGTGTATTGTCGTCTTCAAAAAGCCCCAGCAACTCATCCTGAGCCAAAGACCTGATGCCTGTCAGAATAAACAAGACAAGCAGAACTGATAAAAGTTTTTTGTTCATGATGCCACAGATTTAATTGTTCTTTTTGCCTTGCTCAATCCAGGCTTCAATCTGGCTTATAACACAGTCAGATAGTTTTGCGCCACCCTGAGGCATTGCCGAAAAACCGCTTTCATGTCTGATTGCGCCCATAAAACGTCCGCCGTCAATTGATGTGACAACTTCTGTGTGGTTGCTCAGGCTAAGTCCGCCTGATGGAGCAGCACCGGAATGGCAAGACACGCAATTATTGGTAATAACAGGCATAATTGTCTGAGAAAAAGATATGTTTTCGGTGTTGCATTCATCAGGGCCGGGATAAAGATCTTCTTCGTTGTCCTTGTAGCATGATTGCAAAATAACTGCTGATGAAAACATCAACAAGAGGAGAAACATTTTCAGTTTAGTTGTCAGGTGTTCCATTTTCGATCCATTTTTTAAATTGAGTAATATTACAAGATGACAGTTGATTTCCGTTTTTTGGCATTGGCGAAAAACCGTTTTGCCATGTTATGGCAGCAAATAACGAGCCGTTGCCGGCAGCAGAGGCAATTTCATTGTAGTTTGTCAGCATGATTCCAGCACCAGGATTGTTGCCGCTATGGCAACCAAGGCAGTGCAGCTGAACAACAGGCATAATGTGCGTAGCAAAAGAAACCTGTGTTGTGTCACAGTTAATTTCTTCGCAACTGTTATTTAGTGCTCCCTGTTCGATCCATTTCCGGATTTTGGCAATTTTGTCTTGACTCAGAGGGGCGTTCGGAAGCGGTGGCATCCTTTTGTCCGGATCATCTTCGATCAATACTTCGTACAAATCACTTCCTTCAGGGTTGCCGGGGCGTACATCAGCTGTGCTGATCACAGAAGCGTAATCAGTCAACACAATGCCATCCTGCGCTGTGCCCGGATCATGACAACCGATTACACCACAGCTCGAAATAAGCAGCGGCAGAATCTCATTCTGAAAATATACTGTATCTGGATGGCAGCCAACTGGTTCCGGGTCGGGGTCATCAGGTTTGAAATCATTGATTCTGATCCATTTATCAATTTTGGCTATATCACAGTCCGAAAGCCTATTACTACCTTGTGGCATAGGAGAATAACCGTTTAAATGCTTAATGCTGCCCATAAGTTTTCCATCGGCCGCAAGTGACGTGAGCTTGCTAAAGTCGGTTAGATCAATTCCTCCTGAAGGATTACCTGCATTATGACAGCTGAAACAGTTGGCCTCAAGAATGGGCTTAACTGTGAGTTCATAAGTTACTGTTATGGTATCGCATAATGTTGGGTCAGGATCAGGTGCAACCACTATTTCGGGGTCGTGTTTGCAGGCGACAATCAGGCTCAGTGATAATGCCAATAAGATGAATGCTCTGTATTTGGAAGCTATCTTCATAATATGAGTTTTGCTACAAAGATGGGCGTAATCATTGGTATGACACATTAAAAAAGTTTCCAATGGGAAAAAGAACTGACTGAACCGGCACATATAACACCTGAATGAAACAGTTGTTTAATAATAGCGATAAAGAATGTTATTCTGACATTGAAACAGCGCTCAAATATCGTATTTTTGACATAAATCAAAAAGTTATGTTATAATCATGAAAGTTTCAGCTGAAAATACAGCGAAAAGTCTGCCAACAGATGTTAATCATTTTGTCAGTAAAATATTGTTGTTTGTCTTGGTTCTGGTTTCTTTTACCGGCATAAATGCACAGACAGTTTTTTCGGTTGAATATGCCAGCCGGGCTGATGTAAAAATATTTGTTGTTGACTATGAGTCACAAGCAGACTTGTTGGTTTATAAGGTTAGCTACGAAAGTCAGGCAGGCAAAAACGATGGCAAGTGGTTTTTCACTGAATACGAGTCTCAGGCATCCAAAAAGGTGTATTTTGTTGAGTATGAAAGTCAGGCTGATCTGAAGATTTTCTTTGTTCAGTATGAGAGTCAGGCAGGTTGGCGCAAAAAAGAAAAACAACATCTGATGTATTGATCATTCCTGATCAGCAAACAATGTGGCCGCAATTCCGTCTGCAAATAGTTTTCCGGAATTACTGAGCAACAAACGATTGCCATCAATTACAATTTTTCCTTCGGTGATAAAAGAATTGGCTTGCTTGAGGCAAAAGGAAGCATAATAATCACCAAAAACGTTGTGGATATGCTCGAGGTCACATCCCCATGACGTTCGCAGGGATGTCATTACATATTCATTGTACCGCTGTACCAGACTCAGTATTTCTTTTTCTGCAAGTATTTCGGTAGAATCTTTAAAACGAATGTATTTCTCTATTGATGAAACATTCCATTGCCTTGAGTCGCCATTAAAACTATGTGCTGATGGGCCAATACCCATATAATTTCCGCCTAACCAATACAGACTGTTGTGTCGTGAATAGAAACCGGCCCGGGCAAAATTCGAAATCTCATAGTGAATAAATGACTCTTTTTCGAGTATTTCCATTAGGATTTCGAAATGTATGGCAGCCTGATTATCATCAATAGGTTGCCACTTACCCTTGCTTATGAGCTGATAGAGGGCAGTTTTCGGCTCAACTGTAAGCGCATAAGCCGATAAATGATTCAGTCCGTAATCCAGGAATGTATCGATATTGGCCAGCCATTTTTCGTTGGTAAGTGTCGGAATTCCATAAATCAGGTCAATTGTCAGCCTTTCCAATCCGGCTTTCAGGCATAGTTCGATTGCCGTCCGGGACTGCCCCGAATGGTGAGCACGGTGAAGATATACAAGGTCATCATCAAAAAAACTCTGAACACCAATGCTTAGCCGGTTAACCGGAGTATCCACAATCCGTTTAACGAAATCAGAATCAATATCGTCTGGATTGGCTTCAAGGGTGATTTCTGCATTGGCATGTATATCAAAATGAGTAGATAAGCAAAAAAAAATGTCATCCATTTCCCTGGCAGAAAGCATTGAGGGTGTTCCGCCTCCAAAATATACTGTGTGAATGGTTTCGCTTTTCAGATAATCTTTCCTTGAAGCCATCTCATATTTCAGTGCATCAAGAAATGCTGCTTTAGATTTGGTTGAGGCAACCGAGAAGAAGTTGCAGTAATGACATTTCTGTTTGCAAAAAGGAATATGAATGTATATACCTGCCATAAGAGACTGTATCAAAAGCCGACTGTTCCGCAGACAAAAATAGCTGATCGGTCTTTGTTTGAAATAAAATTTTTTTTGATTCCTAAAGACACAAGAACAGGTATGTATTGAACAAAACATCTTTTCTATTGTTTAGCAATTATTAGGTAAAAGTTTTAACAAATCATTATCAATCATTTAACAACTTGGATTTGAAACAAATCCTTAATTTTGCAAAAATTTATGTTTAATAAAAATTCAAAACCAACCATGAAAAAAGTTCTCTTAATTGCCGTTGCAGGCATGATGATGGTGTCGTGTACTCAGGCACCCAAAACAGCTCAGGAAGCCGGAGAGGTAAGTCAGGCCACACAGGAAGCTGTTGTTTACAAAGTAGATACGCAAAACAGCGTACTCAGCTGGACAGGAGCAAAAATCACCGAAACAGTTCATTATGGCACAGTGAACATTACCGAGGGCAGTCTGGCTTTCAACGGGGGAAACCTTGAAGCAGGAAATTTTGTCATCGATATGAACAGTATTGTTTCTCTTGATCTGACCGAAGATAACGGAAAATCAAAGCTTGAAGGACACCTTAAAAGTGGCGATTTCTTCATGACTGAGCAGTTTCCGACTGCAAAGTTTGAAGTAACCAGCGCTTCACCGCTAACTGGTGTTGAAGGTGCCACACATACAATCAGCGGTAACCTCACCATTAAAGATGTAACTAAAGGTATTACATTCCCTGCCAACGTGAGCCTGACTGAAGGAGGAGTAACAGCAACAGCCAAATTTTCTATTAACCGTAACGAGTGGGGAGTAGTTTGGGGCGGAACTCTGACAGAGCAAGGCATCAAAGACTTTCTTCAAAATAACCTGATTAAAGACGAAATTGAGTTTGATGTAAAACTGG
Source organism: Bacteroidales bacterium (assembly GCA_024710405.1). Taxonomy (GTDB): domain Bacteria; phylum Bacteroidota; class Bacteroidia; order Bacteroidales; family F082; genus UBA6192. Next base: position 163,994 of record JANJUV010000020.1, read on the forward strand.
CAGCTGCTGTTTAAATAATCTTACTACAATACTGTTTGTTGCGCCCTAGGTAATGCCAACAAAAAAAGGCCGGTTAAATAACCGGCCTTTTTTCATTATGGTTTGAGCGAAGTGAAATTCTAAATGTTGTTCCGTCTCCGGGAATTGACTGTTTTACAAATATCTTACCTTTATGATATTCTGTAATGATTCTTCTTGCAAGTGTGAGACCCAAACCCCATCCGCGCTTTTTGCTGGTGTATCCGGGATTGAAAACACTGTTAAATTCAGACTTTGAAATACCTTTTCCGGTGTCGGTGACATCAATGATCAGTGCTTTTCCTTCCCGTTTCACCTCTATAGTTATTTTTCCATGACCGCTCATTGCATCAATTGAGTTCTTGCACAGGTTTTCGATCACCCACCTGAATAACACCTCGTTCAATGGAATGGTTTCACTGCTGCTTATGTGTGTTTTCAATTTATACTTTATTTTTTCGGAAGTACGCGAGCGGAGGTAATTCAGGGTTTCTTCCAAAACTGAAATTACCGCAACTGGTTCGAGCACTGGAGGAGAACCGATTTTCGAAAAGCGCTCAGTGATGGCTTCCAGGCGCTGTATATCCTTGTCCATTTCGGTTAGTGCTTGTTCGCTGCTCTCACCGCCCAGTTTCATCAATTCAATCCAGGCCATCAATGAGGACAGGGGTGTTCCGATCTGGTGAGCTGTTTCTTTTGCCATTCCGGCCCAAACCTGATTTTGTTCAGCTCTTCTGGCATAGCTGAAAAGCAGGTATGCAATCAGAAGAAACAAGGCAATCACCAATATCTGCAATAATGGAAAATACCGCATATTCTGCAGCAGATCACTACTCTTATAATAAATAAATGTTTTCCCGTGGTCTAAAAAATCTATTTCGATCGGATTGTTTTCCGACGCCATAATTTTCAGTTGCCGGTCAACAAAGCCTGGATCTTTCATTCGTTGCTCATCCAAGTTACCGAATTGAATAACATTCAGGCCGGTGCTGTCAGTAATGATCACGGGTACACTCGCAGAATTCAGTGCCACTTCCGTAAGAAAAGAGCTGACCAAATCATCGAGAACTTTTTTTAAATCGGTAAAAATCAATGATTCCCTGTAATATAGAAACTGCTTTCTGGCAGGACTAAGCTGAATGGTGATGGGCTCATAGACCGAAAACTCATTCAACAATTTTCCCTCAAGCCTCTTAATCGTATCCAGACCATCATGAAGGTTTGCAGCACTCAGAATTCTGCCGTCTTCATCAGCCCATATAACAGGGATGCTTTTATTGTTGCTGATGATTTCGCTGTAGAATGTCAGGTCTGTGGAGGCTGTATCTGTCAACACACGTTTGTAAGTATTTGCAAGCAACTCAACCCTGTGTCGTTCCTGTTTTCTTACTTCAGCAAAAAAAGACTCGGTATAGTGCATCAGACTTGCTTTGCGCTGCACTGCATCAGCCCATACCCTGACCTGATTTCGCTCTTCTCGGGCAAACTCTCCGACAAGGGCATTTGTGTAATACAAAGAAGCGCTGATGATCAACAATGCAATCACGGAAAGAATAACTTTCCATCTCTTTTTCTGGTTATATAAGTCCACTTTTTTATATAAAACGATTTACCGGGTGTAAAAGTATGAAATATGGCGCTTTATCACTCTAATCAGAAAAACGTACAAACAGTGCAGATAAAACTATTGCTGTAAAATATGCTACTTTTGCATGAAATTCACCGTATTCTTTCATCAAATTAACCACTTAATTATAAGTTAATGAAACATTTAAACCTCATCAGAGCCATTATGTTTCTGGTTCTGACAAACAGTTACGTTATGCTTGGAGCTCAACATTTAGTCCCGCTGGAGGATTTCTTTCGCAATCCGGAAAAATCTTCTTACAACATCAGTCCAGATGGAAAACATTTTTCATTTATGGCACCTTATGAAAGCCGCATGAATATCTTTGTTCAGAAGGCTGGCAGCAAAAAGGCTGAAAGGCTTACCTCTGAAACCGACCGCGACATTGCCGGTTATTTCTGGGCAAACGACAATCGCATACTGTTTCTGAAAGATAATGGCGGTGATGAGAACTATGCCTTGTTTGGAGTAGATATTGACGGTAAGAATCAGAAGTGTCTGACTTGTTTTGAAAACGTACGTACACAAATCATTGACGACCTGGAGGATCAGCCGGATGAAGTCATTATCGGGTTAAACAAAAGAAATCCAATGGTTTTTGATCCTTACAGGCTGAATATTAAAACGGGTGAAATGGTGATGCTTGCCGAAAATCCGGGAAATATTCAGGGATGGATGACTGACCACGAGGGTAAACTCAGGGTTGCATTTGCTATTGTTGATGGTGTGAATACTCAGATTCTTTACCGCGAAACCGAGACCGATGAGTTCAGGCCGGTACTCACCACCAGTTTCAAGGAAACAATGGGTCCGGAGTTTTTCACATTCGACAATAAATATCTTTATGCCACATCAAATATTAACCGCGACAAGCAGGCAGCTGTAATTTTTGACCCCTCAACAGGGAAGGAAATTGAAGTTTTATACGAAAACGACAATTATGATGTTTCGGGAATAGCCTATTCGCGAAAAAGAAAGGTAATTACTGCAGCTGTTTATACCTCATGGAAACGCGAGCGTCATTTTTTTGATGATGAAAGCAAAGCCCTGTTCAGCCGGCTCGAAAATGAACTTAAAGGTTACGAAATATCCATTTCGGCTTCCAATAAAGCTGAAGACAAGTATATTGTCCGGACTTACAGTGACAGATCATTGGGGGCTTACTATTTCTATGACAAGAAGAAGGACGAACTCACAAAAATTCAGGACGTAAGCCCGTGGATTGATGAAAACCAGATGGCCGAAATAAAGCCCATCAGCTATCGTTCGCGAGATGGATTAATCATACACGGGTATCTTACTTTGCCCAAAGGAGTTGAGGCAAAAAACTTACCTGTTGTTGTGAATCCGCATGGCGGACCATGGGCTCGCGACAATTGGGGATTTAACCCGGAAGTACAGTTTCTTGCCAACAGGGGATATGCTGTTTTGCAGATGAATTTCAGGGGATCAACTGGCTATGGTCGCAAATTCTGGGAGGCGAGTTTCAAACAATGGGGACTCAACATGCAAAACGACATCACCGATGGTGTTTACTGGCTCATCGAACAGGGAATTGCTGATCCTGATCGAATAGCCATTTACGGAGCCAGTTATGGCGGATATGCCACATTGCAGGGGCTTGTTGTAACTCCCACATTGTATGCAGCCGCTGTTGACTATGTTGGCGTTTCGAACCTGTTTACATTTATGAACACAATTCCTCCTTACTGGAAACCTCTGCTTGACATGATGTATGAAATGGTTGGCCATCCTGAGAAAGATGCCGTTCAGATGGAGGCTACATCACCAGCCCTTAATGCCCACCGCATAATGACACCTTTGTTTGTTGCCCAGGGTGCCAACGATCCAAGGGTAAATATAGCTGAGTCGGACCAGATTGTTGAAGCTATGCGCAAAAGAGGAGTTGAGGTTGAATACATGGTTAAAGACAACGAAGGACACGGATTCAGCAACGAAGAAAATCGCTTTGACTTCTACAGGGCAATGGAAGCGTTTTTGGCAAAACACATAAAAAACTAATTACTTAAATGAATTGCATCAAAAAGCCCCTCGTCAGGATTTTGTACGAGGGGCTTTTCTTTGCTCTTTGACATTAAAAAAGAAAATTAAGGCCGATATAAATTCCGCTTTGGCCATCCTGTGGGTCAAGTGCCCTCCCATAATCGCCAGATAGAATAAAGTTTTCATTCATCACTGCCTTCAGTCCTAATCCTGTACCCAGATGAAGACGTTCGGGATTTCCGCTGAAAAAATTCTTCCAATCATTATCGGTAATTGAGGGGTTGTCCAATCGGGCTGCAGAAATTTTATCGTCGATATCAATCTCTTTCACAACCTGTCCCGCATCAATAAATGCATTCAACGCAAAATATATATTCTGCTTAAACCAGTTTGTTTTGAAGAATTTAAATCTGAACTCGGCATTTCCATACACAAAACCATCTCCAACAATACGATTTCTCATGATTCCCCTGAGGGATCTCTGGCCGCCCAGGCCTTCTGAATACGATCCGCGCAACTGTGTTGTTACCATTAACGGTTGTACGTAAAAAGGGACTTTAGTTCCCAGATTTCCCTGGTAACTTAGACGATATACAAAGGATAGCTTTTCCTTTACAAGTGTCAGATATTGCCGGTGCGTTATACTGAGACGCAAAAATCCATTCTGGAGTGATGATGAGAATTTTGGTGATGCATAAAGGATGATGTCCGTCCAGATTCCGGTCATCGGATTGGGCTGAAAATCACGGCTGTCATACATTAAGCCCAATTTCAGGCCGGTAAAGTATCCTCCATTGACATCTTCTTCCGGTATCAGTTTCCAATCAATATATTTCTCGAACAAACCTTTGGTAACTGTTGGATCCGGCAACTTGTCCTCTTCGTCTTTTCCGCGGTTCAGTTTGTCCACATCAACTGAGGCAGTACTGATGTCATAGAATTCGGCACCAGCCAGCCAAAACATTCTGGATGAATTAATTGTACCCGTCAGATCAGCATGAAAACGAATCATATTGCGTTCATGCTTGTAAAAAACACGGCTGATATAGTCAGGGCTCTTGTTATCCGTCCATGATCTGTTGTACACAGATCTGGCACCGTTGAATCCCAAAAAATCAATCGCCTGTTCGGGCATGTAGCTGAAATCGAAAGTAGTCCGTATGTTCTTTAACAAACGGTCGCTGTCATATGCTAATCTGATCAGTCCGCTTCCCTTTGTGTATCTTGACAATTCAAAATAGTAAGAGTGATTGTAAACTGGATATCTGCTTCCGTCACCATAATGAAACAGATTGATCAGTCCGCCATATTGGAAACCCAGATCGGTATTGTAAGAAACGGCAGGTAATATGCCAATGTTCAAACCTTTCTTATCCGGACTCTGCTTGACAACAGAGTCCTGAGCGTGAACAAACGCAGTGGCAATTACGAAAATAAAGCTTACGATCAGCTGATTGAATTTCATATGCCCTTAGATGATCAATGAAAAACCTAAAGCCAGACGCACTACCGAACCAGAAATTTACGGCTTTCCAATAGCCTGTTATTCTGAACAATCCTGAAGGAATAATGTCCCGGTTTAATATTGTTTAGTTGGATAGTTTTCTGTGTGCCGGTCCAATTTTCGGAAAGCAGAACACGGCCATCAGCAGAAACAATGGTAACCATTGCATTTTCCAAATAAACAGGGCTTTGTAAATTCAGTTCATCTGTAGCCGGATTGGGATAATGACTAAAGCCTGATTCGGGCATCAGCGGGATATTGATTCCGGTTTCCAGTTCCAGGCTCAGACTGTCAACAAGCATGATCGCTCCTGGAATGAAGACAGAGGAACCTGTAGACATGATAATGATATTCAGTGTATCGGGAATTTCGCTTGATTCGTAGCTGAACGGAGCTTCAAAATATGTCCAAGTTTCGGTCGCCTGTCCATACCATACGGCCATGCCTATGGTATCCCTTTGCTGATCTCCCGTGTATTTGAAGTTGTAAGCCTGTACAAAAGCCGAGTCTTCAATCACGCTTGAATATTTATAATAGCCTTTTAATTTCACGGGTTTGTCTTGTAAGGCTATTCCGCCAGTGATGCTGAAATCGCCCGTCAAAATATCAGCAAAGAAGTTGGCCAGCGTAATTAATCCCGGTGACGCAAAACCACCGAAAAGCATTTTGGTTTCAAGTTTGGCCGAAAAATTACCGGAAACAGCATCCTCACTTTTGCTGACAACAACAACCGAAGCAAGGGCTGTAAAAGGATTTGGAGTACTCCACGAAACAGGATTCTCATAAGTGCCAAAATTTTCCCAATTTTCAAAACCGGCATTTGGAACGGTTTGAGATACTACAGTTACAGAAAAGAAAAGGCTGACAAAAAGTGTTAAAATGTTTCTCATTTGTGCGTGTATTAATTTCGGAACAAATATAATCTAATCAACACCCAATCAGCAAAAAATCGATATCAACAAGAAAAAATTACACAGATATGTTGCATAAAACCAGGCGTTTTGTAGCACAATAAACCATTAATTAAAGAATAAGAACAGATGAACTCCCGAAATACAATGTTTTGAAGAAAGGCACATTCATCCTCAGGAATTTTTCAGGATATAGATTTTACTTTAGAGAGACATTAGCGATTGAAGCCTTTTTGATGCATTGATAAGGCAATTATTTGGTGAATATTTTTATATTTTTGCCTGAACTAAACCAAATCCCCGATGCCCATTTTAGGTACATTAATTAAAACAGCCTACGAACTGAGGAATATGCCCGTCGCATTGAAAAAGCAACGGATTAATCCCGTACAAGCTCAAAAAGAGCAACTTAAAGGCCTTCTCAGAAAAGCAGAATTCACAGCTTTTGGCGAGCATTATGATTTTAGTGGCATATTGAACAAGAAAAATTATGTTGAGGCATTCAGGGAAAAGGTACCTGTTTTTGATTACAACAGCATGTACAAACAGTGGTGGTACAGGGCTTTAAACGGTGAGGCTTATGTTAGCTGGCCTGGCAGAGTGAAGTATTTTGCCCTGAGTTCGGGAACCTCAGAAGCATCGAGCAAGCATATTCCGGTAACTTCCGAGATGCTGACCTCGATAAAGCGGGCAAGTATCAGGCAATTGGTGTCAGCCTCAAAGTATAATTTTCCTGTTCGGTTTTATGAAAAGGGAATTTTAATGATTGGAGGCAGCACACACCTTCAATACAATGGAACATATTATGCGGGTGATTTGTCAGGTATTACAACCGGTAATATTCCTTTTTGGTTCCAGCATTTCTATAAACCGGGCAAACGAATCTCGAAAGCTCCTGACTGGGCAACCAAGCTTAATGAAATGGTTAAAAGTGCGCCAACATGGGATATTGGTGTGATAGTCGGAGTTCCGGCCTGGGTGCAGATACTCATGGAGCGAATAATTGCACATTATCATGTGAAGACAATACATGATATCTGGCCAAATCTAACAGTTTATGTACACAGTGGTGTTTCTTTTGCACCATATGTCAAAAGTTTTGAAAAACTCTTTGGAAAACCTATGCTTTTTTCCGAAAGCTATCTGGCTTCGGAAGGTTACATTGCCTATCAGAACGGTTTTGATGTGAAAAGGATGCAAATGGTTGTGGACAATGGAATTTACTATGAATTTATCCCATTTGACAGCACCAACTTTGACGATGATGGCAACCTTCATTCCAATCCAAAGACTTTGACGCTTTCAGAGGCAGAAAACAATAAGGAATACGCCCTGTTGCTTTCGACGAATGCCGGAACATGGCGCTATATGATCGGAGATACCATAAAGTTTACAGATGTAAACAAATGTGAAATTGTGATTACCGGACGTACCAAGCACTACCTTAGTCTTTGCGGAGAACACCTTTCACAGGAAAACATGAACAGAGCCATTGAAATGCTTCAGGAAGAGTATAACATTGATGTCAGGGAATTTACGGTCGCGGGCATACGTTACAACAATCTGTTTGCACATCGTTGGTTTCTGGGAACTGACAGCGACATTGATCCTAAACTTGCTGCCGTAAAAATTGATGAGTATCTGTGCCTACTCAACGATGACTATATGGTTGAACGCATGGAAGCAATAAAAGAGGTTTTTGTTACCATTCTTCCGACAAGAGCATTCTATGACTATATGAAAAAACTGGGCAAGGAAGGAAGCGCCAACAAATTCCCAAGGGTGTTAAAGGGTCAAAGACTTGAGGAATGGGAAACATTCCTTAAAGAATCAAATCTGGCTTAACAGCATGATGACACTATTTCTTGAAGGCGCTTTGCTCGGCCTCACACTTGCCACTTTTTTTGGATTTGGCCCTGCATTTTTCTCGCTTGTTCAAACCAGTATTCATCGTGGTTTTGGTTCTGCTGCCGCTTTTGCTCTTGGTATTTTTCTCAACGACCTGCTTATGGTTGTGCTGTGCCTCATGGGTGCCATACAAATTGTAACTGAACCAAGTAACTACTTGTGGTTTGGGCTTTCAAGCGGAATAATACTGATCATTTTCGGTCTGGTGACATACAGCCGAAAGGTTCAAACTGAAGTTGTTGATTCTGAGGAAGTACCCATAAAGGTAAACGGACCACACTGGCTGACATTTGTTATCAAGGGTTTCTTTATGAATATTGTTAATCCATTTGTATGGATCTTTTGGGTTGGAGTGGTAGTGGGTATCAGCGCACGCTTCGGGGGTAATGAACAGCAACTTGTGGTCTTTTTTGGCGGCACTTTAAGTGTGGTGCTCATCAGCGACCTGATAAAAGCCTATGGTGCTTTTTCCATCAAACGCTTTTTTACACCGGGCATGATCCATAAATTGAATATGATTGCTGGTGTGGGTTTGATTTTATTTGGAATATATTTGATAACAAGGGTTTTAATAGAAAATCTTTAGTTTATTATAGTATAAACCTATGAAAAAGGAAAATATTCGTCAATCCTCACTATTTGTATTGGTATCGGCTATACTGGCACTCTTTCATGCTGCCAGTGCACTTATTTTACAATCCGGATTTCTCGACAAGCTTTTTTGGGGTTTAGGTTTAATTATACTGATCACCGGAGTAATTGTTTTACTTACATCAATATGGCAATACAGGAAAGGTGGATCATACCTGAACGGATTTTTTGCCGCTGTACTGTCTATTTTAACCGGTGGCGCAATGGTCTTTTTCACCAGAGATTCACTAACCGCAGTCATGTTCGTAGTTGGGTTGTGGTTCATTTTTGTTTCCGTTTATGTAATCTACCTGCTTGTAGTATTGAAGCCCAAGCAACCCACAAGTGTAATCATGTGGATCAGTATTTTACTGAGTCTTGGATTTGGCATTCTTATTCTGTATCATCCGGTTCCTGAGCAAAAGAATATCCTCAACCTTGGGGGTTTCCTTGGGCTATTTACTGGTTTGGCGCAGGCTTGGCTGGGAGTCTTTCTGTTTTCTGCAAAAAAGCAGAAACCATCCGCTGCAGCGACATGAATTGGAGTAGCTTGTAAAAGGCTTTTGTTGTTTTCTGAATGAACTAATTTGTTGGCCTGATATCTTTAACATTCAGTTGAAGCGAAACTTTTCCCTGCCATTCGTTTTCTTCCAGGTGATAACAAATGCTGAATGGTTTGCCACTTTTGATCCATTCAAAGTGATCACCCTGCTGAAAAGCAATGCCCGAAAATGCCATACCCGGAAAATTTTCCTGTTCCAGTTCGAGTTTCAGATGGTTTTTGCCAACAATTCGTGAGCGACCCGTATCTTTCACGCCATCGGTCCGGAAAACGGGCGACATATTTCCCGGTCCGAAGGGGGCAAACTGTTTCAGAATGCGCATAAACTTAGGAGTGAGCTCGTTAAAATCAATGTCAGCATCAATCTCTATTTCAGGGATCAGTGTAGTTTCATCAATAGTTTTGGTGACAAACTCTTCAAATCGCTTTTTAAATTCATCCAGGTTTGATGACTTAAGCGACAACCCTGCGGCATATTTGTGGCCTCCAAAATGTTCTAATAAATCCGAGCAATGATCAATAGCATCATAGACATCGAAATTTTTAACCGAACGGGCAGATCCGGTAATAAGGTCGCCCGAGCGGGTAAGGATTATGGTGGGTCTATAGTAGTTGTCGGTAAGCCGTGAGGCTACGATACCAATAACCCCCTTACTCCAGTTTTCGTTGTAGAGCACGGTGCTTTTTGTATTTTTCAGCAATTCGTTCGACTCAATCATGGCAAGAGCCTCTTCGGTAATATTGTTATCGAGGTTCCGGCGCTCGGTATTGAGGTCGTTAATTGCGCTGGCAAGTTTTTCGGCATGGCTCATTTTTTCGGCAAGCATAAGCCTGACTGAATCGCTGGCTGTATCGATTCTTCCAGCTGCATTAATACGAGGTCCAATAAGAAAAACCAGGTCGCTTATGGTCAGTTCGCGGTTCAGAAACAAACCACGCTTTTCATCCATGGATTCTCTTTTGTTGATGTTTGAATATTTTAAAACAGCTTCGATTCCCGGTCTGGGCGAAGCATTGAGCAACTTAAGGCCATAATAAGCCATAATACGGTTTTCGCCTGTGATGGGAACAATATCGGCCGCTATGCTGATAGCCACAAGATCCAGATAGCTGTTCAGTTCGACCTGATCATCATTAAGTGTCTCTGCCAGTGCCGAAATAAGTTTGTACCCAACACCGCAGCCAGATAATTCTTTGAAGGGATAATTGCAGTCAGGTCTTTTTGTGTCAAGCACGGCAACTGCTTGTGGTATCGAATCGCCGGGTCTGTGGTGGTCGCAAATGATAAAATCTACATTTCTTCTGGTCGCATAATCAATCTTTTCAACGGCTTTGATTCCGCAGTCCAGCGCTATGACAAGGTTGAATCCCTGATCAGCCGCATGGTCAATGCCTTTTATGGAAATACCATAACCTTCTGAGTATCGGTCGGGGATGTAAAACTCTATTCGTTTTTTGAAATACTTTTTGAGGTAGGAATAAACCAAAGCAACGGCCGTTGTACCATCAACGTCATAATCACCATAAATCAACACCCTTTCCTGATTCTGAATGGCCTGAGTAATGCGTTTTACAGCAAGATCCATGTCCTTCATCAAAAACGGGTCGTGCATCTGGTCGAGCGAAGGTCTGAAAAAATCTTTTGCTTCATCATAGGAAGAAATTCCTCTTTGGGCAAGCAGATTCGCAATATTTTCGCCAACCGCAAGCTGATCAATTAAAAGCCTGATGATTTCTTTATTTCCCTGCTCCTTAAGCACCCACCTGTTCGTCATCTCCCGTTTTTTAATCCGTAAAGATAGATAATTACAGCTAACAATTTAATCCCTTATTATCGAGAAAGCGAAAACGATATGAAAAATAAATAGTTACAAACTCATTTTTCAAACATGAATTATTCATATTTCAGCTGCAATGAGAAATAAAAATAATGATTCGCAAAGTTAGAACGTTGAACGCATGGCTTCCACGGGATCGAGGCGCGAGGCAGACCAGGCCGGCAGAAAACCGGAAAGCAATCCGATAAAAGCAGAAACCAGTACTCCCAACAAAACATTCTGCAACGAAAGTATGAGTGTAAATGAGGAGAAATTACTTACTAACAAGCTCAATATTAATACTATGATAAGACCCACAATACCTCCCAAAAGAGAAAGAAAAACCGACTCGAACAAAAACTGAAGCAAAATGAAATAGTTTTTGGCTCCGAGTGATTTCTGAATACCTATCTGGCTTGTTCGTTCTTTAACCGAAACAAACATGATATTTGCAATGCCAAACCCACCAACAAGCAGTGAAAATCCACCAATAATCCATCCAACTATAGCTATCACACCAAAGAACTGATCAAAAGACTTATTGATAATATCCATCTGGTTGATGGCAAAGTTGTCCTCTACCGTTGGTTTAAGTTTTCTAACAGCACGCATCGCTCCGGTTAGTTCGTCCTTAAGTTCCTCATTGCCCACACCGGGTTTTGCACGCACCATGATGGCTGATCCGATGTTCCTCAGGTCTATCAGATTACGGGCGAAGTTCACCGGAATGATGATTTTGTCATCATCCGAATTGCCGAAAATGTCTTTTCCTTTCTTTTTTACGACGCCAATTACATTGATCTTTAATCCAAACACCTTGATAGCCTTACCCAGCGGATTCTCATTTGCAAAAAGGCTTTCGGCAATATCAGCACCAATAATGGCAACATTTCGGCCACTTTGCGATTCAATGGGTGTGAAATATCGCCCCTCCTGAAGGTCAAAAGGCATTACTTCGGCATAATCATGTGATACTGCATTTACCTGAGTCTGACTGATGGTCGTGTTGCCGTAGCTTACATCTCGTGAAACACTTACCATAAATGCAAAAGCCTGTGCTGACTGAACCCGCCGCTCGAGTTCGTTCATTTCACCGGGCGTTGCTTCCGGGCGCTGCCAGTATTTCCACCAGGGATAATCACTGCCTCCTGCCATCCATGGCCACTTTTGAACGAAAAGAATATTGTCGCCCAAAGAACTGATGTCGTCGCGTATCGCCTTTTCAAGACTATCAAAAACCGAAAAAACCGAAATAATCGAAAAAATACCAATCGTAATGCCCAGCAAGGATAAAATAGTTCGTACTTTATTGACGATCAAGGCTGTTAAGGCAAACCTAAAACTCTCTGATACCAATCGTAAATAAAGCCGCATAACAATAATTATATCAAAACCTGACTTCTATAGATGTAGAAAGCACAAAAATAGCGTAAATAAGTTGCAATTGAGGTCGATTTTTAATAATCTTGCATTTCGATAATCACCAAAACCCATCACCTTGAAAAAGATTAAAAAAGCCCTGATATCAGTATATTACAAAGATCGTCTTGATGAGATTGTGCACAGCTTAAACCAATTGGGTGTTGAGATATATTCTACAGGTGGAACGTACGATTTTATCACGAATTCAGGAGTCGAAGCTCATACCATTGAATCCCTTACCGGATATCCGGGTATATTGGGGGGGCGTGTTAAGACACTTCATCCGAAAGTTTTCGGTGGTATTCTGGCCCGCCCTGAACTCAGTTCTGATCGTATTGAGCTTGAACAATATGAAATTCCATTGTTCGACCTTGTAATCGTTGACCTTTATCCGTTTGCAGAAACAATTGAAAAAACAACCGAGGAAAAGGAAATCATTGAAAAAATTGACATTGGGGGTATTTCACTCATCAGGGCAGCCGCCAAAAACGCAAATAACGTGCTCATTGTACCCTCATCAGTTTATTATGATGAATTGATCAATCTGCTTCAATCAAAAAATGGTTACACTGAACCCGCTGACAGAAGGCGATTTGCTGCTTATGCTTTCTCTGTTTCTTCGGCTTACGACACCACAATATTCCAATGGATGAACAGGGAGTTTTCGCTGCCTGTTTTCAGACACACTACTGATGTTTCCAGAAAACTCAGGTATGGTGAAAATCCTCATCAGACAGGTACGTTTTATGGCGAACTGGATAAAGTCTTTACACAACTTCATGGCAAAGAATTATCATACAACAACCTGTTGGATCTTGATGCAGGATTGTCGCTGATGCATGAATTTGAAGAGCCTACCTTTGCCGTATTAAAACATAACAATGCCTGTGGAATTTCAAGCCGTTACAATATTGCCGATGCCTATTCCGCTGCACTTGCCGGAGATCCCGTTTCGGCTTTCGGAGGGGTTCTGGTATCGAATACGCACATTGATGAACAGACTGCTGTATTGATCAACGAGTTGTTCTTCGAAATTATTATAGCGCCCGGCTTCGACAAAAACGCCTTAACAATTCTTGAGGCAAAGAAAAATAGAATAATTTTGCAATTAAAGGAGTTTCGTTTTCCATCACAACAGTTTCGTTCACTACTCGGGGGGGTGCTAGAGCAAGACCGCGATATGAAGACCGAAAGTGAAGCAAACCTGAATCCTGTAACCGTGATGAAGCCTGGAAAAGAAGAGATTGAAGACCTCGTTTTTGCCAACAAGATTGTAAAACATACCCGCTCGAATGCAATCGTACTGGTAAAGAACAGACAATTGCTGGGTTCGGGAATAGGACAGACATCACGGGTTGACGCGTTGAAACATGCCATCGCGAAAGCGCATGAAAATGGATTTGATCTCAAAGGAGCAGTTATGGCCTCCGATGCATTTTTTCCTTTTGCCGATTCGGTGCGCTTGGCCGCAGAAGTCGGCATCAGGTCGGTAGTGCAGCCCGGTGGTTCATTACGTGACCAAGAGTCGATTGATTTTTGTAATCAGACAGGTATAAGCATGGTGTTTACCGGAACCCGCCATTTTAAACATTGATTAAGCCAGAATAACATGGGACTATTTTCATTCCTGACTAAAGAAATAGCCATCGACTTGGGTACTGCCAACACTATTATCATGTTCAATGATAAAGTTGTTGTGGATGAACCTTCAATAGTGGCCATTGAGCGCAATACAGGCAAGATTATTGCCGTGGGCAAAAAAGCCATGATGATGCATGGCAAAACACACGAAAACATCAAAACAATCAGACCGCTCAGAGATGGTGTAATAGCTGATTTTCAATCGGCTGAGTTTATGATCAGTGAATTAATTAAAATGATCGGACTCAAAAACAAGTGGTTTGCTCCCGCGCTGAAAATGGTAATCTGTATTCCATCAGGAATCACCGAAGTTGAAGAAAGAGCTGTTAAAGACTCGGCTGAACAGGCAGGTGCCAAAGAAGTGCGTTTGATTCATGAACCAATGGCTGCTGCTATCGGAATTGGGATTGACGTGCTTGAGCCTACCGGAAACATGATTATCGATATCGGCGGAGGAACAAGCGAAATAGCAGTTATCGCTCTCGGTGGTATTGTCAACAACAAATCGATCAGGATTGCGGGCGACGATTTCAATGCAGACATTGAAGAGTACATGCGTAAGCAACACAATATCAATATTGGTGAAAGAACTGCCGAACGTATAAAAATTGAAGTTGGTTCTGCGCTTCCTGTTCTTGATAATCCGCCTGATGACTATGCCGTGCATGGAAGAGACATGCTTACCGGGATTCCTAAAGAAATTAAGGTAAATTACTCGGAAATAGCCAATTGCCTTGACAAAAGCATTTCGAAAATTGAAGCAGCCGTGTTAAATGCCCTCGAAATGACACCGCCCGAACTTTCGGCTGATATTTTCAGAACCGGAATTTATCTGGCCGGTGGAGGGTCATTGCTCAGGGGTCTGGATAAAAGGCTTCACCTGAAAACCAAACTGCCGGTGCACGTAGCCGAAGATCCCCTGAGGGCTGTTGCACGTGGAACCGGAATTGCCCTGAAAAACTTTGATAAATTCCCTTTCCTGATCAAATAGCAGAGAGGCTCTGATCTCACCATGCGCAACCTGTTTCGTTTTCTGTTGCAATACCATTTTTTCCTGCTGTTTGTTTTGCTCGAAACCATCAGCATTCTTCTTCTGGTTAACAGCCACACATATCACAGAGCAGCAACCATTACCTTTACAAGCAGTATAACAGGTAGTGTTTATGAGTCGTGGAACAGCATCACCAACTATTTTTCTCTTGATTACCAAAATAATAAACTGGCTGCTGAAAACGCAAGGCTCCGCTCCGAAATTACACAGCTAAAAGAACGCAGTGACAGCACTTCATTTATAAACAATGAATACACTTTTAAGCATATACCGGCAAAAGTTATCAGCAATTCGGTTCACTTCAGAAATAACTACATTATTGTCAACAAGGGAAGGTCAAGCGGAGTAAGACCTGACATGGGTATCATATCGCCCGAAGGAGTGGCAGGAATTATCACGGGAGTTACAGAACACTATTCAACTGCATTGTCAGTGTTGCATCGTCATGCCAGAATAAGTGTCATTTTCCAAAAAACAGGACAGTTAGCCAATTTAAGCTGGAACGGGGAGAATTATAAAACAGGTATGGTAGAAGACATCCCTTCGCACCTTGTTGTTCAGCCGGGAGATACGGTGGTAACCAGCGGACATTCTTTAATTTTCCCTGAAGGCATAATGGTCGGCACCATTACAGAATACATCGAGCCCCCGGGTAGCAGCCTTAATAAGGCTGTGCTTGAATTTTCCACTGACTTCAATAGGCTCCGTCACGTGTATGTGGTTTATAACAGCCTTTACCCGGAGCTCGACTCCCTCATAAACACCAGGAAGAATGATTAGATACCTTAAACTGTCCGGAAGATTTGTTTTCCTGATAATGCTGCAGGTGTTGGTTCTGAATAATATCAGGTTGGGAGGATATATTAATCCACTGATCTACGTACTGTTTGTGCTGATGATTCCTTTTAACATCAAACCCTGGTTATTGCTTTTATCTGGCTTTCTTACGGGTTTAACCATTGATGTTTTTATAGGAACTCCCGGCCTTCATGCAGGTGCCACAGTGTTCATGTCTTTCTTTCGTCAAACTGTAATCAGACTTACACTGGGTCATCGTTTACCAGAAGGAAACCTAGAACCAACTTTATATGATATGGGTGCCCGGTGGTTTTTTACATACACGGCCATCATGGTAGTGATACATCATACAAGCTTGTTCCTGCTGGAAAGCTTCAGTCTGAAGCAAGTTTCAGCAATCATAATCAGGACATTACTAAGCAGTATTTTCACTGTTCTGATGATCATCATTTATTCCTTTATTTTTAACCGGGGTGGAAACAAAACTTAAATCATTATTCATTTGTTTAGCTTTGCAACACTAAAAAATTCATTCACATGAGAAACATCCTATTTTCCTTAATGATTTTGCTGATCATCAGTTCGTGCGACACAGCGAAAAAAGCGAATCAGTATACACTTGACATTAACATTTCAGGTCTTGATGGTAAAAAGATTTACCTTAATGAGCGTGTTGAAAATGAATGGAAAGCCATTGATTCAGCAATCATTGAACAAGGTAAAGCAAGTTTTAAAGGTGGTTCAGATGGTCCGGATGTTGTCAGATTAGGCCTTGAAGGAAGCCGAGCTATGCCGATGATATTTGTTGAACCCTCAATCATCAAGGTAACTCTTCAGGCTGATAATTTAAATCTTGTGAAGGTCGAAGGTTCTGAAACACACACACGTTATGAGACATTTACCGAAGGGCATAAAAGGTTCGACGCTGAAATCGAAAAAATATATCAGCAATATGTTGACCTGAAAAACAATGAAGAGAACGAACAAGCAGAAGAAGTTTATAAACAAATCGAAGGCCTGATGAACCAGCAAACCGACTATCTGGTGCAATATATAAAAGACAATCCGGCCGATCTTATTGCACATTTCCTACTCTACAGATATTCTTATTTGTTTGATCTTGAAAAATTTGAACCATTGGTTAATGGATTTGACCAGAATTATACATCAGAGTATCTGGTAGAATTAAGACAGCGTCTGGTGATACTGCAAAATGTTGCCGTTGGTAAACCATTCACTGATTTCACACTGAATGATCCTTCGGGCAACCCCGTTTCGTTGGGCAGTAAGGTTGGAAGCAAACTCCTTCTGGTTGATTTCTGGGCATCTTGGTGTGGACCTTGCCGGCGCGAAAACCCAAATATTGTTGCTGTTTACAATGATTATAAAGACAAAGGTTTTGATGTGTTTGGGGTTTCTCTTGACCGCAGTCACGATAAATGGGTTGAAGCCATTGAAGCTGATAATCTGACCTGGACACACGTTTCAGATTTGGCATACTGGGACAGCGAGGCCGGAAAGCTTTATGGAATCAATTCGATACCACACAGTGTTTTGTTGGATGAAAACGGCATTATCATCGCAAAAAACCTGACAGGTGAAGCTTTGCGCGAAAAAGTAGCCTCAATACTTAACTAAATTTCCAAAAACATAACGCCTAAATATAGGGGGATTAAGTTTTTTGGTTTTCCTGTTGTTCTTTCCAGAGCTGGCTGAAGGATTTTTTGGCCATTCGTGGCATGACGCGCCTGTTTCCCCATTGTTTTGAAAACATGTATTTCAGCACGAGATTTTTAGTGCTTGCTTTAGCCATGTCCAAGAGCTTGCGACTTCCGAGCACTTTCTTTGCCGATTTCATGCCCCATTTTTCACTTCCTTTTATAAAGCCTTCAACAACAGCTTCATTTCGGTTTACCAGAAGCAGTTCGTGTAATGGTATTTTGACCGGACATACTTCGGTACATTGTCCACACAAAGATGAGGCAAAACTCAAATGTTTCCACTCGTTCAAGTCCTTCATGTGGGGAGTAATCACGGCACCAATGGGTCCTGTGTAGGTGGTTCCGTAAGTGTGTCCGCCAATATTTTTATATACCGGACAGGCATTTAGACAGGCGCCGCAACGTATACAGGATAATGCCGAACGTTGACGTTTCTTTGCCATCAAACGGGTTCGTCCGTTGTCAAGCAGCACTAGAATCATTTCCCGCGGACCCTGTTCTCCATCTTGTGAAGGCCCGGTAACTATTGAATTGTATACGGTTAATGCCTGGCCTGTTCCGTGGGTTGAAAGCAAAGGCCAGAACAAATCAAGATCTTCAACATATGGAATCATTTTTTCAATGCCTGACACCACAATGTGGCACTGAGGCATTGCCATCGACAATATTCCGTTTCCTTCGTTCTCTGTTATTGCGATTCCGCCAATATCAGCAATCAGAAAATTGGCACCGGTTATGCCGGCACCGGCTTCCATGAAATAGCTTCTCAGCCTGTTTCGCACAAAAGCTGTTATTTCTTCAGGTGTGCTGTTTGCAGGAGTATCAAATTTTTGCTGAAACAAAATAGAAACATCCTCTTTCGACTTGTGCATGGCTGGCGTAACTATGTGGTATGGTTTCTCTTCCGCAAGCTGTACAATAAATTCGCCAAGATCTGTTTCAATTGATTCTATTTTCTTTTTACCCAGCCAGTGATTGAGCTCAATTTCTTCAGTAATCATTGATTTTGACTTCACAACAAGTTTTGTGCTGCGTTCCTCGAGTAGTTTTACGATAGAAGTTGCTGCCTCCTCTGCATGTCGGGCCCAGATGATTTTCCCCCCATTACGCACAAAGTTTGTTTCAAACTCAACCAAAAGCTTGTCGAGTTGATTGATTGATTTGTGCTTCAGATTTGCGGCCTTCTGCCGGGCAAGCTCAAGATTACTGAAACGTTTCTTGCCTCTAAGCACAGCCCCGTCATATTTACTGATATTGTAATTTATCTTTTGCCGGTGGCTTTGATCAAAGGCTATTTTGTTGCTTTTGCTCCGAAATTCGCTGCTTTGTTCTTTCATAACGGGAATTATTGGATATCTCCGATTTTTGAAACCCTGATTTCATGCCTTCCACCTTCAAATTCGGTGTTCAGAAACACTAGAACCATTGACCATGCATCTTCCATTGTTATAAACCGCCCCGGTAATGCCAGTATGTTTGCATCATTATGTTGTCTGGCCAATTTTGCCAATGTATCATTCCAGCAAAGCGCTGCCCTTACATAAAGATATTTGTTGGCTGTCATTTGAGCACCATTCCCACTACCGCACAAAATAACAGCTTTTTCCAACTTTCCCTTATTCACATCATTTGCTATCGGATGTATATAATCAGGATAATCAACACTTTCTGGTCCGTTTGTACCATAATCATTAACTTTATAACCCAGTTCAACAAGCTTTGCCTTGAGAAATTCCTTCATTTCAAATCCACCATGGTCACTGGCAATCCCAATCAATTTTCCCGATAATGACATGTTTGTAATTTTTCGTACAAAACTATCCATTTTTTCAGGTGCATTTTTCGTTTTCAAGTAAAAATGAAGTAATTAGGATAAGTATTCACGAAATATATTTGGTTTAATCTATTATTTTTCAATTATTTACAATTTGTAAACAACAAGCTGTTAATATCTATGCCCGTTTGTTACTTTCTTTTTAAAACTCCTTCAAAAATCAGTCAGCATGACGAACTATAGACATGCATGTTTATAAACAGATGTTTTTTCAAATTTTGTGAGTAAGCAATCAACACAATCCGTTATTTTGATACACTCATTTTATAAACAGGAAAACAGTAATAGATATTTAAGTAATATATCTAATGTATTGTAATTTAACAATTTAATAGTTTGATTTAGTTGAAAAAGTGTTAACAAAATCTCATAAGTCAAATACTCAAGACATTCGTCATAAATTTATCAGGCTTATCAACAGCATATCATTAACATTATATTTTTCTTTTAAAAAAACATACTAATACAATTGATCATAACAGTCTTGTAAATGTTGCCTAATGCTGCGTATTGACTGGCAAGAATGAAAAATACTACATTTGTTGTTTGATAGTTTAGGGCAAAAAAGAGGCTTAATACAGCTGAAAATGGAAACACTGGCAAAGAAAATAGAGAATCTAAAGGTTGAAAAGAATGCTGTGGTTTTAGCACATTACTATCAGGTTCCTGAGATACAGGATATTGCTGATTATGTTGGTGATAGTTTAGGATTATCACAGCAGGCTGCAAAGACTAAGGCGGATATGATTGTTTTTGCCGGGGTTCATTTCATGGCCGAAACAGCCAAGATACTATCGCCTGAAAAGAAAGTAGTATTACCAGATATGAATGCCGGTTGTTCATTGGCCGATGGTTGTCCGCCGTCACAATTTGCTGATTTTCTAAAAAGTTATCCTGATCATTTAGTAATTTCCTACATAAATTGTTCTGCTGCGATTAAAACGATGTCGGATGTGATTGTAACTTCAGGTAATGCTGTGCAGATAGTTGAATCGTTTCCAAAAGATCAGAAAATCATTTTTGCACCAGACCGCAACCTTGGTGGTTATATAAACAGAATTACCGGACGTAACATGGTACTTTGGGATGGCAGTTGCGAGGTTCACGACATTTTAACTACCGAAGCTGTTGTTAACCTCAAAATGAAGTATCCTGATGCTCGGCTTATCGCCCACCCCGAGTGTAAGGCTCAGTTGCTTGAACTTGCTGATTATATTGGATCAACCACTGCTTTATTGAAATTTACGCGTACTGATAGTGCCAAAAAGTATATTGTTGCCACTGAATCAGGAATATTGCACAAAATGCAGTTAGACTCGCCTGAAAAACAATTCTATGTTGTTCCCTCTGACGAAACTTGCAGCTGTAATGATTGTCCATATATGAAACTCAATACACTAGAGAAACTTTACCTTTCGATGAAAAATGAGCGACCAGAGATTGTGCTGGATCCCATTACGATTGAAAAAGCCAGAATTCCCATAGAAAAGATGCTCAGATTATCCGAATTGGCAGGATTAATTAAATAGTTAAAGTTATGATAATAAAGAAATTATTAATAGTGTTTTTTATTGTCAACACCATTTTGTTGTCAGGATGTTCACGAACAATTCTGTTTACACATGCTATGCGACAAAAAATACATCATGACGGACTGGACATCAGAGAAGTGCAGTTTTATAATTCAAGAAAGATTATACTTCAGCGAAACTTGTCTTATGAGGAAACAAAAATAGCACAGGGAGAAATCAGGTTTGAAAATGGTAAGTTCATTGAACTGATAGAGATTAAAAAGCATACACCCGGTGTATGCGAGTCGGATGACAGTAAATCATTGGATATATCTTTTGAATCAGGCGAGAACAGAAAGCTGAAGTTTATGGTCAACGCCCGAACAAATTATCAGATAACAGCTCTTGAGTGGAAGGATAAGTTCGGAAAAGTAAACTATGATACACTTACCTACTACATCGCGCCCGGGGGAGATAGAACCCTGTTAAAAGTGAAGAAAGACTATATTTACAAAATCGACAAAAAACACAGGATTGCACCCGGTCGCAAGGTTGAACCCGTAAACAAAACAGAACCTGTTGTTGAATGACACATTTAGTTAGGCTTTTAATGATTCTGGGCTTATTTACCAGTTTTCTGCCTGGATATTTATCGGCACAGGAAACAGATATTACCAGATTTTTTCACGACAATGGTGCTGTGTCCAGCGAAGGTAAACTAGTGAATGGAAAACCCGATGGATTCTGGAAAACCTATCATCCCAACGGGCAACTGAAATCTTCAGGAAACAGGAAAAATTTTGTTCTGGACAGTTTGTGGCAGTTTTTTGATGAATCGGGTCGTTTAACACTTGAAATCAATTACAAAGATGGTAGGAAACACGGAGAAAGAATATCTTATCTGCCAAATGAAAAGATTGTTGAGTTGTTTGAAGTCGATGTTAAACAAGGTGCAACAAAATATTTCAATGCTGACAATAACCTGGTTTTGACAGTTCCTTTCAAAGATGGCCTCGAGGAAGGCACTGCACTTAGGTTTGCAGGTGATGGAAGAATAATTGAGTTGATGAATTACCGGAAAGGTTTTCTGATTGAGCGAGAAAGGATTAATTTGTTAGATGCCAATGACAAGGAACATGGTGTATGGAAATGGTTTGATACAGATGGCAGGTTGCGGAAAGAGGTGGTTTACAAACACGGATTGAAAAATGGATTCCAGAAAGAATACGATTCGAACGGGAATTTGGTTTCCATCGAAAAATGGGTTGACGGAATACTTCAGGAAAATGTTGAAGAGTTGGCGCGGCTTGAAGTCAGACGCGACTATTTTCCTGATGGCAGAATAAAGGTTGAAGCAACTTATAGAAATGGTATTCCTGAAGGAGTAAGGCGTGAATATGCGGACGATGGTTCAATATCAAAAACTTATGTGTTCAGAAACGGTAAGGTAGTTGCGGAAGGGATCCTTTCAGAAGACGGACAAAGGCAAGGAACCTGGAAAGAGTATTATGTTGACGGAAGGATTAAATCAACAGGAAATTACACAAATGACAAAAGAACAGGCGATTGGGTTTTTTACCATCCAAGCGGTCTGGTTGAACAAACCGGCACCTATACTGCCGAAGGATTGTTAACCGGACGCTGGCAGTGGTATCACCCTAACGGGCAATTGCATCGGGATGAAAGCTACAGGGAAGGCATTTCGGAAGGTTTGTCAGAAGAGTTTGACTTCAAAGGAAAATTAATCGCCTCGGGCGAATTCAGGAACGGGGAAAAAGAAGGCAAATGGTTGTATGATTACGGTGATCACCGGGAAGAAGGTGAATATGTTTCTGGAATGCGGTCCGGTATTTGGAAATACTACTTTCCCAATGGAAGTGTTGCTTTCGAAGGCAGGTTCATTGAAGATAATCCGCACGGAGTGCACAGCTGGTATTGGCCAAACGGACTGCGAAAAGAAGAAGGGCAGTACGCTATGGGCCGAAAAAACGGAGATTGGAAAAAATATCAGGAAGATGGATCTTTGTTTTTGCTGATAGATTATGTCAACGGTGTTGAACGTAAATATGACGGAATTGCCATACCGGAAACCGAAACAATTATTGCCGATTAATCAGAATAGCTAAAGCAATGCATTTGCAAGGTTTGCAAGTTCTGATCTTTCGCCCTTTTCGAGGCGCACATGTGCGTACAGGCTATGATGCTTAATTTTGTCGATTAAAAACGATAAACCATTGGATTGAGCATCAAGATATGGAGTATCGATTTGAAAAATATCACCTGTAAATACTATTTTGGTGTTTTCACCGGCTCTTGAGATAATTGTTTTTACTTCATGCGGAGTCAGGTTTTGTGCTTCATCCACAATAAAAAACACATTTGATATGCTTCTGCCCCTTATGTATGCCAGTGGAGTAATTACCAGTTTTTCGTGTTCAATGGCTTCTGTGATGCGCTTGTATTCTTTATCTTCTTCACCAAACTGATTTTGAATGAACTTAAGGTTGTCCCAAAGTGGTTCCATATAAGGATTGAGCTTCGACTTAATATCACCGGGCAAAAAACCAATATCCTTGTTGCTCAGAGGAACAATGGGACGAGCGAGATATACCTGTTTGAAATTTCTTCTTTGTTCCCAGGCTGCCGCCATAGCCAATAGGGTTTTGCCTGTTCCGGCAACTCCTTGCAGACTAACCAGTTTAACTTCAGGATTGAGTAGTGCATGCAGGGCAAAAACTTGCTCAGCATTACGGGGCATAATACGCGAAACAGCTTGTTTTTCAATACGCTCAATGCGGTTGGTGATGGGATTGAAATATGTTAATGCCGAAGTTTTGGCACTTTTTAGTATGAAATAATGGTTTGCCAGACCGGAATTAATTCCGACATCAGAAATTTGACAATACCCTTCGTGGTATATTTTGTCTATGATTTCCGGTGCCACATCTTCAATCGTTGACTTGCCGGTGTATAGGGTTTCAAGATCCTTAACTTTTCCTGTTTCATAGTCTTCGGCTTGAAGACTCAGTGATTTTGCTTTCAGCCTGAGATTGACATCTTTGGTTACGAGGATGACTTTCTTGTCCGGATAATCTTCTGCCAGTTTCAGTGCAGCGTTCAATATCCTGTGGTCTGGTTTGTCGCCTCCAAAAATTTGACGGGCATCTGTTTTGCTTTTTTCGTTCATCAGCACCTTGAACTTACCTTTTGATGGTCCGTTCAATTTGCGCCAGTTTTTCATTGTATATTTTCCCGAAATTTTATCCATAATCCGGATAAATTCCCTGGCCTCAAAATTCTTGGTATCGTTCCCTTTTTTGAAATTGTCCAACTCCTCGAAAACAGTGATCGGAATGGCCACATCATTTTCCTCAAAAGTGTTGATAGCATTGTGGTTGTAGAGAATAACCGAGGTGTCGAGTACGAATATTTTTCCGGGCTTGGGTTTCACTGTTGCCATAGTAGTGAGGGTTATCGGCGTGATTTTATTTCTTTCTGACCATAAAGGTAAAGACGTTGAAGACAGGTTTGCCTCACCCTACTGTACATAGTTATTAACACAAGGATGTTGAATTGACTTTAATGTTTCGCAATCAGCCGACAAGAATCTTAATAAAACAGAAAGAATATAACACTCAGCATCAGGATCAACGGGTAGCAACCACAACGGATTTTTTGAAATGTTCTGTATTGCCCGACAAATCAAATATTTCGAAATGAACCACATAAATGCCCACACCAACTCTGGTTCCCTGGTCATTTAAACCATCCCAGCCGATGCTTCCCTGTTGACCAATCAGCTTGCTTTTCAACAAATGCCTTATTTGTTTGCCCGAGGCATCGAAAATACGAATGTTTAATATGAAGCCCGGTTTATCGAACTGGTATGAAATTGTTGTATGATCATCTCGCCCATCACCATCAGGCGAAAAGATTTCGGGGTGAATGTCAAATTCACCCGCAAACGCCTTTGCCTGCGCAAACATCGAGTTTTGATATCCTGGAGTTGCAAAACCTGCTGTTTCAGCTGCAGAATGCCAGTTTGTTATATCTGATGATTCTCTGTTAAAATCGATTCGTTCGAGCGACACACCTTTGACTGAGTTTAACAAAGGATAATGCATTGATTCGTTGTAACTCATTAAATCAATTATTGTTCCATCAGTTGATTTTAACAGAACCGTAGCATCATTATTTGGATAAGTCGGGAACGAAGGCACTGTTACAAACATGGCTTCGGAAGGGCTGTAGTATTGATTCTTTATCTTTTCAGGTGATGTGGTCAGCACACAATACTGTCCGGGAAGCAACAATTCGCTTGTTGCCGCAATTTTTTTCAGTGTTGTATCCGGTTGGTTTGGAGGCGAATGTCGTACAGCACCAAGCCACAATTGTTCCAGATTGATAATTTTTTCTGAACGGTTATATATTTCAACAAAATCCACTCCGTTGTCTAATGGGTTAAACAGAACCTCGTTTATCGCAATATCATTGATCACCGGCATTTCAGGAATTCCGAATTCAATGATTGAAGCAGGTCCGACAGAGATACCCGCGCAGTTTAAAACACTTTCAGCAACAGTTAGCCGGTATATTATTCCTTTTTGAAAAGGCTGACCGAAAACCAGTTCAACAAAAGTTTGGTCGGCAGGATTTGTATACACTTCAACCGGCATCAGATTTCCCGGTTGTACAGAATATGCTGCTGCGCCGGTAACTGAAACAGCATCCATAAACTGATCGAACCATAATTGTATAATGGTTTCGGAATCAATGCGGATACGTTCAGGGGCAGGCAACTGCACATGAACACTGAAAACTGAGTTTTCACTGCCCGGTGTGCCACCTGAGGGGCTTACTGATGCATTCCAATTGGATCTGCCGCCACACGGATTCAGCGGATTAATTTGTTCGAGCGACCAGCCGCCATCAAGTTTTTGGTCATCGCGGTACCAATCATCGCTGTAGCTGACCAAAGATACCAACTGGCCTTGTTTGCCCACTAATTTAAGTTCCTGTCCGCTGTTGGTCAATTGAAAAGTGCTGAAGCCGAAAAAAGGCACATTTTCACCAAATTCAGCTCTGGCCAGCTCATTGGCAAGCAGCAGAAAACTCTTTGGTTCAATCCATGCATTGCTTATCGATTTTTCTGTAGTGCCTGTAAATAACGCCCATTCACTCAGGTCAATACGATAGTCAGTATTATTGTATAGTTCAACAAATTCCCATTCGGGCAACCCGACAACAGGAGCAGGATCGGCCATAATCTCGTTAATGACAACATCATTTGGGCTTGCCTCGTAATAGCTGAACGATATATTTATTGTGTCCATCATATTTCCTTCAACATCCTCAATATTCATCACGGTGAGCTCATAACTTACACCTGAATCGAAAGAAGAACCGAAAGTAAGCACAACCTGTGCATTGGTGGCTCCGAACACCGCTGATGCCGGCTGACCAATGCCACCGCTGACAGAAAAGTTAGATAACGCCAGGGTTGATGTTGTATTGAGGGCCTCATTAAATGTAAGCAGAAGTGTGAATGGGTCGGTTGCCGAAACACTGATCAGCTCCGGTGGAAATATATCAATTATCTCATTATCAATAGATATATCATCGAAATACATTTTGTTTGCATTCGAAACGGTATAGGTGCAATGAAAACCAAAATAACCACCCGGAACGAAAGTATTATCAATTCCTGATGATTCCAATTGGTATAATCCACTACCTGTCGGATCAGTAAAAATCCTCCAGCTACCGTCTGTTTTTCGCACCACTTTAATCGGGAGCGCAAAGGAATTGGCAATTAGACCTTCGCTACCCCTGCAAATACTGATACTGTTTCCGGCCACCAGTTGAAACAGTTCAATAGCATCATTACTTCCTGATTCGCCAAACCGAAGATAATAACCGTTTTGTGCCAGATCGAGATCGGGCTGATCGGCAACCAGGAACACTTTGCTGTAGTTGTTCGATGAAGGGCTGAAGGCAAGCCTGATCCAAAATTTCCATTCAATGTTGCCATTAATTGCATAAGGAGTGCTCAGCCAAGCTGTTGAGGCTTCCGTATCGTTAAGTTGCAACTGAAAACTACTGTTAACAGTAAATTTTGAAGCAGTTCCATCCCATTGAGGATTATTACTGAAGTTTCCATCGCCAAAATCATCAAACAATTGTCCGAAAGACAGAAAAGGCAAGCTTAACAGGGTGAGCAGAAAGTATTTGACCCCTACCATATTTTTTTTCGTAAACATACACTTTTTCCACCACACAAATTTTAGTTGTGAATTAATCTTAACGTTGTAATTCTGAATTCTATCGATATCCTGAAACCCTGGTCATGCTTTTGCCAAAGCACGGTTTCTTATCATCAGTCGGTTCATTTTTTATACTTTTGCAGCTTGTTGCCGAAATTCCGGTGACAAAATCAATAAAAAATGCTGATTGTATGCGTGTTGCGATCATCGGAGCTACAGGACTAGTGGGCAGAGAAATGGCTGCTGTGCTGGAGAAGCGTACTTTTCCGGCGGGTGAAATTATACCGGTTGCATCTCCTGCTTCAGCAGGTCACAAACTGCATATTTGCGGAAAGGATTATGAGGTTAAGGGAATAGAACAAGCCTTATCTGCAAAACCACACCTGGCCTTGTTTTCTGCCGGAGCTGACATCTCAAGGAATTGGGCGCAAGAATTCACCCAGCAGGGCTGCGTAGTGATTGACAACAGTTCGGCCTGGCGTAATGATGTGGATATTCCACTTGTTGTTCCAGAAGTGAATAGTCACGTACTTTCACCGCAAACACTCCTTGTTTCGAACCCCAATTGTTCCACAATACAATTGGTTGTCGCCCTGAATCCTGTTTATAAGGCTTATGGTATCAAACGTCTGGTAATATCGACTTATCAATCGGTTTCAGGAACAGGCCAGAAAGCTGTGCAGCAACTCAGGGATGAACAGCAGGGAAAATCGGCCCTTGAAGCAGTTTATCCGCATCCCATACACGAAAATCTGATTCCGCATGCCGGACAGTTTGATGAAGAGGGTTATACAACTGAAGAACGAAAACTGGAACATGAAACCAGAAAAATCATGGGGGCACCCGAAATTGCTGTAACAGCTACCGTTGTCAGAGTTCCTGTATTGGGCGGTCATTCCATTTCAGTCAATATCGAAACAGAAAGGGAATTTAGTATCGATGATATAAGGCAGTTATTGTTACAAGGTGGTGGAATTGTTCTGCAGGATGAACCCAAGGCAAACATATATCCTATGCCGCTGTTTGCCCAGGGACGAGATGAGGTGTTTGTTGGCAGGCTGCGCAAAGACAACAGTCATCCAAAGGCATTCAATATGTGGATTGTGGCAGATAATCTGCGAAAAGGTGCTGCAACAAATGCAGTGCAGATTGCGGAAATTATGTTGAACAGGAACTTTCTACCAGCATTTTAATCGTGAAGATCTATCACAATATTGATGAATTTAAATCGGTACCCAATCCTATTGTTACGATTGGAACTTTCGACGGTGTGCATCTCGGGCATCAAGCCATTTTCAACCGTATGAATGCTGAAGCAAGGGAAATGGGGGGCGAAACAGTTGTTATTACTTTTTTTCCGCACCCCAGAATAGTACTGCAGCTTGAAAGTTCCAACCTTAAATTCATCAACACACAGGAAATGAAAATCAAACGACTTGCAAATGCTGGCGTTCAGAATCTGATCATCATTCCGTTTACCCGCGATTTCTCCAGAACATCATCCGAAGCTTTCGTCAAGGATTATATTGTGGACAGAATTCACCCCTATAAACTGGTGATCGGCTACGACCATCATTTTGGCAAAAACAGGATGGGCGATTTCAGGAAACTCTACGACATGGGCCACAGATATGGATTCAAAGTGGAGCGTATACCTGCACAGGATGTGGAAAACATTGCCATCAGCAGTACCAAGATCAGAAAGTCGCTCGAAATCGGAGATGTACGCAAAGCAAACAAGCTTTTGGGCTATGAATATTCCATCACCGGCGAGGTTGTACATGGAAATGAACTGGGCCGGACCATAGGTTTTCCTACGGCCAATATACGTGTGGACGATCAATACAAACTGATCACAGCCTGCGGCGTATACGCCTGTAAAGTTGAATACAGCGGACAGGTTTATCAGGCCATGGGCAATATCGGATACAGACCAACTATAAACCAGAGTGACCTTACCATTGAAGCACACCTTTTTGATTTTGATCAGGAAATATATGGTGAACACATTACCATTAGGTTTATTGAACGAATTCGTGATGAACAACGCTTCGACAGTCTGGCCGAACTGAGAAATCAACTGGAGACCGATAAGCTGAGCAGCCTTGAAATACTCGCAAAGGAAAGCTGCTGAATCCAGATTCAGGTTCCGACACCTACCACACATCGTTTCGGGAATTTTCCTATTTTTGTAGGGAAAAATTAATTGATTTACACCTAACTTACAGACAATGATGAAGAAAAAACTGTTTCAGATTTTAGTTTTATTGGTGGCAATCAGCTTGCCTGTTGCCGGAATTGCCTGTACCAACTATTTGGTCACCAAGGGTGCATCAACAGATGGATCCACTATGATTACCTATGCTGCGGATTCACATGTGCTTTATGGCGAGTTATATCATTGGCCTGCTGCCGAGCATCCTGAGGGAGCCATGCTTGATGTGTATGAGTGGGACACGGGTAAGTATCTTGGAAAAATCAGGCAGGCACCTAAAACCTATAATGTTGTCGGCAATATGAATGAGTTTCAGGTAGCTATCGGAGAAACCACTTTCGGTGGCCGTCCCGAACTTGTTGACACCACAGGTATTATTGATTACGGAAGCCTCATTTACATCACACTGCAGCGTAGCCGTTCGGCAAGAGAAGCCATTAAGGTAATGGCCGGATTGGTTGCCGAATACGGTTATTACAGCTCGGGCGAATCTTTCAGTATTGCCGATAAAGACGAAGTGTGGTTTATGGAGCTTATCGGTAAGGGTGTGGGAAACAAAGGTGCCGTGTGGGTTGCCCTGCGCGTACCCGATGGTTATGTTTCGGGCCATGCCAATCAGGCACGTATAACAACGTTTACTCTTGAAAACAAGAAAACATCCATTTCATCCAAACACCTTGATAAGATTTTTGAGCCTGCTATTGAAGTCGTATACGCTGAAGATGTAATCAGTTTGGCACGCGAAAAAGGATGGTATCAGGGCAAAGACAAGAATTTTAGTTTTTCGGATACCTATGCTCCGGTTGATTTTGGCGGCGCCAGATTTTGTGAGATTAGGGTTTGGACAATGTTTAATCAGGTTGTTGAAGGAATGGATAAGCATTGGGAATATGTAAAAGGCAATATTGAACATGCTGAAGTTTTTCCTGATGGCACAGAAAATCCAAATAAATATGCCACTAACCGCATGCCTTTATGGATTAAACCTGAAAAGAAAGTTTCTGCCCATGATCTTATGATGTACATGCGCGATTATCTTCAGGGAACAGAACTGGATATGACCAAGGATTTTGGCGCCGGACCGCATGGTGTTCCTTACCGATGGAGGCCTTTGACATGGAAAGTGGATGGAGTAACTTATGTGAACGAGCGCGCAACAGCAACACAACAAACAGGTTTTTCTTTTGTATCTCAGTCGCGCAGCTGGCTTCCTGATGCCATTGGAGGTATTATCTGGTGGGGTGTCGACGATGCCAATGCAACAGTTTATATGCCCATGTACTCGAGTATCACAACTGTACCGCATAACTTCGAACGTGGAAACGGCACTTTGATGGATTGGTCAGAAACTTCAGGCTTTTGGATTTTTAATATGGTTTCGAACCTTTCCTACACCCGCTACAATATGATTCAACCTGATGTGGAAAAGGTGAGAAACCAGCTTGAGGCTGATTTCCTGCTCAGAACCCCGTCAATTGATGCTGCTGCACTTAAACTGCTTCAGGAAGACAAGTCGAAAGCAATTGCTTTTCTGACAGATTACAGCAATGATCAGGGCACAAGAACATTTCAGGCTTATAAATCATTGTATCAATATCTTTTCATGAAGTATCTGGACGGTAATGTGAAGACAAAAGTTCCCGGACAACAAAATCCCGCAGTTAAACACCCCGGATACAGTGAAACTTTTTACAGGAAAATCGTTGATGAAACAGGTGATAAACTAAAAGCAGGATCATCTGATCATTAATAATATTTTTATTATTAGAAGTGTCGGAATTATCTGAATACAAAGGATAATCCGGCACTTTCTCTTTTTTAATTTTCTGATGCTTGCTTTGTGCTGGAAATAATCTGTGTCAACTTGATAAATGAAGGCCGAAACACACAATACATTTATTGTGCTTTAAAAGAGTAATTTAAAGTGTTGGTGATGCTGTTGTTCTTGCAGTATCCCCTCAAATTCCTTATTTTTGTGAGCTAATTAGTTGAATTACCCGAACATGGATACGCAGCAATTTTCAAACCCCATTCCCAGGCCCAACGCTACACGTTGGTTGTATTTGTTGTTAGGTGCTTTTGCCCTGATTATTATCGGCTTGTCAATTTGGTTAATTTCCACAAAATCGAATCTGCGTGTATTACAAGAGGAAAAAGAAGATCAGAAAAATGCTTTTCAACGTGAGGTGGACAGTCTGATTTATGTGCACAATCTTACAAAGGAAGCTTATGGTTCACTTGCTGATTCACTCATTACCAAAGACAGTCTCATACAAGCCAATGCGAATGAAATTAAAAGATTGCTGAATACTGAATGGGAGTACTATAAGATCAAGCGTAAACTCGATCGGCTTCAGGTGATTTCGCAAGGTTATGTGCGGCAGATGGATTCACTTTATGAAGTGAACCGCGAGTTGGCTGAGGAAAATGTCAGGATTAAAGAAGAAGTCAATATTGAACGCAAACGTAATGTTCAGCTTACCCGGGCTAAAGAGGAACTTTCGGACAAGGTAGAAATGGCAGCCGTATTTAAAACTTACAATGTTTCGGCTGATGGTGTAAGGTCTCGTGGCAGCAGGGGAGAAGTGGAAACCGACAAATCAGGAAGGGTTGAACGAATCAGGATATGTTTCAGTCTGGCTCAAAATCCCATTATTCAGCCAGGTACCAAACATATTTACATCAGAATTGCTCAGCCGGATAACAAGATTCTGGTCAGGGGACGCGGTGATGAATATTCTTTTATGTATCAGGGCGAGCGTCTGCAGTACTCAATTCACAAACAAGTGGATTATGTGCCCGGTAATGATATTGAGTTATGTGCCTACTGGGATAAAAGGGAAACACAGGAACTGGTTCCCGGTGTGTACAACATTGATATCTACGAAGGTGATAATATCATTGGTCAGGTCAGCTTAAACCTGAAGAAGTAAAGAACATCAGCTCCGGTTCTGCGTAATCGGGAAAATTCCTTTTGCTGACAAATAATCGATAATCTGTTCCACATCGACCGATTCAGGTTGCGGATGTAACACTATAGCGGGGTTAACCGGAATATCAAACGCTTCGTCAACTCCGGGTAGATGTTGAAGTTTGCCCGATTCTGCCAACTGATACAACTCGGGCTTGTTCGATCTGCAATAATCAGGCGAAGCATCCATATATATTAAATGAAAACGATCTTTGCCCACGATTTCTGCCACCTGTCCGCGAATATGTTCACGGGGTGAAATGAAGGAACAAATGGCAATAATTCCCTGATCGTTCAGAATTCGTGCGATATGTGCCACTCGACGGAGATGTTCGGCACGGTCGGCCGGTGAATAATCCAGTTCGCGGTTCAGTCCCGAACGTATGGTGCTGCCATCAAGAAGAACGGCAGTTGCTCCCATGTCGAATAGTCTTTTTTCAAGTGTGTAGGCTGCAAGGTTTTTTCCGCTCCCATGTAATCCTGTAATCCAGATTGTCACACCTTTTTGTCCGTATCTGCTTTCAAGTTCCGCCTTGTCAATCAGGCTTTTGCCTCCCTCAACAAGTTTGCGTGTTTCATTGTCAGTAAGGCGCGAATATAAGTCAGCCTGACTGAGTTTGTCGATAATCATACCGACAGCGCAGGTGTTATGGCTGATGGGATCGATAAGTATGAACGACCCCGTATTGTGATTTTTGCTGTATGGATCGAAAACAACCGGCTTATTGGTAGTAACGAGCACCCGGCCGATTTCGTTCAGAGAAAATGAATTTGCCTGATGATGTTCAAGTGTATTGACATCAATTCTGTGGCGAACCTGATCAATCCTTGCACGTGTGGTTTGTGCATTTATTTTGATAAAAAACTGTGTGAAGGGATCCATAGGCTCTTCGTTCATCCACACAAGCATTGCTTCAAATTGTCGTTCGAGACGTGGTTGGTTTTCGGGATGAACCAACATATCGCCTCTCGAGATGTCGATTTCATCAGCCAGGGTAAGCGTTACAGATTGAGGTGTAAAAGCACTCTCAGTATCGCCGTCGGTAGTAATGATACGTGTTACGCGCGACTTTTTA
This sequence comes from Bacteroidales bacterium, assembly GCA_024710405.1. Classification (GTDB taxonomy): domain Bacteria; phylum Bacteroidota; class Bacteroidia; order Bacteroidales; family F082; genus UBA6192. Next base: position 197,478 of record JANJUV010000020.1, read on the forward strand.
CGCGAAGGCAGCACCATAAGTTCATCATTCAGTTTTACGATGCCGGAACTAATTTTGCCCGAGAATCCTCTGAAATCGAGGGTGGGCCTGAGAACATATTGTACAGGAACACGCAGGTCATCAAAATTGCGGTCTGACCCAACGTGCACAGTTTCGAGAAACTCAAGCAGACATTTGCCATGGTACCAGGGCATCAGTTGTGAATTTTCAACAACGTTATCACCATTAAGTGCCGAAAACGGAATGAAATGCACATCGGGTACAGACAAACGTGTTACAAAAGACTTATAATCCGCACAAATGCTGTTAAACACATCTTCGTTGAAGTCAACAAGATCCATTTTGTTCACAGCCAGCACAATGTGCTTTATCCCCAAAAGGGATACGATAAATGTATGCCGTTTTGTTTGTGTAATCACACCTTTGCGCGCGTCAACAAGAATGATTGCCAGATTGGCGGTTGAGGCTCCTGTGACCATGTTGCGTGTATATTGCTCGTGGCCGGGTGTATCTGCAATAATGAATTTACGTTTATTTGTGCTGAAATATCTGTATGCTACATCAATGGTTATTCCCTGTTCCCGTTCAGCTTTAAGCCCATCGAGGAGTAAAGCGTAATCAATGGCTTCGCCGGCATGCCCTATTCTTTTGCTGTCGCGTTCAAGCGTGGCAAGTTGATCTTCATAGACTTTTTTACTATCGAACAAGAGGCGGCCAATCAGGGTGCTTTTGCCATCGTCGACAGACCCCGCTGTGAGAAAACGCAGCAAATCTTTTTTCTGATCCTGATCTAGGTATTGATGTATATCCATACTGACTTTATTTCTGATTACCTCTATTTCTGTATATCTGGTTGTACCGGCGAATGTTTAGAAATATCCCTCTCTTTTCTTTTGTTCCATGCTGCCTTCCTGATCAAAGTCGATCACCCTTGTTGTACGTTCAGATTTAGTGACGGTCATCATTTCTTCAACGATTTTTTCAATTGTATCTGCCTCAGAATCAATGGCTCCGGTTAAAGGATAACAACCTAATGTTCTGAAGCGGACTTTGCGCATCTGCGCCTTGGCAGCCAGTTCCGGAGGCATTCGATCATCATCCACCATAATCAGGTTTCCGTCCAATTCAACTATAGGTCGTTCTTTGGCAAAATATAGCGGCACAATGGGAATATTTTCGAGGCGAATGTATTGCCAAATGTCGAGTTCGGTCCAGTTGCTTATTGGGAACACTCTGATTGACTCGCCTTTATGGACTTTTGTATTGTAGATATCCCATAGTTCAGGTCGTTGGTTTTTGGGATCCCATTGGTGAAAGCGATCCCTGAAGCTGAAAATCCTTTCTTTAGCCCTTGACTTTTCCTCATCACGTCGTGCCCCTCCAAAAGCAGCGTCAAACCTGTGTTTGTCGAGTGCCTTCAGTAATGCCTGGGTTTTCATCACATCGGTATGCACCTTGCTTCCGTGTGTGAAAGGGCCAATACCGGCTTCAAAGCCCTCGAGGTTGGATTCGACAATGAGGTCCCAACCCATTTCGCGGGTATAGCGCTCCCTGAACTCGATCATTTCCCTGAATTTCCATTTGCTGTCGATGTGCATCAGCGGAAAGGGCACTTTGCCAGGATAAAAGGCCTTTTCGGCCAGCCTTACCATCACTGACGAATCTTTTCCGATCGAATACAACATAACAGGTTTTTCGAATTCCGCTGCAACCTCACGGATAATATGTATGCTTTCGGCTTCGAGTTCCCTCAGGTTGTTCAGGGTGTATGAATTTATTTTGCTTGAATCACTCATTGAATTTAATAAATGAAAGTTCAAAGATGGTCAAAAACTGATACGTGGCAGTATAAAGTCCATGCACTTTTTAATGCATTCTTCCACCGAAAACAAATCAGTGCGCAATTCGACTGAAGGGTTTAGGGGTGTTTCGTAAGGAGCGGTGACACCGGTGAAATCGGAAATCATACCTGCACGCGCTTTTTTGTAGAGCCCTTTTACATCCCGGTTTTCGCAAATGTCAGCGGGAGCATTAACATAAATCTCAATAAACCTGTCGGGGCCTATAATGTTTCTTGCCATTTCTCTGACCTCTCGTGTAGGGCTTATAAAGCTGTTGATACATATAATCCCGGTTTCGACAAACAACTTTGAAACCTCGGCTACCCGTCTGATGTTTTCGGTTCGGTCTTCCTCATTAAATCCCAGATTTTTGCTTAATCCATTTCTTAAGTCATCACCGTCCAAATTGCGGCAAACAAAACCACGCTGTGTAAGTTCCAGGTTTAAGGCCGAGGCCAGTGTTGTTTTGCCAGCCGAAGGTCTTCCGGTAAACCAGATAGTATAAGCGTTCTGATGCAGGTTTGGGCTCATGGGTCAATTTGATTCCGGTGATGATTTCATCGGCTTACTGAAGGAGCATAAGCGATGAAAGGTGGATTTTCCATACCCGCCGTATTATATTTGAGTTCGGTGATACCATCGGCCGAAACAACTTTGCCACCGGCTGCAAGTATAAGTGCATGGCCGGCAGCTATATCCCATTCAGAAGTGATGCCGAAGCGCGGATACACATCTGCCGAACCTTCAGCAATCATACAGAGTTTAAGTGAACTCCCTCTTGAGATGATGCGTATTTCGCTGTGTTCTCTTTTAACCTGATTGATAAATGCCGTGGTTTGCTCGTTCAGATGCGAACGGCTGGCTACAATCGTGTAACCTGTATGATTTGAAACCAAAGGCAAACGCACCGAGCTTGATTTCAACATATCGGAATCAGCTAACATATTAGTATCCTGACTTGCCCGTTCTTTTTTCCAGGCTCCGGTGGGGTCGCTGAAATACAAAATATCGATTACTGGAGCATACACAATTCCCATTAGCGGTTTACCCTGATCGATGAGGGCTATATTGACAGTGAACTCATCATTTTTGTTGATAAACTCCTTTGTTCCGTCGAGCGGATCAATGAGCCAGAACCTCTGCCAGGCTTCGCGTTTGTGAAAAGGTATGCTTTTGCCCTCTTCGCTCACAACAGGCAGATTGGTTGATGAAAGCATTTTCGAAATGATTTCATTTGCCTTAGTGTCAGCTATGGTCAGGGGGCTGTTATCTTCCTTGGTTACAATATCGAATTCTGTGCCGTACACGTCCAAAATTGCTTTGCCGGCTTCAATTGCTGCCCGAAGGGCTTTTTCGAGTAGTTGTTTCATATAGACAATAGTTGCTTGTATTTAGGTTGGGTTTTTCACCCTGATATCATGAACCAGTTGAATGGATGGCCGAGCATCTTCAAGGCCATAGCCTTTTCCTTCCAGTATATTCCGGTAGGCGATGGTATGCAGGTCGGTAAAACCTTCGCTGAACTCAACATCCTGGCCATTAATCGTCAATGAGCGATAGGAAACCTGATTTTTTTGCTTTACTTCGTTGGGCAAGGTTTCGCCATTGATGCTCAGAAACCAGTTTACACGGGCATTTTTGAGTATCAGAGTGCCTAAAGCGCGGTCTTTTTCATACTGTTGAATGTGGTTTTCCTCCACCGGGCCGAAAATCCAGATCAGCATATCGAAAAAATGAATGCCGATGTTGCTGGCTATTCCGCCAGATTTTTCCTGATTTCCTTTCCAACTGCGGTAATACCATGCGCCCCGGGACGTGATATACGTTAAGTCGATAGTATATGGTTTATTGCCGGTTGCTGTATGCTGTTTGATTTCAGCCGACACTTTTTCTTTCAGCTCAATGATTGTAGGGTGGTGTCTGAGTTGTAGGATTGTATAAATCTGTTTTCCGGTTTCTCGTTCAATCTCGCCAAGCGCATCCACATTCCAGGGATTAAGCACAAGAGGTTTTTCGCAAATGGCCGATGCCTCATTCCTGAGTGCCATTCGAATATGCGCATCATGCAGGTAATTTGGGGAGCAAATGCTGACATAATCAACTTTACCATGAGGCCCTCTCCTGAGTTTATCCAGATGCCTGTCGAATCTTTCGGGTTCGGTAAAAAACTGTGCATCGGGAAAATAACTGTCCATTATACCAACGCTGTCGAAAGGGTCAAGTGCTGCCACAAGCATATTGCCTGTTTCTTTTATTGCCTTCAGATGTCTTGGGGCAACAAAGCCGGCGGCTCCTATTAATGCAAAATTTTTCATTCGTGATCAATACTGATATTAGCGTTGTGTTAAGGAATCTGTACACAAGAAATCTCTGTTTTCAAAATCCGGTAACCATCCAGTTTTTTACAAACGTGCATCCACAATTTCCTTGGGCAAAATACCTTTTATATCATACATAACACATTCTTTGAGTTTAAATTGCTCCAGGTTCATCTCCTGAAACTCGTTGTGGGCAACAGCAGCAACAATGGCACTGTATTTTTTTTCTGAGAGTTCTTCTTTTGAGGTCATGATGTGTATGCCATACTCTTCATGAACTTCTTCTTTGTCGGCCCAGGGATCGTAAGTTTCAACCACACAACCAAAGGATTTCAATTCATTGATCACATCAATGACACGGCTGTTTCTGATGTCGGGGCAGTTTTCCTTGAAGGTGATTCCGAGCACAAGCACCGATGCACCTTCAATTTTATGGCCTTTTTTGATCATCAGTTTTATGACCTGATTGGCGACAAGAATGCCCATATTGTCGTTCAGCCTGCGGCCAGCGAGGATTATTTCGGGATTATAGCCCAGTTCCTGAGCCTTATGGGTGAGATAGTAAGGATCCACACCGATGCAATGGCCGCCTACCAAACCCGGTTTGAATGGGAGAAAATTCCATTTAGTTCCGGCAGCTTCCAACACTTCGCTTGTATCAATCCCCATTCGGTTGAAAATGACCGCAAGCTCATTCACAAAAGCAATATTGATGTCGCGTTGCGAATTTTCGATCACTTTAGCGGCTTCGGCAACCCTGATTGAACTCGCCTTGAAAGTGCCGGCAGTGATGATGCTGCGGTAGAGCGCGTCGACCTCTTCAGCAATTTCAGGAGTGCTTCCGGAAGTTACCTTGCGTATTTTGGTAACGGTATGCACTTTGTCGCCCGGATTGATTCGTTCGGGAGAATAGCCACAATAAAAATCAATATTGTATTTCAGGCCACTGAACTTTTCCAGCACCGGCACGCAATCTTCTTCGGTAGCTCCGGGGTAAACTGTTGATTCATAAATTACGATGTCGCCTTTTTTCAGAACCTTACCGACAGTTTCGGATGCTTTGATCAGCGGAGTGAGATCAGGACGCTTGTTTTTGTCGATCGGGGTGGGAACAGTAACAATGTAATAATGACAATCCTGAATATCAATCATGTTTTCGCTCACCGCTAACCTGCTTGATGCAGCCAGTTCTTTGTCGTCAACTTCCAGTGTGCGGTCGTGGCCTTCACGGAGTTCCTTAATGCGTTTTTTGTTGATGTCGAATCCAACAGTGTCAAAGTGTTTTCCAAACTCAACGGCAAGTGGAAGACCCACATAACCCAGACCGATAACGGCAATTTTTTTGTTATTCATTCTTTTTTAGATTGGGAGTTGTTAATCATTGATGTGATATTGGTTTTTATTATCGTTGACATGATCATTTCCAAAACAATGAAAATATAGGATGTAACAATAATTTTCTATAAGTCAATATGTTGATTACTCAATGCGTTTTCACTTAACCGGACGATTGAGCAGCAAATTTACTCAATATTTTATCCTTTCACAGAAGTTTACGTAAAATTCACAATGGCAATATTTTGAACGAATGGCAGGGTATTAATCGGAGAAGAAGTACATTGATTGAATATTATTTGACTATTTTAAAAATTGCTATTCTTTTGGTTTACTAATTACTGAAACACGGATGGGTTTTCTTAAACCTGTTTAAGTCTATGGCCGCTTAATCCTATGGTTACTTTCAGTTTTTTGCTTTGAAACGGAAGAACAGAGGTTTAAAAACCCCTATTTTTGCAAAAAAGTTCAGTTATGTCGTCAAAAAAAGGTCCTGTTTCTGAGTTTATTCTTCATCACTACCGTCATTTCAATGCTGCAGCTCTTGTGGATGCTGCAAAGGCATACGAAGTGCATCTGGCCGAAGGAGGCAAAATGATGATTACCCTCGCCGGAGCCATGAGCACAGCCGAGCTTGGCATTTCGCTTGCCGAAATGATCAGGCAGGATAAGGTTCAGATCATCTCATGCACCGGTGCCAATCTCGAAGAAGACCTCATGAATCTTGTTGCGCACAATCATTACAAAAGAGTACCAAACTACAGAGACCTTAGTCCGCAGGATGAGTGGGAATTGCTCGAAAATGGATTTAACCGGGTAACAGACACCTGTATTCCGGAAGAGGAGGCATTCCGGCGACTGCAAAAGCACATATTTGCATTGTGGAAGGACGCTGATACGAAGGGTGAGCGTTATTTTCCGCATGAATATATGTATAAGATGCTTTTGTCGGGAGTTTTGGAGCAATACTATGAGATTGACCCGAAGAACTCATGGATGCTTGCGGCAGCTCAAAAGAACCTGCCGATTATTGTTCCGGGCTGGGAAGATTCAACCATGGGGAATATATTCGCGTCATACTGCATCAAGGGCGAGATTAATTCACGAACCATGAAAAGCGGAATTGACTATATGGTCTGGCTGTCGGACTGGTACCGGAAAAACTCCTCCGGAAAAGGAGTCGGGTTTTTCCAGATCGGTGGTGGAATTGCAGGCGATTTCCCGATTTGTGTGGTTCCGATGATGTATCAGGATCTGGAGTGGACTGATGTGCCCTTTTGGTCCTATTTCTGTCAGATCTCAGATTCAACCACCAGCTATGGCTCCTATTCGGGCGCAGTTCCCAACGAAAAAATAACCTGGGGAAAACTTGATATTAATACTCCCAAATTTATTGTTGAGTCGGATGCCACCATTGTGGCTCCTCTGATTTTTGCTTATCTGCTGGGATGGTAATAACAGGCCTTAAACCTGCTTTAAGGGCAATTTAATTGTAAATATTGTTTGCTCGCGCTCATTTGAAACAAAGCTAATCCGGCCTTTCAGGTATTGCTCGGTAAACAATTTGATGCTGTAAGTTCCAATGCCACGCGACTTTCCTTTCGTGGAAAAGGACCGCTGAAATATTTGTAATTGAATATCCCTGGGAATTACGGTTTCATTTTTTACCCAAATATCAACCGAGTTTAGTTTTTTCAGGCATCCAACCAAAACGGTCTGACCCGGCAATGAGGCTTCCGCCGCGTTTTTCAGCAGATTCAGAAGTACTCTTTTCAGAAGCATGGGATCGGTTTCTATGAACACTTGTTCTGCAGCCTCATCGATGATCAGGTTTTTATTCTGACAAACGTCGTGATGTCTGAGTTGGTTGACTGTTTCTGCGATGATTTCATTGATGGAAACAAGTTTGAAATCAGCCTCAAGAATCCCACGTTCGGCAGCCAGTAATTGTCTGTGGGCCAAAATTTCCTCAATCAGAATATCGCTAAGACGCGAGACTGTCTTAAGATACATTTTTGACTCTTCAGGATTATCCGTTTCTTCGATAAATTCAATATACCCTCTTAATCCTCCTGCTGTGTTCAGAATATCGTGAAAGAATAACTTTTCGAGAACCTGCCGGCGTTTTTCATCGCTGATATCTTTAAAAGAAAGCACTACGAATTCAGATTCCTGAAACCAGAATGGAGAGGCAGTAACTTCAAAGTCAAAGGACATTTCCTTATTTTCAACAATTGCTGTTATGCGGCAATCGCTGGTTATTTTATTGCCTGTGTGCAAACAGTTCATGATGGCATTAACAGCGCCGCAATGCCTGCAGGCTTCTGTTGTGCCACAACCGCCTGCTGTTTTATTGGCATGAATACAGTTGATCAGTTCACCGGGTCTGAGACCAATGATTTCTTCGAATTTTTCATAACCCATGGCTTCAAGCAGCAACCGGTTTCCGAAGACCACCTGTCGTTCCTTGTTGAGCACAGCAGCGATATAGGGTAGTGCGTTTATTATCTCACTCACATGTTCGAAACCCGAAAAAAGGTTAAAATCGTCCAGCACAGCTGACTGTGATGCACGTTCAGCAGGCGCAAAGGCTGTTTCAATGGTATTTCCTTGGTTCATAAATGCCTATTTCCGGGTTAGAAACAAGGTCAACACCAACACTAACGGACTGAAGACAAATGAAATAAAAAACAGGTATTGTTTGCCGAGCCGGCTTTTTGACGCATACCGTTCAGAGATGTAGAGCGATAACGAATACCAAACAACAAAAGCAATGGCAATCCAAAGTCCGGTCATATCAATAAAGATAAGCAACCACAAAGATAAGCGGAATGACGATGCCAAGCAAGGTCATCCAGGCTCCGCGGGCGGTGATGCCATCAACTCCTCGTGGAATAAGGATGCCACTGACGGCAAGGATTACCAGTGCACCCGCAAAAATATCGGAATACCATGTCCAGTATTTGGTCGGGTTATAGTGGAGATAATTCATTTCGCGGAAAAACAGGCGTTTTCGGGTAAGTTCAATGTATCCTTCTCCTGTGTCGGTATTCACAACGGCGACGCCGCCATGCAGAAAGACCTTGAGGCGGTTTTCCTGAGGATAGTAGTGTTTCCGATAAGAGCTCTCCTCTCCGTATTTGTCGAGCAGATCCTTTACCTCATCCTTGGTGAGCTTATGACTGAACGGGGCTTCATTGATTGTTTTTTCAACAATGATGTAGTTCGGGTTCCAGTCATGACGGTGGTTAATGGCTATTCCTGATAAGGCATAAATAATGGTCATGCCAAAAAAGAAATAGCCAAAATCACGGTGTACCGCCTTATTCCATTTTCTCCACTTTAACGCCATGATTTAAGCTATGTTCCGTAAAATCTTCAAGCAGGAGTCCTGACCGATAAATGAACCGGTTTGCCTGTAATGCAGTTATTCTTTGATAACCTTATACTCGGTGCAGGCAATTGAGTAGAACGACAGGCTGCTGACACCCTGTTCGGCCATCATCTGACGGTATTTGGCAATTTGTTCAAAACCCGGATCTTCCATGTGATGTCCGGCTTCTTTTTCTGCTTCTGTCATGGGTTCGCCACCGCCGAGGTGTTTCTCTTCTTCAACTCCGGCCTGAAGTTCTTCTTCCCACTCCTGCAGATAAGCTTCATCCACAACGGTTTCTTCAACTATTCCCGTAATCACAAAATCATAACCTTCTTCTTCGCTGTTGAAGGCTGCCATGTTTTCGCCGCTGGTTACTTTCACCCTTCCTTCTTCTTCGGTGCTGATCAGAAACAGCTTGCGGCCGTCACCCTTACAAATGTGGTCAGCTGTACCGGAAATGGTTACCAGTTGTCCAACCAGTTCACCTGCTTTGGAGGTAAAATTTCCAACAGTAATCTCAACCGGTGCGGTTTCCTGAGTGGCTTGTTCAGTTTGTTGTGGCGCCTGACTGCATGAAGCAAAAATTAATGCTGTTAAAGCAATCGCAAAAAATCTTTTCATAGTTTCTCCTGTTTTAGTGTTTAAAAGGTTTGGTATACCGCGCAAAAGTACATTTTTTTCGTATTTGCACAGAATAAACCACGTCTCAACCAACACCTGGTTGGAGTAACAAATTCAAATGGAATAGATTATATATTAATCCGACAAGTTATCACTAGAATCCAAGTTCCTGTTTGAGGTCCTTGAACCTGCTTTTGCTGATGTTCACCTGTTTGCCGCTGCTCAGGACAACGACATAGCTTTCCTTGCCATATTGTTCAATTTGCTTGATTTGTTTCAGGTTAACAATATGGCTTCGGTGTATCCTGATAAAGCTGTCGGTGGGCAGGGCTTTTTCGAAAAAATTGAGGGTTTCTTTTTTCAGATAGCGGCTTTTGTGTGTGTAGATCATTACATAATCGTCCTGGGCTTCTATCTGTTCTATTTCGGAAACAGGTATAAGTTCTATCTTAGATCCTGATTTTACTACTACTCTTTCCAGAATTTGCGGCTGATCGTGCAGATGCCCGGCAAGTTTTTGCAGCGGACTGTTTCCGATATTCCGGGCCTGATAACGCTCTACCACTTTTTCTACGGCCTGTTTCAGTCTTTCGCGCGAAAAAGGTTTCATCAGATAGTCAACAGCGTTAAGTTCAAATGCCTGAAGTGCATACTGATCATAAGCTGTGGTGAAGACAACTTCGGGCATTTCGTCGAGTAACTCGAGCAATTCAAATCCGGTAAGTTTGGGCATCTGGATATCGAGAAACACCAGGTCGGGTTTGTTGTCATTAATGGCTTTGAGTCCGGTAAAACCATCGGAACACTCACCTACAAGGTCAATCTGATCCATAGACGATAGGAAAGAACGCAGCAACTGGCGTGCAGGCTCTTCATCTTCAATGATCAAAGTTCTTATTTTACTGTTCATTGCTCTTTTGAATGGGTATTTTAAGTATGGCTTCAAATTCAATTTTGCCCATGTTCGCCTCAAAAAGGTCGTTACGCTGGTAAATAAGCTGCAATCTGCTGCGGATGTTTTGCAGTCCTATGCCTTCCCCTTTGGGTCGCGCAGCATCGGGGTCGAAGTCGTTGGTAAGCCTGACAAATAAAAATCCGTCTTTCGCACTGCAGTTCAGCTCCACAAGCACTTCCTCAACGCTGTTGTACACCCCGTGTTTGATAGCATTTTCAAAAAGTGGCTGAAGTATCATGTTGGGTATGTGGCAGTCAAGGCAGGATTCATCAACACGTGAAACATATTTCAGCCGTTTTCCGAACCTGACTTTTTCAATATCGAGATACCGGCCCGTATTTTCAAGTTCTTTTCTCAGTGTGGTTGTTTCGTTCCGGTTGTGGCTGAGCGAATAGCGCAGAAAATCAGAAAGCTTAATTACCATTTCCTGAGCTTTTTCGGGATCGGTCATCGTAAGTGAGCTGATCGAATTGAGGCTGTTGAACAAAAAGTGCGGATTGATCTGTGCTTTGAGCGCGTTCAGTTCGGCTTCCTTTACCAGGTTATTGAGTTTTGATTCTATTTTGAGCTTTTGCTGCAGGTCTTCATAATACAGCGAAATATAGTACAGCAAAATAAAAACCAGATAAAAAAACACTCCGATAATGGCCCTCCAGGGAAGCGAGGAGTTCAGAAAGGCAATATAATCATCCTGATGACTTTCCAGTGCTGCCATGATAAAGTACCCTGATGCCAGCCACAGACCAATCATGAAAGCGGCAGTGAGCAGGTGGTTGATGATCATGTCGGGTGTAGAAAGGTTTTCGCGGACGCTGAAGCGGAGCACATACCACATATTGAATCCGATGATGGCAAGTATAACATTGAATACAGCCGAATCGGAGAGCGAGGCCAAGAGGTCGATATCCTGATAATAGTTTAAAACAGCTGCCTGTATGAGCATAATCAAAACCCAGACAGCAATGTAAATAAACAGATATCTTCGGTTTTTTGTAAACGGATTGATCATGTTTGTTGTTTGTGTTGGATGACGGGACTATAAGGTTTGTTTGCCGCTTTGGTCATCAACGCGGCAAACAAACCAAAAGTTACAAACTAGTATGACTTTAATTCAACGCCTCCAAACAGGGCAACTCCTTTGATGATGACGAGTTTTGAAGGATTGATCTGAGAAGGCACAATTCGTTTGTCGGAAAACCCCCCGAAAATGGAAACGACTTCGGATTTAATCTGCCAGTCATCGGGCACAAGCAGGTTGGTGCCACCGAAAATGACAACGGCATCAATAACACATCCATCGGGTGAAGGTGTGGCATGTTTCATGTCAATATCGGTTCCGCCGAAGATTGCAGTTAATTTGCCGCCTCTGAGGTTGCTCGAAATGATACGGCTGTTGCCTCCGCCGAAAATGGCTGTTTCATCGAAATACTCTTCAGCATTTTCGTCGGGCGTTTTCGAGGCACTGAAAATATGTGCCTTGCTTCCTTTGGATTTAGTGCCGCCTTTGTGCGAAAGGATGATTAATCCAATGCCGATCAACACTGCCGGCCAGAAGATAGCACTTAGCCTGATAGGATAGTTGACCAGATCGGGTAGCCAAAGGACAAGCCCGAGGCCGACAAAAATCCATCCGGTAACGCGGTTTTCACGGCTCGACAAAATAATAATCCCAATGCCAATGAGCAGGGTTTTCCACGATATGAGATAATGACTCAGGTTGAAGGGCAGGAGGTTAAGCTTGTCCATCATCAGCAAGGCTCCGGCAATCACCAAAAGGAGTCCGGCAATCAGTCTGCGGTCGGTAGTAGGTTTAGTTTCCATGATGTTCGATTGTTACATTAAAAGTTTATTGATTCAATTTTTGAGCAAATCTAAACCCTCAGCACGCATTTGTAAATAGTTTTTCGGCCACAAGACGATTTTTATCGGTGAATGGCGAACATAAAACAGCTGAATACAGTTCGCTTTCGAGCCTGAAAAAATGAATATCATTCAAAATAACCATATTGTGGAACATTTTGGGCCGAAAACTGTTTAAGATTGAACCTTTTGGTATGAGGAGAAAACTTTTCTATTAACGCTCATTTGCTGTAATCTAAATTATCTACGCTGTCAGACACAAATTAATGCCAACCATACAATTTGAGGAAAGAAAGATCTATTGTGCAAGGGGAGCACAACTGCGCGAAGTGCTCATAAGGCACGGTATTGTTCCGCACAACGGCAATTCGCGCTACCTGAACTGCATGGGTGTTGGCACTTGCGGCACCTGTGCCGTGAGAGTCACAGGTCATGTGAGTCCATTAAATGCTGTTGAACGCATGCGTCTCAGCCTTCCACCCCACAAACCCGGTAAAAGCCTGAGATTATCCTGTCAGACAAAAGTGCTGGGCGACATCATTGTTGAAAAAGGAAAAGGATTCTGGGGACAGGAGATCTGATGCAACATCGCCCTTGCCAGAACAGGCTTCAGGTTGCCCGAAATTCAGTTTCTTTGAACAAGTGTTTTATCAGGTTTTGCACCGGCGCGGCGAATTGAGTACTTTCGCAAATGAATATGTATGAAGCCATGAATGTGCCGCCCCCGAAAGAGTCATTACTCGGCAAAACACCCGGTGAACTTGCCTCGCTGACCGCTGCGCTTGGCCTGCCCGCCTACACGGCACGCCAGCTCTCAGAATGGCTCTACAAAAAACACGCCCGTAGTTTCGACGAGATGACGAATCTGTCGAAAAAAACCCGCGAATTGCTTGCATCAGGGTTTGTTACGGGTCGTACCGATTATTCACGGGTACAGGTCTCAGCCGATGGTACCAAAAAATATCTCTACCCAACGGCCGACAATCGTTTTATTGAAGCAGCCTATATTCCTGATGAAGATCGGTTCACGCTTTGTGTATCCTCGCAGGTAGGCTGCAAAATGGGCTGCCTGTTTTGCATGACCGGAAAGCAGGGTTTTCAATCGCAGCTTTCGGCCGGCGAAATCGTGAACCAGATCAGCAGCCTGCCCGAGCGCGACAAGTTGACAAACATAGTGTACATGGGAATGGGCGAGCCTTTCGACAACCTCGAAAACGTGATGCGCAGCCTCGAAATACTGACCTCCGACTGGGGTTATGTCATGAGTCCGAGGAGGATTACGGTTTCAACCATTGGGATGATACCCGCCATGAAGCATTTTATCGAACATTCCGAATGTCACCTTGCCATCAGCCTGCATACCCCTTTTCATGACGAACGGCAGAAACTGATGCCCATCGAAAATGTGTATCCGGTGCAGCAGGTTATTGATGTGCTTCGCTCTTATGATTTTGGCCGTCAGCGACGCATCTCATTCGAATACATCATGTTCCGCGACCTGAATGATACAACACGCCATGTGAAAGAACTGGCCAGATTGCTCAACGGGCTCCGTTGCCGGATCAACCTGATTCGTTTTCATCCCATTCCGGGTACACCGCTCGAAAGTTCTACAGAAGAAAGCATACAGTTATTCCGGGCCGGACTGCTCAAAAAAGGCATCAGGACTACCTTGCGCGCATCGCGTGGTCAGGATATTTTTGCTGCCTGCGGTTTGTTGTCCACCAAAGAACTGGTGAAAATGCAGGCAACTGATTTTTAATGCAGTCAGCTGTTAATATTGTCCGAATAATGAACCTTTTGATAACCAATTCCAACAAAACCAGCAGATGAAACCAACCAACAACAAAGGTTTTGCCAGCGATAACTGGTCGGGTGTTTCGCCCGAAGTGATGCGGGCCCTGGCAGCAGTTAATGTGGCCCATCATCCGGCTTATGGTGAAAACGACCCCCTGATGGAAGAGGTTCAGGAGTTGTTCCGCGAACATTTCGGGCCTGATGCAACCACTTATTTTGTGTACAACGGAACTGCCGCCAATGTTTTGTCGGTTCAGCAACTGCTGAAATCGTGGCAGGCCGTGGTTACCCCACATTCAGCCCACCTGAACGAAGACGAGGCGGGTGCTCCGGAAAAGTTCACCGGTGGAAAACTGCTAACGGTGCACTGTCCGGATGGAAAAATAAGGCCCGAACAGGTTGAGCCATTCCTCAACAGTATTGGTTTTCAGCATCATGTGCAACCCAGGCTGATCAGCATTTCGCAGGTAACCGAGTTAGGTACCATTTACAGCGCGGACGAAATAAAAGCACTTGCTGATTTTGCTCATGCCAACAATATGTATCTGCACATGGATGGCGCCAGAATAGCCAATGCTGCTGTGGCAGCCTGCCTCAGTTTTCGCCAGATGGTAACGGATACCGGAGTGGATGTGCTTTCTTTCGGCGGAACGAAAAACGGGCTGATGTTTGGTGAGGCGGTTGTTTTTCTGAAACCCGGACTGGCTGATGGTTTCGAATACAGCCGCAAACAAGGGATGCAGCTGGCCAGCAAAATGCGCTTTATCGCAGCACAGTTCAGGGCTTATCTTCAGGAAGATCTCTGGAAGCGTAATGCTTCCAATGCCAATGCAATGGCACGGCTGCTCGGCAGCAAACTCGGAACCATTCCCGGAATCCGGTTGAGCAGGCCTGTTGAAGCCAACGGGGTTTTTGCCATCATCCCTCCGGAAATCATTCCCTTGCTCAGGCAACAGTATTTTTTTCATGTTTGGAACGAAAACATCAGCGAGGTACGGCTGATGTGTTCATTTGATACCACTATTGAAGATGTGGAAGGTTTTGTTGCGCTGGCAAACAGTTTGATTCCCTAAGGCTGGAGGGGATTCAATCAAAAAGTATGTTTTAATAGTTTGATTAATGTAGAAACAAATTAATTCACAGGATTTGTGCTTGTGTGAGAGATAAAAGAATGTTTGTAAATAATTTTGCCGCTTAGAGAAAAAGTTCTTGTTTTAATCATAGTTATCGGGGGGAGGCGTACGGCATGAAGTCAATGAAAATCACCATTGACCATATCTTAAGAACTCATCCTTTTTAGATTTAAACAACCTAAACTTTTTAAGTTGAAGACCTGATAATGTAGCTGTCTTTATTTCATTACTAAAAATATAATATTCATTATCATTAACGAAGTAGAGACAAGGTTCACAACTATCATTAATAGAAAAGGCATTATAACTTTTCTTAAGATCTGCAAATAACGAATCATTTTTTTTACTATTATACTCTGGAATAATGTGGTATGCTAACCCCGCTACATTAAAACCAATTATTAACATATTAGAATCATTCATAGTTTCATATATATCACCACCGCTATGGATATAGTTTTCTAATGGAGTGGTGCAAAATTGATGATGATTTCTAAAAACATTGAAAGAATTACCAATTTCACTGTCAGACTCATAGAGGAAATGTTCATGTTGTAAATAATCGCCTTTGACAGGATAAATCATACTATCTCTGTAAAAACGAATCGAATCCAAACAGTACATATCAGTTAAACCAACGCAAATAACAGGTTTTTTTTTTGAATAGTAAACCATGACCGATCCCTCAACTATATCAGCCTCACCTAAAGAGTTAAATAAGATTAGACTAACAAAAAGTAATAATTTAATCATTTTTGTAAAGGTTTAGGATTCTGTCGACCTGTGTTTGGCCTTGAATGTGTTATTAAAATAGTCCCTTTTGATATTTCATTGTCGTTAGCATATTTCACACCTGGGGTAAGCATTGCGGAAACTTCACTCGGTTGTAGGCTTCTATTAACTGACCATGAAGATAACTTTCCACTTGTATTTTCCTTTGTATCTGTGACCCCAAGAGCATGAATAATTTCATGACTCAAACTGCCTCCTGTATCTTCCGCTCCAGCCATCCCTCTTGGAGACTTATTAAGTGAAATTGTGTTCAACTTGTGTGAACCTGCGCCGTTTTTATTTGCATTAAACTCAAGATTTGTAGATCCATCTTGACTATCTGCTGAAGGCATATCATTATCATTTTCAACAATATTGAAGCTTATCTCAAATGATACATTATATGATTGCCCATCAATTTCATATTCCCCATTTGCTGCAACATAATAATTATTAAAATCATTTTCTAATTGTTCTTGGGTATATTCTCCAACAGAAGAATTGTATCTTTCTAAGCTCTCTTGAGAATAGTTTAATGTTACTTGAACTGTTAAATTATTTCCATCTTTAACTAGTTTACCATCTTTTCCATCAGGATCGATTCCATTAATGGGATTATTAAACACATAATTATAAGGTGTATGCTCTAAATATTTTTCAGCATGAGGATCTACAGTTGAAAACCTCCCAATCTGTGCATCATAAAACCTCGCCCCATAATCATACCACCTCCCGTTCATTTCTTTTTGGGCTTCTTTGCCGTTGTAGAGGTAGAGGTTGGTGGCGGGGGCGGTACTGTGTACCATGCCAAAGGGATAATAATCGTTGGCCTGCACCAATATAGCCTCGTTGTTGCTGCCCGGTGTGATCACCGCGCGCACATTGCCCAGATGATCGGTTAGGTGGTAGTGGTACACCGGAATGGAACCCAGCCCGTTATCAAGCTCCACCGTTCCCGATGGATGCAGGATGCGGCGGGGCTGGTTGTTTTCGAGGATGAGGTTGCTTCTCATGTACCAAAACTAAGCAAAAATTGGGCAGGTTGCTTAATCAAATGATACTCCAATTTCAATATTTTTTTAGAAAGAAAGTTAATTATCTGTTGGCACAGATTACTCGGCTTCGCCTCGTGAGATCGCTTTGCTAAGTTACAAATCTGCGGCAGTGGGAGTATACTCCAAAAATGTCAAAGAACCTTTTTATAACCAGCAGTCACTCAATCTGTTTTAAGTGGACAGCAATGATTACTTATATTTTCTCACAATATGGTATAAACTCTAGTGTATAACAGGGTTTATCTGTCATAAATAAACCTTTCTCAAATGCTTCTTTGTGTAATTCTGGTAGCTTCTTAAATCTTTTCATTCGAAGTCTATCTATCTTTTTCAGAGACATAAAATCGTAAAGGGTTTCGGTCATTATAACAACCTCCAATAAACTACAAGTACTTGATAGATCAATTATTGCAGGCTCCATTCCCACGAAAACAATATTTACCTTCAAAACTTCACTTGGAATAGAAATCTCAAACTTACCTTCAATATCAGTTATTGCAAGCAATTCATTCTTTTGATTAGTGATTCTTACTTCTGGCAAGACTTCTAAATTATCAGAAATAATTCGTCCTTTTAGTGTCAAATCTTGAGCTTCTACAACCATAAAGGATGTTAACATCAATATAGTTACCAATATTCTCATATGATATTTCCTTAATGATTAGTGTAATCAATTTTTTCATTAACCACTCCATTATTAAGTGGGGCTGTAATAATAAAGAATTTCATCAGTGGCATAAGGTTTAGTGTATTATCTCTTGCGTTAATGTCAGTTTCCGAGGCTCTAGTTCTATCTGACTCGCTAACACCTGCACTTGGATGTGTATGGTAAAAACCAGTTAATTCATTAAGTTTCAATCCATGCCTTAAGCCTTCGGCATGGCCATGTCCCTGTGCTGATGTGAAAGTGTTATCTTTATATTTACCTATTGTCATATGTGTTGTAGCGTCAGAACCCTCTTTTGTAAAGTAAGCCCCCCGCTGGCGCGGATTTGCAATCCGTGCCAAACCAAATCCTATTCTCAATCGAAAATTTCTCATTCAACTCAATAATGTTATTTCCAGCAACCCATTTTGACCTGAATAGGTGGTTGCACTGCTGTAAACATAATCTTCCGGCCTGAAAACCAACCCTTCTTCAACCGGATTGTGATGAATGTAGTTTAACTTTTCTTCTATAACATTATTGCTCCACACTTCGATAGGCTTATTATCTGATCGCCAGAAACGGTATCCTTTCTCTGTAGCAAATTGTTGCAGCAACCACTCTTTTCTGCTTTCTCTGTCATTTCCTTGAATTGCTTTTATTATCGCCTTACTTGAGAACTTTTTAAAATCTCTTAGTATGTCAGAAAGAGAATCTTCTCCTGTAGCTCTGGCGAGCAAGTGGATATGATTTGTCATGATGCACCATGCGAAAATTTCAAGACCTTTGTTTTGACAGCAATAAGCCAGGTTCTCAATGAGAATATCTTTGTACTGATTTCTTGTGAAAACATCCACCCACCCCTGCACGGCAAATGTGATAAAATAGGCTCCATCAGGATTATGGTATTTGTACTTTCGGCTCATGAATCAAAATTAAACAATTAATGAACATTTTGCTCAATTGATTACAAAACCAACAAACTATATGCGGCCAAAATCATGTGAACGAAATAGTTATGTTTTTTGCGGCACGGATTACAAATCCGCGCCAGCGGTGCCAGCGGGGCTTTGCCTCGTGAGATCGCTTCGCTAAGTTACAAATCCGCGGCAGCGGGGCCAGCGGGGGGTAAAAAAAACACTCAACTAATCAATTTTACTGGCTGAAAATAATCCTGAAATTTAAAGCTTCTGAAAAAAATGGGGGTTTTCTTGCCGACACTAATTACCATTGATAATCTTTACAAGTTCGTAATCACCATTTGGTGTGGAGTCAAAAAAACCTTTAATCGTTTTACTGGAACAATCAACGATTCCATTTACTGGTATTTCGTAAATCGTTTTTGTGTATTTCATCAATCCAACAAGATGATTTCTTGTAGGATGCTTCATTGTTTCACCTAAAAATTCATAATGTCTCGTTTCAAATTTGTAATCCAAATTGAAGGTGAGCAATTTATCCCATTTATCCTCGTGATTCCCCGCAATTAATTTATAAAAAAGCATCTTGCCAGAACTATCATATCCTATCAAATATAACTGAGTGAGAATTGAATATAGTTCTCCCTCATTGTAACGATCGTACATATAATCTGTTACGATGATCAATAGATGTATGTCATTTTTTGAAGGTAGTTGATATAGTGCCCTAATATTGCTTGTTATATCAGATTCAATTAAATCTTTAGGTATATAAGAAAAAAACTCTACAGGAATCTCATAAAAACTGCTCTTTTGCCCAAAGGATGGCATCGCAAATCTGCCAATATCTTGTCTATTCCAAATAATTGGCAGTTCAATTTCCTGGAATAATTCTTTAAACTGAACAAACAATTCTGTAGAATTATTCCTATTTACTTGAGCAGAACTACAGTTATTTACTAGTAAGCCCAAAAGTATGATAATGATAACTCTTGCTATTATTTTCATCTGTTCCTCCTTACCGCTGTAACCCCCCGCTGGCGCGGATTTGCAATCCGTGCCAAACCTAATCGCCCCGGTTAACCTCCTGCTCAATTGGTTTATAAAACTTGTACTTACGGCCCATAAAGCAAAAATAGAAATTTCCAGCTTAGCTGCCATAATCATGGCTATAAATGTGATGAAGGGAGGATTCAACCAAAAAGTATGTTTTAATAGTTTGATTAATGTAGAAATAAATTAATTCACAGGATTTGTGCTTGTGTGAGAGATAAAAGAATGTTTGTAAATAATTTTGCCGCTTAGAGAAAAAGTTCTTGTTTTAATCATAGTTATCGGGGGGATAGTAATCGTTGGCCTGCAATTTTATTTTATTGAGATGTCAAGTAAATAATCGATTTTTTCATTAGAGAAATGTTGGCTTAATCTTCCATGAGCATCTTTTACTCTGATTGGTAAAACAGATCGAAACGAAATGATTGAATCTTCAAATGGATAATAGGTTTCAAAAAAGAATAGTTTACTGGCCGTATCTTTAATAATATACTGAAAATATTGGATATCATAGCTGTATAAACTATCTAACAATAAGATACTCGAATCAGAATTAATAAATTCATAAAAATAGCTTTTTGGTTTACTATCATAGATAGAATCATCAAACAATTGTATATGAAGATAATGATTCAATAGAACTGTATCAAGCTTATTAGCAAAGTAACCTTCTCTCTTATCATAATTTGCATTACAAATTGCCAATGAGGAAATATTGTTTCCATAAAAATACAAATGCGATTTATTACAATCACTAGTATACATTAATTTTAAATTATTGAATTGTACATAATAATATACATTCGTAATAATTAAGATTAATATTATAAATATAAGTACATGATATTTAGTATTTTTCATAATGTGAACAATTATTTAAATGTATGATTATTTTTATCACTTTCTAATTTTTTTCTTGTTCTAACAGAATCTTTTAAGGTAGTAATCCTCGTAGCATCTCCCGATGATGATCCATCAAAACCTCTTACTTTATATCTAATTGTTACTCTTCTTGATGAATCAACAACCGGTTTCGATTCAGCTTCATCTGTTTTATTATTAGCATCAATAGTAATTTGCGAATCTTTGGCTTCATGTTTGCTCCCCGCTGGCGCGGATTTGCAATCCGTGCCAAACCTAATCGCCCCGGTTAACCTCCTGCTCAATTGGTTTATAAAACTTGTACTTACGACCCATAAAGCAAAAATAGAAATTTCCAGCTTAGCTGCCATAATCATGGCTATAAATGTGATGAAGGGAGGATTCAACCAAAAAGTATGTTTTAACAGTTTGATTCCTTCATAGAAACTTCCGGAAGCAAAATTCAATAGGTTTTGCTGATACCTATTAAAGTAAAACTGCCGTTCTCAACATGAAAACGGCAGTTTTATTCAAATGACAGATGAATTATTTTCAGCTGTTTTTATCACTTTTTAATTGCCCCTGATGTCCAACTCCTGAATCAGGTTTTGTGCGTTGGCGAATTTGTCCATAACAAGAAGCACATATCGGATGTCAACACTTATGGTGCGTTGCAGTGCAGGTTCGAATGCAATATCGCCGCTCATGGCTTCCCAGTTGCCATCGAATGCCAGGCCAATCAGTCGGCCCTGTCCATCAATCACCGGGCTGCCCGAATTGCCGCCTGTGATGTCGTGGTCGGTGAGGAAGTTGACGATCATTTGTCCGTCTTTGGTTCCGTAGGGCCCGAAATCCTTGTTTTTGTATATCTCCTTGAGTTTCTCAGGCACAACGAATTCCCATGTTGTCGGGTCTTCCTTTTCCATGATACCTGTCATGGTTGTCACGTAGTTGTAATAGACGGCATCGGCGGGGTAATAATCCTGTACGGTTCCGTATGTGAGCCTGAGGCTGAAGTTTGCATTTGGATAAAACACTTTGCCCGGTTGCATGGCTTTCAGGCCTGCCACAAAGAGCCGGTTGCCTTTCTGGAGATTATCATTGGCTAATGCGGTGTTTTTCTGCAGTTGCTCCGACAGTTCGCTGAATGCCCTGATGAGCACAAATGCGGGGTCGCGGGCGATGGTTTTTGCTTTGGGGGTGTTGAGCAATGCTCTTACTTTTGAAGGATCTGCAAAATTTGTTTTTGAAAAAACATCAGCAGCCCAGACATCAAAATTTCCTTTGTATTGGTTGCCGATTTCTCTGAGCAATGCTGGTTGTTGTTCCGGTGCAATATCGTTGTAAAACATGCGCATCATATTGGCAAGCATGTTTTGGTCAATGCCGGCGTCGAAGTTTTTAAAGTGGTCATCAATCCCTTTCTTCAGTCGTTCAATTTCCTTGTTCACTGCATCTTTGTCGGCGTTTTTATCGGCAAGCAGATCGGCTAATCGTTTGAAGCGGTTGGCGTATCCGGGCACTTCGCTGCCCCTCATAACGGCTTCGGTGAGGTACCAGCGCTGAAGATTATACTTTCCAAGTGTTTGATAAGCTCCTGAAATCAAAGGGAGTGCTTGTCCATAGGCGGCCATATGTTCGGGGCTGGCTTCAATCCAGTGGGTGAAATCTTCTTCGATCTGTTTTTTCTTATCTGCCACATTAAGTCTTTTCAGGCCGCGGGTTTGTCCGATGAAATACTTCCAGTAGTTTGAGGTACCGGCATGTTTGGAGGCATATTGCAACCTGACTTTTTCGCTTGCTTCCATGCCCTCTTCCATGATTCTGAGTTTTTCAGCCCGTATTTTTACGATGGTTGGGTTGGATTCATTGATGGCCATTTCAACACCCCATGAAGTAAGGTATCTGTCGGTGCTTCCGGGGTTGCCCAGGATCATGGAGAAATCGCCTTTTTTCACTCCTTCGATGGAGATGGGTAGGTGGTGTCTGGGTTTAAATGGCACGTTTTCAGTGCTGTATTCTGCAGGTTTGTTATCCGCTCCGGCATACACACGAAACAAGGCAAAGTCGCCTGTGTGACGCGGCCACATCCAGTTGTCGGTGTCGGCACCGAATTTTCCGATTACTTCGGGTGGTGTTCCGGCCAGGCGCACATCCCTGAAGGTTTCATAAACCAAAAGGTAGAATTCATTTCCTTCAAAGTAGTCTTTAACTATTGCGTTGTAGTGCGTATCTTTAATTGCCTCTTCTTGTATTGCCTTGCGGTTTTCGGAAAGTGCTTTCCGGCGTTCGGCTTCTGTCATTTCATCAGTGATGTTGTTCAACATCCTTGTTGTGACATCTTCCATGCGGATTAAAAACTGCACGGTGAGTCCAGGAATCGGGATTTCCTCAGCAAAAGAGGCTGCCCAGAAACCATTGGTTAAATGGTCATTTTCGACAGAACTTACGGACTGTATCGAACCATAACCACAATGATGGTTGGTCAGCAGCAGTCCTTTGTCGGAGATCATTTCGCCTGTACAACCCCGGCCAAATATTACGATAGCATCCTTAAGGCTGCTTTGGTTGGTGCTGTAAATTTGTTCGGCAGTTAGTTTAAGCCCCATTTCCTGCATGGTAGCATAGTTAAGTTTTTCGACCAGCATAGGGATCCACATACCCTCATCGGCCCGGACCTGAAAGCGCCACAGTGCCGATACAATTAACAAAATCAGGATAATTCTCTTCATATTAGTTATTTGATTTAAAATGATTACATACAAAAACAGGAATACAGATCACACAAAACGTTCACCTTTTTCTACCTTAATATCGTTAACAAACTGCCTGATCTGTTGTTCGTCTTCGCGGCGGCAAACAAGCAGTGCATTGTCTTCTTCAACCACAATGTAATCGGTAAGCCCTTGAAGCACTACCAGTTTATCTTTGGGCATATTGACAATACAGCCTTTTGTATCATAAGCCATTACGTGATTTCCAACAATTGCGTTTTGTGCAGCATCCTTTTTCCGGATGTCGTAGAGCGAACCCCAGGTTCCCAGGTCGCTCCAGCCGAATTCGACGGACATCACATAAACATTGTCGGCTTTTTCCATGATGCCGTAGTCGATGGATATGTTACGGCAGACCGAATAAGTGTTTTGTATGAATTCGGTTTCTTGTGCGGTTCCGTATATTCCGTTTCCTTCCCTGAACAGGTCGTTCACTTCGGGCAGGAACTTTTCGAAGGCCTCATTGATGCTCTTCAGCGACCAGATAAAGATTCCGGAGTTCCACCTGAAATCGCCGCTTGCCAGGAAACTTTGTGCCAGTTCGAGGTTGGGTTTTTCGGTGAATGTTTTCACCTTCCTAAGTTTTGGAAGTTCAGGCAGGATTTCTTTATCCATCAGTTGGATGTACCCATATCCGGTATCCGGGCGACTCGGTTCGATGCCCAGAGTTATCAGCCAGTTGTTCCGGGTGGCGGCACTCATGGCATCAAGCACATTTCTCGTGAATTCTTCTTCGTTGAGGATAATGTGATCCGACGGGGCTACCATGATGGTTGCTTCCGGATTTTTGGCCATAATCACGTGGTTTGCATAGGCAATGCAGGGAGCGGTGTTGCGTCTCGCAGGTTCGCACAAAACCTGTGCAGCACTGATGGCCGGCAGTTGTTCAAGCACCTGATCGCGGTAAATGTCGTTGGTGACTACATAGATGTTTTCGGGCGGACAGATACGGCATAGCCTGTCAAAGGTCATTTGGATCAGGGTTTTTCCGAGTCCCAGAATATCGATAAACTGTTTGGGGCGCATGGTAGTGCTCATGGGCCAGAAACGGGCACCAATGCCACCGGCCATGATCACACAATAATGGTTTGGGTTAACTTTCATCAGGAGAAATTATTATGTAACAAAGCGCTGCAAAAGTAGTAAAAACTCTCTCAATCGTTTGCATCGAGCTTTTCGACCCTGGCCAGGGGATTAAAAAGATACAATCTTCCACTGGTCATACACTGGCAAACAAAGCGTTTTCGCCTTTGGTCGAGTTTTTTGAACACTTTTCCGTTCGAAGACCTGAACACGGCACCTTTGGGAAGATGTTCGATTTCAGTACCTTCCTTGCTGCCCTTGTCATATCCTGCCAACACCCGTGTCATCGCAAGGTCGGTGCCATTGATGGCTTTTGCGTTGCGGAGATAGTTGTTCAGTGTGCGTGTAACATCATCCGGAAATATCTTTAACTCCAGATAAGGTTGCATCAATTGCCTGTAGGCAACCTTCCATTCTTTTCCATGAGGCAGTACCTTATTGCCATATTGGTTATGCACCACAGCATGTGCCAGTTCGTGTACATAAACAATCAGAAAATGAAAAGGGTTGAGGTCGCCATTTACGGAGATTCTGTGTCTTTTTCCCGGCAATCCCGGTCTGAAGTCGCCCAGCTTTGATTTTCGCGACCTGCTCACAGTCAGCTGAATATTGTTCAGTTTCAGTGAATCAAAAACCAAACCAACAGCTGGTTCGGGCAGGTAACGCGCCAGAATGGATGTATCAGCAGGCATAGGGTTTGGTGGCAGGTTTTTCGAGGACAGGAACATATCCCCATCGGGAGCAGTCACAGTTTCTTTTCTTGTGTTTCATGGCCGGCCGGTAAGGGGAGCGGGTGCTGGAGCAACCCGCCAGCAGCAGGCAGCCAAGCAGAAAAGCCGAAATGAAAACCTTTGAAGAAGTTCGTTTCAGTAAAGAAAATTTATGTGTCATACCGGGCCAAAAATACATGTTTTTAAGGGATCAGGCCGAAAGGGTTTTACGGATTTTGAAGACAACAGCAAACCATAGTGATGATGTTTGCGGAGCAGGTGTTTAAGAAATTGGGATTTTCGGAGGTATGGTACTTTATTATGAATTACCTTAGCGGTGTTTTTAAAGGATACCATATGGTCATGATCCGGATGCTGGGTGAGTACCTGCTGCTCATGTTTACGACCTTCAAGCGGCCCGACAAAGGGCCTGTGTTCCGGCGTCAGCTGATGACCGAGTTTATTGGACTTGGTGTGGATTCGTTTGGTATTGTGGCTATTATTTCGGTTTTTACAGGAGCGATCGTAGCCATTCAAACGGCCTACAACATTGATTCGCCTTTGATTCCTTTGTCAATGGTTGGTTTTACCACCCGACAAATGGTTATTCTCGAGTTTTCGCCCACCATCATCAGCCTGATTCTTGCCGGCAAAGTCGGATCAAGGATTGCCTCTGAAATAGGAACCATGCGTGTAACGGAGCAGATAGATGCACTCAGGGTGATGGGCGTTAATCCGGCCAACTACCTGATATTACCAAAGATAACTGCAGCAATGCTGTTCAACCCGGTGCTCATAACCTTTAGCATTGTGCTGGGAATTTTTGGGGGCTGGGGTGCCTGTGTGGTCACCGATCTGGTGACATCAACCGACTTCATTCAGGGTTTGCGGGGTTGGTTCGAGCCGTTTACAGTCACCTATGCCATGATCAAGACTTTGGTTTTTGCATTCATCATTTCGTCTGTTTCGGGATTTCTCGGGTACAATGTTCAGGGTGGCTCGATCGAAGTGGGCAGGGCAAGTACCAAAGCGGTGGTGTACAGCAGCATATTGATCATTTTCTTCGACCTTATTCTCACCCAGCTCCTGCTCATATGATTTTTGTCAAGAACATAAGCAAATCATTTGCCGAAAGGGTTGTGCTCGACAACATCAGCACCAGTTTCGAAAAAGGAAAGACCAACCTGATCATCGGTCAGAGCGGTTCGGGCAAGACAGTGCTGATGAAATGCTGTATCGGCCTTCTCGATCCTGACGGAGGAGAGATACTTTACGACAACCGGCCTTTTTCGGGAATCAGCGAAAAACGCAAACAGGACATACGTAAGGAAATGGGTGTGCTGTTTCAGGGTGGTGCCCTTTTCGACTCATTCACCGTGGAGCAAAATGTAATGTTTCCGTTGAATATGTTTACCGACTTGAGCAATGAAGAAAAACTTGAACGTGTTAATTTCTGTCTGAAACGTGTGAATCTGGTCAACGTGAATAATTTATATCCGTCGGAAATCAGTGGAGGTATGATGAAGCGTGTTGCCATTGCAAGAGCTATTTCCAACAGCCCGAGTTATTTGTTTTGCGACGAACCCAATTCCGGACTTGATCCAAAAACAGCGGAGGTGATTGATGAACTCATCAGTGAGATTACGCAGGAATACAATATTACCACAGTAATCAACACACACGACATGAATTCGGTGCTGCAGATCGGCCAGCGGATTACCTTTCTCTACAACGGAAGACTGTGGTGGGAAGGAGACAAAAATACAATTCTGGACACAGATAACCCCGAATTGAGAGATTTTGTTTTTTCTACGGAACTCACAAGGAGAATAATAAAATAATGCCATGAATTACTTAGACATCATTTTTGCCATTATGCTGATTCTTTCGGCAATTAGCGGATACAACAAAGGATTCATCATCGAACTCACATCTCTGGTTGCCTTGATTGCTGGCATTTATGTTGCGGTTTATTTTTCGGATGTCACCGCCGATTTCCTGCAGACATATTTTTCGTTGACAACCAAGTACCTGTCTATCATTAGCTTTGCACTAACATTTGTGTTGGTGTTGATCGCTGTTGTTTTTCTCGGCCGCATCGTTGAAAAATTTGTTGACCTGCTCATGCTGGGATTTCTGAACAAAGTTGCCGGCCTTGTATTTGGGGTGCTTAAAGGTATTCTCATCCTGAGTGTGTTGATTTTTGTGATCAATTACTTCGATGCCGGCAGGCAATGGCTTGCCGAAAAAGCTTCTGTGAACTCCTTCCTTTATTCCTACATTGAACCGGTGGCCCCGAAATTGTATAAAAGTTTAAAACTCCCTGAGAATATTGAAATTACAGTGCCTTTCGGCGAGGAAGAAAAGAAAATCATCTGAACCTGCACTTTGCTTTGAGTTCCTGACTTGAATGAACACAACACAAGCTGTCTCCTGCATGAACGAATGGGGCAAAAATGGAATTCCCTTTTTGTTCGTATTCGATTTCCTGCTTCAAAAGCCGTTGGTTATAAGACTTGATCAAATCGACAGCCGAGAAATCCTTTATCAGGTGAACCAAACAAGCAATCTGAGCCAAACCGTCTCTTTTCAACCGGAACCAAAGCCCCTTCTGACATTGGAAATGCCGGATTTTGGGCAGTATGGTGTTGCTTTTAACAAAGTCATGCACCACCTTCAACGCGGCGATTCATACCTGCTTAACCTCACCATGCCCGTACACATCAGCACCAATCTGGGTTTGAAGGAAATTTTTCTGCGAAGCAAAGCACCCTTTAAACTTTGGTTAAAGGACAAGTGCACTATTTTTTCGCCCGAACCTTTTATCCGTATCAGTGATGATATGATATATTCCTTCCCCATGAAAGGCACAATTGACGCCACCATACCCGATGCAGTCAACAAACTTCTGGGCAACGAAAAAGAACTGGCCGAGCATTATACTATAGTTGATCTCATACGCAACGACCTCAACATGGTTTCGATGGACGTGCGCGTGGAAAAGTTCAGGTTTGTCGAAGAAATCACCACGATCAGAGGAAAATTATTGCAAACAAGTTCACTCATTTCGGGAAGGCTTCCTGAAAACCATCTTGACCGCATTGGAGATATCATTGTAACCTTGCTTCCGGCAGGTTCAATAAGCGGTGCACCAAAAAAACGGACGGTCGAAATCATCCTCGAAGCCGAACAATATGAAAGAGGGTATTACACTGGTGTTTTTGGGATCTTCGACGGAACCGGACTGGAGAGCGCAGTAATGATTCGTTATATCGAACAAACACCTAATGGACTGATCTTTAAAGCCGGTGGCGGAATAACAGTAAACAGCAATATGCAGGATGAATATGACGAATTGGTCAGTAAGGTTTACCTGCCATTGGAGGCAGGAATATGATTTATAAATTTTTTGAAAGCATCAGGCTATGCAACGGGCAGTTCGGGAATCTTCCGCTGCATGAAGAGCGGATGGCCCGTGCCCTGCAGTTTTGTGGCGAAGAATCAGTCTATCCCGACCTGAACCTTTATCTTGACGGGTTTGATGTTCCGCAAAAAGGATTATATAAATGCCGGATTTCTTATTCCCCCGGAATCGCACCTCCCGAATTCGTGCCATATCAGCTCAAGCCCATCAAAAGCCTCAGATTGGTTGAGGCAGCAGATTGTAGCTATGCGCACAAGTTTGCCGACCGTTCCTGCATCAACAAGCTATTGGAACAGCGACAGGATTGCGATGATATACTGATCACGCGAAACGGCTTTCTTAGCGATACTTCTTATTGCAACATCATCCTCCGCGACAAGCAGGGCAAATGGATTACCCCTTCCACACCCTTATTGCCCGGAACCCAAAGGCAATCAATACTTATGCAAGGCCTCGCCGAAGAAAGAGAAGTTCATATTGCTGATTTGAAAGAATATAACTTGTTTAAGCTGGTGAATGCCATGATCACCTGGGAGGAGGCACCTCAAATACCCATACGAAACATCATCAACAGTCATATCGGTTGACAAAGGCACAATTTGTCGCCTTTTTCGTATTTTTACCCCAAAATCCTAAAAATTACCATGAAAAGATCGTTTTTTCTGATACTGGCTTTTCTAGCGACCAGACTGCTTATTGCCGGAGAGGGCATGTGGATTCCGATGTTGCTGCAGCAACTCAACGAAAAAGAAATGAAGGAGATGGGCATGCGGATTTCGGCAGAGGATATCTATTCTGTCAATCAATCGAGCCTGAAGGATGCCATAGTGCTGTTCGGAGGAGGGTGTACGGGCGAACTTGTTTCCGACAAGGGATTACTGTTTACCAACCACCACTGCGGATTCAACGAAATTCAGAAACACAGCACCATCGAAAACGATTACCTCACAAACGGATTCTGGGCCATGAGCCTGTCTGAGGAATTGCCCAATCCGGGTCTGACAGCTGTGATGCTGAAGCGCATGGAAGAGGTTACAGTTCAGGTTTTAAATGGTGTAACGCCCGAGATGACCGAATCACAGCGTGCAGCAGCCATACGAGAAAACAGCCGCAAGATCACCGAAACAGCAGCCCGCGAATCGGGTCTCGAAACATCGGTCAGAGCATTTTATCAGGGTAACCAGTATTTTATGCTCTACACACAGACATTTCGCGACATCAGGCTCGTTGGTGCTCCGCCGAGCAACATCGGCAAGTTTGGCGGCGACACCGACAACTGGGTGTGGCCAAGGCATACGGGTGACTTCGCCGTTTTCAGGATTTATGTGAATAAAGAAGGCAAGCCCGCCGAATACAGCACCGAAAATGTCCCTTACAAACCTGCGTATCATATTCCAATCTCGTTGAATGGCGTGGAAGAAAATGATTTCACCTTTGTGTTCGGCTATCCGGCCCGCACCAGACAATACATCCCTTCTTTTGGGGTTCAGCAAACCACCGAAGTAACCAATCCGCATAAGATTGCCCTGCGCGACATCAGGCTTGAAGCGTTTAAAAAGTATTCAGCAACCAATGCAAAAATCCGACTGCAGTATGCTGCCAAAGACGCAAGAGTAGCAAACGCCTGGAAAAAAATGATCGGCGAAAGCAAGGGCATCCGCAGGTTGAACGGAGTTGAAAGGAAACAGGTACAAGAACAGGAATTTCAGAACTGGGCAAATGCCGAAAGCAACCGTATAACAGTTTACGGAGGCCTGATACCCGCGTTTCAGAACTCCTACGCGGCACTCGAACCACTCATGCTTGCATCAGATTATATCAACGAAGCCGGTCTGGGCATTGAACTTCTCGCTTTTGCAAACCGATTCTGGCCCTTGGTGGAAGAAAGCCGCAAGTCGAGCCCTGATGCAACAAAAATGAACAAGCTTGTGGAAGGACTAAAAAATCAAACAGCTGCATTTTTTAAAGACTATCACCAACCCATCGACCGCGAAGTGGCCGTTGCACTGCTACGGCTATATACCATGAAACAACCGGCACCATTCCGACCCGCCTTTCTGGATGAAATTGAAAAAGACTTCGGTGGTGATTTTCAGGCTTATGTTGACAAACTATTTGATAAATCTTTGTTTGCCTCAGAAACAGCCGTAATGAACCTGCTGAATGACTTTGGAACGAACAAACTGCGTCGCCTGACTACCGACCCAGCCTTCAGAATTACCACAGATATGCGGGACTTTTACAACGGACAGATCCGCGAGCAACTTGCAGCATACAACACCGGCATCGACAGCCTCCAGCGCATCTATATGCAAGGCCTCATGGAAATGCAAGCCGACAAACGATTCTATCCCGATGCCAATTTCACACTGAGGGTAACCTACGGCAAAGTGGAGGGTTATGCGCCCGCCGATGCAGTTTATTATGAGCATTATACTACGCTTGAAGGTATCCTGGAAAAAGAAGACCCCACAATTTATGATTACGTTGTGGAAAAGAAACTTAAACAACTGCACCAGACAAAAGACTTTGGGGATTATGCCGACAAGGACGGGCGGATGAGGGTGGCTTTTGCCGCATCAAACCACACAACCGGAGGCAACTCAGGGAGTCCGGTGCTCAACGCCGACGGACATATGGTGGGCATCAACTTCGACCGCTGCTGGGAAGGCACCATGAGCGACCTGATGTATGACCCCGCAATGAGCCGAAACATCTCGGTCGATATTCGCTTTGTGTTGTTTATCATCGACAAATTTGCCGGTGCTTCGCATCTGATCGACGAAATGACCATCATCAAAGGCTCCTGATTTCACAATTGAAATCCAAGCCTTTGAACAGTATTGTTTTATCATCTTCTGAAACCATGTAATATGGAACAAACACGCCCGAAACTTTTTTTGCTGGATGCCATGGCATTGATATACAGGGCTTTTTTTGCATTGAATAAAAATCCGCGCATCAACTCAAAAGGACTCAACACCTCAGCCATTCTCGGTTTTGCCAACACCCTGCTTGAGCTGCTGACCAGCGAAAGACCAACCCATATTGGCGTGGCCTTTGATACAATTGCGCCTACACAACGGCACATAGACTTTGCCGAATACAAGGCAAACCGCGAAAAAATGCCCGAAGACCTGGCGAAGTCATTGCCATATATCGTTGACCTCATCAAGGCATTCAACATCCCCCTGCTGATGGCCGATGGCTATGAAGCCGATGATGTGATCGGTACTTTGGCCAAAAATGCTGAAAAAGAAGGTTTTGAGGTGTTTATGATGACCCCCGACAAGGATTTCGGGCAACTGGTTACCGAAAACATCAAGATGTATAAACCCTCCCGGGGAGGCGAAAAACCCGAAATCTGGGGGATTGAAGAAGTCTGTAGCCGATATGGTTTGCAGCATCCTGCCCAGCTTACCGATATCCTTGGGCTGTGGGGAGATGCATCCGACAACATTCCGGGCATTCCGGGGGTGGGCGAAAAAACAGCCATCAAGCTCATTTCCGACTATGGTTCTATCGAAAACCTGCTGGCAAACACCCACGATCAAAAAGGAAAACTCAGGGAAAACCTGGAACAGTTTTCCGCTCAGGGACTTCAATCAAAGCAACTGGCGACCATTCTCACCGATGCGCCCGTTCCGTTTGATGCAGCCGGACTCGAACTTGTGAAACCCGACTTCGAAAAGCTCAATGCTTTGTTTGAGGAACTTGAATTCAGAACCTTTGCCAAAAGGGTAGCCGCTCTTTATTCTCCGGTTAAATCCCCTGAACATGATTTATTTAGCTCCACAGAAGAGCTTGTGGATAACCCGCAGTCCATAAACCTCAGAAACATATCAAATACACCGCATAACTATATCTTGGTCAATAATAAGGCAGATTATGAGAAACTGGCATCTGCGCTCCGGGTTTCGGGTGGTTTTTGTTTTGATACCGAAACAACCGGGGTTGACGCCCATACGGCCGAAATTGTAGGTATTTCGTTTTGCACACAACCGGGCAAAGCATGGTACGTTCCACTCCCCGAAAATTATCACGAAGCCTGCACCATACTGAGTCACTTTAAGCCATTGCTCGAGGATACAACCATCGAAAAAACAGGTCAAAACCTGAAATATGATATATCGGTACTCCGATGGTACGACATTGAAGTTCAGGGACCGCTTTTCGACACCATGATAGCGCACTATCTGATTGAGCCCGATCTGCGGCACAACATGGATTTTCTGGCGTCAACCTATCTCAATTACAGCCCGGTGCCCATCGAAAGCCTTATCGGAAAAAAGGGAAAACAGCAGGGCAGCATGCGCGATGTGGATGCGGAACAAATCAAAGAGTATGCCGCCGAAGATGCCGATATAACCCTGCAACTCAGACAGGTGCTGGAACCTAAACTCTTCGAGCGCAAGGTACAAAGCCTCATGACCAGCCTGGAAATGCCACTGCTGCCCGTGCTGGCTGAAATGGAAGCCGAAGGAGTAAAAATCGATACAGCAACCCTGCAAATCATCGGCGACGAACTCGGCCGCGAAATCGAACAGATCGAGCAGGATATTTACCGCTTATCGGGAAGCAACTTTAACATTGGTTCACCGAAACAGCTTGGTGAGATTTTGTTCGAAAAACTGGGGTTGAGCACCAACGCAAAAAAAACCAAAACCGGCCAGTATCCGACAGGTGAAGAAGTGCTTACGCGCATGGTACACGATCATCCTGTGGTTCCGCTCATACTTGATTACCGTTCGCTTACGAAACTTAAATCCACCTATGTTGACACCCTTCCCGGGCTTGTCAACCCTCGCGACAACCGCATACACACCACCTACAACCAGGCAGTGGCCGCCACCGGCCGCCTGAGTTCCAACAACCCGAACCTGCAAAATATCCCCATCAGAACAGAAAGAGGCCGCGAAATCCGAAAGGCATTCGTGCCCCGCAACAGCGATTATGTGTTGCTTTCGGCCGACTATTCCCAGATCGAATTACGCATCATCGCACACCTGAGCGGAGATAAGGGGATGATCGGAGCTTTCGGGCAGGGGCTCGACATCCACACTGCTACAGCTGCAAAGGTCTATGGTCTGCCGCTTGACGAAGTTGACCGCGACATGCGCCGCAATGCCAAGATGGTTAATTTTGGTATCATTTACGGAATCAGCGCCTTCGGACTCGCTGAACGATTGGGGATTCCGCGGAAGGAGGCCGCTGAGATCATCCAGAATTATTTTAGGGAATATCCCGGGATAAAAGCATATATGAACAGCCAGATTGAATTTGCCCGGAAAAACGGCTATGTGGAAACCATGCTCGGGCGCCGGAGGTATCTGCGCGACATCAACTCATCGAACAGTGTGGTCAGGGGATTTGCTGAGCGCAACGCCATCAACGCACCGATACAGGGTTCATCGGCCGATATGATCAAGATCGCCATGATACGCATCCATGAACAGCTGAAAAGGCAGAAACTCCAATCAAAAATGATCCTTCAGGTGCACGACGAACTGGTGTTCGATGTGTTTAAACCGGAGCAGGAAGAGGTACAAAACATAGTGCTTCACGGCATGAAAGAAGCCCTGATGCTTGATGTGCCGGTGCTGGTTGAAATGAGCACAGGAACCAACTGGCTTGAGGCGCATTGATGCCGGAGAAGCGCCCGGGGCACAAAAAAATTCAAAAACTATTGGAGGTAAGCGAAAAACCTGTATTTTTGCACCCTCATAATTGAGAAAAATCGTCTAAGAAACGGAAAATATTTTCCTCCTTAGCTCAGTTGGTCAGAGCATCTGACTGTTAATCAGAGGGTCGCTGGTTCAAGTCCAGCAGGGGGAGCCAAAGAGGGGGCAGGGATGCCCTCTTTTTTTGTTATAGATCAGAGGGTCGTCCGCCTGAGGCGGATCCAGCAGGGGGAGCCAAAGAGGGGGCAGGGATGCCCTCTTTTTTTAAGTTTTGAATAATGTTTTGTGTTTATGTTTTAAGGAGCCTGAAGACAGGGAAAAGGTATGTAGGACAGACCCATGACCTTAGTGTTCGTCTTGCCCGGCACAATGAAGGTTTCAGTCCCTATACAAGCGGCGATTATGTCACAGATAAGCTACCCGAAGCATAAGGCATTATTATTTTTGATTTATTCAGCGGGACTGAGGATCAGCGAGGTGATTAATTTGCGCAAAGAAGATTTGCTGCGCGACAGGGGATTGTTGTTTGTGAGGCAAAGCAAGGGACGGAAGGACCGCTACACCAAATTGGCTGACAATGCTTTACGTTTGATTGATGCCTATCTTGAAGAGAACAACCCCAAACAGTACTTATTTGAAGGGCAATATGGCGGGCGTTATTCGACCACGAGTATCAGGAATGTGTTGCACGAAGCCAAACAGAAGGCTGCGGTAACGACCAGGGGTTCGGTACACACCCTGCGGCATTCGTTTGCCACCCATTTGTTGGAGAACGGCACAGATTTAAGGTATATTCAGGAGTTATTGGGCCACGAGAGCAGCAGGACAACAGAGATTTACACCCATGTAAGCAATTTGAATCTTTCAAAAATCACAAGTCCGGGAGATTTGATAAAAATTTAACATGAGCATGCATTTGGATGAATAGAATCTTTAACTTTGAGCAGCTATACCCAACACCATGACAAACACAAAGAGCATACAATTTCCTAGGCAACTGGTTGTCAAATGTTTACTGAACAGTCAATCGTGGGGCAAAGTGGAAATATATGCCATAGAGGTGCGCTTAGCAAGAAGTTGTAGCCAATTGTGAAATGAAAAGGAAATTAATAACATTTACGGTATTAATATTGCTCATTCTGAACTCTTTTGCTCAGAAACCAACTGGAACATACTTGGGGAGTAATTATGAGTACTTAAAATTTATGCCGGACAATCGGATTGAATTTTTCTTAATTAGGTCAGGTTGTTTAGGTGATGAAGTTTTAACAGGAAAAGGTTCATACAAACTAAAAAAAGACAAGCTAAAAATCAAATTTGATTCACATAACAAGAAATTTGAATCTGACTATCGTCAGCTTAAAATTAATGATCAGACTGATTACACAGAATATGAATTTAAAATAATAGACGAAGAAAATGACTCTGTTCCATTTGCTAACATTTTATACAAAAATACCTCGAATGAAATAGTTGGAAGTACAGCAAATAGACATGGGATAGCGAAAATCTCAATTCCTGATTCATTGTTTACTGTTATACAGGTTTCATTTGTTGGATATGTTTCTGCCTTTATCAAAACACAAGAAATAAGACCTGGAATAATTGAAGTTAAACTCAAAAAAGGAAACACAATCTTTTTAGACCAAACAAGGATTACGGTGAAAGTAGAAATATTTGAAAAGACAAAAAAGTTTGAAATAAAAAAAATGAAGATAAAATAGAAACAACTGGCTACAACAACAGCGAATAGTGCATGCCCAGAAGGGTTTCAAAACAAAATGAAGTAGTAAAACTTAAAGCAGGAAACAAAACTTAAATTTGAAGTAAATACGGCACGCACCATCGCTACAACCGTTATGGGCATTCAATTTTCAGAAGTGTTGCAACAACGAATCTGACTTGTTGGTTTTCCTGGTAGTATGATACTTCATCCTGCTGATCGCCGGTTTTTGAATTTCGGACTCCGGCAGGCTCTGCTTGAATTTTTTGGTGTGGCTGAATCATCGCTTTTTTGATGTCAGGCGAATAACTCCCCGCCAATACCCCAATCAAAAATAAGTACTTTACCGTATAGACAAGCAACTGGTATTGATGCAGTTTTACGGCATGATCAGTCAAAGCCTGATCCAACTTAATAACCCAACAAAAACAACATGATCATGAAAAAACTGCTACTTATCAGTACTTATTTATTTGTTATGATGTCAGTTGGTGCACAAACACTCAACTGGGCCTACAGTTTCACCAATCCGGCTGTTTTGGAAGATGTTACCGACATCAGCGCAAACGGAACCAACAGATTTGCCATCATCGGAAACGGCAATGCCGGAATCAGCATGGATGCGATAGGAGGGAGCGCCGAATTTCTCTCACCGGGTAATTTTCTGGCAGTCTACAATGCAGATGCCGCGATTCAATGGCTGAAACCAACCGTTGGCTTTGCCTTTGGCGTAAAGTTGTCAGCTGATGGTTCAGTGTTTGTTACCGGAAGGTTCAGCGGAACAGTTGATTTCGACCCCTCCGATGGGCAGTTTCTGCTTACTTCGGTGTCTGGCGGAGATGCCTATCTGCAGAAGTTCGATGCTGCCGGGCAGTTTCAATGGGCCATGAATGCCAGCATTGACGGGGCAGCCTCCGAGATTGTCCCGCTTGGCGATGGCAGAGTCGTTGTGGCCGGCAGATCCGATGTGGATGCAGTGGTTACACTTACGGGAGGCGGAACAGTTAACCTGTACAAAGGAGTATTCCTGCTCGAATTTTCATCTTCGGGTGCATTGACAAACGCATTCAGCATTTCGGTCCCAGCTCCGGCTGCCTATATGTATGTTTATTCGCTTACAGCTGACAGCGACAACAATATTCTGCTCGGTGGGACCCTTGACGGAGTGGCTGACTTCGACCTGAATGCCGGAACCGTAAACAATCCCATGACCAATGGCTATGATGCTTACATTGCAAAATACAACAGCAGTTTCGGACTGGAGTGGGTGAAATATTTCGGCGACACGAACAATCCGGTGGGTTGGGACAAACTAAGGGGCATATCCACTGACAATCAGAACAATGTTTATGCAGGAGGAGAGTTTACCTGGACTACTGATTTCGACCCTGCCAATCCGGGGAATCTTGTGCTGCAATCCGACGATAATGCCCAAACACCCAGCGGCTTTATCATAAAGTATAATCCGCAGGGCACACCGCAATGGGTAAAGAAAATCGGAAATACAAACCTTGGTTCGGGTTCCGATTTTGCCAGTGTTTCACTCGTTGACATGCATGTGCGCGAATCATCACTTTATGCCCTGTTCGAAGGCTGGGGTTTTGTTGATATTGATCCCTCTGAACAGGCACAACTGCTTGAGGTGGGAGCAGTAGCTGCTCCGGGAATCATCTTCGCCGAATACAACCTCTCGGGACAGGTGCAGGCCGGTTTCGACATTGACGGAGCAAATTCACTTGTCGCTGCCAAGGGATTGGGTTTGCTTTCGTCCAACAGTGTTGTGTCAGCAGGCACTTTTCAAAAAAGTGTGGACTTCGATCCCGGAACAGGATCGCGTATATTGTCAACCGATGTTAACGGGCCGTTTTACAGTTTCGACAAGGACCTTTTCATCGCAAAATACACCTTTGCCGGTCCCAGTACCACCATCGAAAACCATGCCTTCAACTACCGTGTTTTTCCCAATCCGGTGCACGACATCCTGACTATTGAACCCACAGGTCAACAGACAGTTAAGTATGCCAAGGTATATGACCTGCACGGAAAACAAATCCTGTATATTTCGGGTCTCAATGCCATCAACATGCAAATCCTGCATAACGGGCTCTATTTGCTTGAGGTGGTCAGCACCGATAATACGGTTTATCGACAGACCTTGTTAAAACACTGATGCATTTCTCGATCCCTGACTGTTGAATATGTCATATAATTTCTGCAGACAGGGATCATTTGTTATTCATATTCTTTTAACAGGAAAAAGATTGCTTTCATTCATTTCCTGAGGTATCTTTGTAACATGCAAACCTTTGAAAATGAAAAAGCAACTTATCCTATTGGTAATTGTATTGTGGTTTTACCCGGCATCCGCACAATGGACATTGCTGAGTAACGATTACGTGGCAAATACTTCATTAGCTTCTTTTGATCCGTTCGTCATTTCCGGTATTTCCTTTCCTTCAGATGACTTCAATCTGGCAGTCTCAGAAGATAGCGGCGATCAATGGTCGGGTATACAGATTGGGTCAAGCGGAGTTTCACATCTGCTCATGCATGGCCTGTATTTTTATGCCGCCACACCGAATGGGGTTTTCAGGTCTCCAACAGACAATTTAGCATGGGAGTTATATAGCACCGGATTATCAGGTAATGTGACAAAGACCTGTGGTTCAAACGGCCTGCTGTTTGCATTGGCCGGCAACAAAGTATATTCCCGATCGGAGGAAGATGACAGCTGGGTAATCATATCCGAACCCGATTTGGTTGATGCGATCTACGATATTGATTTTGATGGAAGCCTGCTTTTGATTGCGGGTTATGACGGTGTTGCCGAAAGCATTGATCTGGGTCTAAACTGGACAAAATGGCCGCATGCTCAATACGGATTCCGGTTCGATGCGGTGAAGATCAAGGGCGATACCATTGTTGCAGCTTCGGCCAGTGGCATATACAGAAAGCTGCTTCAGACGGGTTCGATAAGTTTGGTCAGTGCCGGACTGATTGAGTTGTGGAGCCCGTATGGAGACTATTACGGAACGTTTAATCAATTTTATCAGGTTGGAAAAACACTGTTTGTTGGTGGTGAAACAGGCGTGTATAAGCTTTCAGACAATATCTGGTATTGGGAACACACAGGCTGTGATTACACATGGGCATTAACAGACGACGGAACAACGCTTTTTGCTGCAACAGGATATGGTGGAATCTGGGGAAGACCATTGGAACAATTGATTGTGCATTTGCCACAGGACCTAAAGGCTACATCCCTGCCAACAATTTTTCCCAATCCTGTCCGCTTCAGATTAACAGTTAGTGTACCTGTTCCTGAGACAGGAAATACCTGCATGACGATTTTCAATCAGGAAGGAATACAAATGATAATTCAGCAGTCAATTGAGCAGGAGTTTGAAGTTGACGTTGAAAGCTGGAAGCCGGGCTTGTATTTTGTTACATTGTCAAATTTTTCGGGTGCTTACACGGCAAAGTTTCTAAAGCTGGCAGGCAACTAATCATTGAATCCCAGGTATTCCGGAATTTGTTGCCATAAATGCATGAAGTCAACAAAACTCCAAATTGATTCTGTTATTGAATCATTGCGATCCACCAAATGAAACTCATAATTTCAGTTAAAACCATTAATTGTGAAACGGCAATTTGCCACGCACCATAAAGATTAAGCTGTATGTTTGGGATGTCAAACGAACTTTAATTGCTTAGAATTTCCACTGCTTTTTTGTGGTAAATTTCGACTAGTATTGTGGCATTCTGATTATCAGCCAAGTATAAATTATCATCCGTGAAAAAATGTGAATAACTCGTGATATATCAACTATTGCTTATTAAACATGTATGTTTATTTTTATGGTTTGTTTTGTAGAAGATGCCAATGTTTACCCGAAGGACTGTTTTTGTATTGATCATTTTTTGGATGATTATTGCTATTAAGCCTGTTTTGGCTCAGGAACGGGCCAGTTCGGTTGAGGATTTTGTCATCACACTCACTTTTGCCAATCCGCCCGCAAACCCAACGGTGTACAAGGCACCGCTGAAATACAACAAGGATTTTGCCCTCATACTTCAGATGGATGGCGGAAACGTTGCCATTCACGATCAGGTGATGCCCTATTTCAAAGGGCAGGGCGGAAATCCGGGTCTGTTTTTTTCGGACGGTGCTCAGGGGACAGTTCCGTTTAAAATGGACGCAGTGCATTATTCATTCGATGATGAAGGTGAAGATGTGCATAACTACAAGCCCGGTTTCCTCAACTGGAGCAATATGGAAACGATCTGGGCTGCCGAATTCGGGATCAACAGTCAGGGGTTGAACAAAACACCCAAACCCGATCAGTTTGTTGAAGTGTTGCGCAACATCAGCTACACCCGCCGGAACACCTCGCAAACGATCATTCAGGGTGGTGCCGACATGAATATTTATGTGGTTCCTGAAGGAGCTCCCGACCACGTTCCGGTTGCAAAGCAGCACAACCTTGCCGTATATCACGGTGGCGCTACAGCAGCAAACAACCCCGCACAGGTCGAAAATTTACCCGCAATTCAGGGTGTGGAGCTGAAAAGAGAACCCCTGACAACATCGTTCATCAGTCGCATACAACAGATTGCGGAACAAAGCGGGCCAGATAATCATTTTATAGCCACATTCTACAATAACGGATTTTCCGCGCCCGACATCAGCTTCGACCTGTTTAAGGCACAGATGAACCAGGTGGCGGCAGTTTATGGTAAAGACGGAACCGACCGAATCTGGTCATCTTCAGCAACTGAAATATTTGAGTATCTGCGGATCAAGGAACTCGTTACCATGCAATCGACCATTCAGGGCAACACACTTACACTAACCTTCAGCGGCAACAACATCCCTGATGACTTCCGCTATTATGCGTTAAGTATCGTTGTTGAAGGCGAGTCGCTGATTACCAACATGGTTGTTCAGCAGCCCGACGGAATTTCGACCTACACCTATGGCGGAACAAAAGCTCTGATCAACATGAGATGGAACGGGAAAACTCCTGTAAATAACCTGATCAGGGCAGGTGAGTATGTCACTCAGGCAGAACAATCCCCGACACAGGTCAATGGCATCACAGCCATGGATTATGTGAAAATGCTTCCCGATAGCGATCAGAAAGAACAACTTCGTCAGCGTCTGTGTGCGCTCCCTGATATTGTTTATGACCCCGGCTTTTGTCCGTTGATTGATTTTCTGGGTGGTGACAGAAATGTTTGTCTGGGCGACATGCTTGTGCTTCAGGGACCTCCGGATGTAAGTTACCTCTGGAGCACCGGCGAAACCAACCAAAGCATCGAACTGTTTCCCGAGGAAGAACTGGAGATATGGCTTCGTGTTACCGATCAGGCAAACAATATTTACTACGACACCATAACAATCACTGTCAGTGAGCCCCCGCTGATCGTTGTCACACCCGCTGTAACCACCATTGACCCCGGTGAAGAGGTTACACTCACAGCTTCCGGAGGCAACACTTATCTTTGGTCAACCGGAAGCGAAGATTCTGTGGTAGTTGTACAACCTTCAACAAGCACGCTCTATACCGTAACCGGAACGGACGAAAATGGCTGTAGCTCAGTTGCGGCGGCCCAGGTAATCGTACTGTTCACCAATATTATTGATTTCGATTTTAATCAGGTTTGTTTTGGTGATACGACTATTCTGTTGAGCAAAATTGTTTCAAACGACAGCATCCTGCTGCGCGAATGGGATTTGAACGGTGATGGAGTTTTCGGCGATGCTGAAGGCGACACCTTGAAAATCCTGTTTGATATACCCGGTGAAAAACTGATCGGATTCAGAGTGAGAACCCTCAGTGGAGCCATACCGATTAAATACCATGCTGTTCCTGTGGCCGATAATCCTGAAATTGAGATTGACTTTGAAGGAACCTGTCTGGGTCAGATAACCCGTTTTCAGAATAATTCGTCAGTAACAGTCGGAAGCATCATTACATATGAATGGTCGTTTGGCGACGGAGGGGTGAGTTCGGAAAGAAATCCGGAGTATAACTACACACAGGCCTCAACATATAATGTGGTGCTCGCAGCGGAG
Organism: Bacteroidales bacterium; assembly: GCA_024710405.1. Classification (GTDB taxonomy): domain Bacteria; phylum Bacteroidota; class Bacteroidia; order Bacteroidales; family F082; genus UBA6192. Next base: position 239,494 of record JANJUV010000020.1, read on the forward strand.
TCAAATTATGGCTGCCGAACAGAGGAAATTACGACGATTGAGATTTCGAATCCTGTTGAAGCAGATATCAGGCTGAACGATGGAACAAGAGTGAACGACAACAGCCAATATGAAATTTTTCAGGGAGAAAGTCTATTGTTTGTTGCTACGGGAGTTTACGACAGTGTTGTGTGGACAGGTGGCCAAAAGGGAGCACAGTTTACCGTAAATAGTCAGGGCAATTATATTGTCACTGTTTATAAAGGCGGTTGTTCGGACCGTATCAGCTTCACGGTTACCGTTGATGTCCCCAAGCCCGGACTGAACAGCATCATGAACCTGATCACACCGAATAACGATGGTTATAATGATGTGTGGCAGGTGCGAAACGTGGCCAAACCGATGCAGGTTGCGGTGTATAACCGTTTGGGAAATCTTGTGTATGAATCGAAAGACTATCAGAATGACTGGGATGGGGTGTACAACGGAAACCCGCTGCCCGAAGGAACTTATTATTACGTAATTATCGGAGCCGACAGATTGGTGTATAAAGGCCCGGTGAGCATATTGTATTGATTAAATGAGAGGAAAAGTAATTACATACATTCTTTTGCTGCTGCTGATCGCGGTATTCGGCACAGTTAAAGGGCAGCAGTTTCCGCTCACCAACCAGTATTTGTTTCATCCTTTTGCCATTAATCCGGCTTTCGCAGGAATGTATGCCAACGGGGAGCTTTTTCTGGATTACCGTCGCGACTGGACCCGTATCGACAACAGCCCTGTAACCATAAGGGCAAACGGCAATGGAAGGGTGTATCAGGACAAAATGTGGATCGGCGGTGAGTTGCTTTCCGACCGGGCCGACATATTTCATCGGTTTAAAGGCCAGCTCAGCTATACGTACAGGCTCCAGATGACCGACAACCAGTTTCTGAGTTTTGGTTTATGGGGCAGTTTATTTCAGAATCTGCTTCGGGTCGACCTCGTCAATGCCGACCTCGATGATCCGCTCCTGAAAGACAGAACACGCATTGCCGAAACTACCTATAATGCGGGATTTTCGCTGCTTTATACAAGAAATCGCCTTAATATAGGCTTTGCTGTGCCCACCCTGTTCCGCACCGAAGATGCCTATCGTGTGGAAAGCGATGGGGGTTTTGCCTTTGAGCAGGAAGTATTATTCCATGTATCCAATGTTTTCAGGCTCGACGACGAATGGCAGCTACAGCCCTTTTTTGTTTGGAGGCGCACTTCGCATCATCCTTCAAGTATCGATTTTTCAGCCATGCTGATTTATGCCGAGAAGGTTTGGTTCAGCGGGATGTACCGCAATAGTGGACTTTTTGCCGTTGGCGGAGGATTTGAATTCGGCAGTGGTTTCCTGTTCAACTACTCCTATGAATTAGGACTGAGCGGCATTAACAAACAGTCAGGCGGCTCACATGAAGTTACAGTTGGCTATCGGTTTAAGGGTAAGAAGGACTGGGGATTTGGTAAGAAAGACAAGAAAATCCTCTATCAGCGTAATCCTAATACAGGAAAACGGGATCGGTTTAACCCAAATCTGGAACAATATAAATTCAGGAAATAAGCCATGGACAAAAAAAACCTGAATCAATCGATCTTGAAGATAGCAGTTATCATTTGTTTACTGCTGGCACCCGCTATGATTTTTGGCCAAACTCCTCCCGGCCCTGTTGGTGTAAACTGGGTTCTCGTTACCTTCAATCAACCACCGACAACTTACACAGTAACTAAAGCCCCGCTTCGGTACAACAAACAAATGGCCTTGAGTTTTCATGCCGATGACGGAATTCTGGATGCATACACAGTCGCTTTCCCCTTCTTTACCGGCATACAGGTGGGCAACTCAAACTATCCCGGACTGTTCTATACCGATGGCTGTGGAAACGACATCTCCTTTAAATTGAGTTCTTCAATCTTTTCATTCAACGGTATCAGCGGGCCGGATGTGCACGCTCCGGGCAATAATTTCAACGCGATAAGCTGGCCGCAACTAGATACCATGTATCAGAACAACTGCGCCATTTTCAATCACGGAGTGAATTCCGAGAACTACTCTGACCCTGCCAGCATTCAGTATTCCATCAAAAGAAACGAAAGCTATATCCGCCGCAAACTGGTAGAAACAACCCCCGGAGGTGTCAAAACAAAACTATTTGTGAATCCCAACGGCAACATCAACTGGAGCCCTTACGCATTCAATCTTGGTTACATGGCCGCCCTAAACCAGGCCGGAGGTGGTATATTGGGCAACCTTGGCGGAAATGTAAATGCAATTGCCTGGAACCAGCCATACAACATCATCCGACTGCAGGGCGAAAACACCAACGTTCCTAATCTGGTGGCACAGATGCAGAACCTGAGCATCAATGGTGCAAACTACTGGGCTACTGTGTTTACTCATTCTATTGTGAACAACTATCCACTTGCCAAGTTTACTGCCGACTTCAATGCTGTTGCCGCAACCTATGGTAAGTTCGGGTCAGACAACCTATGGATGACTACTGAAGAAGAAATCATAAACTACCTGACGGTTCGTGATGCCACTACATTAAATACGGGAATTGCCGGCAATAACCTGATCATCATGTTCGAAGGGGCGATCCCAAGTGATATGCGTTTCCATGCACTGAGTCTGGTCGTCAACGCCGATGCCACTATCACCAATATTCAGGTGAATGGAGGAACAAACAATACCTTTACAGGTGTTGGACTGAATCAGGCGCTGATCAATCTCGAATGGGAAGGCACCTACATTCATCCCTTTGAAGTATTGGCCGATTCATTTGTTACTATTGCCGAACAAACACAGGCACAGTTTGACTGCTGGATCGCCATGGACTACGTAATGATGGTTCCGCCCGGACCCGAAAGAAGCGAGTTGAAGCTCAGGCTGTGTGGCATTCCAAACGTGCAATATGAAGATGGTTTCTGCGATGAGTGCGAGTTCACCCTTGGGCCCGATACTACCATCTGCCAGGGTTATTGCGTGACGCTATCAGCTCCTGCAGGCACTGGATATACATATCTTTGGAGCACCGGAAGTACCAGCCAGAGTATCACAGTTTGTCCCATGCAGGATACCACCTATTGGGTAGAACTCACTACAGCCAACAACTGCGTTGCTTCTGATACCATTAATATATTCGTGCTGCCATCTCCGGTTTTTGATCTTGGCGAAGATATTGAAGCCTGTGCCGGTGACACGGTAACCATCACCGGACCGGAGTTTGAAGAAGAATACATCTACATGTGGTATGTTGACGGAAACCTTCAGAACGAATCATCATATGTATTTGAATTTGTCGTACAAGATACTTCAGTTGTCTGGCTCGATATACTTACCCCTAATACCTGTGTGGCATCCGACACAGTTATGGTTAATGCATTGCCTTCACCACTTGTTCAGCTCGGCGGTGATATCAGCGAATGCCTCGGCGTTGAGCTAACTTTCACCTATACGCCCGAAGAAGATGATGTGATGCAATGGTTTCTCAACGGAGTGTTTACCGGCGTTAGTGATTCAACCTTCACCATTATTGTAACCGATACGGCTGAAATAGTGTTGTTTGTGACCAATCTTGACGGCTGCACAGCATCCGACACGGTTAATGTTTTTGCACTTGATACACCTCTGTTCGAATTTGAAGAAGATATTACGGGCTGTTTGGGTGACACACTAACACTTGTTTCCGGTTTTGATGATTCCTATTACTTTCAGTGGTTTGTCAATGGCGAACAAACCGGTATCAACACACCTTATATAGATCTGTTTATAGAATCAGATGTCGAAATAAAGCTGGTGGTAACCTCTCAGCAAGGTTGTTCACATACGGATTCTACTCTGATTACCGCTGTCGCTTCTCCTCAGATTACCGTTAGTCCGCAACAGTCAGTTGTTTGTCCTGAATTTCCAGTGAATCTCAGCGCAACAGTTTCAGGTGCTACGGCATTTAGCTGGTGGGACGGAATGACACAGTTGAATCGAGTCGTTGTTCCTCAGGTGGCGGATACAGTATATCATTACTGGGCTGTTGCGGTCAATGAGTTCGGCTGCGTGGCCATCGACACAGCCCGCGTTGTAACAAACAAAAAACCATCTGTTGCCATTGAAGTGTTGCAGGGATCAACAGTTCAGTGTGCCGGTGACACCATTACCCTGATGGCCATGAACACAGGAAATATGTTCTTTCAAACCATTGTCTGGAACCATACCGATACACTTGATGCCGGAAATGGATTGATCCGCAGCTTCACACCCATGCAAAGCCAATGGCTTGTTGTTGAGGTGTTTTCTACTCAGGGTTGCCGCGATGCCGACAGTATTTATCTAACCACTAAGCCATCACCAAATGTTTCTATAACAGCTTCTTCTACTGAAGTTTGTCAGGGGAGTCCGGTATTATTGCAGGCCAGTGGTGCGCCTTCATTTGTCTGGTCAACCGGCCAGACAGCAACTTCTGTTACTGTGAAACCAATGGAAAACACAGTTTACTGGGTTGAGGGAACCAACCAACAAGGTTGCTCTGCATCCGATACGGTTACTATCACTACTTTACCTGTTGAACCTATTGTTTTGGGAGGCATATATCCTGTTTATTGCCTCAACGACCAGCCGACATTGATCAGCGCATCACCTTTTGGAGGCACACTCAGCGGCCCGGGACTGATGGGCAGCATGTTTAACCCCCAGCTTGCCGGCGATGGTGTGCATTATATTTCTTATCATTATGAGAATGCCTTTGGCTGTGTGAGTCACGACTCTGTCAGGGTTACCGTGTTCGGCGGAAACACCCCCATTGATCTGGGCACTCCGGCACTTATTTGTCCGCAGGAAGAACTGATACTTGATGCCGGAAGCGGTTTTCAGCAGTATTACTGGTCAACAGGCGACACAACCCAAACAGTAACCATTTCGGGATCAGATTATATGCCGGGCACTTTCAGGGTTATTTCTGTTGTCGGTGTACTATCGGGCTGTACAGCAAGCGGATCGGTAAGTGTTGGCATACGCACCGATTGTTATACAGATAATCAGGAGATCGTAATACCAGAAGCAGTCATCATCCCCAATCCCAATCGGGGAGTGTTCTTGTATTATCCAGGTAATGAGCTTAATGACGTCGTTGTCCGCGTGTTTGATGTCAGGGGGCTACCTGTGCAGACTTTTATGCTCAATGCATGCAGCAACGATTCTCCTTGCAGCATCAACATTGGAGAACAGGCTGCTGGGCTGTATATAGTAACTGTCACAGCTCCGGGAGTACATCAGATGCACAAAATGATCGTCCGTTAGTGTTAACTTGGGTTACTCATCCTTCGCACAGCCTTTTTCGCTAACTTTGCCGGCTCAAAACAAAGTCATTATATGGCAAAAGTTATAGGTATGGGTAATGCCCTCGTTGACATTATGACCCCCATTGGAAACGATGTTCTGCTGGTGACCCTTGAACTGCCCAAGGGAAGCATGCAGCTTGTGGATACCGAGACATCCATGCGTGTGTCGGAGGCTACACAACATTTCAACCGCAGCATGGCTGCGGGAGGATCTGCTGCGAATACAATCCATGGACTTGCGAAAATGGGCATACAGACAGCTTTTATCGGTTCGGTCGGTTCAGATTCCACTGGAGATTTCTTCATTCAGGAAATGATCAGTAACGGAGTAAAGCCGATCATGAATCAAAGCGAAACACCTTCGGGAATAGCCATTGCCCTCGTGTCGCCCGATGGGGAACGCACCTTTGCCACCCACCTGGGTGCTGCCATCGAGCTTTCGCCCGACCATCTGGATCCAAAACTCTTCGAGGGCTATGATTATTTTTATGTGGAAGGATATCTGGTGCAAAATGAAGCCCTGCTCCACAAAGCACTTCAACTGGCTAAAAACGAGGGTCTTACTGTTGCTCTCGATCTGTCGAGCTACAACGTGGTGGCAGCTAAAAAGGAATTTCTGGAATCCATACTTGAACCGTTTGTAGATGTGGTTTTTGCCAACGAAGAAGAGGCGTTGGCGCTCACCGGTATGATTCCTGAGGAAGCCGTCGGGTTTCTGGCAAAAAAATGCCGTATAGCCATCGTAAAAACAGGAGAAAATGGATCACTGGTGCAGTCGGGCGGGCAGTTGTTCACTGTTGGAGCCATTCCTTCCAATCCGGTTGATACAACGGGTGCAGGCGACCTGTATGCTTCAGGGTTTTTGTTTGGCCTGCTACATCAGAAACCACTCGACCAGTGCGCTGCTATTGGTTCACTGCTTGCAGGAAACGTGATCAGAATCATAGGAGCTAAGATGGACGAACAGCACTGGACATCGCTCAGGCAACAGATCGAAAGTCAATTTGGCCTCCGGGCTTATCCGTTTTCAGTCTAAATAAGCAGGCCACCTTTGTTAATTTCGCTTAATTTCATACATTTGCCACCCTGTTTTTGGGTATGAGTTATTAATTAACAGATATTTCACATGAAGATTTTTCAGACAAAAGAGATCAGAAACATCGCCCTCATCGGAGCGGCTAAATCGGGAAAAACCACCCTGGCAGAAGGGATGTTGTTCGAAGGAAAGGTGATCAACCGCAAAGGCTCCGTTGATGATAAAAATACGGTATCCGACTATCGTCAGATTGAAACCGACCGTCAGATTTCGGTACACGCCTCATTGCTGCACACCCTTTGGGAAGGTCATAAAATCAATATTCTCGATACTCCGGGTTTCAGCGATTTCACGGGAGATATTCTTTCCTCTGTGTCGGTAGCTGATACAGCCATTTTCACCGTAAATGGTCAGGCCGGTGTTGAGGCTACAACTGAGAATGCATGGCGTCAGGCCGAGAGAGCCGGTTGTCCGGTTGTGTTTGCTGTCAACCAACTCGACCACCACAATGCCAATTTTGATGAAGTAGTGCGTCAATTAAGAGATTATTATGGCGACAAGGTGACTGTTGCCCAGTATCCCATCAACAGCGGCGAAGGATTTGATACTGTTATTGACCTGGTTCTGATGAAGATGCTCAAGTTTCCAATGGGTGGTGGTGTGCCACAAATGCTCGACATCCCTGCTTCGGAGATGGACAAAGCTCAGGAACTTCACCAGCGTCTGATCGAGAATGCTGCAGAAGGCGATGAGTCGCTGATGGAAAAGTACTTTGAAAACGACACCCTTACCCTCGAAGAAACCCGTCAGGGTATCAGGTCGGGACTTGTTCAAAGAGGAATCTTCCCGGTGTTCTGCACCTCAGTGAAGCATGGAATAGGCATCAGCAGGCTGCTTGAGTTTGTCGTTCATTCCTGTCCATCACCGGACATGTCAACCCCACGCAAAACTACTGCAGGAAAAGCATTTCATAGCGATTCTAAAGAACCTGCAGCCTTGTTTGTGTTCAAAATCGCCAACGAACAACACCTTGGCGAAGTTTCGCTCATCAGGGTCTATGGTGGCGAGATTTTTGAAGGACAGGATCTGATCAACCCACGTTCGGGCAACAAGGAACGTATTTCTCAACTTTTTGTTGTCAATGGAAAGAACCGCGAAAAAATCGACCGCCTGATAGCCGGTGATATTGCCGTTACGATCAAACTTAAGGATATACGTACAAACGATTCGTTGATGGATCTCAAAAACGGAGATGCCGGATTCGAACCGATTGTGTTCCCCGAACCGATATTTATCACAGCTGTAAAAGCCGTTAACTCCACCGATGACGAAAAACTTGGCAGCATCCTGCAAGACATGCATCGCACTGACCCAACCATCATCGCAGGCCTCTCGCGCGAACTCAGACAGCTGATACTACAGTGTCAGGGTGAATACCATATGAACACTATAAAATGGTATTTCGATAATATTTACAAACTCGATATAGAATTCTACGCCCCTAAGATTCCTTATCGAGAAACCATTACCAAATCAGCAAAAGCTGATTACAGACACAAGAAACAATCAGGTGGTTCGGGCCAGTTCGGTGAGGTTCACCTGATGGTGCAGCCCTTTGTTGAAGGCTACAAAGACCCCACCGATTTCCCGGTTCGTGGACGTGAAGAGCACAACCTGCCCTGGGGCGGAAAGCTGTTGTTCAACAACTGTATTGTTGGCGGCTCTATTGACGCGCGTTTCATGCCGGCCATCCTCAAAGGGATCATGGAAAGGCTCGAAGAAGGTCCGCTCACCGGTTCCTATGCCCGCGACATCATTGTGTATGTTTATGACGGAAAAATGCACCCGGTTGACTCAAATGAAATTTCGTTTAAACTGGCCGGACGACAAGCCTTCATTACTGCCTTCAAGAATGCCGGACCAAAGATTATGGAACCCATCTACGACCTTGCCGTACGCATGCCCGAAGATATGATGGGCTCCGTCATGACCGACCTGCAGGGCCGCCGTGCCGTAATCATGGGAATGGACAGCGACGGAAAATACCAGATCATCAGGGCACGTGTGCCACTGGCCGAAATGAACAAATACAGCACTTCGCTCAGCTCACTCACCTCCGGACGCGGCTCCTTCAGCATGAAGTTTGTGGAGTATGCCCAGGTACCGGGAGATGTTCAGACCCAACTCCTCAAAGAGTACGAAGAAAAACTCAAGGAAGAAGAATAGCAACACTATTCTACCTGAAAAACCGGCTGTCATCTGCCGGTTTTTTTGTTTTCGTGCACATGATGTTGCATAAAAAAAATTTCTTCGTACATTTGCGCCCTCGTTGGGGCATTAGCTCAGTTGGCTAGAGCGTTTGACTGGCAGTCAAAAGGTCATCGGTTCGACTCCGTTATGCTCCACAAAAGAAAGCTGGTCCCGAAAAGGCCGGCTTTTTTTTATTGGTATATTTTACTTGGTTTTACCAATGATACATTCATGAAACGTCTGTTCATCGCTATTCCGCTTGTAGCTGGCTCCGAACTCATGCAACTGTTGCAAAAACTGCAATCGGGTCTGCGCCATGACCGCATCAAATGGGTTAATCCAAGCCAGATACATCTGACGCTCAAGTTTTTGGGAGAGACTCCCGACAAAGATATACCGCTGATTATAAAGGCCATGGACGAAACTGCAAACGGTCGCCCATCCTTTCAGCTGATGTTCGACAAAGCGGGAATCTTCGGTAGCCGATATGCCCCAAGGGTAATCTGGATCGGGCAACAGCAGTCAAATGAATATGTTCTGTCCCTTGGCAATGACGTTCTTGAGGCTATGCACAAGCTTGGTTTTGAGCGCGACAGCCAGAATTTTGTGCCGCATCTCACTTTAGGACGTATTCAGGAGCTCAGGGACAAGCATGCTTTTCAGCAGCTGATGAACAACCTGCAGCCCGGTCCATATCTGCAATGTATTGTCCAGGAGTTCAAACTCTATGAAAGCAAACTCAGACCACAGGGCCCCATCCACACGCCGCTCCACACAACTTTTCTCAGGAGCTGACGCCTGTATTCGTTCACTTTCATATCTTAGCACACTAAAGCAACACTTATGAAAGTACAGCAGCATGACCTAATTTCGGTTCTCGATGCCGGAGGCACGGGTTTTAAGTTTTCGGCCGTTTCTCAGGCAAAAGAAGTGATCAATCCATTTACCATACCCTCGGCAGCCGACACACTTGAAGAAGTGTTGCAGAAGATCATCAGCGGATTCAGGCAGGTGGAGCGCGAATCCGGCAAAAAACCCAGAGCCATCAGCTTCAGTTTTCCCGGCCCTGCCGATTACAAGAACGGTATTATCGGTGATCTCGAAAATCTGGGACATTTCAGGGGTGGGGTGGCCCTAAAAGCCATGCTCGAAGACGAGTTTGGCATTCCGGTGTTCATCAACAACGACGGCGACCTTTTTGCCTATGGCGAGGCCCTTGCCGGACTTCTTCCCATGGCAAATGAATTGCTTGAAAAGGCCGGAAACCCTCGCCGATACAATAACCTGCTCGGGCTTACCATTGGTACAGGACTTGGTGGAGGCATAGTAGTGAACGGAAAACTGCTCGAAGGCGATAACTCAGCCGCAGGCGAAATAAACCGTATGCGCAATATGTCGTACACCGACACCAGTGCCGAAGACAGCGTTTCCATCAGGGGAGTAAAAAGGGCATACTGCAAGGCAACCGGCATGCATCACGACGAATGTCCCGAGCCGCAGGACATTTACGAAATAGCCACCGGAAAACAAGAGGGTGACCGTCAGGCTGCCCTTGATGCCTTTTCGGAACTGGCCGAAACGGCTGCCGATACCATTGCCAACGCCATCACACTGATCGACGGTCTTGTGGTGATCGGCGGTGGGCTTTCAGGAGCATGGCCTCTTTTTCTGCAGCAAATCGTGAATCATCTGAACGGCCACTTCACTGATCTGCAGGGCAGAAACGTCAGCAGGCTCGAAATCAATGCGGTAAACCTCGAAACCGAAGAAGGCCGTAGGAAATTTGTAGCCACCTCAGGCAGCATGATCCGGGTGCCTTTCAGCGACAAACAACTGTGGTACGACCCTGTGAAACTTTGCGGAATCGGGATTAGCAAACTGGGCACCTCGTCGGCCGTAGCCATCGGTGCTTATGCATATGCAATGGAAAAACTTGCTTAATCAGTTTTTGGGAATACCTCAAAATCAACGAAATAAACAGTCTTTCTGATTTCCTGACCATCAACCCAAATGGTGCCTTCGTAATAAATGGCAGTACCTGTGATTTTCAACTTATTGCCCTTTCTCCATAAAGTCAGGTTCACATCTTGTGTATTGCTGCCAAGAGCGATATAATAGGTTCCTGTGTAGGTTGAGTTCATACCCATGAAAAACAAATTGGTAATTCCGACTTCAACACGGATGTTGCCATTACCCTCATCCTTAAGTGTCAGGTTCACCGTTTGCCCTGTCAACAGCTGTTCGTTGTCATAGTTTTCGTACGTGCCCGTTCCGGTATATTGTCCCGCAATGCTTTCCAGACTGCAGTCGGTGCACCATACCCATTCCTCCTCATCCTTTTTGCAGGAAGTAATCACGAGCATTACCAAAAGTAGAGAAAGAATAATTTTCATGGCGCAAAGTTAGGCAAATCATGACCGCAACACACTCAGATACTCAGGTTTGGGCGGTTTTTCGCTCAGTTTGTAATCTGGAATGAATATAAATAATCATTTATAGTAGTGTAAATCAGCATAGGTATTGATTATGACCTTGTTCGTTTCGTAATTTTATGGCCGGAACGGCTTTTTGATTGAGGCACGGCCCCATTGAGTTTTTTTGTCATATTTCTTAAACCAAAACGAATTGAGATGAAACCTTATCTGTTTTTTGCGTTGAGCTGCCTGATATGTTGCTTTGCAAGTCAGGCACAGCCTGTTGTAGAAAGTCAACAGCATAAAATTTATCTACATCCGGAACTTGTAAAACCTACCATGAACAGCACCAATATGGCTGCTATCATTGCCGACAAAGAACAGCTGGTGCAGTTGCTCGCCGAAAAGGCACGATCATTCAACAATGGCCTGCTCGACGAAACAAAACAAAAGCTGGATTCCATGGTTATTGATACCTGGATTGAAGAAGGTGTCTGGGTCAGCGAAGGCAAGTACGAATACGCTTATGATGAATTTGGCAGGCAAACGCGTGAAACCACCTACTCCATCATACCCATGCGCATCGGCGATTGGATTCCTTATTATGAATACCAATATGTGTATAACGAGCAGGGCTTACTTGGGGAGCTGATGCTGTTGTTGTATGTAGAAAACCAATGGAATCTGATGTCGAGACAGGAGTTTGAATACGACGATGCCGGAAACCAGATCGTGCGGACAATTTTAAACCTGAATCCTGAAACTCAGGAATGGACTAATGTCATGAAAGAAGAATCAGAGTATGATGCAATGAATCAAATTATTGTTTTTGAGCGTTTTGATTGGATTGTGGACACATGGATTCCCGACAGGAAGTATCTGTACGAATATACCGAAAGCGGTCTTATACGGGTACAGGAGCTTCAATACTGGGAAATTGAACAGGAGACCTATGTACCCAACAGCAAGGAAGAACACGAATACAATGACGACGACAAAGTTGTAGAGCGCATAAATTATCAATGGGAAGAGGCCAAGGGTTGGGAACCTTACTCCAAGACAGTCTATAAATACTTCGAGGACGAGTATTCAGAAGAAAGTATAAGCTATTATTGGGAGAATGACAACTGGAATCCCTCATGGCGTTCGCTCTTTGAATTTGATCAGGAAGCGCTTACCGGAAGGTCAACCCAGTATTCATGGAATAATGGCAACTGGATCAATCAGGAAAGAACAGATAATTGGTATGATGAGTTTTTCAATTTACTGGCGTATATTGAGTATTACTGGAATGAAGACCTCATGCGCTGGGATGAAGCAAATATGAATGAATTCAACTACGACACCAATTTTCCAAAGGAAGAACTGCTGCTGCCGGCCATGAACGAAGGAGATGAATGGTTTTTTCAGTATATGTTACTCGACATGACTGATTTCGTCTGGGACAGTGAACTTTCTGACTGGATGGTTGACATGAAGCTCAACCTTTATTGGTCCGAAACTACCATTATTGGCAAGCCGGAGCACAATAAGCCCGAGTTCAGTTTATTCCCCAATCCGGTTAATGATGTGCTGTTTGTTTCGATGAACCAAAACGAGTCTGAAAGCCTGTTCGAACTGTATGATGCGCAGGGAAAACTAAGGCATTCAGAGATGTTTCTGGTTAGTTTGAGCCTAGATATGTCGGCATACGCCAACGGCGTGTATGTTTGCCGTATCAGTTCGAACAACAATACTATCAATGCCAAAATCATTAAGAAATAATCATCTGAAAAGCTGCATTGATCGGACGAACCAGATTCCTAATAAATCCTTACAATAATCGACAGCTTTACCTGTTTGATTTCGGTCAGGATAACAAAAAAACAGCTTACCGGACAACCAGCTTGTGATTTTCGGTACGGTTTGCCCAGCGGCATTCAAGGACGTAAACACCTTTTCCGACATTGTGCAGATCTATTGACTTAACAGTGCCTGAAAGCTTCTTTGCTAGGACCAGTGATCCTGTGACGTTGAATAGATTAATACACACCTCATCCGTTGTAGCCTGATCCATTGCCAGAAAAACAACACCATGAGCTGGATTCGGGTGCAGTTTAAGATGTTTGTTCGTTGGACTTAAATCATCCATAGATGAAATGAGGTTATCAAAATTAAGATTGTCAATGTATAATTCAGAGTTACCGTGCATTATGGGCATACCTTCCTGACCAAACTCCCAGTTGTATGCGCTGAAGCCTGCCGAAGCGCTGTCGGCCGTTTCATAGGTATTAAAGGGAATGTTGAATGAAGTCCATTCGGTTACCGGTGAAACAACCCTGAGGATGGCAGTTGAAACGGTGTCGCCATTCAGGTAAAGTACGGCTCCGATAACTGCCGTATCACCGTTGATGGGAAAAAATTTGAAATAGCCGGTGAACGAGTTCGGATGACCGCTGATTGGAAATGAAGGATCCCAACTCCCCACAAAAGGAAATGTATTACAGTATCCAAAATCAGACTCATTGGTTCCACCTTCGTTGTTGACCAGCTTAAGAGAATATTCACCGATACCAGGAGGAAAAGTATCAGTTGATTGAATCGGGTTTCCGACTGGCCATCCGTTGTCTTCCAAAGGCCAGTTTTCGAAGCCGCTGTTCGGAATTTGTGCATGGACCATGAAGGACATGGCAAGCAACATGATGAGAATTCCAGAATGTTTTTTCATTTTTTGTCTGTCAGTGTTTAAGGTGCTGACTCCGCACTTTTGATTGTTGAATAACCCATGCCAATATTAAAAATGCCAGCTAGGTTCAGGAGACTATGCGGTTCCTCCCGGCTGTGTTTTAAAAGCCGGTCAAAGGTTTCAGAGGCGACATGAACCGAAAAACAATGACAAACCTCTGAAAAGGCCAGTTTTGTGGTCGGGTAAGATTCAGATTCTGGTTGGCCTTTCTGAAGAAACATTTCTGTTTCGTTAAAGATTTTGACAGGAAACAACTATATCGTTCTCAAATCAATAACGCATGTAAAGATACAGATTAATCAACGAAATGTAAAGTATATTTTTTACCTGTCCATGCACCTATCAGCACCGAACAGACCTACCGGTAAACTGATCGTTTTCTTTCTGTTTTATGGGTGATATTAACGAATGATCGTTGGTTACTTCAGCTTACGTTCCTTCAGTGTTTCGTTTGGTTCTTTATTGTCATAACTGAGTTTATGGGTCATTGACCATATGTAATATTCATCTGGCCCGAAAAATTCGCGGGTTTATTAATGTCTTGGCTGTGTTTCATCCGTTTTATCCGGAAGTCAGGCTACAGCTTTCAGCAGAGTCTTTGCAGATGGTTTGTTGCTGCGGCCTGTTTATTCCGGTTTGCAGAAATACACAGCATAGGCATCCCCGCCCGTTTGTTCCATGTAGTGGGCAAAACCAAGACTGGCGGCTTTGTCCATCAGCGGGGCAGGGATGAAGGGTGCGGTGAGCTTGTAGAGTTCACCGGGTTCGAGTTGTTTCAGGTCGGCCATCACCTGTGCCACGGGGTGTTCGCCGGCGGCCAGCATGGGGCGGGCATCAAGTTCGCCTTTGATTTTGGCTGTATCGAACCATGTTGGTGTGCCCGAGTCAGCGCCTGAAGCAATGGCTTCGCCGAAAAGGTCCTGCCCGACGGCCTTGCGCAACACATTGATCAGGTCTTCCACCTTCACCTGTCCCACAGCGGCGGCCTGCTGCAGCGTGGCTATTTTGGCCACGGTCTTCCGCAGCACCGGGTTTTTCAGCTTGCTGAATGCCGGCACATAATCAATGAGTACTTCTTCGAGTTCGGGATAGGCTTCGATCAGCTGCATAACTTTGGTGCGCGGACTTATGATAAGTTTGTGTTCCATGGTTCAGGGGTTATTTGCTGTAAGATAAAATGCGTTGTTCGCCTTCGAGGCTTCGGTAGTGGGTGAGGTCGTGCGACACTTCTAGGGTTCCGAGGTAGTCGCCCTGTTCGTTGCGCAGTGCGAAGTATTCGATATGCACAAATTTTCCGCCTTTGTTGATCCAGAAGGGTGCTCTGCTGGCTTTTCCGGTTTTAAAGTCTTCCACGATCTTGTCTACGATGTGGGCACTGCCGGGCGGGTGGCAGTAACGCACGTCGCGGTTGAGGATGGCGCGGCTGCGCTGGAAGATACGGTCGGCACTCTGGCTGAAGTATTTCACTTTGTCGTCCTTGTCCACGAAGGTCATGTCGATGGGCAGGGTGTTGAGTATGGCGAGCAGTTCTTCCACGCTGAAGCCTCCGGTGGGGAGTTGTATGTGGCTTCCGCTTTTTTGCATATCGTTGATGTGTTGGGTTTTGTGCCATTCGGGAACCCAGTTCACCGGCGGGTCGTAGAGGCAGAAGCCGATTTCGAGAGATTGTTGGCTGATCTGGAACCAGTCGGCTTCACTCAGGTGGTCGAGCGACATCGGGAAGAGGATATGTTCTTCTTTGGTGGTCATATCGTCCACTCCGTGGAGTGCCGGCAGAAGAACAATGGGTGCGGCTGCGGCCAGGTCTTCGGATGTTAGTCCTTTCGACTGAAGGATTTCGATGCTTCCGCGGATGAGCTCTCTGATCTCGTCGTGCTTGCCCCACATCACCTTGGGAGGGCCTGTGATGCCTGCTTTTTCGAGGAAGGGAAAGAGCAGGTACTCCTTACGTTGGTAGTGTTTGTCCACATCGTAGAGATTGTTGAAGAGTCCGCGAAGGATGAGTACTGTGGCAGTGAAATTGTCACCGGAACTTGCGGATGCCTGATCGAGCTGTTGCCTGATCTGTGCGGTGAGTTTGAGAAGTTCTTCGTTTTCGTGTGTCATCACATCGATGGGGTGCCCCGGGGGGATGGTTTTGGAGCCGCTGAGGTCAATTTTACCGCTGAGCACCGAGGAGTGGGCGTCGCACAGGCGCAGCACTTCCTCTTCGGGCAGACCCTCGCTGATGAGTTCCTGCTCCACTTCAACTACTTCGCCATAGGGGATCTGGCTGAGGCTGTTGAGCAGTTCGGCCCGCACTTCTTGCTCAGGTACTCCGTCATGAAGCATGAGTATAAGTTCCTTGAGACGCGCCTTTCGTTCAAAGCTGTTGTTAATTAATTCGCTCATTATGTGTGGATTTAAATTATTATTAAGACTAAATAAAAATACGATACAAAAATAAGAAAATAAGTAATAGAATACTTAAATAGCTAGAATATTATTCTTGACGAGCTGATGATGCTGGTGGTAAAGGTGGTTTCGACTCCCTCATCATGTTGCCGAGGCAAGCGGTCAACCACCATTTTAGTGAATCACAGTTATACGTATTCGTACTCAGAATAAGTTATTCCGGTGGTTGAGCGGAGCTGAAACCACCGGTAGAAGATTGTCGAAACCACCGTTTATTGGAACTTTTGATCGTTTGATTTTTAGCGTTTTATCCCTAATCCTAAAGGGAGCCGCTAAAAATCAGCTGTTACTGAATCATCAAGTGACAACTTCCCGCCAACGCCAACTGCCAGAATGGTGAGATTGAACCGACACTTTGTAATGTGCGCAGGCCTGCCCAAACAGCGGGCGTGGGTTAGCCTGGGCGAAAAAAATCATAGAAAACACAGCAAAGGTCGCCGCAGGCAGATTTGTCACGTCGAATCGGAAGGATAGCTCGTGTGCCGGCATTTGACGAGACACTACTTTGCTTGTGTTTTCATGGTTTTTTTGAGCGTGGGGGGATAGCTTTGTTTGGGCTTGATTTTTTCGTTCTTTTTAATCAAGTAAAAAGAACAAAAGAAAATCAAAGCTTTAGAAAGAAAATGAATTGTGGGTTTCGGGTTCAAACTGCATACGCAGTTGATTTATAGCGTTTTACCACATCAAAGAAACCGTTGAGTCCTTGAGTCGTTGATTTGTTGAGAAAGTGACTCCTCAACAAATCAACAAAATTTCCAACCTATAGCTTATTGATTTACTAATCATCATCTGACAGCTTCCCGCCAACGACCCCGGCCATAATGGAGTAACTGAACTGCGAATCAGCCCAACCCGCAACCCAGAACCCGCAACTAATTTTCCTTCTGTTGTGAAAGCGGGGGATAATAAGCGTACCTTTGCCGCCCAAACTTTAATACTTTTCATGCCTAATTTTCAAGAACTTGGACTCAAACCCGAACTCCTTCGTGCAGTAGAGTCCTTAGGATTCAGCGAACCCATGCCCGTGCAGGCCGCTGTGATACCCGAATTAATCGAAAAACCCTGCGACCTTGTAGGGCTTGCCCAGACCGGAACCGGCAAAACTGCTGCATTTGGTCTGCCTTTGTTGCAACATATTGATTTCAACGATCAGCATATACAAGCTGTGGTGTTGTGTCCCACACGTGAGTTGTGTCTGCAGATCACCCGTGACTTTGAGAAATTTGCAACCCATTTGCCTTCTGTTGGAATAGTCCCGATTTATGGTGGAGCCAACATCGAAACCCAGCTCAGGCAACTCCGTCAAAACCCCAGAATAGTGGTGGGCACTCCCGGCCGCATGAACGATATGATTCGCAGGGGAAAGGTTGATCTGTCGCAGGTGCGTTGGGCAGTGCTCGATGAAGCCGACGAGATGCTCGATATGGGTTTTCAGGACGATGTGGACACCATCCTGCAGCAAATGCCTGCTGACAAGAACACCCTGTTGTTTTCGGCTACCATGCCCGATGCTGTTGAACGCATCCTGAACAAATACATGCGCAACCCGGTGGTGAAAACCGTTGGACAGCGCAATACCGGAACGGCCAATGTGAAACATATGTATTATCTGGTACATGCCAGGGATCGTTATCCTGCCCTGAAACGACTGGCCGACTTTCACCCCGACATTTATGCCATCGTTTTTTGCCGCACCCGTATCGAAACCCAGGAAATTGCCGATTCGCTCATCCGCGACGGCTACAATGCTGATGCACTGCATGGCGATTTGTCGCAGGCTCAGCGCGACCATGTGATGAAAAGGTTCAGAAGCGGCAACCTGCAGATGCTGGTGGCCACCGATGTTGCGGCCCGCGGCCTCGACGTGAACAACCTCACCCATGTGATCAACTACAACCTGCCTGACGAACCCGAGGTGTATATTCACCGGAGCGGACGAACCGGAAGGGCCGACAAAACCGGCATCTGCATCAGCATCATCAACCTGAAGGAAAAAAGCAAGATCAAGCTCATCGAGAAAAAAGTTGGGCGCGAGTTTGCCAAAGCCAAAATACCTACCGGGGTGCAGGTGTGCGAAAAACAATTGTTTCACCACATTGATGCAATGGAAAAGGTGCAGCTGAACCATGAGGAAATAGACTCGTTCCTGCCGGTGATTTACCGTAAGCTTGAGTGGATGGACCGTGAGGAAATCATCAAGCGTTTTGTTTCGCTCGAATTCAACCGTTTTCTGGAGTACTACCGCAATTCCCCCGACCTCAATGTGGACGAAAACACCTCAGGAAGTTTTGGCGACAAGGTTTCGGGAAAAGGAAGGAAAAGCAGAACCGAAGGAAACGTTCAGGGCAGAAGCAGAGAGTCCGAACAAGGTTTCAAGCGGTTGTTTGTTGGTGTTGGCCGCAAGGACAAAGTAGCTCCGGCCAACCTGATCGGCCTGATCAACGAAGTTACCCGTTCGCGTGATGTGAAGGTGGGCAGGATTGAGATGCTCGACAACTTTTCGTTTGTTGAAGTGGATGAGTTTTCGGTTGATCTGGTGCTCGATGCCTTCAGCAACAAGAAACGGAATGTGTATGGGATAACCGTTGAGCCGGCGGGTGAAGCACGTAAAGGCGAACATACCGGGAAAGGGAGGAATAAATACGACAAATCTGAAAAAAGCCGTGGCGGTTTCCGCGACGACAACAAATCAAAAAAGAAAAAGAGAAAATCTAACTAAGGGGTTTTGTGGCGCTCATCCTAACGGTTGAAGCCAGACCAGAGTGATAAGGCCCTTCGTTAAGCAAGGGCTTTGTTGTTTGAAGGAGTTTCAGGTCAAGCGATTGAAAGTCGTTGCTCAGCATTTCGGTCGTGTAGAGCATCTCAGGATTGCGCGGCCCACCGGAATCATAATTGAGTTGTTCGGGGGTGAAAGCCTCCAGTATCAGAAGTCCCCCGGGCGCCAGTGAGCGACACATCTTTTCATGGAAGAGGGCGCGCTGTTTCGGTTCGAGGTGTACAAAGATAAGCGCGATGCACCGGAAGGTGTTTTCAGGGAAAGTGTATTCTGTTATGTCACCAATCAGGTAGTTGATTGTGGTGAGCTGGTGTCGTTCTGCCAGTGCTGTTGCCTTCACACAGGCCTGAACGCTGTAGTCAACGGCCGTGACCTTCCATCCGTTGCGCGCGGCCCACACAGCATTGCGGCCCTCGCCCTCGCCGGGCAAAAGCAGGTTTCCGGGATGGAGTCCGTTCAGTTGTTCACGGAAAAATTCATTCGGCATTTCGCCGTACACATATTCATCCTGTGCATAACGCTCGTCCCAGAATTCTTTCATAAAGTCTTAAACAAGAAATGTGGGGGATTGTTTCAGAAGATTTGCTTTTTGGATTGATGATGTTGCTGACGGTCTGACGGAATCAGCTTTCAAAGTGATTCAAATAAAATATGAATTGAGGCGATTTATTTTTAACCGCAAAGGGCGCAAAGAATGTGTGAAGGACGCAGGTAAGTTTTACCGCAAAGTGCGCAAAGGAGGCGCAAAGTGCGCAGAGAAAACTTTAATGCACTTAAGATGTTGGCAAGCGTAATCCCTTTGCGCTCTTTGCGTATTAACTTTGCGCCCTTTGCGGTAAGACCTATATAGCTGTAAGCTCGTTTTTAAACAGAATTTTTGAACTAAAGAGCATAAGCCTGTTTCAGCTCCCGGTGCCGGTAGCATGTTGTCAGGTGGTCGTTCACCATACCGGCTGCCTGCATAAAGGCATAGCAGATGGTGCTGCCCACAAACTTAAATCCTTCTTTTGTGAGCGCTTTGCTCATGGCATCGGACTCAGCCGACCGGGCAGGGATTTCATTGGTGGATTGCCAGTGATTGTGGATGGTGCGGTGGTTGGTAAACTGCCAGATGTAGCGGTCGAAGCTGCCGTATTCTTCAACAATTCTCAGGAAAAGCCGTGCATTGGTAATGCTGGCGCGGATCTTCAGTCTGTTGCGGATGATGTCCTTGTTTAGCAGTAGTTCGTTGATTTTGTTTTCATCATAAGCAGCAATGATTTCGGGGTCGAATCCGTCGAAGGCCATACGGAAGGCTTCCCTTTTCTGCAACACGATCTGCCAGCTCAGTCCTGCCTGAAAAGCATCCAGCACCAGAAACTCAAAAAGTTTTTGATCGTTGTGAAGGGGCACTCCCCATTCTTCATCGTGATAACGGATCATCAGCGGGTGTTGGCCCGGCCAGGTACAACGTTCCAAAGGGTTCATAAGAAAAGAATGTGCAGGTTCAACATTTCTGCAAAGGTATCGGTGTTTTGCGGATTTTGGCAGCTTCATCAATTTTCGAGCATTCGTGGTAACTTAACAACCTCTCTCCTGCACGAATGAACCTTTTTGCAGTTCATCTAAAAATGCTAATTTTATCGTAAAAATGAATGCGTGCAACAAATGGCATCGTTTTATGATGTGCCTGTATGTTTCAATCGTTGATAAATTTTGTTGCTACATTCACGGATTTACAATTAGGGAGGCATATTACATAGCAACACCGTTGGGAGAAATATAACCGGAAAACCCATGATACGAAATGTATATGTATTAATTACGTTCCTTTTATGTTCGGTCTCTCATGCGCAGCTCCCCTCTCCGGCATTAACAGGATATTGGCATAACTGGAACGACTCCGGTGCTCCCTATATTCAACTAACCGATATTGACACACGATATGATGTTGTTGAAGTTGCTTTTGCTGTTCCCGTTTCCCCATCTGACATGACGATGCAGTTTGAGCCCGATATGGTTTCTGTGAGCACTTTCGTGGAACAGGTTCAGACACTTCAAAGCATGGGAAAGAAGGTGCTGATAAGCATTGGTGGGGCAACAGCAAGCATTGACCTTACAACCGAACAAAACAAAAATGCCTTTTCGGGCAGTATCCTTTCCATCCTGAACACCTTCAATTTTGACGGAATAGATATTGATATTGAACATGGAAATTCAATTTTGATAACGTCTGGCACAATCAGTGAACCGACAAATATTGCTCAGCTGCACCTGATTGAAGCAATCAGACAGATTATGCTTGAGTACCGGACAACACATAACAAAAAGCTGTTGCTGACCATGGCGCCTGAAACTGCTTACGTGCAGGGCGGGCAGTCAGGGTTTGGTGGTATTTGGGGCGGTTATCTCCCTATAATACATGCATTAAGGGACTCCATTGATGTGTTGCAGGTTCAGCTCTACAACAGTGGCACCATGTATGGAATTGATGGAAACATTTATTCGCAGGGAACATCAGATTTTATAGTTGCTATGACAGAAGCTGTCATACAGGGGTTTAACACTTCCGGAGGAATGTTTGAAGGCTTGCCGCCTGCCAAAATAGCTGTCGGGTTACCGGCATGTCCGTCTGCTTCAGGGGGAGGGTTTGCCGATACAGCAACCGTAAAAGCCGCTATGGACTATTTAAGGGGAACAGGTCCCCAACCCGGATCATATTCATTGGTGCAGGCTGATGGTTATCCCGGCCTTAGGGGAATGATGACCTGGTCCATTAACTGGGATGCAGAGCCAGGTTGTGGGGGCGCTTATCAATTCGCGAACAATTATCAGGTCATTTTCGACCTTACAAGCGATATTGCCGCAGCTCAGGCCATGGGCGTACCACTGATGTTTCCCAATCCAACAAACGGGAGTTTTACAGTTAATTTGCCGGCCGGGCCATCTGAGATCATCATCGTTGATGTGCTTGGTAATCAGGTTTTAAGAATGAATACAGCGCAACAGTCTGAACAACTGCAACTGGAAAGGAGCGGCTTGTATTTTGTTTATTTGCTTACCGATAACACTGTACTTGTGAACAAATTAATCGTAAGCCATTGAAAATTTGTACCAGATGCAGCAAAAACAAATCGCCACGAACAGTCTTTCTTATTATTCATTCAAAAGAATCTATCTATATCCCCGCGACAGCGTAGTGCTCAGAAAAGTTAAAAACCTCATAAAATGCTTTTTGAAAAAAGCAAAATTCCCTGAAAAATTTTTGTGAAGACAAAACAGCCCAATGATTTGTCTTGCAATCCGTTTGTTCCGGAATCAGAACAGATCATATGAAGCATTATTCATACTTAATGGCATCAACCGGTCTGGTGTCCAATGCTTTTAGTGCCTGAAACAACACCGTTGCAAAAGCAACCGCAAGGGCAATCAGCAGGCCGGCGGCAAACCAGTAATAATGCAGTCCGATCCGGAATGCAAATCCGCTCAGCCATCGGTCGAGGAGGTAATAGGCCAAGGGGATGGCGATAAATCCGGCGAGCAGCACCATGCCCATGAAACTGCGTGTTGTCATGATCAGGATACTGCCTCTTCCGGCACCCAGCACCTTCCTGATGCCAATTTCGCGGATGCGTTGTTCCATCGAAAATGAGGTCAGTCCGTATAAACCAAGACAAGATATGAGCACTACCAGCAACGAGAAATATCCAAACAGCGAAAGCATACGTTGCTCATGACGGTATTGCTTTGCGAAGCGCTCATCCAGAAATGTGTAATGGAAATGATGCTTCTGATCAAACGCCTGCCAGACGGAGCTGATACGTTCGGCTGTTGCTGCAGTAGCGGCGGTGTTTATCCGGATGGCGAGATAATCAACGCGCTTTTTTTTCAGAATAAACACAAGCGGTTCGATGGGTTGGTGCAGGGATGAATAATGGAAATTATCCACCACCCCTATGATTTTGCCTTTTACATCCATGCCACAGTTCATCTCCACCGCCAGCGGATCGGGATAACCCAGATAGTCGGCTGCTGCCTTGTTGACCACAAAGGCTGTGGAAGCATCATTGGGGTATTCTTTCGAAAACAGCCGTCCGTTTAGCAGCGGAATTCCAAGCAGGTCAAAAAATTCGTGGTCAACCACATACAGGTTCATGGTGTGCACCTGGGGCTTCACGGTGTCGCCCACAAAGAACATCAGCCGGCCTGATTTATAACCCGGAAGACTTTGGCCCATCGAAACCTCATCAACTTCGGGCAGGGCCAGCAGTTGTTGCCTGATGACTTCGGTGTTGGCATAGAGCATAGAGTCGGCCGGAAAATGGATCACCATCACCTGTTCGCTGTTGAAGCCTTTATCGTGTTTCTGCATGAACCTGAGTTGTCCTGATACAACCAGCGTGCCGATGATCATGCCTACCGAGATGATGAACTGAATCACAACCAATACTTTCCGAAGGTTACCCGAACTAAATCCATGTTTGTTGCCGCCTGCCATGCCGGGCCTGAGCACACGCACAGGCGAAAACGATGACAGGAGCAGGGCAGGGAACAATCCGCTGAGCAGCCCCACTATCAGCACCGAGGCCAACAGTATGATCAGGGGCATCGGGCTTGCTGCGGCATACAAAAGCGACAGTCTCAGTTCGAGGCCGATCAGGTCGTTGAAATACGGCATGCTTATTTCGGCCAGCGAAACGGCAACGAGAAATGAAAGCAGGGTCATCATCAGGCTTTCTCCCAGCAGCTGAACAATCAGTTGCGGCCTTGTGGCTCCGGCAACTTTACGGATGCCTATTTCTCTGGCTCTTTTCATCGAACGGGCCGTCGAAAGATTCATATAGTTGATGGAGGCAATCAGCAGCAGGAACACGGCGATGAAACCAAACAGCTTAACCATGGTGCTGTTTGTGTTGGAAGTGCTGTCGTATTGCAGACTGTTTTCGAAATGGATGTCGCTCACAGGCTGGTGGTGCATCACGATGTTTCCGTCCACATTCACCTGTTCGATCCAGGGTTTGATTTTTTCGGCAGAAAGCCAATTGAGCTTTTCGTTGAAACCTTTGGCAGCTTCTTCGTCGATGAACTTCACATAGGTGTAGCCCAGCAGCCAGAACCAGTCGCGCGAAAACTGCTCGAAAGATGATGCCGGGAAGGTGCTCAACGAGGCCAGCGCATCGAACTGCAGGTGGCTGGGACAAAGGCTTTTGTCGATCACACCAGTGATCACATAGGTTGTTTTGTTGATCTGCAGCATTTTGCCGAGGGCGGTTTCGTTTCCAAAGAAGCGCTTCGACAGCTCTGTGTTGATTACCATGCTTTTGGGTTCGCGTAGTGCTGTCAGGGGATCGCCTTCTGCGAAAGGATAGTCGAACACCCTGAAAAAGTCCTCATCGGCATAGGTGAATGAGGGCAGTTCGAACATCTGGTCGTTGTGCCAGGCGGTGATCCCTATATTGTCGTCGTTGAAACTCGTCCTGAAGATCATGGTAGCCGCCTCCACTTCGGGGAATTCGGTTTTCATGCTTTGTGCCATATTGTATGACGAAAGCGCAAAATGGTCAACCCTCCCGTTGAAATCGAGTGTGGCGTGAATGCGGTGAATTCTTTCGTAGTTTGTCCAGCATAGGTCGTACGAATATTCCCTGACCATGAACAACATGATGAGAATGAACACCATCAGTCCGGCTGAGAGACCGACCAGATTGATGAGTGCATACACAGGTTGCTTGGTCATACGCCTGAATGCCAGGCGGATGTAATCGTAAGTCAATGCTGAACCGGCTTTCATGTAAAAAGGTATTTTGGTGATGCCTTTATTCAGGTATGCGGTAATATATCTTGGCAACGATTTGCCAGCCTTGTTCGGTTTTGTAGAGCGACATATAGTCGGTAAACAGGTGGCGGTCGCCACGGTAAAGCTCCACCCTGGCGATGGCGGCATTTCCGGCCACATCAATCAGCGGATAGCTTGCGGTGATGGGTTCGCCAATACTTTTGTTTTCGGCCATTGCCTTTTTCACAGTTTCGATCCATGAGTAAATCGGAAAGCGGTTGAGCAGGCCGTTGCTCAGCGACAGCATTTCGAAGCCGGGGTGGAAACCGGCTTCGATCAGCTCGATACCCATTCGGTTGTGGATGCCTTCGACATAGGCGGCTTGGATGGTGTTTCTGACGGCATCTTTTTCCGATTCCTGTGTTGTGCCCGTCAGCACTATGGCTGCGAACAAGAGGGATAGCAAAATGTGTTTCATGGTTATGGGGTGTTGATGGTTTTTTTGCGAAACATGAGTGAAATGTTTTTGTCTGTGGGCGGGCCAATTTCCACAAGTTCCCAGTCTTTGTCGTAGGCATCAATCTTGTGACGCAACACCTGCACTTTATCTTTTGGGGGCACGTCGTTGCCTTCCCAGTCGAGGAGTTCCACACGGTATTTCAGGGTTTGTGTCCGCCCGTTGATCCGCACATCAATTTCCACATTTTGTTCCTTATCAAGTTCGGGGATGAGGATAACAACTTCTTTCATGGCTATATAGTTTTAAGATCAAATGTTTGACTTTGTCCTTATTCATATTTCAGTGCTTCAGCCGGATTTGTCCGTGCAGCTTTTATGGCCTGGTACAGCACGGTGAGCATGGCAAGCAACAGGGTAGCCACAGCTGCGAGCACAAATGAGCCCCAGGGCATATTGATCCGGTAGGCGAAATGGTTGAGCCAGTTGTTCATGAGCAGCCATGCCAGCGGCCATGCGAGCAGGTTGGCAAGCAGCACCCAGCGGGCGAACTGAACCGATAGCATAACAACAATTCGTTTTTCGCCAGCACCCATCACTTTGCGGATGCTGATTTCGCGTGTACGGCTTTCGGTGGTGAAGGCGGCCAGACCAAACAGGCCTAACGAAGCAACAAATATGGCCAGCATGCTGAATATGGCATAAAGGGTTTGTGTGCGGTTGTCGTTTCTGTAAAAGGCCTCCATATTCTGATCGAGCGAGGTGTACATGAACGGTTGTCCTGTTTCCATCCCGTTCCATTTGCGCTCAAGAATTTCAAGCGATTCGGCGTATGTGCCTTCGCTGATCCTTACTGCCATCCTGTTGAACCATCCCTCGGTGCGCAACAGTATGATTATGGGCCTGATGCCATGGTGCAGCGACTCGTAATGGAAATCCTTTACAACACCGATGATGGGCAACACCCAATGCGGATGGGGAGGGGTGCTGTGCATCACTATTTTTTCGGTGGTGAAATCCTTTATAGATAGTGCACGCAAGGCTGCCTCATTGACAACGGCAACTGCTGTGTCGGTGCCAAATTCGCGGCTAAACCAGCGCCCTTGTGCCATATTCATGCCCATAACTTTTTCGAGGTCATAATCCGCAAAAAGCACGGCCATAATGTTTACTTCTTCGAGTGGTCGTCCGGCAACCCCGACACTGTTGGTACTATAATCATCGCCGGGCATGTCGAGTGCATAAGAGGCCGAAAGTATGTTCGGGTGCGACAAAATATCCTGCTTAAACACATCCAGTTTATCACCGAGGCCATGCACACGTTTGATCAGAACCACATTTTCTTTCTGGTAGCCCGGATTTTTGTCCTGAACAAACTGCAGTTGTTGGTACACCACAAAAGTAGAAATAAGCAGAATGATGGAAATGCTGTATTGCAGCAGGACAAGATAGCTGCGTAACCTGTTTCGTCCGGCACCTCTGGCCTGTTGTCCTTTCAGGACTTCGAGTGGCTGAAATGCCGAAAGATAATAAGCCGGATAGCTGCCGGCCAGAAGGCCGGTAAAAACCACCAGCAACAGAAGAAAAGGCAGGAAGAAAATAGTGTTGCTCAGGTTAAACCCAAGTTGTTTCTGGGTGATGAGGTTGAAGTAAGGCATGCTGAGCTCCATCAGAATCACAGCAAGGAGCGCTGCCACAAAGGCATAAAGCACAGATTCGCCGAGAAACTGCCGGATCAGGTCGGCACGGTTGCTTCCCAGCGCTTTTCTGATTCCCACCTCCTTGGCCCTCCAGGCAGAGCGGGCGGTGGAAAGGTTCATGAAATTGATGCAGGCAATGAGCAGGATAAACAACGCAATCATCGAAAACAGGTATACCGATGCCATACTGCCGTTGTTGTCCAGTTCACCTTCTAGTTGTGAATTCAGGTGTATTTCTGTGACAGGCTGCAGCCGGAGTTCATAGGATTGCCCGCTTTGTGCAAATTCGTCCACACTGATGCCCAGAAACTGTTTCAGTTGCTCGTTAATGCTCCGGTATAAGAAATCCGGAAGTTTGGTCTGTAATTCTTGCGCATCTGTTCCTTCACGCAGCACCAGATAGGTTTGCGCGCTCTGGTTGAACCAGCTGCTGTTGTTGTGCCAGTTGAGGCTGGTGAATGAAGCCACAACATTGAAGCGGAAATGTGCATTGGCCGGAACATCTTTCATGATTCCGGTGACCACATAGTGGTGCCTGTTGTTCTCAATGATGGTTTTGCCGATGGGACTTTCGTTTCCGAACCATTTTCTGGCGGTGGATTCTGTGAGCACGAGCGAACGGGGTTCGGCAAGGACTTTTTCCGGATCGCCCTCAATGAGCCCAAAACTGAACACATCAAAAAAGGTGGAGTCCGCATAAAGCCATTGGTCTTCAATAAAAGTTTGATTGCCTATAGCCACCGAATGTTGGTTACGAAGCATGATACGGCTTACCTGTTCCACTTCAGGAAACTCACTGATCAGCGCCTGGGCTAGTGGGGCCGCTGTGTAAGTGGTATTGAAAACATTATTTGCAAATACTCCGTGAATGGTTACACGGAAAATCCTGTCAGATTTTTGATGAAAACGGTCATAACTCAGCTCGTCAGCCACATAAAGCACGATCATCATAAACGCAGCCATACCGATTGCCAGCCCGGAAATGTTGATCAGGCTGAACACAGGCTTTCGCAGCATGTTTCTGTAGGTTGTAAGCAGATAATTCCTCAGCATGAACGCATCTGTATTTTCAGGTTTGCTTATTATTTTTCATTGATTACATATACCCGGCCTGGATGACGGCAAACGCCCTAATACATCAGTTCAGCGATTTTTTGATGTTTTCGTTGATGATTTGTCCGTCGAACAGCCTGATGACCCGTTGGCTGTATTCGGCATCGCGTTGTGAGTGTGTAACCATGATTATTGTAGTTCCGTTCACATTCAGTTCGTTGAGAAGGTTCATCACTTCTTCACCATGGGCTGAGTCGAGGTTTCCGGTAGGTTCGTCGGCCAGTATCAAGGCCGGTTTGGCAATGACGGCTCTGGCCACAGCAACTCTTTGTTGCTGTCCGCCCGAAAGCTGCAGAGGAAAATGTTTGGCTCTGTGGCTGATTTGCATTTGCGCCATAACTTCATCAACTCTTTTTTTGCGGTCGCGTGCGGGCATTCCGAGGTAGATGAGCGGCAGCTCAATGTTTTCGAACACCGTCAGTTCGTCGATGAGGTTAAAGTTCTGAAAAACAAAACCAATGTTCTGTTTTCTTAAGTTGGCCCGTTGTCTTTCGCTCGATCGGGTAACATCTTTTCCCAGAAAAAAATATGCTCCGGCGCTGGGGTTGTCGAGCAGCCCGAGGATGTTGAGCAGGGTTGACTTGCCGCAGCCCGAGGGGCCCATGATGGCGACAAATTCGCCTTGCCTGATTTCGAAAGACACTTCGTTGAGGGCTGTTGTTTCAACCTCATCCGTACGGAAGATTTTGGTGAGTTTCTCCGATTTGATCATGATTTCGCTCATAACGCCTGTATGATTTTGGTGATTTATTTAAACACGATTTTGTCCTTATTTCCAAAGTTGTCGTAGGGTGAAATGATTACTTTTTCGCCCGGCTGTAATCCTTCGGTGATTTCGTAGTGAAGGGTGTTTTGCCGGTTGATTCTGATGTTGCGTTTCACGGCAAAGCTTTCAGTTGGGTCAAGCACGTAGATCCAGTTTCCGCCGGTTTGCTGAAAGAAACCGCCCCGTCTCACAATGAGGGCATCGGTTTCGCCACTGAACCGTAGTCGTAACTGAATGGTTTGCCCGCGTTTGATGTGTGGCGGATAACCATCGGTGAAATTCAGATCAACCTGAAAGGTGCCTGAGGTGACATCGGTATATATTTTAATGATTTGTAAAACATACAATGTTCCGCCAAACTCAAATTCAGCTTCCTGCCCGATGCTCACGCGTGAAATGTAACGTTCATCAATATTGGCGCGAAGTTTGAATTCATCGGGCATGTCGATTTGTCCCAGATGATCGCCGGCCGAAGCAGTCTGGCCCACTTCGATGTTGAAAGAGGACAGCTGTCCATCAGCTGGTGCTTTAACATAAAGATTCCCCAGACTGGTGCGCAGCAGGTCGAGGTTATTGTACAGGCGATCCATGGAGATGTCAATCTGTTTGTTGCGGCTGTGGGCCGAAACCGAGTCGAGACGCTGCAACTGAAGTGTTATTTCAAGTTGTTTGCGTGCAAAACGATAGCTGCGTTCTGCTTCTTCGAAATCCTGATCCGAAATGAGGCTGTCGGCATAAAGCTGGCATTGCCGGTCGAAGTCCGACTTCAGTTTTTCGATGGATTGCTGCACCTGAACGATCTCGCGCTGTCGGGTATATTTGTTTTGTTCCAGACCTATTTTGGTGTTCTGCAGGTTATTGATGGCTTCAAAGATTCTGGTTTCTTGTTCCATATAACTCAGTTCGAGGTTGGTGTTCACCAGTTTCAGGATGGTATCGCCCTTGCGCAGCATGGCTCCGTCTTCTACATACACTTCCTGAACATTGCCCCCCATGATGGCATCAATATAAATGGTGGTGCGGGGCAATACCACACCATCAACCGGGATAAACTCGCTGAATTTGTCCTGAACAACAGTGGCAATGGTGATCTGTTCGCGTTTAATCATTACACGGCTGCTCTTGTCTCTGAAGAAAAGCAGATACAACACGAAAACCAAAAAAGCTGCAGAAAAAGCGATGATGACTATTTTTCGCACCGTCCATTTTTTCTTCTCGATCAACCTGTCCATATTTTTTTGGGAATTTTAACAGATTTTAACCAACACTATGCCATTTATACTAACCAACATGATTTCAGTGTTTTGCAAAAAGTTTTCTTGTATATTGTAACATTTAGTGTTCGAAATCGTCCAATATTTTGTACACATATGAACAGCTTTAATACCTTTACTTCGCAAACAGAGTTATTCATCAAAACCGATTTTCATGGAAAAGATGTCTGCAAAACTGCTGATCGTTGATGATGATCAGGATGTGTTGCTTGCTGCGAGGCTTTTTCTGCGTCAGCATGTCGACATTGTGCACACTGAGCGCAACCCGGAAAACATACCCGACCTTTTGCGCAACGAAACCTACGACCTTATTCTACTCGACATGAATTTTTCACGTAATGCCACCAGCGGGCAGGAGGGATTTCACTGGATGAACAAAATTCTTGAAATCGATCCGGCGGCAGCGGTGATTCTTATAACCGGCTATGGTGATATTGAGCTGGCCGTGCAGGGGATCAAGGAAGGAGCAACCAACTTCCTTTTAAAGCCATGGGAAAACAAAAAACTGCTGGCCACCATCAGTGCCACGCTTGAGGTACGCAAATCGAAAGTAGAACTCGAAGGTCTGAAGGGCCGCCAAAAGGTCCTCATTGCCGATCAGGATCAGGCATACAGCCACATCATCGGGAAAAGTGCCGCCATGATGAAGGTGCTGGCAACAGTGGAAAAAGTAGCCCGGACAGATGCCAATATTTTAATTCTGGGTGAAAACGGAACCGGCAAGGAAGTAATTGCACGTGCCGCTCACCGTGCTTCAAGAAGGGCAGGAGAGGTGTTTATCAGTGTTGATCTTGGAGCCATCACTGAGAGCCTGTTTGAGAGCGAGCTGTTTGGCTACAAAAAAGGAGCATTCACCGATGCCAAAGAGGACAGAGCCGGAAGGTTTGAGGCAGCCCACAAGGGAACCATATTCCTCGACGAAATCGGGAACCTCTCACACAGCCTGCAATCTAAACTGCTGAGTGTGTTGCAAAACCGCAAGGTAGTCAGGCTTGGTTCCAACAAGGAAATCCCTATAGATGTAAGGCTGGTGTGTGCCACCAATATGCCCCTTTATCAGATGGTAAACGAAGGCAAGTTCAGACAGGATTTGCTGTACCGTATCAATACCGTCGAAATCAAACTACCGCCCTTGCGCGAGCGCACCGAAGATATAGAAGCACTTGCCGAACACTTCATTGATCAGTATTGCCACAAATACAAACTGCCGAAAAAAAGGCTGAATGCCAGCACCCTGAAACGTCTTCAGATCCACCATTGGCCGGGCAATATCCGCGAACTGCAGCACTCAGTCGAAAGGGCTGTGATCATGAGTGAAGGTAATGTTCTCGAACCACACGACTTTTTCCTGTCGGACAATGAAGACAGCCGTCCTGCCGAGGTGCTTCCCAACAACATGAACCTTGAGGAAACGGAAAAAATGCTCATCAGGAAAGTAGTGGATAAATATGGGGGCAACATCAGCCGGGCAGCCAATGAGTTGGGCCTTACACGTGCTTCTTTGTACCGCAGAATGGAAAAATATGGCATATAAAAGATTCAGGCTGCAGATCGCCTTGCGGGTGATTGCCCTTGCTGCCACGGTGTTCTTGCTGATGTACCTGTATGGCCGCGAACAATACAGTGTGAGCACCGGCATTGTGCTTTTGCTGGTCGTGTTGCAGGTGTTGTCGCTGATCTTTTATGCCGAACGTACAAACAAGAAACTGATCAAGTTTCTGCAGAATATTCGACATGCCGATTTTTCTTCCACATTTTCTGACAAAGGACTTGGCCGGAGTTTCGAAGAACTCAGTGCTGAACTCAACCAGATTGTAGCCGAATTCAGGAAAAACAGGGCCGAAAAAGAAGAGCACTTTAACTATCTGCTCACAGTGGTGCAACACGTGAGTATTGGAATCATTGTATTCAGGCGCGACGGAAAAGTGGATGTATTCAACCATGCAATTAAGAAACTGCTTAGGGTAAACCATCTGCGCAACATCCAGGAGTTGAGCGAGGTAACGGATGATTTCCCTGATCTGCTCCTGAAAATGAAGGCCGGTGACAAGCAACTGGTGAAGATATTTGTGCAGGATGAACTCATACAGCTTTCGATCAATGCCACGGAGTTCCGGATGCGCGGTGAAGAGTACATTCTGGTATCGCTACAGAACATTCATCCCGAACTTGAGGAAAAGGAAATAGAGAGCTGGCAGCGGTTGATCAGGGTGCTTACGCATGAAATCATGAACTCCATCACACCCATTTCGTCACTTGCAGCAACGGTGCAGGAAATGCTTGTAAATCAGGAAACCAACCGGATTGACCTTAGTAAACTGGATGAAGACGACCTTGAAAGCATCCACAGCGCCATGGAAACCATCGAAACCCGCAGCCGGGGATTGTTGAATTTTGTGGAGATTTACCGGAACCTGACCCGTATTCCCAAACCAAATTTCAGGTATTTTGCTGTGAAAGAACTGTTTGAGCGCGCACATGAATTATTGAGACCAAGACTCGAAAAAGTTGGTGTGGATTGCTCATGCAAGGTATTCCCGGAAGAACTGATGCTTCTGGCCGACCCCGACCTCATCGATCAGGTAGTGATCAACCTCATGCTCAATGCCATTGACGCAGTAAAAGATCAGGCTGATCCGCGTATTTCTATCGTGGCTTCCACGAATCTGAACAACCGCATTACCATTGATTTTGCCGATAACGGAACCGGCATCACGCCCGATTTGATGGATAAGATATTCATGCCCTTTTTCACCAGCAAGAAGGAGGGTTCCGGTATTGGGCTAAGCTTGTCGCGTCAGATCATGCAAATGCACAAAGGTGCCATTTCGGTGAAATCCAAACCCGGAGAAGGCACGGTGTTTACACTCACCTTTTAATATTTAACTGTTACCTCAGGGTATGGCATCTATTAATGCTCGGGTATAGCTTTGCTGCGGGTTGGTATACAGGCTGTCGGCCTCGGCCAGTTCTACAAGTCTGCCGTCCTTCATCACCATAACCCTGTCCGACATATAACGAACTACCGAGAGGTCGTGCGAGATGAAGATGTAGGTGAGACCAAATTCTTTTTTCAGTTCATTAAGCAGGTTAAGCACCTGTGCCTGAACCGAAACATCGAGTGCCGAAACCGATTCGTCACACACCAGCAGTGATGGTTCCACAGCAAGGGCTCTGGCGATACAGATACGCTGGCGTTGTCCACCCGAAAATTCATGCGGATATCTGTTGAAATGTGCCTTTTCGAGACCTGTTTTTTCCAGCAGTTCC
Organism: Bacteroidales bacterium; assembly: GCA_024710405.1. Classification (GTDB taxonomy): domain Bacteria; phylum Bacteroidota; class Bacteroidia; order Bacteroidales; family F082; genus UBA6192. Next base: position 272,823 of record JANJUV010000020.1, read on the forward strand.
ATCACTTTTTCCCTTCGGTTATGGGAATTTCCATGCAAGCGGTGCACGATCATAGGCTCTTCGATGGCACTGCCGATGGTCATTCGAGGATTGAGAGATGAGTAAGGATCCTGAAACACGATCTGCATCTTTTTGCGGAGTTTGCGCAAAGCATCGCTGTTTAAGGTGTTGACTTCCTGTCCGTCGAAAATAACTTTTCCGGTTGCGGTCTGAAGCCTGAGGATAGCCCTGCCCAGAGTTGTTTTTCCGCAGCCGCTTTCTCCTACCAGCCCCAGAGTTTCACCTGGATAAACTGTAAAACTGATGTCGTCAACAGCTTTCACTACTTCTCTTTTGGACGAGAATATTTTTTTGGGTTGCGGGAACCACACCTTCAGTTTTTCTACCTCAAGCAATGGATGCTGCGCAAACAAATTATGGTGTCTGATTTTTCGTTCTTCGGGGGCGGCCATGAGTTCCTGCCGCACTTGTGGTAAACCACCCGGCCATTTTCCTCCGGTGAACTCGGCCACCACCGGGAGCCTTTTCAGTCTGATATCGCGCGGGGGTCTGCAAGCCAGCAGGCTGCGTGTGTAGGAATGTGAAGGTGCCTCAAGAATTTGCTGTGCCATACCGTATTCAACCATGTGTCCCTGCTGCATCACCGCAATATGATCAGCCAGTCGGCCCACAACTCCCAGGTCATGCGAGATAAACACCATCGCCATGCCGTTTTCGGCCTGAAGTTGTTGCAGCAATTCAAGGATCTCTTTTTGCACGGTAACATCCAGCGCAGTTGTTGGCTCGTCGGCAATGAGCACCGAAGGATTGTTGGCAATGGCCATAGCGATCATGACCCTTTGTTTTTGTCCGCCGCTGATCTGGTGTGGATAGCTGTCGAACATTCGTTCGGGGCGTGGAAGATGCACCTTGCGAAACAATTCAATACTTATTTCGCGGGCTTCGTCACTTACTGCCGACCGATGTGCCCTGATGGCTTCTGCCACCTGAAAACCACATGTGAATACAGGGTTGAGCGAGGTCATCGGCTCCTGAAAGATCATCGAGATGCGGTTACCCCTGAGATTCCGGAGCGGCTCCGGATCAAGGCTCAGAATGTCGGTTCCTTCAAGCGTCATTTTTGCAGCACTTAACTTCGAAATGTTTTCAGGCAACAGACGCATCATGGCCAGAGCAGTAACCGACTTGCCCGAACCCGATTCGCCCACCACGCCAAGCGTTTGGCCTGCATGCAGGTCAAAACCGGCATCAAATACCGTCTGTGACCAGTGCCGGCCACGTTTGAACCATATCTGAAGTTTGTCGAGCTGAAAAACAGGCTTTTCCAACATCAAAAGCGATTATTTACGGCAAAGATAGCCATTTGTCACGCTCTTTCAGTAGTGATTTCTCCCAGAGTAAAATCGATATTATATGGTCTGACGATACAAACGATTATCTCTATATTTGCCCTTCCAAGTCACAAGAGCCTGAACCCAGAACAAACAAATACGATTCCGGAAAAAGCATCGAAAAGCAGAGGTGTCAACCTGCTGAGCGATTTGATTTCGCTGTTTTATCCTGAGGTGTGTGCTGCATGCGGCATGCTTCTCTACCGTCACGAAGACACTGTTTGCCTGTCGTGCCGCTATCTGCTTCCCGACACCGGCTATGAGCTTGTTGCTGATAATCCTGTTGCACGGATTTTTTGGGGCAGGGTAAGGTTCGAACAGGTGAGCGCTATGTATTTCTTTGCTAAAAAAGGGAAGGTGCAGCATCTGGTGCATGAGTTGAAATACAAATCGAACCGCGATGCAGGACTGTTTCTGGGCAGGGAAATGGGCAAAAAGCTGGCTGCATCAGCGCTCTACAGCGATATAGACTATGTGGTTCCCGTGCCGCTGCATGCCCGGAGACAACGCATCAGAGGATACAATCAGAGTGAGGTGATTGCAAGAGGAATCAAAGAAACTACAGGATGGAGAACCGACACAACCAACCTGATACGTGCAGGAGCTACCGAAACACAAACCCGCAAATCGCGCAGTGCCCGATGGGATAATGTGAAAGATATATTTCAGTTGCAAAACCCGGATCGCTTTGCTGAGAAACACATCCTGCTCATCGACGATGTGATTACCACCGGCTCAACCATTGAAGCCTGTGCGCTGGCCCTGTCTGCTGTCAACAACATTCGTGTGAGTGTGGCTGCGGCTGCATGTGCAACAAGTTAAAAATTTATTATCATGAAACCATACCAAATTCAAATCCTTCAGAGTATTGTTCTGCTACTTGCCATGACCGGGGTGAAAATACTGCTCCGAAGTATTGTTAACCGGCTGATGAACCGATTACATTTTGCCGTTGAACGGAAGAAAATCATTTCCAAAATCATCAATTTTTTCATTATTCTGTTTGCTCTTGTTGTGTTGATTGCCATATGGGGCGTTGATCCCGAACAACTTATACTGTTTATTACTTCGGCATTGACTATTCTTGGCATCGGTTTTTTTGCCCAGTGGTCTATCCTGAGCAACATCACAGCCAGTTTGATTCTCTTTTTCAACCATCCCATCCGCATAGGAGGAAAAGTGCAGATTCTGGATAAAGATTATCCAATAGAAGGAGTTGTCGAGAATATATCCTTGTTTTTTATGTATATACGCACCGAGAACGATCAGATTGTTTCGATTCCCAATACTGTTTTGCTGCAGAAAACCATTTCTCTTGATGCTGCTGAAAAAAATGATAATGATTAAAAGTATGATTGTTTAAATCAAAGTTGGTGGTTAACAGTTATTTTATCGAAATGATTCACCTCGGAAGAGACCATTAATATTTTTAATTTGCATCTATGGAAATCATCATCATATGCCTCGTAGCCTTTCTGGCCTCCATACTTACTTTTTTTTCAGGTTTTGGCCTTGGGACGATTTTGGCTCCAGTGCTGGCCTTGTTTTTTCCCATTGATATCGCAATAGCTCTCACAGGAGTTGTGCATTTTGCCAACAACCTGTTCAAGATCGCACTGGTAGGTCGCATGGCTGACCGGGCAGTACTTTGGCGTTTTGGACTGACGGCAATACTTGCTTCATTTGCAGGAGCCTGGCTGCTGCTTCAGATTACCGTAATGCCTGCCGTGTATGCTTACGAATTTGCCGGACGCAGCTTTGAAGTAACACCGGTGAAACTTATCATCGCCATAATTCTTGTTTTCTTCTCGCTGGTGGAATTGTCTCCTGCGGCCAACCGCATCAGCATCAGCCGGAATAAATTGTGGCTGGGCGGACTCCTCAGCGGTTTTTTCGGCGGCTTGTCAGGCATACAGGGTGCCATCCGCAGCGCCTTCCTGCTCAAGAGCGGACTGAGTAAAGAAGGATATATTGCTACGGGAGTGGTTATTGCCTGTCTGATCGACTTTACCCGGCTTTCGGTGTATGCTTCAAGGTTTACATCATCGGGGCTCAACGAAAACATCAGCCTGATCATAGCGGCCACACTTTCGGCAATGGCAGGTGCCATCATTGGTAAAAGGCTGCTGAAAAAGATCACCTACCGAAGCATTCAGGTGTTGGTGGCAGTGATGCTCATCCTGATTTCGGTCGGGCTGGGCAGTGGCCTGATCTGAGTGAAGCATTCCCGGTCAGGCAATCAAGAGATAGATTAGGCGGACACACAACGGATAAAAACACTGTGCCAACTTTGCTTCAGTGAGTGTTGACGCTATATGATTATCACCCGTCGGTATTTCGGTAAACTATTTATACAATTCGTTGATCAACTTTTACTTAGCGCACATGATCGGGTTTGGCAGGAATGGTGTCTTCGATGCGTCCTTCGCGGATCATCTGTTCGTTATACCATCTCCGGTTGCGTTCGAGCCTGCGCTGCAACCGTGCCATATCGTTGAAGACATCGTACAAAGCCTGGATCGGACCTTTGATGGCCAATGGTGCCGGACGTACATACAAAAGTGAGGTGCCCAGTTCTTCTTTCAGCCGCTCCAGCTCAACGGGCTTAATGGTTTTCATGTGTACAAAAAGGTATTTGAATGTGTCCCAATCATAAAATGCCCGAACAACAACCTCCTCCATCTTCACTGTGTCCCTGACCATAAGCACCTCGAACAAACCGCCGGAATCCAGTTTTTCGCGATCAAAAGGCAGTATCAGTTGCCTGAAGCCTACCGAACTGAACATCATAGTGTCATTGTTAAATGCCCTGATCACAAAACGTCCATCGTTGTCGGTGATGGTTCCTGTTCGTGCTAACCTGCTAATAACGTGTGCGTTTTGAAGCGGGAGCAGACTGTCTGATGAAACAACTCTTCCTTCGATCCAGATTTTGTCCTGTGCCGAAAGCAAAAGCGGAACAAAGGCAGCAAACAAAAATAGTTTAAAACGCAAGGCTTAAGATTATCCGGCTAAATTAGCAGTTAGGCAGTTCATTTCAGACTTCCCTTCTGATAAAAATTGTTAAAGCAGTGAAACAGATAAACCACAGGCTTTGTCATTCAGTAGTAATCGAAACAACCTTCTGTCTGGCTAATCGCTGATTAGGCTGCAGGCCGACTGCGTTTCAATTTTTGTACTTTTACTACCAAAAAGCAAAACGGATGAAACGAAATTTCCGATGGTGGCTGCTGTTGTTGCTGCCGCTTGATGCATTGATTGTGTTTGTTGTGGTCATCAGTTTGTCCGATTTTACACCAAAGCCTATGGAAACCGCTGAGATAACTGTAGTAAGGGAATCTGATCCTGTTATTCCCGACACGTTTTCGTTGATTTCGTGGAATATAGGATATGGTGGTCTGGGAAGCAGTATGGATTTTTTCTACGATGGCGGCAAAAAGGTTCGTGCCGGCAAACAGCAAACCACAGTTTGGTTTGAAGCCATCGGCAACTGGCTCAGAATCCATGAATCAACAGATTTTATCTTGCTTCAGGAAGTTGATTTCAAAGCAAAACGATCGTATAAAATGCCTCAGGACCGCTTGTTGTCTGATATTTTGCACAACCACCATGCTGTGCGTACGCTCAATTATGACGTGCTTTTTGTTCCTGTACCGATTACTGCACCAATGGGTTATGTGAAAGCAGGCTTGATGACATTGTCGCGAAGCCGTCCTTCTGCTTCTTTCCGGCATGCCTATCCTTCCATATCCGGCTGGCCCGAACGCCTGTTTCTGCTCGATCGTTGCTTTTTGGAAACACGTTACACGCTGCCAGATGGAAAAGAGTTGGTGGTGCTTAATACGCATAATTCGGCTTTTGTTGATGATCAGCAGTTGATGCTGCAGGAGCTTGAGGTAATCAGGGATAAGATGAGGGCCGAAACACTTGCCGGTAATATGGTTGTGGCCGGAGGCGACTGGAACATGAATCCTCCCGGTTTTGTCCCCAATACAACTTATTCGGGACATCGTTTTGTCCCCCTTCCCGTTAGCATACCTGATGGGTTTTTTGGCAATGAGTGGCTGTTTGTATACGACAACAGAGCTCCTTCGAACAGACATCTCGATCAGGCGTACACGAAAGGCACAACCGGTTCAACAACGATTGATTTCTTCATTGTTTCCGACATGCTCGAAGTGGTAGCGCATGAAGTCATTGATCTGGGTTTTGAAAACAGCGACCACAACCCTGTCCGCATCAGCCTCAGGCCTAAAAACCCCGTGAAGCCATGAAACAGGGATTGATTTTTCTATCGATACTAAGTGTGCTGACCCTGAAAGCCCAGCAAGATAAGGTGCTGCTCACAGAGAACGGCAAGGTGGAATTCGTATCGGAAGCACCATTGGAGATTATCAAAGCATCTTCATCTGCACTAAAAGGAGCTATTGATTTGGACAAGCAGACCTTTGTTTTTATACTCGAAAATCAAACCTTCACAGGCTTCAACTCTGCGCTCCAGCAGGAGCATTTCTACGAAAACTACATGGAAACGGCCAAATATCCCAAAACAACCTTTACCGGCAGAATTATCGAACCGCTGAACATTGTGCATGGAACCACACAAATTGTCCGGGCCAAAGGAATACTCGATCTCCATGGAGTGAAACATGAACGGATGATTAAAGCCGAAATCAGTTATGAGCCTGACTATATGAAACTAAATTCTTCCTTTACCATTTTGCTTGATGACCACCGCATACGTATTCCCAAAGTGGTCTCAAAGAAAATTTCACCGGAAATACGCGTCAGGGTGCAGGCGGACCTGAAACCAAACCAACCCTGAGATCATGATATATTTCAGGAATTACGCTGTAAAACCGTTCCTTCTTATGGTCTTTTGGCTGTCGGGAATTGCTGCCAAGGGTCAGGAGTTGTATTTGCGTTCCTACACTCCAGCACCATACATCGGTCAAAACAAAATCACCTGCAGTTTTGAAGATGCATCCGGACTTATGCATCTGGGAACGAAAGGAGCAGTCTATCGCTTCGATGGTGTTTATTATCAGGCGATTCCATTGCCCGACAGTCTGCAAACAGAATCTGTGAACAGTATCTTTGTTACCGGCGACATACTTTATGCCGGCCTCTCAAATGGCATTTTACTCCAAATGGCATATCTTCAGTCCCTGGATTTTGCTGTGCTATGCAGTATTGGTGCACCGGTGACCGACGTAATCACAGATGCTGCAGGACGCTGCTGGCTTTCTTCTTATGGGCGTGGTATCATGGTGATTGGTACTGACGGAACTGTTATGCCGGTTGAGCCACCTGAAAACGAAGCCGGTCTTTATGTTTATGACCTCGAATCTGATTATTCCGGAAATGTATGGGCTGGTACAGATGCCGGACTGTTCAGATACAGAATGAATGGTGAAAGAATTACAACCATGAGCATCGATGATCCAAAGCTTCCCGACCAGATTATCAAAGCATTGGAACTTGATGAGCATAACAGGTTATGGATCGGTTTTCAGGAAGGTGGCGTGTGTCATTATCTGGTTGATGAAGAACAATATGATTGTTCCGGCACAGCAAGTCAAAGCCTGCCCGACATAACAAGTCTTTGTTATCAGGCCGGCGAATTATGGATTGGATTGGCATTTGGTGGTCTGTACAGCATGAGTCCTCAAAACGGCCGACTTACCCGATATGAAAATCAGGCAATACCCCGCCGGATTATTGCTCTTGGCCAAAGTTTGCTGGGTGGTTTGTGGATTATAGGGTCTGAAGAAATATTATATAGTCCGGGACGACAGATACTTTTTTACGGTAAACAGACTGGAAACGATAACGATAAAAACGATATCCAAGCGCTGATTCAGGATAATAAGAGCTTCGTCTGGTACGCAACCGAACAAGGCCTTTTTAGGTTTCATCCCGAACATCCCGAAACCCTTCAGGCTGCTGAGTGGTTTAACCCAACCGCACAAGGGAAGACATATTTTACGTGTCTTTATGAGGATAAACAGGGCTATCTGTGGGCAGGAACTTTCGACCGGGGAGTGATGAGAATGTCACCCGACAGAAGTACGGTTCAGTTTTTTGATGAGTCCAACGGTCTGACAAACAACAATGTGCTTCGTATAGATGGATACGATAACAATCTTTGGTTTGCCACACTGGGAGGAGTTTCAGCTGCAAAAACAGAAACCGGAGGAAAAGTTGTGTTTGCCGATGCTGGTTTACATCCGGATTTTAACCAGGCTTATTATTACACTGTTTTTGTGGATTCAAAAAGGCGTATCTGGCTCGGAACCGATGGCAACGGGCCACAACTGATCGAAAATGGCCAACACCTTGCAGGCTTGTTTCCGGAGCTTAATGATAAGGTGGTTTATAGCATTACAGAGGATCAGGAAGGCCGCATCTGGATGGCTGTTCCTGATGATGGTCTGTATTGTCTGATAGAGGACTCACTGCGTAGAATTGGTGTCGAAGACGGACTTGTATCTGCCCAAATTACTGCCCTGAGTCCCACAAAATCCAATTATCTTATGGTTTCAGGCTATGAAGGCATTGATCTGGTGAACATATACACTTTTGCGGTTATGGGGCATTACAGAAGCTATGGGATCAATGACCTGAAACCTGACCTGAATGCCTTGTTCTGCAACGAAGCCGGAGATTGTTATGCCGGAAGCCAGCGTGGAATCATACGTCTCAGCAATGTTGGTGAGTTGGCCAATCGAAAACCCATCATGCATCTCTCCGAACATAATGTTAACCTGTCCCCGGTGAATGCAAGTGTTGGAGGGAAGTTTAAAAACAGCGAAAACCATCACGTGATGCGCTACACAGCTATATGGTATCCAGCGCCTGAGGACGTGTTTTACAGGCTGCGTATGCAGGGACTCGACACAAGCTGGCAACTGACCCGCGACCATGAAGCTGTGTATCCGTCGCTGAATCCCGGAAACTACTACTGGGAGGCAGAAGCATCACTCAACCGTAACTTTATACAATCCGATGGAATTGGCGTTGCGTTCAGCATTGAAAAACCCCTGTGGCAGCAATGGTGGATGTGGCTTTTGGTGCTTATAGCTGTTGCATTGCTTGTGTATTGGATGTTCCGGATAAGAATTGAGAAACTAAGGCTGGTTGAACTTCAGAAACAAAAGCAGGCCGAGTTTGATTATCTGTTGTTGCGCAATCAGGTAAATCCCCATTTTCTGTTCAATAGTTTTGGGACACTCATCTCAGTGATCGAAAACGACAAACAGCAGGCTGTTGCTTATGTTGAGAAATTGTCAGACTATTTCCGCAACCTGCTGCAATACCGTGATCAGCAACTTATTAGTCTTACGGAAGAGCTACGGCTGCTCGAAACCTATATTTTCCTGCAGCAGCAACGCTATGGCGCAAACCTGAACATTCAGGTTGATATTCATCAGAATTACATGATCAGTCTTATACCTCCCATGAGCCTCCAGATGCTCGCAGAAAACGCAGTGAAACACAACCGGATTACGAAAACTTCGCCCCTGCTCATCAGCATCAGCGTTTCAGACGGATCGCTGAAAATATCAAATAACATTCAGTTGCGTCAGAGCCCCGAAAAGTCAACCGGACTTGGACTGCAAAACATCACCGATCGTTACAGATTGATTATCGGCAGGGAGGTAATGGTGCAAAATACAGGAAATGAATTTATCGTCCGTTTACCAATAATATTTTCGCATGACAACAAAAGTACTGATCGTTGAGGACGAACAAGCCCTTGCCCAAAGGTTGGCGGGAATGGTTACAGGACTAAAACCCGATTGGGAAATAACAGCCATGACCGAATCGGTTGAGGAAACCCTCGAATGGCTCAACAACAATCCCGAACCTGATTTGATGTTACTCGATATCCATCTTGCCGATGGCTCGGCTTTCGACCTGCTCAGCAAAGCAGTCTGCAAAACACCCGTAATTTTTACCACAGCTTATGATGAGTATGCCCTCAAAGCATTCAGGGTCAACAGTCTCGATTATCTTCTGAAACCGGTTAAACGCGAAGAACTCGAACAGGCCCTTGAAAAGTTTGCTCGGACAAACAAGAAACCGGCCATAGATCTTTCGCAGCTGGCCATGATGCTGCAGGCAGGAAAAAACGATCAGGAATACCTCAGCCGCATGATGGTGAAAACCGGGTCTCAGATCAGGAGTTTCTCCATCGATGAGGTGTCGTATTTCTATATTGCCGAAAAAATAGTTTTTGCCAAACTGAAGAACGGCGACCGTTTGCCGCTCGACCTGAGCCTCGACCAGCTCGAAAACAAACTCAACCCCACAAGATTTTTCAGGATAAACAGGACATTTATCATCAGTTTCGATTCGATTGAAAAGATGTATGCTTACAGCAAATCGCGCATCAAAGTAATACTTAAGCCCGTATGTGAGGTTGAGTCAGTATCCAGCACAGAAAGATCACCTTTATTCCGCGATTGGCTCAGCGGACATCACTAAGGCAGAAACTCCACATCCGTTTTTTCCTGTTCAGCAATTGTTTTTTCCTGATTGAACAATTTGGTTTGATTTGAGGTATCTGTGTGATATTACTTTGCAGCATAATCGAAAATCAATAAACTATGAGAAAATGGATCGGAATTATCGGAGCGCTTGCCCTTGTCGGGATTGTAGTAGCAACGCTGGTGTATTTCTTTGTGATCAACAAATCGCACCCCGATTATGAAAACAAAAAGCCCGAATACTTCATGACCGCTGAAGCACTGTTTGCTTCTTTCCGCGAAGACGCCGCGAAAGCTTCGGAATTCTACAATGGAAAGATCATTCAGGTGAGCGGACAACTTAGTTCGGTTGAAGATACCGATGGACAGACAGTGCTGGTTTTTGCGCTCGATCAGGGTATGTTTGGCGACGAAGGAATTCGTGTTAGCATGCTCGAAGCGCAGTCAGCACAGGCTGTAAAACTCACCCCGGGACAGGATATCACCTTAAAAGGTTTTTGCACCGGCTACAACGACACGGATGTGGTGCTGAACCATGGTTCAATTGTTCAATAATTACAACAAATAAACTAATATCATGAAAAAGATCAGATTAATCGCTTTTGCAATCCTTGCAATGATGTGGACAGGCAGCCTGAATGCCCAGAAATACATGACCAAAAATGGCATGATTCGTTTTTATTCCGAAGCACCGGCCGAGAACATCGAAGCCATAAACAAACAGGTCAACAGTGCCCTCGACATCAGTACCGGAGATTTCGTGTTCAGGGTTCTGATGAAGGCTTTTGAGTTCGAAAAAGCCCTGATGCAGGAGCATTTCAACGAGAACTACGTTGAGTCGCACAAACATCCAAATGCCAGCTTTACCGGAAAGGTAACCAACCTGCAAACCATTGACTTTACAAAGAACGGAACCTACGAAGCAAATATCGAAGGCGATCTCACTATAAAGGGTATTACAAAAAAGATCAGCGAGAAAGGAACCTTTGAGGTGAATAACGGCGCCATCAGGGGGAAATCTGTTTTTATGGTTACCCTAAGCGATTTCGATATAAAAATTCCACGTGCGGTAGTCAGTAATATTGCCGAGAAAATTGAGGTAACGGTAGATATTTCTTTACAGCCTTTGAACAATTAAAAACCTTCAGCTGTTTAAGTTTTGGTTTTGGTTATACATTTCAATTTCTCCTGCCATTGCTGCCTGCACGGTTACGCTATGTAACAATGAAGGCAACAGTGCACATCCCGGTCTCCCAGACCGGGTTTTTTTATGGAACAAAAATTGAATAAAACAGTTATGCGTCTGGGATAGCCTTTCAGGATGATTTTTTGCCTATTTCACTGAGCATAAGCTCGGTCATGCTTTCGAGATTGAATTCATCCCTGAGTCCCCAGTCGTTACGTGCAACGGTATCGTCAATGCTTGCCGGCCATGAGTCTGCTATTGCCTGACGAAAGTCGGGTTTGTAGGTGATGGTAAATTCAGGTATGTGTTTTTTGATGGTTTGAGCCACCTGAGCAGGAGTGAAACTCATACCGCCAACATTATAGCTTGAACGCAAACTAAGCTTTCCGGGATCGGCTTCCATCAGATTTATGGTTGCCTTGATAGCATCAGACATAAACATCATGGGCAGAGCGGTATCCTCACGCAGGAAACACTCATAACTTTGTTTACGGATAGCCTCATAGTAGATTTCAACGGCATAGTCGGTTGTTCCTCCACCGGCCTCGGTCTTGTAACTGATCAGTCCCGGATAGCGAAGGCTGCGGTAATCAACGCCATAGCGCCTGAAGTAATACTCGCCCCAGCGTTCACCTGCAAGTTTGCTGATGCCATACACCGTGTTGGGTTCCATCACCGTAAGCTGCGGAGTCTGGTGCCGGGGAGTTGTTGGTCCGAACACGGCAATTGAACTTGGCCAAAAGAGTTTTTTAGCCTCTGTTTCCCTGGCCAGTTCAAGAGTGTTCATAAGGGCTTTCATGTTGATTTCCCATGCCCTTTGCGGAATTTTTTCTGCGTTTCCGCTCAACACGGCAGCAAGGTTGTACACCTGTGTGATCTTATTCCTGACCGTAAAATGCAGAAGATTGTTGTAGTCCAATACATCCAGTATATCAAAGGGTCCGCTTTCGGTGATGTCCGAAGCAGCCTGCTTGATGTCGGTGGCAAAAACATTACTGTTTCCATAAACTTTTCTCAACTCCAGGGTGAGTTCCGATCCTATCTGGCCCGAGCAGCCAATCACTAATATCCGTTCCATATTCTACTGTTATTTATTTCACAATTATGCGCAAATGTAAGAAGTTTCGCGAACAGGCAAGCATACTGTCTGTGGAATATTCAGCAGTTTTCATCACAATGAATATTATTGAGGGAAATCGAGTTCATCAGCAGTCTTCCGGCAGTAATATGCACGAATGATTACTCCCCGAATTTTTCGTTTCTTTGCACATCATTTCAGTAATTCAGTCATGTCCGTTACCCTCAGGCAGCACAAGCTGCAAGTGTATAACACACTCAGCCGCAGCAAAGAACATTTTAAACCATTAAACAGTCCGCACATTGGCATGTATGTTTGCGGGCCGACTGTTTACGGAGATGCTCATTTGGGCCATGCCCGCCCGGCGGTTACCTTCGATCTGGTGTTTCGGTATCTGGCGCATTTAGGTTTTAAGGTTCGGTATGTGCGAAACATTACCGATGTGGGTCACCTTGAAAATGACGCTGATGAAGGAGAAGATAAAATTGCACGCAAAGCGCGGCTCGAAAAACTCGAGCCAATGGAGGTGGTGCATCATTACACAGTGCGTTATCACCGCAATATGGATCAGCTGAATGTGCTCAGGCCATCCATCGAACCGCATGCCTCAGGCCATGTTATCGAACAGATCGAAATGATCAGCACATTGCTTCGCAAAGGCTATGCCTATGAAGTAAATGGTTCGGTGTATTTTGATGTGGAGCGCTACAACGGGAAACATCATTATGGCGTGCTTTCGGGCCGCAAAGTTGAAGACCTGGTGAGCAACACCAGAGAACTTGCCGGTCAGTCGGAGAAACGCAGCAGTCTTGATTTTGCTTTATGGAAGAAAGCTGAACCTTCGCATATTATGCGTTGGCCTTCGCCTTGGAGCGATGGATTTCCGGGTTGGCATATGGAATGCTCTGCCATGGGATGCAAATACCTGGGCGATCAGTTTGATATCCACGGAGGGGGAATGGATTTGCTGTTTCCGCACCATGAGGCTGAGATTGCGCAGTCAACCATCGCCAACGGTAAAGCACCGGTGCGTTACTGGATGCACAACAACATGATTACCATAAACGGACAGAAGATGGGCAAATCGCTCGGCAATGCCATGTCACTCGACGATATTTTCACAGGCACCCATCCCTTGCTTGAGAAAGCCTACAGTCCCATGACCATCAGATTCTTTATTCTGATGGCGCATTACCGCAGCACACTCGATTTCTCGAACGAAGCACTTCAGGCTGCTGAAAAAGGCCTGAGAAAACTACTTGCCGCAGCCGACACACTTAAGCAGTTGACCCCTTCGGAAGATGCTGTTATTCAGGGAATTGAGAATATCCTGCAGGACTGTTACACCGCCATGGATGATGATTTTAACAGTCCCATGGTGATTGCGAATCTGTTTGAAGCGGTAAGGATCATCAACTCAGCAAAAGACGGCAGCTTGAGATTGAATGCTCAGGAGCTGAAACTCATGCAGCAACTCTTTGAAGATTTTGTTTCAGGCATCCTTGGAATCATCCCCGAAGGTGCTGCCGGTGACGACAAACTTGTTGACGGCCTCATGCAAACCATCATTGAACTGAGGCAGGAAGCACGCCAGCGAAAAGATTATGCCACCAGCGACAAAATACGCGACAACCTTGCCAGCCTGAACATCGAGATCAAGGACGGCAGGGAGGGAACAAGCTGGCAGGTGAAATAGCATCCGGAGAAACTTTTCATGGATTAGGTTGTTTCATGCCTAAAGAAATGGCATGAAAAACTATTTAATTGTGGGTGCAGGTTCGGGTATTGGCCTTTCGCTCGCACAAATGCTTCATGAAAAAGGAAACCGTCTTTGGGTAATTACACGTAATACTGATGCACTGCAACATCTTTCCGGTTTAAACTTTGTCGCGCCCGGATTTCTTGAGAGCAACTGGAATGCTGAAGGGCTTCCTGATGCACTCGATGGTCTGGTTTATTGTCCCGGAACCATTAACCTGAAGCCCTTAAGGGGTCTTAAGCCCGACGATTTCAGGGCTGATTTCGAAGTGAATGTAATAGGAGCTGTTAAGGTATTACAGGCGGCCTATAAGGCGCTCAAAACTTCTGGTGTGGCCAGTGTGGTGCTTTTTAGTACGGTAGCCGTAGCTCAGGGGATGCCATTTCATGCCTCTGTTGCTGCATCGAAAGGAGCAATAGAGGGATTGGCCCGTTCACTTGCAGCTGAGCTGGCACCAAACATCAGGGTGAATGTTGTTGCTCCTTCATTGACCAATACGCCCTTAGCAGCGCGCTTGTTGTCGTCACCTGAAAAGCTGGAAACCAGTGCCAAAAGACATCCTCTGCAACGGATCGGAGTGGCTCAGGATGTGGCAGCTGCGGTGGCTTTTTTACTCAGTAGCGAGTCCTCGTGGATTACAGGACAGGTACTCGGTGTTGATGGTGGCCTTTCAACTTTACGGACATGATCGGCAGTTGTGCTTTAAAACGATTTGATTCAGGAGATATTAGCGGAATGGAACAAAGGTTCCGCACACAATTTATCAACTCAATAACCGGTTTTAAGAGCCTGAATCTGGTTGGAACGATCAACAAACATGGAATGACCAACCTTGCTGTTTTCTCTCAGGTGGTTCATCTGGGTGCCAACCCATCTCTTATCGGTATCATTGTGAGGCCCGATTCAGTTCCGCGGCATACATTGGCCAATATCGCAGAAACAGGTTACTTCACACTGAACCATGTGCTTGAGTCATTTATCAGGCAGGCTCATCAAACCTCGGCGCGATATCCGGAGGAAGTTTCTGAATTTACAGCTACCGGACTCAATCCGCTTTTCAGCGAAGTGATTGAGGCTCCTTATGTGGCAGAGTCCAACATCAGAATTGGTTTGCAATGGCGCGAAACAATCCCGATCCCACTCAACGGAACCCTGCTGGTTATCGGTGAGGTGGTCGAGGTGTTTTTGCCCGGAGATTGTCTTGGTGCGGATGGATATGTTGATCTAAATGAAGCCGGAACGATTACTGTGGCTGGTCTGGATGCATACCACCGAACGGAGAAAATTGTCAGGTTGCCGTATGCTAAAGCAGAAAATTATTGATAATACTTCATACAGCCATCCTCAGGACGCAAATTTATTCAATACCTCCATCAAAGATTTAAGGGTGATAGGCTTAATAAGATAATCGTTAAATCCGGCTTTCATGGCTTCGGCAAGTTCTGTTTCGGTGGCATAGGCGGTTTGTGCCACTACTTTCAATTCATGATTCGTTTTTCGGATTTCCCTGATGGTTTCTATTCCGTTCATCAGGGGCATTTTGATATCCAATAAAACCAGATTGAACGATTGTGTGCTCAGTAACTGCAAAGCCTTGATCCCGTGCTCTGCAACCTCAAGACTTCCAACAACGGGATGCAGCATCGAAACCAGCATATCGGCATTGTCTTTTTCGTCTTCAACGATCAGTACCGAAATATGTTTGAATGAATCTTTATACCGCAAGGCAGGTGGTGCATGGGATGACTCAGTTTGTCCGAAAGATTCTTCAAATTCTATTTCGCAGAAAAAAGTACTTCCTTTACCTTCAACGGAATGCAGTCCCAGACTGCCGCCAAGGAGCTCGATAAGTCCTTTGGCAATACTCAATCCAAGTCCGTTACCTCTTATGGCATTCAGTTGTGCCCTGGTGCTGCGGTAGAAACGGTCAAATACAAATGGTTGTTCTGTGTCCGGAATACCCATACCGGTGTCGGTAACATAAAACTGCAGGCGCTGATCGTTCATGCGGCATCCCAAACTGATTTTCCCCTTTTGGGTATATTTTATCGCGTTTCCGAGAAAACCGGCTAGTACCTGTCTCAGTTTTCCTTTGTCTGAAACAAACACTTCAGGCACTTCCTTGTCAATCAGTGGTTTTTCGAGCATTAATCCGGCCTTTTCAGCTTCAAGAAGGAAGGTAAGATGTAAATCTTCGAGTAATCTGTGGACAGAGATAGTAGTTTTTTCAATCGGCATTTTTTCTGAATCGAGGCGCGACACCACAAGAACATCATCGATAATCTTCAGAAGTTGTTCCGAATTGCTGTAAATGGTTTCCACGAACTGCCTTTTTTGCTGTTCGGAATAATCTTCGAACAGCAATTCAGAGAATCCGATGATGGCGTTCATGGGTGTCCTGATTTCGTGCGAAAGGTTGTTGAGGAATGAGGTTTTCAGCCTGTCGCTTTCCACAGCTTTTTCTTTGGCAATGATGAGCTCCTGCTCCATTTGCTTCCGGCCGGTGATGTCGAGGATTAGCCCGATGAGGCCACCGATACGGTTATTGGCGTCGGGGAAAGGTGATTTGGTGATGATCACATTGCGCTGTTCGCCGCCGGGCAGGGTAATCAGCCGTTCCACAATCTGTTTTTCATCCAGACCGCTGAGTACCCTGAGATCCGATTCGTGGCGCAATGTAGCCTGAGGATAGGGGTCGAGATCGAAAATGCTTTTACCCTTGATGTCAGCTTCACTCATTCCGTAATATTCCCTGAAAGCTCTGTTTATCCCCAGATAAATACCGTTTGCATCCATATAGAACAATGGATTGGGGATGGAATCGAGCAGGGTTTCGATAAAACGGGTTTTGTGTATAAGCTCGTTTTCAGAAAGTTTGCGTCCTGTGATGTCGCGCACGATGACGAGTACTTCTTCCGGTCCGCTTCTTACCATACGAGCATCATACCAGCAGATTCCGTTCTCAGTATTTAAGCTGTATTCGTATGATAGTAACTGTCCGCTTTCGAGGGCTTCGTCAATCTTCTTGCAGGTCAGGAGGGCAAGTTCTTCCGGCAACACATCACGCACATGCTTTCCAAGAAAATCCTCCTTCGGAACCATAAGCAGGGTGGCATCTCTGGCTACAGAATCAATGAAGATATGGTTGCTGCTGAAACGAAACATCATGTCGGGAAGGGCTGAAATGATCGCCCGGTTCCGTTCCTCTGATTTCAACAGGTTCTCCTGAACTTTTACCTGTTCGGTGATGTCTTTTGAGATGGACAGAATGCCTCTTTTGCCATCGGTCAGGCTGATGGCGGTTTCGGTAAGCTGACAAATGATCTTTCGCCCGTCTTTGGTAATTCCCGAAATAGTACTTTCAAGGTAGCTGTTTGTAAGGATGGTTTTTATGTTGGCGTTGATTGTGTTTTTTTGCTGTTCGGAACTAAGCAATGAAATGTGTTTTCCAAGTAACTCATGACGCTCGTATCCATATTGTTCGCAAAGGGTGTTGTTGAGATCGAGGATGATTCCCTGCTCGTCTTCGAGCAAAATACCAACCGGGGAGGCATCGAACAGTAGTCTGTAACGCTGTTCGCTCTCCCTAAGTGCATCTTCGGTTTTGCGCCTGTCTGAAATATCCTGGGCAATGGCAATGATAGCTTCTTTGCCAAAATAACTCGTTTTAAACAGGTTGATTTCTTTCGGAAAGATGTCGCCGTTTTTCTTGCGTCCCCAGAACTCAAATCGCTGCGATTCGCCTGAGAATGCTCTTGCGATATGTCCTTCGAGTGCATGGAGGTCGTTCATTCCCGGTGCGGCCAGAAAATCCGGTGTTTTGCCGATGAAATAGCTTCGTGGATAATTATACATCCGTGTAGCTCCGTCATTAACATCAAGGAATACTCCGTCGCGGTCCTGCACATAAACTGCGCTGGTGATGCTGTTGAACAATCCCTGAAAACTGTCGAGGCTTCGCATGAGTTCCACCCGCGACCGATGCTCACGGCGCTGATCCCTGAACACAAGAACTACTCCCCTTATGGTTCCGTCATCATCTTTGATGGGCGCGCCCGAATCAGCGATGGGGATACGCGTGCCATCACGGGCTATCAAAAGGGTATGGTTGGCCAGTGAAACTACCTGTCCGTCACGGATCACACTGTTTACGGGGTTTTCGGCCTTTTCTCCGGTGCGTTCGCTGATGATGTTGAATATTTCATCAAGGGGCCTGTTTGCAGCTTCCTTTTCGGTGAAACCGGTGAGCTCTTCAGCCAGACGGTTCATCTGCATCACCAATCCTTTGCTGTTGGTGGTAATTACTGCGTCGCCAATGCTGTAAAAGGTTGTGCGGAATAGTTTTTCGTTTTCTTTGGTCTGTTCAAAAAGCCTTTTATTCTGTTCCTGATCCTGCAAAACTTTGCCAATCAAAACAGTAACAAGAGGATATGCGCCTATTATGGTAATACCCAACAAACGAAATGTTTCGCTCCTGAATGATGAAGGAAGTAACAATACCAGTAAGAGCATCACGCTATGGACCAGAAAGCCTACCAAATAAAAATGCAGTATATTCAAATTCCTTCCCGGAGATTCTGATTTCCATTTGTAATGAAACAGCGTACCAATAAGGAAAGATGAAAAAATCACGGAGATTCCCATTGAAAGCCCGATACCACCAAGTGAAAGCCGGTAGATTACAGCAATGCCTGCTGCAATAATTCCGGTTACAGGGCCGAAGAAAAGGGCTGACAGGCTGATGACTATTGATCGTCCGTCGAAGATCAGGCCTTCAGACAATTGTAAAGGATACATCATCCCTACAATGGTGGCAAGCCCGAAAAGTAAACCCTGAAGCAGTTTTCCAGCCACCCGTTTGCGACCCCAACGCTGGCTGATGAAGCCTGAGATCACGCTGATGGCAACAAGAACTGACAGGTTGTAAATCAGATCGACATGAATCATGTACAAATGTAAAAGTTTTTTACAAAGCCCTCAAAAATAGATTTCTGACATGATGTTGTTCAGTCCGACACCTCCTTCAAGGAGAATATCGCGCACCTCTACCACCATTTCTGCACTTCCGCACAAGTAATACTGCATAAGTGGGTCAAATGATTTCTTCGCGCGCAACCAAGAGGTCAATCTACCGGAATAGACACCATCCCCGTGTTCCTGTGAACAGCAGGGCACGTAACGGTCACCAAAAAAGGCTGTAAACTCATCCCTGAAGTAAAAACCTTCGAGCAAGCGGCTTCCATGGATGAGCATGTTGTTTTCGCCCAAACCCGAACGGATCATCGACCTGAAGGGAGCTATTCCGGTGCCGGCCGCAATCCACCATGCAGGGCGCCTGTCGCCCAGAAATGCACCAAAAGGTGCAGAAACAAAAATTGTATCGCCGGGTCTGACCATGGCCAACCGTGGTGTGAGCAGGCCGTCGGGTTTTATGTTGAACAATATTCCCAGTGATTGTTCGTCGGGTGAAGTGCACAGGCTGTATAGCCGCGGAGGCAGCTTGCGATCATTTGTGAGTGCAACAACCTGTCCGGGAAGGAAACTATGATGCCTTTCGGTATGCAAAACAAAAGCATCAGAAGAAACTGCTTCGATGCGGAGTACCTGCTGCTCATTGAGCGACAGATTTTGAATGAAACTGCTTAATCCTTTGTCCATAACATTGAGCTTCGCAAATGTAAGGTTTTACGAAACACCTCAATGGATGTCATTCTTCCTCAGACTTGAAATGAAGATAGCATCCGGGCCCGTTTCGGTGACAGTGGTAGGTGACTTCTAGTTTGTGAAACGTAGTTTCTGCTATTCCGTATCTTTGTAAATCATGAATATTCAGGAATGGCCCGGGGGAACATTTTCGGGTCAGACTTGTTATAAAACCAAACAAAGTAATATGAACAAAACGGCAAAAACAACTTTTGAGATCCACCCCTTGCTCAGGGAACGATGGAGTCCGAGGGCTTTCAGCAACCGAATGGTCGAAACGGACAAATTGTTTCGGATGCTTGAGGCCGCACGCTGGTCGCCTTCATCATCCAACGAACAGCCCTGGCGTTTTATCATCGGGTTAAAAGGCGATGAAACATATATGAAAATCTATGATACATTTGTCGAATTCAATCAGTTGTGGGCCAAAACAGCTCCGGTTCTTATGCTGAGTGTCGGCCATAGAATGAGCCTGAAGAATCAGGGCAAGCCAAATGTTTCCTATGTTTATGATGTAGGTCAGGCTGTGGCCCACCTTACCATCCAGGCCATGTCGGATGGCTTGTTTGTGCATCAGATGGGTGGTTTTGACAAAGAAGCTGCTGCACGATTTTTTGATGTTCCTGCTGAATTTGAGGTGCTTACGGCAATCGCAGTGGGGTATATCGGCGATCCGGAGGTGTTGCATCCCAACCTGAAGAAAATGGAATATGCCGAACGCGAACGAAGACCTTTGGACACAATGATGTTCCGCACAAAATTCGGAACACCGGCCAGTTTCGAGCTGTGAATTAATTTGTTTTCACCAGCTTAAGCTGTTCGTGGTTTCCATCAGCATCTGTCAGTCTGACAAAATACAAACCCGGTATTAAGTCACCTAAATTCAGATCAATAGTCTGACGCCCGGTCTGGGCATTCACCTGTTTTTTGTACAGCGTCAATCCAGAAGTGTTCAGCAGGCTGATCTGCATAGGCTGGTGGCGTGCAGAATAGAACATAAGCTGCACCATAGCACTGGCGGGATTAGGGGAAAGTGATACCATGAATGGATTCAAAGGATAGTCGTTAGTGCTCAGTACTTTATCTACTCGGATTTTTAGTGTAACCGGCAAATGATCCGACATATTGAATAAGGCAGTTGCCACATTTGGAGGAACAGAACTGTTGGCCGGTGAAACAACTGTGCTGTTAAACCTGTTGCCATCCTGCCCGACAGCTTGATATGACTGCTGTACATAACGAACATTCCTGGTGCCAAAACGGACTTCGTCTGAGATCAGAATGAAATCGAAGCGGTCATCAAGCCCTCCACCTGACTTACAATCGTTTGAAGAAGTATTTGTTGACTGTGTGTGGACAGATGCATAGAAACTGTTGTTATTCCAGTCGCCTATTTGTCCTATAGGATCGATGAATCTGGTATCAGCATTGCTGAAGTTGATCATCTGCTGAAAGGCGGCTTCGTTGCCTGAATACAGATTGAAATCGCCCATAAAAAGGACATTTTCATGCTTGTAGCGCTGTTCAATATATTTCATGGTGTTTTCGGCCATAACTTTTCGTGCACCTGCATCCGAATCAGAATTTCCGGCTTTCAGGTGACCGACAACACAAACAATAAAGGCGGTATCACCCTGTGCAAGGTCGTTTGAATAGTAATAAAGTTCATATACATCAACATCACGAATATAGCTTTGTGCAACACTTTGCTTCTTGAGGCGGAGTTTGCGTGAATCGTAATACAGCATATTTACGATGTTGCTTCCTGCCACCGGATTAAACCCTGCTTTGCGATAATGGCCGACACCGCCGGTGTTCAGGTTCTCATCGAGTAAATGTTGGTGAATGGCCGTGCTGGAAGATATTTCGTTCACCGTGAAAATATCAGGTTTTACATAGTTTAGAATTGTTCGCAGATGTGGGTCCTTCATCGAAAGACTGTTGTTGCTGTTGTTGCAAAAACCGGTTATTTCTCCATAATACAACAGGTTGTAGTGCATCACGCTGATGGTGTCCTGAGCAAAAATCCGGGCAGTAAATAGCAGTGAAAAGAGGAATATTAGGTATATTTTCATTCAATCAAATTATATGGCAAAAGTAAGCAAATGAAGGGTTCTGGATGCTGGTTACTTGTTACTTGTTGCGGGTTACGAGTTACGAGTTACGGGTTACGAGTTTGCGGATTACGGTTCTGTTGCTCTTCGCTCTTTGCACTTTGCCAATTCTGATCTCTGGTCTCTGATCTCTGGTTTCGGGGTAAGTAATTGTCAATACGATTCTTAGTCTCTTAAGCTGCCTTAAACCTTATGTCTTTCCACAAAAAGTGAAGTTCAGGTAAGTTTCTGATAAAACTGCCACCAACGGTCGGGTATGTCGTCATTCATAGCGCTTTCGTAATCTTTGCGTGAACACGGGACATATTGATGCCGTTCGTATTTTTTCCGGTCGGTTCTGCCCAGGCTCAGGTCGATCCACCAGCGGTCGGTTTTTTTGCTTTTCAGGAATACCACTTCTTCTTCATGGCCTTCAATGCGCACGTTGTAGCGGGCAAATTCGCGGCTGCCGGATTCGGGAAGGTCGCCCAGCCGGTGGGCATAGCCATCAATAAAATACCAGAGCATCTGACCGATCAGGGCTGCGGCCGTCCGCTGCGGGTCTAAGGCCGGATTATAATCATAAATCCCTATCGAACTCAGTTTGTCGCTCATTCCTGCATAACGGCAGATACGGCATGCCTCTTCGCCCGAAAAGCCGTTAGGAACCGGCCGTGCGTTGCCCGGTGCGTCAGCAGCCCTCACTGAGCTCATGTCGAAGCTAAGCAGGTCAGCATTGCGAACCACAGGCTCGGTTTCTTCAGGATTAGCCTTAACTACTCCCAGCCGATACACATCAAAATAGAGATTCTTCATCAGGTTAACTGCGTCTGAATCAACATAATACGACTGATAACCCAAATTTGTGTAATTGAAAAGGAAATTTGGCTGATGCATGATGATGTGGCTCAGATAGGAATGCGCATTGAGCGGTTCATCGTCCTGCCCAAGATCAAAAGATGGATCAACTGCCACGAGGTTGACCAATTGACCGGCCTTTTCGTATGCTTTATAATGGGCAAAAGTGAGGTCCTGACTGCCTCCAAGTATGACAACCGTGAAATGCTTGCTGAGCAACTCGCCGACTACCTGCTCAAGTGCAAAATAAGTATCACTGATATCGTTGCCGGCTTTGATGTTTCCCAGATCAACAATATGAAGCCCCAGCCAGTGGTTAAAAAGGGCGTAAAAAGCCTCCCTGATTCTGTCAGGAGCATCAGCGCTGCCTCTGTTTAAAGAATTTCCGCGACTGTCCTCGATACCGATGATGGCTACACCCGCTTTTTCCAGATTAGGAAAATTATCCCTGGTGTGAATATCGATGGTTCGCAGCAGACTTCGGCGCGAAACAGATTCAAGCAACTCGTCAGTGACAAAAGTAACCGGATTAAGAAAAAGACTGTGTTCCATGTGGAGGTGGGTTAATCCAGTGGCGAAAATAGTAAAAGAACGGATGCAAAAGTTTGCGGAAGAATGGATAGGTAATGTATAAGGGAGCTGTTGTAAACCATCCTCCTCACATCGACATTTTGAATGAGTACAAAATTATTCTTACAGTGGGTTCACAACCGTACGATTTAGCATATATATCACATTAACAATAAGATATAAAAGTGTCGTGATTTTTTTGAAAAATATTCGGACAAATATGTCTTTTATTTTCAATTAGTGTTTTATATTTGCGGTATTATAGTACCTATATTCCCTTATATGTTGCATGATACAACAATGATGGAGTAATTAAAAAACTAAAAACCAATACATTATGTTATCAAAATCACAAGCACGAACTTTTTTCCTGGGAGGCACGGTGGTAACTTTTGCCATCTTTCTTGCTTTATCATGGAACTCGCTGGTCAATGATGTACCCAGGCAGACCAATCCTGAAAATCTGAGTGAATCGGTAATCCGTGGCAAGGAAATGTGGGAATCAAACAACTGTATGGGCTGCCATACTATTTTCGGTGAAGGTGCCTATTATGCTCCTGAGCTTACCAAGGTTTACGAACGAAGAGGCGAAGGCTACATTAAAGCAGCGCTGATGTCGAAAGTGCCCTGGGCACCAAGGGGCCGTAAAATGGTAGCCTACGGTTTTACGGATGAACAGGCCAATGATATGGTCGAATTTTTCAAATGGATCGGTGAAGTTGACCTCAACGGATTTCCGCCAAAACCTGATGTTAAAAGATAATAGAACCAACCAATAACCAGAAAACATGAAATACAAATCACAAAAAGTTGCATACTGGTTTTTTGCAGCCGCTATGCTTTTGCTCGTTCTCCAGATCGTTTACGGCTTCATTATGGGATTTGCCCATATGGGCTACGATGGCCTCCACAGTGTCATCCCTTTCAACACTGCTAGGGCCGTACACACCAATCTTCTTGTTGTATGGATATTATTGGGCTTTATGGGGGCAGCCTACTATATTATACCCGAAGAAGCACAAAATGAATTAGTCAGCGTTAAACTGGCCTATATTCAGTTAATTACCTTTCTGCTCGTTGGAGTAGCTGCTGTCACAGGCTATCACCTTAATTATTGGGAAGGAAGAAAATTCCTTGAGATTCCAAGACCACTCGACTGGCTGGTTGTTATCAATGTGCTCACTTTTCTGGGTATCATACTTGCGACACTGTATAAAGGTAAAAAAACGACAACTACTGCCCTGGTACTTACGATGGGACTAGTTTTCGCAGCGTTGCTTTACCTCCCCGGGATGATTTGGTTCGACAACCAGACACTTGATTCCTTTTTCCGCTGGTGGGTTGTCCACCTTTGGGTTGAGGGTGTTTGGGAACTAATTATGGGAGGCATCCTGGCGTTTCTGTTGATTAAACTTACTGGTGTTGACCGTGAAGTGATCGAAAAATGGCTTTATGTTATAGTCGGACTCACATTCCTGTCGGGCATTTTGGGTACCGGACACCACTATTATTACATAGGAGTAGGGAAAATATGGCTTATTGTTGGTGGGATTTTTTCTATGCTCGAGCCACTGGCGTTCCTTGCCATGGCTTTGTTTGCCGTTGCCATGTACCGCAAGGGCGAAAAGAAACACCCGAACAAACTTGCGCTTGCATGGACACTCGGAACAGCCATTCTGGCCTTCACCGGAGCCGGTTTGCTTGGCATGGCACACACACTTCCACAGGTAAATATGTATACACACGGAACGCTGGTTACGGCCATGCATGGCCATCTTGCATTCTGGGGTGCATACGGAATGATCGTGTTTTCGTTCATCACCTTTGCCCTGCCCAATCTTACGGGCCGAAAACTTTATGATACAGCCAACGGCCAACTGGCTTTCTGGCTGTCGAACATCGGTATGCTCGGCATGACGCTTGCGTTTGGTGTGGCCGGTGTTGCTCAGGTTTATCTGGAGCGTAAAACAGGCCTCGAATTTGGTGCCGTGCAGCAGGAAATTGAAGTGCACTTCCTTGTCCTGGTGTTGTGCGCGTCCATGTTTGCCACGGGAATCCTGATGTTCATCTACGAATTTTACCGCCATGGCTCTCCCAACGATGAAGCCATAGGTATGGAAGAAATTCTGGAGTCTGCATAACTTCAGTTTTTTGTTGTTGGGGTTTAGTGTCCGCGGGACGGATGGAAACATGCGTCTTGCGGCACTAATTTAAAACCATCCATTTTATTCCATTGCACAAGTGATTATGTTTAAGGAACCGATGACTTTTGAAACAGAGAAATTACCATTTTATCTTCCCGTAGCAAAGGAAGTTGAGGTGTTTACCAACGCCTTCGAAAACAAAATTCCTTTACTGCTCAAAGGGCCTACCGGAACCGGGAAGACCAGATTTGTGGAACACATGGCTGCCCGGCTGGGAAAAAAATCCATCACCGTCAGTTGTCATGAAGAAACTTCGGCTACCGATCTGATTGGCCGTTTTTTGATCAAGGGAGCAGAAACAGTGTGGCTCGACGGACCCATGACCATGGCTGTTAGGAATGGCTGTATCCTTTATCTTGATGAAGTAGCTGAAGCCAGACCTGATGTGATTGTTGCAATACACTCGCTCACTGACTTCAGACGCGAACTTTATATTGACAAACGCTCCGAGAGTTTAACTGCACACGAGGATTTTATGCTGGTTGCCTCGTTCAATCCCGGCTATCAAAGGGGATTTAAAGAGCTGAAACCTTCCACACGCCAACGATTTCTTGCTATACCATTTAATTATCCCAAGCCGGAAACAGAAGCTGTTATTCTGACCGAAGAAACCGGTATTGACGAAGAAACAGCCCGAAAATTAGTAATTACCGGCAACAAAATAAGAAATCTGCAGGAGGTGGGT
The DNA here is from genome assembly GCA_024710405.1 of Bacteroidales bacterium. Classification (GTDB taxonomy): domain Bacteria; phylum Bacteroidota; class Bacteroidia; order Bacteroidales; family F082; genus UBA6192. The sequence continues at coordinate 298,842 of JANJUV010000020.1, forward strand.
CTGGCCGAAACTGTCTCCACCCGTCTGCTGGTGCATGCCGCCATGCTTATCAAGTCAGGATTGCCAAAACGACTCGCAGTAAGAATGGCTGTCGTGGAGCCCCTGACCGACGATCCGCAGGTGTCCGAATCACTTACGGACCTCTGTAACCTGATTCTGTAACCAAACACAGAAAACCTGCCTAATACCCAGCAAGCCAATGTCGTTCGATGAGTATATCTATGCCAGATTCATCCGCTATTTCAGGGCCGGACGAAAAACCGATGAGGCTGTATTGCAAAGAAGAGCTACCCTCGATGAGCTAAAACCACGTCTGACGATTCTTGCCAGGGCTTTGACCGGAGAATCCATTGAGATTTATGAAGCCGAAAAAGAGGGAGGATACAAAGATCTCAACTTTTTCCTGCCGGCGCAGATGGCCATTTTTCCGGAAAAAGAAATCAATGTATCCTTCTATCTCTTCCGGACACTTTATCTTTCAGTTCAGCGGAACCTGGGCTTAAACTGGAAATCTGATGAAGCCGATACAAGTAAATCATTGGAAAAAGCCATTGAAACATCAAAAGTTGTTCTAAAAGAGCTGGAACATGATTTTCCCGTTTCTGCCGAAATCCATAAACAACTTCTTGATTACCTCGAACTTGAATCATTAGACAAAGCAGGCCTAAGCTGGCTATATGGAAAATGGATGACAGAGAGCAGAACACAATCGGCTGAAATGGAAAAAGCCAGATTGGGAAATGCCCGTACCACTCAATCAGTAAATCCCAAAACCACTTTAAAGGCAAGGGCTACAGAAGAAATCGTTCATCTTCAGATCGACAAAAAGATGCAGGAAGATTATGTGATGACTCATAATTTTGAGAAAGTGGAAACTGCCGAAGAGTTCGATGGTGTTTGGCGTGATTTTGATGGATCAGACCAGCTGGAGGATCATAAAGATGCACTCGATGAGTTGAACATGAAATTTATGGTACGTTCTGACGAAATGGTGCATTCTGTGTATCAGTCCGACTTCACCGAAAACACCAATATTGCCGAAATGGCAGCTTCTGACGACCTGAAATGCATCACCTATGATGAATGGGATTACAAAAAGAAAGCATATAAGAAAGACTTCTGTAAGGTTTATCCGGCTTTTCCGCAAAAAACAAATCCCGGATACAGCAGGGATGTAATCGCTACCCATGCACAAACCCTTGTGATGATGCGCAAAATGCTCGCTAATGTGAGCAACCGATATCGTCAGGTACGGTTTCAGACCGAAGGAAACGAGTTTGACATGGATGCCGTGACGGATATGTATGTTGACCTGCACCACCGTACAACTCCATCTGACAAACTCTATTACAATTCACGGAAAACGGAAAAGGACATTTCGATGCTGCTTTTGCTCGACAATAGTCTGTCAACCGATAGTTATGCTGCCGGCAACAGGGTAATTGATGTCGAAAAACAGGTGTCCATTCTCTTTTGCGAAATACTGAATGAATACAATATCGATTTTTCGATTGCCAGTTTTTACTCCCACACCCGTAACAATACCAGTTATGTAACCCTGAAGGGATTCGCCGAAAACTGGAATGTTGGCAAAGGGCGCATCGGGGCTATGGAACCGGCCGGTTTTACGCGCATTGGGGCTTCGATCCGACATGCAGGAGCCCAACTCGCCTCACGACAGGCAAAAAGCAAATGGCTGCTGCTCATTTCCGACGGCAAACCAAACGACTTCGACAAATACGAAGGCAAATATGGAATCCATGATGTAAAACAAGCGCTCCGTGAGTTGAAAGATGTTGATATTAATGCTTTTGCACTTGCCATCGAAGCACAGGCCCGATACTATCTGCCTCAGATGTTCGGCCAGAACCATTACCAGATACTCACCGAACCCAACGAAATGCTTGCCGCAATGGTAAAGCTCTACGAAAAAATTAAAAGATACTGATGCAAAACGAATCAACCGCAAACACTGAGAACCACTTTTTCTATCCGCCCGGAGGTATATTGATCTGGCTGATTATCGTAGTTGAAGTGATCACTTTTGGGCTGGCATTGACAGCCATGGTGGCTTCGTCGGCCGCCGATCCCGGTATTTTTCACCAAGCGCGGCTTCAACTGAATGTGAATATGGGCACCGCCAACACATTGCTGCTGCTGTTTAGCGGCTACCTGCTTGCTGTTGCCGTTCATTCAGTCAGGAATGGCAACACCAATAAAGGGCGAAGACTAATCACCGGATCTATCGTTGCAGGTTTGTTATTTGTGCTGATCAAATCATTGGAATACAACGCAAAGATCAACGATGGCCACACGCTTTACGAAAACACATTTTATACTTATTATTGGCTTCTGACAGGTTTTCACCTGATTCATGTAGTCACCGGGCTGGTTATTCTTGCAGTTCAGCGGCAACTACTGGGCAAGGCTGAAGGAAAACTGAAAATGGTTGACCTCGAAGCCGGCGCGGCTTTCTGGCATATGTGCGACCTGATCTGGCTGATGATTTTCCCTGTAATATACCTGATGTTCTGATATGATGAGAAACAATAAATATATACTGCATCTGGTTTTCTTTGCCCTGATCGCATTGACTGCAGGCACGGCTTTAGCCGGAAATGCCACACTGAACGATCAATTTTCGCGTGCGGGGATTCTCATGGCACTGTCCTTTGCAAAAATCATGCTCATTGGTTGGTGGTTCATGGAACTGCATCAAGCGCACAGAGCATGGAAGATGATATTCATCATAATTGTTCTACTCATAACCGGCGCCATTCTTCTCATTTCATAGACTGTACACTTTTTCGCGAAAGAGATTGTGTATGGCTGCATTGATCTCTTGCCGCAGACATCGAAACAGATGATTATATCAGTTCTTTCAGTTTGCTGACCGCTGCGTCAGGTGCACGTTGCAAGCCTTCCTCAGCGAACACAACAGTCCCTGACTTATCGAGGATTATTTTTTTATTGCTGTGGGCAAACGATCCGTTTTCCTGTGCTTCATAAACAATATCAAGCACAACCGACAGATCCTTGACCGCATCCTGTTCTCCATGCAACAGCAGCCAGTTGCCGGACATACCTTGTGTATGTGCATAGGCACTCAGACGCTCAGCGGTATCGCGGAGGTGGTCGAAGCTGACCAGGACAAACTGAAACTTGTCACGTTCTTCGGAGCTAAAATGCTCTTCAATTTGTTTCAGGTCGTGAATCATCATGGGGCAGGCATATTCGCAATGGGAGAAAAACATAGTTATCACCACGGTTTTTCCGGCCAATTGCTGCAGCGTGAACGGCTTGCCCGATGGGTCGGTGAATCCTGTTTCCAGATGGTACAGGGAACTTCCGGGCAATATGCCGGCCTGTTGCCCCGACGAAACAGGGGTTGTGGAGCAGCAGGCGGCTTTTTCGGTTTTTTGCGGTTCTGAGCAGGCGAAGCCGGAAAGGAGTATCAGAAAATACAGGAGTTTCTTTTTCATGTTTCTCTTTTTTTATTGTTGTACTGATTGTGCACAGCGGAAACCCAACCGGCGCATGGTGTAATTGCCGGTAATGCTTCCCCTGAAGGCATATCGTATAAAGCTGGCGTAGTCTGATGCACCGGCGGAGTTCAGCGAGGCACTGCCACAGAACAATCCGGAAGGAATCTCTTCACTGTTTCTCGAGTCGTCGTTGCTCACCACACGGTTGAAGTCATACACCCATTCCCACACCAGCCCGTGCATATCCCAAAGGCCATATTCGTTCCGGTATATGCTGCCGGATAAATGGTTTTCACCCGACATCCTGCTATACCAATTCAGGATAAGCGTTTCAGTCGAGCTAATGTTTTGACCCGGTTCAGGCTTCCCGGCTGCAGCATATTCCCATTCATCCAGTGTGGGCAGTCTTTTGCCCAGCCAACTGCAATAGGCTTTTGCGGCAAACCAAGAAACATATACCACAGGCATCAGATCAATTTCATCTGTCCATGCTCCTGAACTGTCCCAGTGTTGCAGATACTGGTTGTCGGCAAAAAGTGCTTTCACCCGTGTGGGCGACCATTCTGCCCGGGCATCGGTGAATGCCTTGAATTGGGCATTGGTCACCGGTTTTTCGTCAAGCAGGAAGGAACCCACTGTTATTTCGTCTGCAACGGTTTTCATCAAAGGTTTATACGTTCCTGCAGGAATGGTCTTCATGCCGGGATGCTGTGCCTGAAGGTCACAGCATCCAAGCAGAAGGAAAAAGATTGCCGATGTTACAATGCGCTTCATTTTTTGTTTCGCCATTCAGCCACTTCAGCAGCTTTGATGTGTCCGCCGCCGTTCTCAAAACGGTTGAATACATAAGTGAGGATGCTGGCTACCTGATCGTCGTTCAGGGCCACAGCCGGCATAATGTTGTTGTAGTTGGAGCCGTTGACTGTGATTTCGCCCTGTAGTCCCTCGAGAATGATGCCGATTCCTTTGTCGGCCCTTGCTTTCAGGAAATCAGAATTCACCAAGGTTGGGAATGTACCCGGAATACCGCCTCCATGATCCATGTGGCAGGCCATACAGTTTTGCTTGTATAGGATTGCACCGGCTTCAAGTCGTTCGTTCAGACTTTTTTCGGGAATTGGTTCGCTGCTTGCAGCGGCCTGTTTTCCGGAGCTGATGCGCTGAATGGCTGATCCTTCAGGAAGGTACACCTCCTCTTTTTCTTTCCCGGTAAACACTTGATGGTTTTCATCGCCCACAACCTTGATCTGGGCCAGCGCGCCTTTGTTGAATGCCCTGAAAATGCTGTGGTCAACAAGGTGTAGTGTACCCGGTACTTCACAGGTGAACTCGGCAATCGCTGAGCCACCGGCCGGAATAAGTGTGGTTTGCACGTCGCGGTTGATCAGCGTACCCCCCTCAACATAAACCTTGTCGAAAATTTCGCCGATGACATGAAAAGAGGAAACCAGGTTTGGTCCACCATTGCCCAGATAGAGTCTCACTGATTCGCCCACCTTCACCTTCATGGCATTTTCGCCAGCCGAAGCACCCACTGCACCGTTCATTACTACATAATCAGGCCTTTCGTCGAGTGCTTTTTGCATGTCAAACTCCTGATGTCCTTTCTGGCCAAAACCGCCTGAGGTGTAAAACTCGCTTTGCATCACATAGAATTCGTGATCCACAGCCGGCAGGCCTTCGAGGGGTTCAACCAGAATAAGACCATACATGCCGTTGGCAATGTGCATGCCTACAGGTGCTGTGGCACAATGATACACATACAGCCCCTGATTGAGCGCTCTGAAACTGAACTGAGCGCTTTTGCCCGGTGCCACAAGGGAGGCTTCGGCACCGCCACCCGGACCGGTAACAGCGTGCAGGTCGATGTTGTGCGGCAACATATTGTCGGGGTGGTTGTGCAGGTGAAACTCAACCTGGTCGCCCTGACGCACCCGGATGAACTTTCCGGGCACCTTGCCGCCAAAAGTCCAGAAGGTGTATTCAACACCATCGGCCAGACGCATGGGTTGCTCAATAACTTCGAGATGAACGATGACTTTTGTATTGTGTTTGGCCGTGATGCGGGCCGGAACAAAAGGAGCGTCGGTGAGTTCAGCTATAACTTCGCCTGTTACTTCCGATGTAAGATCTGAATAGGTTCTTGACTGTTCTTGCTGTGTGCACGACTGCCACAACAGAACGGACGATACCGAAACGATCAGTATCATCATGGTTTTTTTGATATGTTGGGTTTTCATAGGGTATTATGTTAAATTATGGAATAAAGGATATATTTATCTTTAATTAAATTAAAAAATTTTACAATGCCATTTGTTTCAGAACGGTTTGTCCGGAAGTAAGTTCACCGGCAAGTTGCTGTATGGTGCTTTGATGCAGCATTTGAAGCAGTCGGTTTCTGACTTCGCTGAATTCGCGGTGGATGGGGCATGGCTGATCTTCGGAGCAGTTTTTGAGACCCAGTCCGCAACCTGTCAGGTGATGCACACCATCAATGGCCCGCACCACTTCGAAAAGGGGAATGGCAGGGGCATTGCGTTCGATGTAGAAACCTCCGTTAGGTCCTTTGATGGATGATACGATGCCTTGTTTGCTCAGTATCTGCATAATCTTGGCTGTGAAATGCTCCGGTGAGTCAATCTGTGCGGCAATGTCGCGCAGGCTGATATTACTGCCGTCGCCCGAACGCGATGCGATGTAGATAAGTGCTTTAATGGCGTATTTGCAGGCCTTCGAAAACATGGCAGTGATTTAGTCAGACAAAAGTAATTGTTCCAGTTCAATGATTTGCGGAAAAAATGCACCTTGTTCCCATTCTGCATTAGTTTTCATTAATGCATGCAGCTCCCTCATTTTGCCCATGGCAACGGCAAAGGTATTGCAGCCATCGGCTGGTGCAGTGAATCCCTGCGAGAGTGCGCTGATTTTATCCATCGCAGTGATGTTTTGCTCATGCTCAGCGGTGAGACGGTTCAACAGGTTGCGCACGCTTCCGAAACCGGGTATGGTATATTTGGTTTTTTGCTGTATGCATTGACTCATCTGGTCAATGGCAGGAAACAAAACAAGTTCTTTCCTTTTGATGCTGTCGCCAACACCAAAGGCAACCGATTCAAACTGGCGCAGTACCGCCCTGATCCATGGAAACTGCTCTTCATGCACCGAAACCAGCCTCCTGAGGTAGGCATCAATTTGTTTCATGTTTTCGGTCAGTGCAGCATGATGTCCGTGCCTGATGCTTTCTTTCATCTCCATAAGACCCTGAGCGCCGTCGATTTTCATGTCTGCTTCGATATTCTTCAGTTCGTTCAGCTCGGCTACAATATCTTCATGCCGGATCTGAAGCAGGCTGCAGATTTTTTCCAGGCTCAGGTCGCTTTTGCTGCAAAAATCAAGATGATGCCTGCGAAACACTTCAGATGCACGGTAATCTCTTGATATAATAGAACTTAATGTTTCCTGTGCGTAATCAATCATGGCTGATTTGCTTTTTTCTGCGGCAAAGATATATAATCTCCATAATAAAAGACAAAAATATCCTTAAATATTTTTCTCGATGTTTTCTACTGGGATTAACAGGCTTGGGTGAAGGATACGGGGCAAAAAAAAGAGGCTGCCTTTTCGGGCAGCCTCCTAACCAAGGTTCAACCAACACAAAATTACATGGTATGAGAAAAAGAACGACGGGGAGCGGGAGCTCCCAAGATCTTACATATTTTTTTCCGCTATGCGGTGAGTGTCAAATGGGATATCATTAACGAATTCTTCTTCGGGCAGACTGAAACTAATTTCGAACGAAGCCAATGAGCGTGTGTCGAAAGGGATGTCGTTGATAAAACTTTCTTCGGCTGGCTCAAAATCCACTGTCATTGCTCTGACCGACATCTGTTCGCTGAACACTTCTTCGGTGTCGAAGGGAATATCGTTGATTGCTGCATCGGCTCCGTGAATTTCGTGATAACCATCAGCAAGCAGGGCTGCCGGGAGCATCATTCCGAGGGCAAGGGTGGCAATTAATTTTTTCATGGTGTTTAAATTCAACATGCCTTATTTACTTCACATATCGTGCCAAAAAATATATATATCTGATATTCAAATAGTGTAAATTTTTTCGTTGGGTAACATTTGCAATCCTTGTGTCCGCCCCCACACAGTTTTGTTCGTTCGCGAACAGTTTCGCATGAATGTTTTGTTCCGGTTTTCATTTTATGGCAAAACACCGTAAAATTAGAAAGGCCCCCGAGGGAGCCCTTCCGTTTGTGAACTGCTTAACCAAATTAACTATGAAAAAAACTGCTACAATGTTCGTGTGCGTATTGTGCTACCCTGATTGACCAGTGCTTCTGTGCACAGAACACTGCAGGCAACCGAGGTTGTGCTGAAGGGTATATCGTGGATGAATGCTTCGGGAGCAGGCCTGAACACATGCTGCATGGCCCTGTTGCTGCGTTCGGTTTCTGCAACCTGTTCGGTATCGAAAGGTATGTCGGCTACCGGATTTTCTTCAACCGGTTCGAAGCGGATGCTGATGGCCTTTTGTTGGGAATATTCAGCAGCGATGCGATGGGTATCGAAGGGAATGTCGTTAATATAGGCTTCCTCTTTCAGTTCGAACCCTTCGGCAAAGCTTGCAGACGTGCCAACCGAAGCAAGGACTAAGCTTAAGGCGAGGATTCTGATCGTTTTCATGATGTTTTTTATTTTATTGTTGTTTCCATACTATCTCAAATAACCATGCCAAACTTTCTAAATTATTGAATTAGAGTTTTATAAATTGATAAACGCAACCGTACACTTCCTGCAAATGAGCATTGAAGCGGACATATTTTGTCCGTTGCCGTACATTTCCAAAGGAGGCACATGGCAAAGAGGGAAGGTTTCTGGTTTCTGGTTTCTGGTTTCTTGTTCCTTGTTCCTGGTTGGGATGGTTTTCGGTTCTGCTTCATCGTTTTGGCCGGGGTCACTGACGGGAGGCTTTCACTAAGGGATTCAGCGACATCTAAGATCTTCTACCGAAAACCGGAAATCAAAAATTCTTGTATTCCAAATATTTAAGATTGAAGATTGATGAATTTAAGATTTATGATCTGGCTGAGGATTTAAATGGTGTTTGGTTCGGTTTCGGGTTTCTGGGGTTGTGTTAATTGTTTGGCTGGTGATTATTTCTCACTCAATAATAATCACTTATCTTTGCTGTTTGCCTGCTGCAGGCTGTAAGCCTGTTTGTGTGTGCACAACCTGAATCTACTGCCCGATGACGAATGAACTGCGCTTAACCGACTGGTTGCCAACTACACGAAAAGAAATGGAGTTGCGTGGATGGGACAGACCCGATGTGGTACTGATCACCGGCGATGCCTATGTGGACCACCCTGCCTTTGGAGCCGCCGTAATCGGCAGGCTTGCCGAAAAGGAAGGCTTCAGGGTAGCCATCATCGCCCAACCCAACTGGCAGGACGACCTGCGCGATTTCAATAAATTCGGTCCTCCAAGGCTGTGCTTCGGCATCACATCAGGCAATATGGATTCGATGGTCAACCATTACACCGCCAACAAAAGACTGCGCTCAAACGATGCCTACACCCCCGGCGGCAAAAGCGGCTTCAGACCCGATTACGCCACTGTGGTTTATAGCCGCATCGTCAGGAAAATGTTTCCCGAAAGTCCGGTCATCATAGGCGGGGTGGAAGCCTCGCTCAGGCGCGTCACGCACTACGACTACTGGTCCGACAGCCTGAAACCAACCATACTGCTCGATTCCGAAGCACATATTGGCGTCTATGGTATGGGCGAACTGGCCTTCATCGAATTGCTGCACCTGCTCGATCAGGGAATAACCGTCAATGAAATTGACCACGTCAGACAAACGTTTTTCCTTCGGCCAAAAAGACGGATCATGGAAAAGACAGCTGCGGGCGACATCCACTTAGCTTCGCACGAGGATTGCCTGCGCGACAAAAAAACCTATGCCGGCAATTTCAGACACATAGAGCAGGAGTCGAACAAAGCGCAGGCTGCCAGGCTTATACAGGACATCGGCGACACAAGACTCTACATCAATCCGCCTTATCCCACCTTCACCGAAGAGCAGATTGATGCCTCTTTCGATCTTCCATACACCCGCATGCCCCATCCAAAATATGCCAAAAGAGGCACGATACCGGCCTATGAGATGATACGTCATTCGGTGAACATGCACCGTGGTTGTTTCGGTGGCTGCAGTTTCTGTACCATTTCGGCCCATCAGGGCAAATTTGTGGCCAGCCGAAGCAAAAAATCAATCATGGCCGAGGTGGATCAAATCACAAAAATGAGCGACTTCAAAGGCTACATCAGCGATCTTGGCGGCCCTTCGGCCAATATGTACCGGATGAAAGGCATCCACCAGAAAATCTGCGACAACTGCCGAAGGCCCAGCTGTGTGTTTCCGAACATCTGCAGCAACCTCGACACCAATCATAAGCCCATGACGGAGATTTACCGCGAGGTGGACAATCATCCTGCGGTTAAAAAAGCCTTCGTCGGTTCAGGCTTGCGCTACGACCTTTTCCTGAGCGACGACCCGGAGAAAAGCAAGGCAATGGGATATGATGAATACCTGCAGCAGCTTGTTACGCGACACGTGAGCGGCAGGCTCAAAGTAGCCCCCGAACACACCTCCGAGCGCGTGCTTAAAGCCATGCGCAAACCTTCGTTTGCCCTGTTTCACAAGCTGAAGAAAAAATTCGACCAGATCAATGCCGAAACAGGCCTCAGGCAGCAGTTGATCCCGTATTTCATTTCGAGCCATCCCGAAAGCACCCTTGAAGACATGGCACAATTGGCTGCCGACACGAGGGAGTTGGGATTCAGGCTCGAACAGGTGCAGGATTTCACTCCCACGCCCATGACAGTGGCCACCGAAATCTACTATTCAGGCTACGACCCCTACACCCTCAAACCGGTGTTTACGGCAAAGAAAAAAACGGATAAACTGGCACAGCAGAAGTTCTTCTTTTGGTACAAGAAAGAGAACCAACCCTGGATCAGACACGAACTGAACAAAATCAAACGTGACGACCTTGCACGTAAATTATTGAACAACCAACGCAAAACATAATGAGTGGTGACCCAGATAACATTCTCTCGCGCAAGCGGCTGTTGTGGTTGCTCATAAACTCACTTGCCCTTTCGGTAATGGCATATGTCTTTGTTTATATTGTTTCAGGGTTTTCGACACTGTATATTGCCTGGGATATGGATGTTCCCGGCCGGCTTTTTACGCGTCATATTGAGTTTTCTGTGCCATATGATTCGCCTTTGTGGACTAATGACACTATTGTGAGTGTTTTTCTGGCTTCGCCTTTTTCGTGCCTGTTCATCGGATTGATTAGTCTTGCTGTGTATCAGCTTATTCCAAGGGTTTCCATTTCGTCTCTGTTGTTTTTGGTATGGATGTTCCTTCATGCCTTCAACCTCAGTTTCGGGCTGATCAGCGAGGATCTGTTGCTGGGCGAAGGCATTGCACGGGTGGCCGATGCTTTTGGTTTCGATCTGGCTGTGGTGACACTGGCCATTGGATTTTCGACTTATTTTCTGATACGTTCGGGTATGTTTGCCGGGAGGCTTTTCTACAACCACCTTCATCTGCCGCTATCCGACAGCTTCGGCAAGCGCCTGAAGCTGTGGTTCTGGTGTTTTTTCCTGCCCTGGTTCGGAAGCTCGCTTTTGTTTCTCCTGCGCGACTTCAGTGGCATCAAGCCTAAAGACCTGGTGCTGACAGCCTTGCTTTTTCTGGCCATAGCAGCCATTCCTTTTGTCAGACCCGACAAGGTATCGCACACCATCTGCATGTTGCCCACAGAAAACAAAATGCTGATCAATCTGACACTCGGACTGGTGTTTTTCCTCTTTTTTCATCTTTGGCTGAGGCACGGAATATTACTTGTTCCCTGAACGAACTTTGCAAAGCCTCTTTTTTTGTACTTTTATCCGTTCAAAAAGTATTACTATGCTCAGAAAATTCACATTTGCTGCTCTTATAGCGGCTTGCACATTTGCTGTGCTTTTGCTGATGCCTCAGGGGCTGATGGCACAGCGCGGCAAAAAGGTTGAAAAAGCTTCCGACAGCCTGAAGACTTCTCAGTTGTCGGGTTTGAAATGGCGCGGCATCGGCCCTGCCTTTGCCTCAGGGCGTATTGCCGATTTTGCCGTTAACCCTGCCAACCCTCATGAGTATTATGTGGGTGTGGCCTCGGGGCATATCTGGAAAACCGTGAACAACGGAACCACCTTTGAGCCGGTGTTCGACAATTACGGAACTTATTCCATTGGTGCGCTGGCGATGGATCCAAACAATCCCTTTGTAGTTTGGGCAGGCACTGGCGAAAACAACCATCAGCGCGCTTTGGGCTACGGTAACGGGGTGTACAAAACCATTGACGGGGGCAAAAGCTGGACAAATATGGGGTTGAAAGACTCGCGACAGATCGGGAAGATACTGATTGACCCACGCAACAGCGATGTGGTTTATGTTGCTGCCGAAGGTTCTGTATGGGGCCCCGGGGGGGAGCGCGGACTGTATAAAACCATTGATGGCGGCAAAAACTGGGAACGCATCCTCTTCATCAGCGAAAACACCGGAGTCAACCATCTGGCCTTCGACCCGCGCAACCCCGATGTGATCTATGCCACCAGCGAACAGCGCCGCAGACATGTGTTTACCAAGATCGGCGGCGGTCCCGAGTCGGCTGTGTACAAAACCACCGATGCCGGGAAAAACTGGCAGAAACTCACCAACGGCCTGCCTTCGGGCCATGTGGGCGGAATGTGCATCGCCGTGTCGCCGGCAAACCCCGATTATGTGTACCTGATTGCGGAAGCCGCCAACGAGAGCGGCGGGTTCTTCCGCTCGGTTGACAGGGGCGCTTCGTGGAACAAAATGAACAGCTATTCGTCGAGCGGTCAATATTTCAATATTATCGTCTGCGACCCGATTGATGCCGACAAAGTGTATTCACTTGACGTGGTTTCAAAAGTAACCTCCGACGGAGGCAAAACATGGCAAAATATTGGCCTCAACAAGCGCCATGTGGACGACCATTGTATGTGGATCGACCCACGCGATACACGCCACTGGATGATTGGCGGTGATGGGGGTATATACGAGACATTTGATGACGGTGCCCATTTTCAGCACAAAACCAACCTGTCTGTGACACAATTCTACCGTGTGAATGTGGACAACACCAAACCTTTCTATTGGGTTTACGGCGGCACACAGGATAACCAGAGCATGGGCGGCCCATCGCGCAATACCAGTTCCGAAGGAGTGAACAGCGGCGAATGGGTGGTCACCCTGGGTGGCGACGGATTCTGGCAGGCAATCGAACGCGACAATACCGACATTGTGTATTCGGCCTATCAATACGGCAATATCTACCGTTTTGACAAGAAAAGCGGTGAGCAGTTGTTTATAAAACCTATACCCCGTAAGGACGAACTGCACTACCGCTGGAACTGGGATGCTCCTTTTTTCCTGAGTAACCACCACCCAACTACCCTTTACATGGCGGCCAACAAGGTGTTCAGAAGCGTTGACAGAGGAAGCAGCTGGGAAGTGATCAGCGATGACATCACACGCAATGAAGACCGCAATCAGTTTCCGGTGATGGGCAAATACTGGCCTTCGGATGCCGTTGCCAAGGATGTGTCCACCTCGCCCTGGGGAACCATCGTATCGCTTGCCGAATCACCGCTCAAAGCCGGACTGCTGTTCGCAGGAACAGATGACGGACTCATACAGATTACGGAAGACGATGGCAAAAACTGGACAAAGATCAGTTCGTTTCCCGGCCTTCCCGACTACACCTATGTAAGCGATATTTTCCCTTCACGGTTCGACGAAAATGTTGTTTTTGCCACTTTCAACAACCTCAAAAGAGACGATTTTAAACCCTATGTGCTGAAAAGCAGCGATAAAGGACGCACCTGGGTTTCCATCAGCGCGAACCTCCCCAACGAAACCGTGCACAGCATCGTTCAGGATTTTGTGAAACCCGACCTGTTGTTTGTGGGAACCGAATACAGTTTTTATTTCAGTGTTGACGGAGGAAAAGTGTGGACCAAACTCAACCACGGATTGCCCGACATAGCTGTGAAAGACATTGCCGTACAGGAAGAGGAAAACGATCTGGCCATTGCCACTTTCGGACGCGGATTTTACATTCTCGACGACTACAGCCCGCTGCGACACATCACTGCTGATGCTGTCAGAGACAACGAAGCCATGCTTTTTCCGGTGAAAGATGCCTGGATGTTTGTGGAACGCGACGGACGCTATGGTACAGGATCTACTTATTTTCTGGCACCTAATCCCGCATTCGGAGCCACTTTCAGCTGGTATCTAAAAGATAGCCCGCAAACGAAGAAACAACTCAGGCTCAAAAAAGAGAAGGAATTGTTCGAAAAAGGCCAGCCTGTTCCCCAACCCGACCGCATAACTTTGAAAGCCGAAGCAGAAGAAATACCTCCTTATGTGATTTTTACCATCCGTGATGATCAGGGAAAAATAATCAGGAAACTATTCGAATCGCCCAAAACAGGCCTGAACCGCACCATATGGCCACTCAGGTACGACAGACCTTCGGCACGCAGCGGTGATGCGTTCAACCCCGCAGCGAATAACCAAAATGGCATGCCGGTGGTTCCGGGCTACTACACTGTTGAACTAGCTTTGTATCATGATGGCGTGGTTAAGCAGCTTTCAGATCCGGTTCGGTTCGAAGCCAAAGTGCTCAACAATACTACTCTGCCTGCCGAAAACGAAAACGAACGCAATGCCTTTCTGCGCGATGTGGCTGAACTGGGCAGGGTTATTGACGGCAACCTGAGGTTTATGGAAGAACTCAGAAAGCGCAACGAAGCCATCCGCCAGGTGAATCATTATCTTCTGAACGAGATTGAAGGGGCCGTAGATGCTACCAACAGAATCCATACAACCCTCAACAATATTGACTTTGCCTTTAACGGTACCGAAGCCAGAGCCAGTTTCGAGGAAGTTCCGCCCGAGCCGGTTTCGGTCACCTACAGGCAGTATGCCATACTCGCAGGAATATGGTCGTCGTCGGCAAGTCCTACAGCAACCATGCGCAGCAACTTTGCCATTATCCGCGAAGAGCTGCCACCACTCATCGACGCACTCAAACAAATCGACTCAGAGCTTAAAATGCTGGAGGACAAGCTTGACCGCGCAAAGGCTCCCTGGACACCGGGCAGACAGCCGGCCTTAGATGTTGAATAATGAACCTTTGGCCGGACTGTCCGTGAATGGCAGTCCGGCCCTCTTTTCTTAAAAAATGCGAAATCTTTGCCACTTACCATATAGAAATACAGTAAGATATGTATATTTGTGGCAGTAAAAACCAATCCGATTAAAAACATTCAACAACCGAATCTTGCATGGAAAGAATAACCGTAATCGGCGCCGGTAATGTAGGCGCAACCTGTGCTAACGTAATCGCACACAAAGACCTCGCCAAAGAGGTGGTGCTGGTCGACATCAAGGAAGGCATTGCCGAAGGCAAGGCACTCGACATCTGGCAAACTTCGTCAATTAACCATTTCAACACCAGGGTTACCGGTGTCACCAATGATTATTTAAAAACCAAAGGCTCAGGTGTTATCGTGATCACTTCGGGCCTGCCCCGCAAACCCGGCATGTCGCGCGATGATTTGATCAAGACCAATGCTGCCATCGTGAAAGATGTTACCGAAAAAGCCGTGAAGTATTCGCCCGATGCCATCATCATTGTAGTTTCGAACCCCCTCGACGTGATGACCTATGCTGCCTATCAGGCCAGCAACAAGCCATCGCGCAAGGTGTTTGGTATGGCCGGAACCCTCGACACGGGACGTTACCGCGCCTTCCTGGCCAATGCTCTGAATGTATCGCCTGCCGACATCCATGCATTGCTGCTCGGCGGCCACGGCGACACTATGGTTCCGCTGCCGCGCTACACCTCCATCAATGGCATCCCGGTAACACAATTGCTCGGCAAAGACGAACTGGATAAGATCGTTGAACGCACCAAAAAGGGTGGTGGTGAGCTGGTAAACCTGATGGGAACATCTGCCTGGTATGCTCCGGGAGCAGCGGCTGCTCAGATGGTGGAAGCTATTGTGGATGATCAGAACAGAATTTTCCCCGTTTGTGCCTACCTACAGGGCGAATACGGACTGAAGGATGTGTACCTCGGTGTGCCCGTGAAACTTGGCCGAAGAGGTATCGAAGAAATCATCGAAATTGACCTGAACAAGGAAGAGAAAAAATTGCTTGTCGACTCCTCCGACTCCGTCAAAAGCGTGATGAAGGTGCTGGATGAAATGAAGCTTTTTGAATAGACACTAGTTTCGAAAATTCCAGGTAAGTTGTCATTTTTTGGGTTGCGCGTTGCGCGTTGCGGGTTGCGGGTTCCGAGTTCCGGGTTTCTGGTTGCTGGTTTCTGGTTGCTGGTTTCTGGTTCCGGGTTACTGTTCACTTTTCACTACTCTCAAGCTTTCCACTTCATTACCATCTTCAACCAGACTGATGATGTAGGCTCCGGCGGGGAGGTTTTCACCGGCACTGCCGCGACCGTTCCATTGCAGGGTGGTGTAGGCCAGGTGGTTGTCGGTCTGATCGAGCAGGCGGGCGACTTCGCGGCCCAGCAGGTTGTGCACCGTGATGCGCACCGAAACTCCTGTTTTGGGCGTTACCGTGAGGCTGAGCTCATGGGTAAAGGGGTTGGGTGCGGCCACAAGGCGGGCAGGTGTTTTTGTCTTCAACCTGCTTTCGCCTATGGTAACAGGGTTGAACTCGTAAGCGCCCATATCCACACTGCCGCCCCACACACGCGGGTTGCCGGCCAGGTCGGTGGCAGGAAGAGTGATGCCTTCGGGCAGATCAAGGGTGCCGGCATCAATGCAGGGCGACAAGCCAGACAGGGAATAAGGGAAATCGCCATAACCTGTGAAGAGGGGGTGGGTGTCGATGTTGGAGGTGTCGTAGTGCAGTATGCCTTCGCCGGGAGCGTAGAAGCTGTTGGTGCCGCCAAGCACCAAGGAGTTGTGGATGTTGACCGTGGGCTTATTGCCTTCCGGGGCAAAGAAACCGAACTCGGTGGGCTGGTTCTGGTAAAAGATGGAATTGTAGATGTTGACGTTTGACAAACCCTGAATGTTGAAAGATGCCCCCCACTGGGAGTTTACGGCACGGTTGTTTGCAAATGTGCAGTTGATGATGTTGGCATTCACCTGATCGAGCACGATGGCCCCACGTGTTACATAGCCCTGATTGGTGCTGTCGGTGTTGTCAGTGACAAGGCTGTTGATCAAGGAAATGTTTTTTGACGCCTCATTTTCAGGCATGTAACTATATAACCTGATTGGATTGAAATAATAGCCAAAATAATATAGAGGCGGATGTGTATTAGTAACCTTGATATTACTCACTTTACTGGATCTCCTGACAGATTCGTAATCACCCACACTGACCCATAAGGGAATCCCGTGAATGTTTTCAAACTCGCAATTTGAAATAATCAGGTTCTCATTCAAATCAGCCTGAATCCCGCCAATGTTGAAGTCATAGCAACTAATGATCTTTAAACTATCCAGTAAAATAGTTCCATAATTGTAATTAATATTCACCCTACCATCAAAACCGCCACCTAGAATTGAACTTCCATTGACCAGACTCATGTTCTTTATACTAAAAGGGCCAAAAACTCTTATTCCTGAAATGATTTTAGAATTTAACTCAGCATCAATAATAGTTTCTGTAGCACTTTTACCCGCTATACTTACCGAATCTTTCAGTCCCAGGGGCAACCTTTCCTGGTTGGCGGATTGGGCATACAGACCTTCGGAAAGGCGGATGGTCTGGGGCTGCCCGGGGGCAGGTTTGGCCTTTACCAGAGCAAGCCAGATGTTCCTAACCGGCTCC
>JANJUV010000010.1 GCA_024710405.1 Bacteroidales bacterium
TTTCTTCAGAGAAGAGACCACAAGAAACAAAACCGTGGCCTCCTCTGCTGAATACTCTTGGGGTAAAAACAAAATTATGACTAATTCATATAAATTTGTAAATATCGTGTAATTTAGTCCAGTTTATAGGGGGTCGAACCAGAGGTGATGAAACCCGTAACCCGTAACCCGCAACCCGGAACCCGGAACCCGGAACCTCTCAGAACCCCCTCCCAAACATTCCCCAGAACTGATGCTCCATTTCATTCCAGCGCTGTATGGCAGCGGCGTTGAAGTCAGTGGTGTAATGGTTTAGTATGGCCGAAGCTTCTTTCTTTTTGTTTTCTTTCAGCAAAAGTGACACTTGAGCTTCCAGAGCCGGAAGTTCTCCTTTTCCGCGGCTTTCGAAATGAAGTACCTGAGTAAGCATGGTTTCTTTGGTTCGCCCCCAGCTGACAGTTGCTAATTTGTTTGCCCTGCGGTAGTCCCACAAAGCTGCATCTTCGCGGTAGCGCTTCTGTCCGCAAAACTCGTATCCGGCCGTTAATTGTGTGGTGCCCGAAAAAATGGGTATTCGCGGACTTTGTCCCGGATTGTCGAACGAGAACCAGCATACGCCCCCCACTTCGTCAGGAAGCCAGTCGCGCAGCTGAACAATGAATGAGTAAGAACACCATGCCACAGAAACCGTTCGTTGGAACTCAATTGTGCCTTCGGCGATATAATTCAGTGTGTTGCGCATGTCGGTGGTCAGCCAGGGGTTGGCTACAGGACTGATGATGGTGTCCTGACCAATTTCCTTGCGGTTTTCGTCAAATTTTTTCCGGATCATCTTCACGTTTTGGGTCATGTCCCAGGGAGTGCCTTCATAAGTGGCTCTGTATAATTCTGTCATTTTTTCGAGGCTGACTTTCTCTTCGGGTTTCACCGAAAAGGGTAGTTCTTCCATATCCATACTCAGGTTGAGTGAAGGTGCCAGGGTGCTGAGCACAAAAAACTCCCTGATCATAAAGGGTTTTTCACGTCCGGCATAGGCTTTCCAGAATTTAAAGGGCTCCGTGCCGTCCCACAAGCCGAATTCTTTGGCCACCGCTTCCACATTGTCGGAAGCCATAAAATAATCAGGTTTGTTGCGGTCAATTATGCCAATACGTGAAATATTGGCCGAAACACCAACGTGGTCGTCAGGTATTCGCTGTGCGGCCCAGACACCCCCAATGCGGTTTGGCCCTTCGCCCAGAATTTCCATGTGCCACACCTCTTTTTTGTCGGCAATGGTGATGCACTCACCATGATCGCCATAGCCGTATTCTTTGATCAGGCTGCCGATCAGACGAATCGCATCCCGGGCATTGTCGCAGCGCTGCAAGGCAATACGCTGCAGTTCCTCGATCAGAAACATGCCGTTTTTGTTCACTAAGGTATCCGGTCCGGTAAAGGTGGTTTCGCCCATCGCCAGCTGTTTTTCGTTCATACTTGGGTAGGCGGTATTGAGATAGGCATAGGTGTGTTTTGCCTGTGGAATACGTCCGGCAAGCGTCACGTTTCGCATATCCCAGGGCGTTTCGGTTTTCAATGTGCCTTTGTAGATATTCACCATGGCTGTGTCGTGGTGATCGGCAGCCGGTTCCATTCTTAGCCAGGTGCGGTAGTTGCCATCGCAGGTGTGCGATGTCATAACAGCGCCGTCAGTACTGGCTTTGCGGCCAACCATAATGCTGGTGCAACTTTCACCAACCCAGGAATCTTCGTATTGGGTTTGCGCAAAAAAAGTAAACGAAATCAGCAGTAATGCTGTGAGGAGGGTGCTTTTCAAATACATATTCCCGGTTTTGATTTATCGGGTAAATGTACGAAAATCCCGAAAAGTGCATAAAGGCTGAAGCAATGCCGTGTTTCTCTGTCTGTTTATTCGTACTCGACAATAAAACCAAACATCACATCCACTTCAGGCGGGCATTCAAAATTGTCGGCCCTGTCAATACCGCAATCCCATACACCGTTGTTATTGTTGTCGAGCCATTCAAAGGTGCAGGCTGTGATCGGGACATCCGAATCCCCGCCCAGTTTCAGATAAACTGTAGTTATTTTTCCTTCTTTTATTTCAAACCCGCCGACTTTCTCGCCACTGGATACAAGTTTAAACACGCCGTTCTCGATGATGTGGTTGCCATCATTTGAGAAGTAATCCATAATAACGGTCTCATTGTCATCACAATTGTTGTTGCCCATGGTTTCTTTCATTTCAACGATATTATTCAGGTCCGACTGGTGGGCTGCCACCCTGTACCAGATGTTACCAAGTCCCATCTGTATGCTCTGATACACGCCAACAGGCAGGTTGTCCACTTCAAAGGTGTATTCATCAAAATATTTTAATTGATCATTCTCTCCGATTTTGTACCACATGAGGTTGTTCGGATTACCGGCTTTAACTTCTGCCTGTGATACTCGGATTTCGGTAATGGTAGCCTTCATGTTGAGGGTATGCATCACATACACATCAGCAGTTGAACTGATGTTTTTCAGGAATGGGGCTTGTGCAGCCGTTTGTTTGGCGGGCAATTCGGTGATGGTTTTAAAAACCAGTTTGCCTGTCTTTTCATCGTCTTTCTTGCTGCATCCCGTTACAATGATCAGTAACGGAAGCAAAAGCAACAACATTATTTTTGATTTCATGGTTTGGTTTGGTTTTAATTCTTTCCAAATGAACAGATTTTCTGATCATTAGCACAAAAATACAACACAGACATAGCAATATGAAATTCATGGTTTAATTTGTAACGATTCTAAATAAAAATCAAAACTATTGAGGATGTGTGAATAGCTGTTATCATTGGAAATTTAATGGGGTTCCTTTTCAGGTTGTTTCCATCAGGAGGGTAAAATCACATAGACTTTTCTATATATTTGTTCCTGAACAACCAACAAAAAACACCAAACTATGGCCAGGATTGTAGTCCTTGGAGCTGGTATTGCAGGGCATACTGCTGCGGCTTTTCTGAGGAAAAAATTAGGCAGGAAGCATAAGGTAAGTGTTATAACACCTAATGCCTACTATCAATGGATTCCGTCGAACATCTGGGTAGGTGTCGGCCGTATGAGCATTGATCAGGTGCGTTTCAAACTGCAACCTTTATACAAGCGATGGGGGATTGATTTTCATCAGGCAAAGGCGGTGAGCATCCACCCTGAAGGAGATGCAGGTTCAGGCACTCCTTTTGTGCTTGCTGATTACACTGAGGTTTCCCGCAAAGGCGAAACCCTCAGGCTCGAATACGATTATCTGGTAAATGCCACTGGCCCCAAGCTTAATTTTGAGGCAACCGACGGTCTTGGTCCAGGCAAATACACTGTGTCGGTATGTTCCTACGATCATGCAGCACATGCCTGGGAGAAATTGCAGGAGACCATCAATAAGCTGAAATCAGGCCAGCGCCAGCGAATTGTGATAGGTACAGGGCACCCTATGGCGACCTGTCAGGGCGCAGCTTTCGAGTACATCCTGAATGTTGCTTACGAGATTCGCAAGCGAAAACTGCAACATCTGGCCGACATCACCTGGATCACCAATGAGTATGAGTTGGGCGATTTCGGTATGGGAGGTGCGCACATTAAGCGTGGCGGATATATTACCTCTACACGGGTTTTTGCTGAAAGTTTCCTGCGCGAGAACAACATCCGCTGGATCAAAAGGGCCGGAGTAGTGCGTGTTGAACCCGGACTGATTCACTACGAAACCCTTGATGGCGAGCAGAAAACCGAAGCTTTTGATTTTAGTATGCTCATCCCTGCCTTTGCCGGTGCCGGAATGAAGGCTTTCGATAAAGAAGGAACTGACATCAGTAGTAAACTGTTTGCCCCCAATGGCCTTATGAAGGTTGATGCCGACTACAACGCCAAGCCATACGAAGACTGGAGCGTGAACGACTGGCCCGAGACCTACCGCAACCCGGATTATCCGGCGATTTTTGCGCCCGGAATCGCGTTTGCACCGCCTCATGCTATTTCAAAGCCGATGACGAGTAGAAGCGGTCTGAATATTTTTCCGACACCGCCGCGTACCGGAATGCCCTCAGGTGTCATGGGAAAGATTACCGCACTGAACATCATCAACCTGGTCAACAAAGGGGAACACGAATTGAAACACAGAGCCAGCATGGGTCGTATGGGAGCGGCCTGCATTGTTTCAGCTGGCTACGGCATGACCAAAGGCGCTGCCGCTACCATGACGGTGTTCCCGATTGTGCCTGATTTCGTCAAATATCCCGAATATGGCCGAAGCATCGGCTATACCATGGGCGAAGCCGGCCTGGCTGGCCACTGGCTCAAGTGGTTCATGCACTATATGTTCCTTCACAAAGCCAAGGGCTATCCCTTCTGGTGGCTGTTACCCGAATAATCAAAATAACCATAACCATGACCAACAAACCCGTTATCCCTTATTCTGAAGAATCTTATCCGCCTGTCCCTACCAAAGGAACCCGTTTCTGGCGAAGTTTCGTTCTCTGGCAGATGGTCCGGTTTTTTGTGCTGAACATCAAAATCATCCGCATTGTGGTTGGTGGGCATTCTTAAGATGTATAACTGTTAACCGACTCGATTTTAGCCGCCGTTGTCATTGACTATGACTTTGGATATTAATGGTTTAACAAAATGCTATTGGAGGCGTAATAATAAGCCCGATTAATGGTAGATAGGGGTCTCTAATTATTGAATACACCGGGAATTTCATTCTGAACTGCGAAACGCGTCATCGAACTCCGCTTACTGCTCGAAGAACATGCTGAAACGTTCTTTGGTAAAACCAAATCTGTTAGAGAATGCGAAAATCAGGCATTTACTATAGCTCTGAGAACAATGCGCGAAATTGGGCGCAGAATCAGGTTGACTTAATATTTAACTTTAATCAGTTTTAATCCCGATTCCAATTCAGGATTTAATCCCCTAATGTTGATGTTTCGGTTGTCCACGTAGCGATTGTTGGTGTATTTTATGGAATAGTTTCCAATTACTGGAATGTCTGGTTGTACAAATGAATTGTAATCCTTTGATATAGTATTATATATAATTGCTTTTTTTTTGGCCTTATCTTTGTCCTTGAATATAAAAACTGAAGCATGAATTCACTGAGACTTCTTATACCTCTTATTGTTTTTGTCGTACTTATTGGTTGCAGTAAAACAAAAGACCCAACTCTGCCAGGAGCTGAAGGGATGGCCAATTTGGTGATTCCTGAAAGCTTTAATTGGTCAGCGAGTCTCAATGGCACCCTCATTGTTGGTTTCGATAATCCAAACAATGTGTCAACCGAACTGGAATTATTGATGATTGTTGATGCGCAGAATGTTGTTGTTGATCGCACCACTGTCATTAATGGCAAAGCTGAGTTTTCAGTATTGTTGCCTCAGAATAAAGATCACTTTCTGTACTTTCCTCTCACAGAGGATAAACTGAAAATTGCCGGAGTTGGCAATTACACCATGACACTTGGAAATACAATTACTAAATCTATTTCGGTAAATAAATCAGCTGAGGTTGTGAGTTGCACTTCCTGCGACAGCCCGATCATCAACACAGGAGCTGAACAGCCATTTATTCCAAGTAATTATGCGATTCGCAATGAAGTTGATGTGCCAGGCTGGAAAACCACAGCAACAGATCGTAAAATCGAATTATGGGTAGGTGGCTTCAATGGTGTTCCGGCACAGGAAGGTCGCCAGTTTTTTGAGTTGAATGCCAATCAGGTTGCCGCTTTGTATCAGGAGCTCTGTCTCGAACCAGGATCAACCATTTACTGGTCAGTTTGGCATAGAGGTCGACTGGGTGTTGATGTTGCTGAAGTGCTGATTGGCCCATCAGTGCAGGAGGCAGTTTTACAGGCCACCATGACCGATGGCAATACCGCATGGGGACATTACTCAGGCTCTTATAATGTGCCATTGGACCAAACAACTACATTTTTTGTGTTTAATTCGGTTTCATCGGCCGGTGGGAACAGAAGCATTGGCAATTTCCTCGATAACTTTGAAATCTCATGTGATTTTGATGGGGATGGAGTTATAGACCGCTGGGATGATTATCCGGATGATCCAACTGCTACCACCACATCATATTTTCCTGAAAGTGGCAAGCAGGTGTTAGCGTTCGAAGATCTTTGGCCTTATCTTGGCGACTTCGATTTTAATGATCTGGTTCTTTCCAATCGTGCCGTAATTAAAAAGAATAGCACCGGAAAGCCACTCGAAGCCAGTTTTACCATAAGTATTGATGCCATAGGTGCAAGTTACGACAATGGTTTTGCCATGATGCTTTACACAACCGGGAAACAAGCTTTTACCGGCAATATTATTCAATCGGTTTCCGGAGATGTTTCGCTCGATCCGGATAATGTGAATGGTCTTATCATAACCAATAATGTGTTTGAAACCATCAATGACCGCTACCAGAACAATGGCATTGGTGCTATGGGTGTACCAGATACTCTAAGCTTTACCATTACCTTTAATGATAACGCTGCTGATTTCATCCCCGAAATATACCTTTTCCGTACCGATGATCGTGGATTAGAAGTACACCAAAGCGGATACCCCAGAACTGCAACAGCAAACCCGGCCTATTTTTCCACAGGAAATGACGCAGGCGACTATAAAACTGCCAACGGATTGCCCTGGGCAATGGAAATTATTATTGACGGAACCTACAAATGTCCTGTTGAAAAAGTTGACATTTTGCATGCTTACCCACAGTTTGAAGGCTGGGCAACGTCGAATGGCGTAAACAATCCAACCTGGTACCTTTATCCGAATGAAGATAAAGTCGTTACGATTGAAATTGAATAGAAGAACGTAACAAAAGAATATAGCATAAAAAAAGAGGCCAGAAACTGCAAACAAATTCAAGGACTACAGAGCCTCGATTCCAACATCATTGAACCTGAGCAAGAAAATGGGTTTGAATCCGTTTTGAATCAAAAGCATTAGCCACTCCTTCATAGCCACATTCATCAGAATTGTCGGAATGAATGCATGGCGAAAAATGCTATTTTTACCAGAAATTGGATTTCCTGCGCGAACATGCCTGATTTGGATGATTCAATCTTTTTTGAAGCGATATAAAACAATTGTAGATTAACATATTTCCCGTAATAATGCATTATTCCCTATACCAATTGACCTTTGTCACTATTTTCTTCATGCTTTCCCTGCTGCTCCCAAACAGCAATATTGCTCAGGGTTTTTTATCCGTTAACGGCAAACGGATTGTTGATGCCCAAGGCAATGAGGTAATCCTGAGGGGTCATTCACCGGGTGGGTGGATGCTACAGGAGGGGTATATGCTTCAAATGGAAGCTTTTGCGAATCCACAACACCAGATCAGGGCTAAGATTGAGGAACTAATAGGTCCTGAGCAAACCGCATTGTTTTATGAAAAATGGCTCGCGAACCACTTTACCCGTGCCGATTTTGATTTACTGAAAGATATGGGGTTTAACAGCATCCGGCTACCCATGCACTACAATCTTTTCACCCTGCCCATCGAAGATGAGCCGGTAGCAGGACAGAACACCTGGCTCGAAAAGGGATTTGCCATGGTTGACACCTTGCTGGCCTGGTGCACGGAGCAAGAAATATACCTGATTCTCGACATGCACGCTGCTCCCGGTGGACAGGGAAGGGATGCTGCCATTAGTGATTATGACGCCTCAAAACCATCCCTTTGGGAAAGTGAGCTGAACAAGGACAAATTAGTGGCCCTATGGCGACAACTTGCACAACGATATGCCGATGAACCCTGGCTTGGAGGCTACGATCTGATCAATGAGCCCAACTGGAATTTTACCGGAAGTAATCCGAATGGTTGCAACGAAAATACAAATGCGCCTCTTCGTCAACTTTATGGACGGATCACCGAAGCCATCCGCGAGGTGGACACCAACCATATTATCATTATCGAAGGTAACTGCTGGGGCAACAACCACAATGGTCTTACCCCGCCCTGGGATGACAAGTTGGTGTATAGCTTTCACAAATATTGGTCTTCCAACGACCCCGGGTCTATACAATGGATGATTAATTTGCGCAATACGCACAATGTGCCAATCTGGTGCGGCGAGTCGGGCGAGAACTCCAATCACTGGTACACTGATGCGGTCAGACTGATGGAAGAAAACAATATTGGCTGGGCCTGGTGGACATGGAAAAAATTTGATTCCTTCTCAGGGATTGCTTCAGTTCAACCACCTGAAGGGTATCAGACCCTGAAAAACTACTGGCAGAACGGGGGTACACAACCCACAGCTGAATTTGCCACCGCTGTGCTTATGGAATTGGCCGAACGATTGAAACTGGAGCATTGCCTTATCAACTATCCTGTGGCCGATGCCTTGCTGCGGCAACCGGGAGAAGGCTCTGCAATGCCTTTTGCGACACACACTTTGCCCGGAATGATATTTGCCACCGACTTTGATATGGGACAGAATGGAATTGCTTATCTGGATGAGGTGTATCAAAACACTCATGTAACCACTGGCAATTATACTGCCTGGAACACCGGATGGGCTTACCGCAACGATGGGGTAGATATAGAATCCTGCAGCGATATTGAGCCTTCCAACGGATTCAATGTCGGATGGACAAGTCCGGGCGAATGGATGCAATACACGGTTGATGTGGATGAAACGGCCGGTTATAGTTTCTCGGTTCGGTATGCAAGCAACGGATCAACAATGCTCAGGGTTAAGATTAATGAACATGATGTTCTCGCGCCTGTAAGCCTGCCTTCAACGGGTGGCTGGCAAAACTGGCAAACCTTCTCCTTTCCTGATATGATCATCAATTCAGGCGAAAATGTCATTAAAGTAGTTGTTTCAGCAGGGGGTGGAAATTTGAGCCATTACAGTTTTACGGATCCGAAACCTGTTTCAGAAATTCCATTCAATGCATTAATGGCCGAAACAACAGGATTGGGTGATACGATTGCGCTGGTGCTTAACTTCAGCCAAAATCAAGCCTCAAGCCTTTCGTCCTCCGACTTTAATATCCAGATAAACGGCGAGCCGGTAATGGTACATGAAGTTATTGCACCAACTCCTGATTCACGCATAATATTCATCATCTCTGAAGAGCGGATTTATTACAATGATCAGGTGAAAATCAGCTATACGGGAGCTTCAATTATTGATGAATTAAACAGACCCCTGGAGCCATTTTCCAATCTTTCGGTTCTCAACCAGACACCTTACAGGCACATTTTGCCCGGAACCGTTCAGGTAGAAGATTATTACCATCAGTATGGACTTGTTTTTGAAACGGCTGAAGATACAGGCGGTGGAAGCAATTTTGGATATACTGATCCGGGTGATTATGCCGATTACTATGTGAAAATCAATCAGGCAGGTACCTATGAGTTCAGCTACCGCATTGCTGCTCTGGCTGGTAATGGAAAATTCAGAATACAACTTTATCATAATGATACCATGACACTTCATGGAACCTTTAGTGTGCCGGCAACAGGGGGATGGCAAACGTGGCAAACCATTAATTCTGTGGTTTCGCTGCCCGAAGGATACTACAAGCTTAGGGTTTATATCGTAAGTAAGGAGTTTAATATGAATTGGTTTAGAATTGGCAACCTGATCAATTCTATTGACAGTCAGGAGAATAAAGGTTTATTGATATATCCCAACCCGGCTTCTGATTACTTCATGACTTCAACAGATGGTCTGACAGAGCATTTCGGAATTGAGATTTTTAACTTCATGGGACAAAAAGTTTATTCGACTGAAGCAAGACAAACTGATTTTATCAGACTAAATGTTTCAGACTGGCCGGCCGGGCCATACATAGTTCGATTAACAACCGGAAACCACACCAGCACTTCAAAGGTTATTGTCAAAAGTCGAAGTGTTCTTTAGAAAGAATCACCGGATAAATGCAGAACAGCTACAGGGTTCATCTGGGTTGATTATTGGGCCAGATAAAAGGAAGTTTTGTTTGTTCCAAAGCAATACAAAATATGGCCTTGACAAGAAATGAATTGAGCTACTAGCTCATTGGATGAGCCATAAGGGTGAATACTGAGTTTACTCATCAATTTCAATGACAGAAGTTTAAAAGATGGGATAAAAAGGGTGACAAATGGAATTAAAAGTCCGCGGTAAAACTTTAAACCGCAAAGGAACGCAAAGGTTTTCGCAAAGAACGCAATGATCAAGATGAACTGCGCAACTTTGCGGTAAAAAGAATAGAACTACAATGATCGCAATGGTACAATACCCAAATACGGTCCGGTTTGCTGTGTGACGGCAAGCAGCTATGTTTTTGTTCGGTATCTTTGCAAGGTGTTGTTCACATAAACTACTTGTGCAAACCCCATGAAAAGGAAAACCAGTAATACCACCTTGCTATTCAGGCTGTCTTTCGTTTTATTGGTCTTTGTGATGTTGATCGATTCCTCGTTAATTGCCCAACAAAACGAATGGCAAACGGATTATGAGCAATCCGGCTATATGGCTACACCACGTTATGAAGCCACCATGAATTATTTGCTTAAGCTGGATGCTGCCAGCGATAGCATGGCCACAGGTGTTTTTGGTCATAGTGCTCAGGGCAGAAAACTGCTGTATGCCATCATTGATCGCGACGGTCTAAAGGATCCTGAAGCCATTCGCGCTGAGGGACGCATCCTGCTTCTGGTGCAGGCCTGCATCCATCCCGGCGAATCAGAAGGCAAAGACGCCATGCTGCTGTTGCTCCGCGACCTGCTCATCCACCAACAGCATAAGGGAATACTCGATAAAGTAAGCATCATCTTCATTCCTATCTTCAATGCTGACGGCCATGAACGATTTGGCCCATACGGACGTATCAATCAGAACGGCCCCAGAGAAATGGGCTGGCGCACTACTGCAGTGAACCTTAACCTGAACCGCGACTTCCTCAAGGCCGACGCTGTGGAGATGAAGGCATGGCTGCAATTCTACCACCGCTGGCAACCGGAATTTTTTATAGATACCCACACCACCAACGGGGCTGACTACCAGTATGTGCTTACCTATGCCCTTGAAACGGGGGGCAATATGACGGTGCCGCTCACCGAATGGCAGAATAAGGAGTATCTTCCTGCTATGATACAGCGCATGGAAGAAGCTGGTGTCCCTGTGTTTCCGTATGTGAGTTTCCGCAAATGGCACGATCCCCGCAGCGGCCTTATCAGCGGAGTGGCCTCTCCAATGTTTTCTCAGGGATATACTGCATTACGCAACCGGCCCGGATTGCTGGTGGAAACCCATATGTTGAAACCTTATCAACCAAGGGTTGAAGCAACTTACGACATCATCATAATAACCCTTAACATCCTGAATAAAGAAGCCAACACCCTGGCCCGACTTATTGCAGAGGCCGACAGCTACACAGCATCCGCTGATTTTCGCAGAAAAGCTTTCCCATTGAGGTTTTCCATTGACATGACTGACAGCAGCATGGTGGACTTCAAGGGGGTGGAATACGAGCTTGTGAAAAGCACGATTACAGGAGGTGAATGGTTCAGGTACCACCGCGACAAACCGGCTACTTTTTCGCTGAGCCTGTTTGATCAGGCTGTGGTGAGTGATTCGGTGCAACTCCCTGAAGCATATGTGGTTCCTGTTGAATGGCAAGAGGCTATTGAACGACTGCGCCTTCACGGCATCCGTATGCACGAGCTTGCTTCAACAACAGAAATGGTAGCCTTTACCGACTCCTTCACTAAAGTGGAGTGGTATCAGCAGCCATATGAAGGAAGGCACAGGATCAGAAAGACTGAGTCTGTGCGCGTAAGCCGCAAGGTGCAACTGCCGGCAGGCAGTGTGCTTGTCCCTATGGATCAGCCCCTGGTACCGGTGATCGCCCATCTGCTCGAGCCGCGTGGAAATGGCAGCCTGCTCGAGTGGGGTTTTTTTGATGCCATCTTTGAACAGAAAGAGTATGCCGAAAGCTATGTGATGGAGCCGCTGGCCCAAAAAATGCTCGACAGCATACCCGGACTTACTGAAGCATTTGCTGCGCAAAAAGCTTCCGACCAAGCCTTTGCAGCAAGTTCATGGGCACAACTCAACTGGTTCTACCGGCAAACACCCTGGTGGGACAGCCAGTATATGATCTATCCTGTGCTTCGGTTGGAATCTATACCGGAATTGCCATAGACAGTATTTCATAAGCCTGATAATTTGCCCGTTGAAGTGTTCCAAAAACAACCGACAGGCATACTGCATTGCTGTCCGCTATTTCGTTTTTATCAGAATAAGTATCTTTACCAACGAAATAAATGATTTACAGGATTGACATCTGAACAGTACCAGTTCAGTCAAATTACTGAATGTAAAACAAGTAACACAAGTAAGCATGAAAACAATATTTTCATTTTTGTTTGTTATCCTGTTCCTTTCGCCAGGATGCAAACTGGTTGATAGATTAACCCAGTTTAACATGGATTACGATGTTTCTGTTGTAATTCCTTCAACAACAGGCATCAACCTTCCGTTTAATTTATTCACTCCAGATATCAGTTCAAACTCCGAATCTACATTTGCTGTTCATGATACACGTAAAGATCTGATAGAAGTTATAAAATTGACTAAAATGGAACTTACGCTGACAGCCCCGCCAAACGGGGATTTCGGGTTTTTAAAATCCATTGAGATTTTTATATCTGCGGATGGACTGCCAGAGGAGAAAATCGCCTGGAAATACAACATCCCGTCTGATATTGAGAAATTTTTAAAGTTAGAGACAACGAATACAGATTTGAAAGAGTATATCAAAAAGGACGAATTCACTTTGAGGTTCGGCACGGTTACAGATGAAGTTTTAACCTCTGACCACAAAATTGATGTTCATTCAGTCTTTTTTGTTGACGCAAAGATATTGGGTCAATAGATTTACTGAACGCACTTCTGTCAGGGATTGGCACAATATATTGGCACCAGATATTGCATGGAAGTTCAACGTTAAGGCTAAAATCTGACGATTAACAACATCATTTTTACCATAAACATATCATCGTGAAACCGGAAATACTGGCATATAACAACGAACAACCGACAATTGGTCAGGATATTTGTAACCTGCTTGCTGCAACTATTGAAAGCGAACTCACTGAAGCGGAAAGTAAGATCTGGCATGCCCATCCCGTTTGGTTCTTAAACGGCAATCCGATTGTTGGCTACAGCAAACAACGGGCCGGCTGGAGGTTGATGTTCTGGAGCGGGTCAGATTTTGAAGAAGATAAACTGAATGTGAAAGGCGGGAAATTCAAAGATGCCTCCATTTTTTACACTAAGGTTGATGATATCGAAATGGAAGACTTAAAACGTTGGCTGAAGAAATCAATTGACATTCAGTGGGACTATAAAAACATCGTAAAGAGAAAGGGTAGGTTAGAGCGCCTAACAAAGTCATAAATTTAAACAGAGAATTAATAATGAACATGATAACCAAACAGGATGAGCAAATTGCCCGGCTTACATTTGCCTCGGTATATCCTATGTATGTGGCCAAAGTTGAAAAGAAAGGCCGCACCCAAACTGAATTGAACCAGGTAATAGAGTGGTTAACAGGATTTAAGTTTATCGATCTTCAAAAGCTTATAGATGAGAAAGTAAGTTTTGATGTTTTTTTTCAGCGTGCTGCGCTGCATCCAAATGCACATCTCATAACCGGAGTAATCTGTGGTTACAGGGTAGAAGATATTACCAATCCACTGACGCAGAAGGTCCGCTATCTGGACAAACTTGTTGACGAATTGGCGAAGGGACGGAAGATGGAAAAGATTCTGCGCAAATAATCAGATTCATAGCGCCTTTATGCTGATCTAAAATTGCTTCGATATTAGCCGCAAAGGACACAAAGAAGGCCAAGAGGACACAGGGAAATCCATAATGTCCTTACAATAATGAAACGAATGATCCCATTGGGCACTTTGTGGTTAGTCATGAATTACTTTCAATTCGATTCTCTCTGAATTTCCGGTATCACTGAACTTTTCAGCCTGCCTTATTCACCATTGAGACCCAAAACAGTCATTATCTTTGATTTCAGAGTGCATGGGCCGGAATTTCTCCGGTAAGGCTTTTGAAGAAAGCTATCAGTGTATTGATCTGCTCGTCAGTGAGTTCCTTACCTAACTGGGTAAAAGCCATGATTCTGATAGCTTCTTCCAGACTTTCGACACTGCCATCGTGAAAATATGGTGCAGTTTTTTCGATATTCCTGAGCGAAGGACTTTTAAAAACATGCTGATCTGCTTCATTTCCGGTAACTTCGGCTTTACCCAGGTCTTTGATTTCCGACCCCGTAAATTCCCAGTAAGGGCCATGAACAAGACCAAAGCGCTGCATCATATTCCCGCCCAGCCCGGGACCAATATGGCAAGCGATACAACCAGTTTCAATAAACAGACTGAGTCCTTCCTTCTGCTGGTTGTCGAGTTGATCAACGGCACCACTCAGAAAAGCATCAAAGGCAGCCGGTGTCGCAAGAGTGGCTTCAAACTCGGCGATGGCAAGGGCGAAATGATCGAAAGTCACCTGATCCTGCGACTCAGGAAAAGCCTGAGCAAACATTTGGTTGTACTCATCCGACTTCTTAATGATCGACACCACATCCTCGGGTTTTTGAAGACCCATCTCAACAGGGTTTAATACCGGCCCTTTGGCCTGGTCGGCAAGGTCGGGCGAGCGGCCATCCCAGAACTGTGCCACATGGAAATAGGCATTGAAGGTAGTGGGGCTGTTGCGTGTGCCACGAGTGCCATCATGTCCCGGAGAGGTGCGCTCATTGTCCACTCCATAATTATGAATCGGGTGGCAGGTGTTGCAACTCATTGTGCCATTTGCTGAGAAAGATTCATCATAATAAAGTTTCTTTCCCAATAGGGCAAGTGGAGTATTCGGATCAGCAGCCTGAGGAAGTGTGGCAAAATAGCGGTTAGCTGTTGCCAGCAGCAATGAATCTGCTTCTGAATATTTTTTCTGTTCGACAGTGCTTTGTTGGTTACTGCATGATGACAACAACAAGGCTGCAAGCAAGAGGACAAATAAATGCTTCATTACGTATTAATTTGGTTTGTTGCATACAAATATAGAAAGAATCATCTGATAAACTGAACGTTTTCGTTTTTAACAGTTAATGAAAACAAAAGATTTCAATGCTTCAACTGAAAGTCAGCAAAACAATCAGACGAAATCATCCAAAAAATAACTTCTTTTGGCGCAGTATGGCTTTTCGGTTGCACATGCCTGTTGCTACTGGTATATTTTGCTCGATCAATATCATGGCTTTGCCGAATTCGTTGTTGTAGTCATTGATTGTTCTGGCAACCGCCTGAAGATTTGTGCCTGAAAGACCTGCAAAAGGTTCATCGAGTACAATGATTTTTGGTTTTGAAGCCAGAGTAATTGCCAGAGCGAGCTGTGCGCGCTCACCTCCGCTGTAGTTACCTGCTTTTCCCCGAAACGTTTGCTGACTGAGCAATGGCAGTCGATCGGTTAGCCAGGGCAACATCTCCGACAGCAGAGCTTTTCCACCTGAATCGGTGGCAATACGGATATTTTCTTCGCCAGTTAGTCTCGGAAAAACTTCAGCACCCTGCATAAAAATCCCCATACCGGTTTGCTGGCGTTTCCAGTGAGGAATTGCATGCAGGGTTGTTGATCCAACCGTGAGTATGCCTGTGCACCAGGGTAACTCGCCGGCAATAGCACGCACCAAACTTGTTTTTCCACTGCCATTTTCGCCGGAGATCAACAACTTGTCACCTTCTTCAAGTCTGAAACTGAGATCATCGATCACAGGCTGACCCTTTATATATCCACCGCTAATGAGTTCTGCTTTCAGCATCCCTGTTCGGATTTGTACATAAAAATAATGTCTTCAGTCGTGCCCGATTCCCTGATTTTGCCTTCCGAGAGATAATGGCACGTTCCAGGCACCATTGACACAAAATCGAGGTTATGTTCGATAAGAAGCACCGTTTTTTGTTCGCTCAGCAACATGCGCAGTGCTTCAGCAATTTCAGGAAGCTGATCGTGGTGTATGCCTGAGCAGGGTTCGTCGAGCAGGAGCAGTTCAGCTTCGGAAACATATAGCATGGCAAATGCCAGCAGACGCTGACTGGCAGCTGAAAGGGATGCTGCCTTGCGGTTTCTTGATTGCGCATAGTCCATTCCGGTATTGGCCAAAAAATCAGCGGCTTTGCTGATGATCTTTTTCTTTTCGATTGCTATGTGCTTCGTTTTATCGAACAGATTTCCGAATGCATAAACAGGCTTTTGGGCCATCAAGATGTTTTCTTCCACATTCAGGTTGCCAAACACACTGGTTCCCTGGAGCAAGCGACCTATGCCTGCACGGGCCCTGCGGGATGCATCAAGACGCAGAAGGTTGACAGGTTTCCTGCCTGCAGGATAGAACATGATTTCGCCACGCCTGCATTCTTCGAATCCACTGATGATGTTAAAAAGGGTCGTTTTTCCGGCTCCGTTGCTTCCCAGAATAGTATTCAATTGACCGCGTTCAACGATCAGATGAAGACTACTGAGCACCTCTGCCCGCTGCATATTCATCCCTTTGCGGCTGATTGCAAAGTGTTTCGACAAATTACTGATATGCAAAACAGGATTATTCATTATTGTTTGTCTGATTTTGTTTTTTGCGTCTCCACGAAATGAAAAACATCAGACCAACAAGCACTGCTCCGAAGATGATCTGCCGCAAAGATGCCCCTTGTGCCGCCGGTAATCCTGCAAACCGAAGTACCTCGGGCAACAGGGTAATGATGAGTGCTCCGGCTAATGCACCCCTGAGGCGCGTCAGACTCCCCAGCATCACGCCGGTTAAGATCAATATCGATTTATCAAGATTAAAAGCATGTGGATCTAAATAATTCATATAAACAGCATACAATCCCGAACCCAGTGCTGTGGTGGCTGCCGAAAATGAAATCAGCTGGGATTTTATTTTGATCACACTTCTGCCGCTGGCTTTATACAAGAGCTCATTGTCGCTCATTGCCCTGATGTTTCTGCCAAAATCAGAACGGAGTAAACGGTAGTAAAGCATGAAGACAAGTGCTGTTATGAAAACAGAAAGGGAAAGAATGAAGTAGGGTTGGGATTCATCAGAAAGTCCTGGCCATCGAGGAGATGGTATTCCCCCCAGTCCGTCAGATCCGCCTGTAACAGAACTTAAATTGTAGGTAAGCTGAAAAATGATAAATTGAAAACCCAGTGTTGTGAGCACAAAATAATCCCCTTTTAGACGGGCTGAAGGCCATGCGATTAACAGTCCGATCAGTGCGTTACCGGCAATGGCAATCATTATGGCAGGAACAAAAGGAATTTGTAACCTTATCATGCTGAGAGCCATAAAGTAAGCACCTGCTCCAAAGATTGCCCCCTGACCCAGCGAAATTAGTTTTGCGTGCCCGATCACCAACTGAGCCGACACGATCAGTATGGCGTAAATATTTAGAATTATTGCCGTATGCACAAAATACTCCATTGCTCAGGCCTCCCTTCTTGCCAAACCTGTGAGTCCATCCGGTTTCACCAGCATTAAAATGATCAGCACGGCAAAACTTAACGAGAGTATCCATTCCGATCCTGCCAGAAAGACAACTGCCGACTGCAGTATCCCAAGAAACAAACCTCCGGCTACAGCACCTGAAATCCTTCCCGATCCTCCTGCCACCACAGCAATAAAGGCGTTTATAAATACGTGAACCCCGGTAAACGGGCTGATGCCAAGATCATTGGTGCTTAAACCGGCACTTAGCCCGGCGATGCCGCCCGAAAGCAGAAACAAAATCCCTGTCAGATAAAAGTTGTTGATTCCAAGCCTCCCCAAAAGCCTCGGATTATCCCTGAATGCACGCAGCCTGAGTCCGAAACGGGTTGTTGAAGTGATCAGCAGGAATACAGTAATCACGATTATGTTGACAATTAACTGCAGATATCTCGCCGGCAGTGTCTTGCCTAAAGCAGAAGACGGCAGTTTGGGATCGTCGCCCATTATCAGACTAATCAGGTATATGATAATCATCATAATGCCAACGGAAGCTACCATTAATTCGTTATGCTCAGCACCTGAGTTGGTTAGGGGTTTGTAAATGATAAGCCACAGGAACAGGCTTAGCAAGGCAGGAAACAAAGTGGCGATAAACAGTGAGGATGCAAGGTCAAATTGCTGTCCAACTGAAAGATACCAGAATAGGTATCCCCCTGATGCATAAAGAGCAGCAAAAGTAATGTGAAAGATACGGGTAGTGTGATACACCAGACTGAAACCCAGAGCTACAAGTGCTATGGCACTGCCCGAAACAAGTCCGTTGATCAGAATTTGAATCAATAATTCCTGCACTGCGGTTAATTAAACATGCAAAAATACGACGGAATATGACATGACAGTTATAGCCAAGGACAGGCAATGCATGATTCTGAATCGTTATGGTTCGCAGAAAAACTACTAATTTTGAGAAATCATATGCACAGAAATAAAATCAGATCAAATGTCAGACTATATATTATCGGTCAAACCACTTGGATTCACATGGCCGGTGCTCAATCCATTTATATTTTGTGCTCATCACCGCGACCGATATCCTGTGGGTAATGGAATGATGGCTCCAAATGCCTCACTCAAAGGGCGTCAGATAGGACAGGATTTTGATGCCAGACTTCCATGGAGGATGTATCATGGTCATCGGATACCCGGATTTCCTGCTCATCCGCATAGGGGTTTCGAGACGATTACTATTGTGACTGAGGGTTTGGTTGATCATTCTGATTCGCACGGACAGGCAGGGCGCTATGGACGCGGAGATGTTCAGTGGATGACTGCCGGGTCAGGACTCCAACACAGCGAGATGTTTCCGTTGCTGAACGCTATAGAAGAAAACCCGCTGGAACTTTTTCAGGTTTGGCTCAATCTTCCGTCGGCCTCCAAAATGGCTGAGCCTTGTTTTAAAATGCTTTGGGCCGAAGAAATACCGGTAGTTGAAATAGAAGGTAATGACGGTGCCAAAACTACCATTGACCTGATTGCCGGACGTTGGAACGGTACCTTAGCTCCGGATCCGGCGCCTGATTCATGGGCAGCTGACCCTCACAACGAAGTTAATATCTGGAATATACACATGGGTGCAAACACAAAGCTGAACATTCCGGCATCAGAAAAGAATGTAAGCCGTGTGCTGTATTTTTACCGCGGACAATCCTTGCAAGTTGATAACGAATCCTTTGAATCGGGTCATGCGATTGAACTGAAGGCAGATGTAGAAATTGTAATTTCAGGAGGGACCGGACAGAGCCATGTGTTAATGCTTCAGGGACGGATGATAAACGAAACAGTGTATCAATATGGACCGTTTGTGATGAACAGCCCCATCGAGATACAACAGGCGTATATTGATTTTCAGAAAGATGGTTTTGGCGGATGGCCCTGGCCTGAGTATGATCATGTGCACCCTGCAGACAGGGGAAGGTTTGCACGGTACAGGGACGGAAGGGAAGAAGTAAGATAGTTTTTGAATGATTTAGAGATTCAACAACAGCAATATGTGGAATTATGCTTTAAAGAAAGCCTGCTAATAAATGTCTTGTATATCTTTGTATCCACAATTATTGTGAACTATTATTGACAAAAATTTGAATATCATGAGGTTGATTTTAATATTCGTTGGGCTGATGTTGTTGTCTGTGTCTGTTCATGCCCAATCTGGTAAGAAGCGCAAGTCGGAGGCTGAGGCCATCAAAGCTGATGCCTATGCGATCACAGAATGCAGGTGCAAGGCCGGGGCAGCAAGAATAATCGCTGGCGAAACGGGTAATCAGGCCAGAGTGAACGAATCTGCCGAATTTCATCGTCATCTCGACATTATGGAAGCCCGTCTGGCAAAAAAGTATGAGTCTGACGCGGGAAAAAAGGTTAAGTACGAAAAATTTCAGGAAGAAGCCAGACAGAGACTGACCAGTTGCCAGAAAATGCTCAATGTCCGTAGAGGAGGCGATGGAGAGCGAAAGCCAGGTCAGCAAGGCCGTCCGGCAGGTCGCAAACCTCAGCAAAAACCAAATAAATAATCAAACACACGATCATTATGATGAAATCATTGGTAAGTTCATTATTTCTGGCAGGAATGCTGATTATAACTGCATGCAGCTCGCCTGAGAAAAAGTTGGAAAAACAAATGCGCAAGGATGCAAAGCAAATGGTAGAGGTAAGTTGTAAAGCCCGAGGCAGAATGCTTGAATTACTCAGGGAAGGTACCCAGCAGGTAAACAGCGACTCATTGTACGTTCAGTTGCGTCGCGAGCAACAACAACTATCAGCGTCCATGAACGAAAAATACGGGATGAACGAAGAGCAGCGCAAGCTTTTTGGAGAGATTCTGAAGGAAGAACGTCAGAATTCGAAAACCTGTACAGAAGTCAGAGAAAAATATGGCCTTGACGAGGTTCCGGGCGACCAGAAACAGGCTGAATAAATCCTGAAGTCAGATCTATAATCTTACGAACTTCATCAGGGTCGGTCTCAAATCTGACTAACTCGTTCTTCAGTTTTGAAAATGTATGGGGCACAAGATTACCTTGAATGACTCTGCGTGCTGAAAGATGACATTCTTTTACTCCGGTATGTCTCAATAAGCTTATAATATTCCCTGAATTGATTCCGCTTCCGGCCATAATTTTGATCTTGTTTCCAAAGTTTTGTTGCATCTGCGCAATGAAATCATAACCTTCCATTGCCGTTGGTTGTCTCCCTGATGTAAGGATGCGTTCAATGCCTCTTTCAATCAGTTTTTCTGTTAGTGAGAAAGGGTTGTCAGCCACATCAAATGCTCGGTGAAAAGTTACGCTCATGTTACCGGCGACTTCAAGCAACTGATCC
Organism: Bacteroidales bacterium; assembly: GCA_024710405.1. Lineage (GTDB taxonomy): Bacteria > Bacteroidota > Bacteroidia > Bacteroidales > F082 > UBA6192. The sequence continues at coordinate 20,904 of JANJUV010000010.1, forward strand.
AAAACTGTGGTGTCGAGTGCTCCATCAGGTTGCAATGCACCGATAACTATGCCTTCGAAGCCGAGTGACTGAACAAACGCGATATCCCTGCGCATGACCTCAACACAAGCTTCATCATAGCAATAATCGCCGTTTCGGGGCCTGATGAGCACGTGAACCGGAATATTCAGCCTTTCTCTTGCCAGCGAAAGTATGCCGGCCGATGGTGTCAGGCCACCGGTTTCGAGACTTTCGCATAACTCAATCCTGTGCGCCCCTGCATTTTGGGCATGAACGGCAGAAGCAATTGAGTTGGCACATATTTCAATTGTAATCATGGCTTAAATGTACAAGGTTTGCTTGAACATTTCGAACAGTGCGGTTTTTTTTTATGGTTTCTTGTCTATGTGGTGATTGCTTACCTTTGTCAAACGAATGATAGCTATCAGAATCAGATGATATATCCGTCACATTTTGAAGACAAAATTGGTTTTACCGGAATACGGCTCCTGATCGAAGATGCCTGCCAGACCTCTATGGGAACTGAGCGTGCAAAAGAGATTGTGTTTTCTGCCCAACCTGCAGTAATTAACAGGAGTCTGGATGAAACTATTTCATTCGTAATACTCATTCAAAGCGGCCATCCGTTGAACCTTCGTGATGTTTCTGACCTCAGGGACGAATTGGCGCGCATCAGGGTTCAGGGAACAGTAATCGAGTTGGAAGCCTTGTACGAATTGAAGATTAGCCTGAAGGTTTTCGTTCCGTTTCTGCGCTTTTTAAGAATCGAAGCCAAAGAACAGTATGGCCCGCTGCTTGAAATGTGTTCGGGTATTGAATTGTCTCCCTCCCTGATAAAGGAAGTGGAACGGCTTACGGATGACAAGGGTCAGGTGCCCGATAGCGCCAGTCCGAAACTGGCCGAAATACGTCAGGAAATCAGGCGCAGGCAATCCGGGGTCGAAAAACGGATCAGGCAGATGCTGGGCGAAGCCAAACAACAGGGCTGGGCCGATGCTGAGGTCGATATTACTATCCGTAATGGCCGAATGGTGATTCCGGTAAAGGCATCTGACAAAAGGAGGCTCAGAGGTTTCATCCATGATGAAAGCTCAAGCGGACAAACCGTATATATAGAGCCTGCAGAGATTTTCGATACCAATAACGAGATCAGGGAACTTGAATATGCTGAGAAACGTGAAATACTGCGTATTCTGACGACTTTTACCTCATTCGTCAGGCCTCATTTGCCCCTTTTGTCTGATGTTTGGCATTTGATTGGAAAACTGGATGCGACACAGGCCAAAGCCAGGCTCACTTTGAAAATCAATGCAGTGAAACCGAACATAGATAATTTGCCGGTAATCGACTGGATTGGAGCCATGCACCCGTTGCTGTACCTTACCCTTCTGGAGCAGCACAAAAGCATTGTGCCGCTCGATATTTCACTCAGCAGAGATGCGCGCATACTCGTGATTTCAGGGCCCAATGCCGGAGGCAAGTCGGTGTGCCTGAAAACCATCGGCTTGCTTCAATACATGGTGCAGTGTGGCCTCCCGGTTCCCATGAAACAGAATTCCGTGTGTGGTATTTTCGAGCGTATCTTTATCGATATAGGCGATGAACAGTCGCTCGAGAATGATCTGAGTACTTACAGCTCGCATCTGATAAACATGAAGTATTTCATTGGTCACACTTCGCCTTCCACACTCTTTCTGATTGATGAATTTGGAACAGGCACCGAGCCTCAGCTGGGAGGAGCCATTGCCGAAGCTGTTCTCGATACACTCAACCATAAGCAGGCATTCGGAGTGGTCACCACTCATTATGCCAACCTGAAGCTGATGGCCGACAGAAATCCGGGAATCATCAATGGAGCCATGTTGTTTGACTCAAACAGGTTGCAGCCGCTTTACCTGCTTCAGACCGGCCGGCCGGGCAGTTCGTTTGCATTCGAGATTGCCCGGAAGATTGGGTTTCCTGAAGATGTCTTATCGAAAGCTGCTGATATTACCGGACAATCGCAACTCAACTTCGATATGCAGTTGCAACAACTTGAGGTCGATAAAAAGGAGGTAGCACGCAAACAAACTGAACTCCGACTGGCTGATATACTGCTCAACGAAGTGATTGAAAAGTACAAGAGGTTGCTCCGACAACTTGAAGACAGACGAAAAACACTGCTCAGCGAAGCCGGTCGCGAGGCACAAGACCTGATCGACAAGGCGAACAGACAAATAGAACATACGATCAAAGAAATCAGAGAGTCACAAGCCGAAAAGGAAAAAACAAAGCAGTTGCGGGAAACATTACAGCAGTCGAAATCAGAACTTGTCAAACAGGCAGATGATTTAGTAAAGCAACCTTTTGTTGTTGATGACCAGAAAACGGAACAACCCGGCGACCTGAAACCAGGCGATCTTGTCGGTATCGACGAACTGGAAGTGAGCGGCGAATTGCTTTCAATCTCCGAACATGAAGCAGTGATCAGTTTTCATTCGGTTAAACTGAGAACCTCTCCTGAGAAACTCAGAAAACTGAGCAGGGCCGAGCACAGGAAAACCCTTGCCGTCCAACGTTCGGGCGGGAAGTTATCGGTAATGGACGATGTGAACGAGAAGTCGGCAAATTTTCAGCTTACCATTGATGTTCGCGGTAAAAGAGCCGAGGAAACCATTGAAATGGTTGCCAAATATCTCGATGAGGCTCTGTTGATCAGCATGAAAGAAGTCAGCATACTTCATGGAAAAGGAAACGGAATACTCAGAAAAGTCGTCAGAGAATATCTTTCAAAACAGAAAACCGTTGCTTCTTTTGAAGATGCTCCTGTTGAAGCCGGTGGGAACGGAATCACCCGGGTAAAATTAAAATAAAGCCTCAGCCATACACTAGTTTTCTATTACCTTTAAAAATTCTTCAAGGCTCATGACCCGCGCATAGGTTCTGTTAAGCGTGGCTAATGTACTCAGATGTACGTTTTCGGCACTGACCGTTTTCCCGTTAATTGTGAGGTCGCGTGTGGCACAGGCATCGGAAATCACTGTGCAGGCAAAACCTAGGTCTTTTGCAGCCCGCACGGCAGCCTCAACACACATATGTGTCTGCATGCCGGCCACCACAAGTTCTCTTTTCTCGTGATGGCGCAAAAAGTATTCCAGGTCGGTATTAATAAACGCATTGACTTCCTTTTTTGTGATCACTTTTTCATGGCTAAGCGGGCTAACCGCTTTGTGTATATCACCACCGGGAGAAAAGTCATGCTTTACATGGATTATCAAGCCATTGTTTTTTCTGAAATGATCAAGCAATATTGCCGCCCTGCCAACTGCCTCATCAGCCTCTGAAAGGGGGCTTACTCCTCCCTCGAAATAGAATTCCTGAAGATCAATCAGCAACAATGCCCTTTCCTGAGTATCTGACTGTGAAAACAACGGCTGCCAAAAGATTAGCAATGCAACCACCATAAATAACTTATAAGTTTTCATTATGACTGTACGTGTTAATTTTAAAACAGATTCGGCTTCAAAGGTAGATTTAAGATCTGTGTAAAATGATCAGGATTCCATATTTTTGGAGACAGAAACATCCTTAGTGAGATGAAACAACCAAAAACAAAAACTTTCCGGCGTTCAGCACGAAAACTTGGCAAAGCAGGTAGTTCGGCAAAAACGGGTTTGGCACCCGGAAGTCTGGTGCATATCGGACAGATAAAAGTCAGCGAAGTATGGGCTGATTTGATCGAATATGACAGGCATGGTTATCAGATAACATCAAAAATTGATGTCAACAACCTAAAAATCAATAAAGAGAGAAACACATGGTTGCGTATCACAGGATTACACGACGAACAGATCATTGCTATGCTCGGCAAACATTTGGGTATTGACGCACTGGTACTTGAAGATATAGTGAACACAGGACAGCGACCCAAATCGGAGGCAACAGCCGACATGATCTTTCTGACACTTAAAACCATGCATCAGGAAGAAAAGGGGAGCGAAATTAACTCAGATCAAATAAGCCTGATCCTGAAAAAGAATCTGCTGATCAGTTTTCATGAAAGCGATCTTCGCATATTTGATCCGCTGTTTAGTCGTTTTGAAAATCCTGAGGGACGATTACGTACACTGAATACCGACTATCTTTTTTATGCCATAACAGACCTGATTGTCGATCAGTATTTCAAGGTGATAGAACAATTGGGTGAATCCATTGACCAGCTTGAGGATGGCATGAGTGCCCTGCCGGACAAAATTGTGGCCGATACGATACATTTCATCCGAAAAGACCTGCTTTTTATCAGAAAATGCATTTATCCCCTTCGTGATGCTATGCTCCAAATGCTAAGAGATGACCATCCCTTGATTCAAAGAGACAACTTGCGCTATTTTGGTGATGTAGCCGACCATCTGATGCAGATGATCGATATTACGGAAACATACCGTGAACTGAACAGCGGCATCAGGGATGTGTTTTATTCGGCACAAAGCAATCGAATGAATCAGATTATGAAGGTATTAACAATAATCGGTACTATTTTTATACCACTTACATTCATCGTTGGGGTATATGGGATGAATTTTGTCCATATGCCCGAACTTAAATGGAGGTATGGTTATGCTGCTATTTGGCTGTTGATGGCAGCTGTAGCGCTAGTGATGCTGCTGATGTTCAAAAAGAGGAGGTGGTTGTAAACGTTCGTCAGTATGCAGCTCTTGCTTGTTTAGGGTTTTTTTAAACCCTTCTGGTTTATTGGATACCTTTACCTTACCTTTGTATCATCAAATCTGCTGCAATGAACTATGTTATCTGGGCTGTGTTAGCGGCCATGCTTGCCTATCTGATAATCAACACCGTCCGTCGCTACAGGCAACTGAAGAATTTTAACCCTGCTGACGAAAGCAGTAAATTGCGCACTTTAACCGATGATACTTTTGACAAAGGCATAGCAAAAGGTATTGTGCTTGTTGACTTCTGGGCTGCATGGTGTGCGCCCTGTCGCATGATGGCACCAGTGCTCAGCGAGATGGCCGAAGAACTCGACGGGAAAGCAGTTATTGCCAAAATCGATGTGGATGCCAACAAAAAAATGGCTGCACAGTATGGCATACGTTCCATTCCAACATTAATACTTTTCAAAGAAGGCAAACAAGTGAACAAGTTTACAGGTGTTAAAAGCAAACAGGCCCTGCTAAAGGCAATCCGGGAGCATTTATAGTGCCATGAAAAAGAAAACTTTTCGAAAGTTGAATGCGAAAGCAGTTAAACCAAAACTTGTTTTGGGTTTGTTTTCAGTTTGGAGTATTGCCGGAATGCTGCTGGGAGGTCTGGGAGGTTTTGTGTATTACCGCACTATCGGCTGCCATTTCGAGAAATGTGCATTTGTCTCCAATCCCTATCTGAGCATCCTCTGGGGGGCTTTACTGGCACTCATCATTGCCGAGGTTATCAGGATAATCACGATAACCGATGAATCTTAAACCATATCGCATGGTATTGACCGTATTGTACGATGATCTCCCAAAATGTACTCTGTGATGGCGCAGAATGCACGCATCTTGGTATTGGCCGACCCGCTCGACAACCAGCATGCCGGTATACATGTGTACACCCGTGAATGGCTCAGGGTACTCGATAATATTCAGTCCGGCAATAAATACTATGTTGCAAGGCTAAACAAAACAAATGAGTTCAAAAATATCACTGAAATTGTGCTCCCCATGCCTGAGCTACTTTTCGGTGGAAGGGCCAGCAGACTTTTTTTTCAATTGCCTGCGCTGGCCAGAGAAATTGGGGCAGATATTGTTGTTGAACCGGCGCATTTCGGACCATTCATGCTTCCGGCACACATAAAAAGGGTGACCGTGATCCACGACCTGACTCCAGTGAAGTTTCCGCACTGGCATCGCTTTCACAGTCAGATGGCCCAACGGCTGCTACTGAAATCAATACTCCGTAAAGCTTCCCTGATCGTCACAAATTCAAAGGCCACCTCGGCTGACCTGATCGAATATGCCAATGTAGCTCCGAATCGAGTAGCGATGGTATATCCGGGGGTTACTCCTTTCCTGAAAGTTGAAGCCGAACCCAGGATATTGCTGAATTACGGCATTGACAGGCCCTATTTCTTTTTTGCCGGGACAATTGAGCCCCGAAAAAACCTGAGGGGATTGCTCCGTGCCTATCAGTTGTTCCGGGAACAAACGAATCTTGACCACCAGCTTGTACTTACTGGTGCAAAAGGATGGAAATCAGGTTCTTTTTTCGATGAGTTGAGCACACATCCGTTTCAGAAAGATATTATCCTGACTGGCTATGTTCCGGCCGAACACCTGCAACTTCTGTATGCTGGCGCACTGGCATTTGTGTTTCCGAGTTTTTATGAAGGTTTTGGTTTTCCGGTTGTCGAGGCCATGAAATGTGGTTGTCCTGTGTTGTGCAGCAATGCCGGAAGCCTTCCCGAAGCAGGAGGGCCCGCAGCTTTGTATTTTGATCCGGCCGACCACGATCTCCTTGCCCGATTAATGAAGCATATTGCTGAGGATGAAAGTTCCCGCTCCGAACTTATTGAAAAAGGATTTTCGCATGCAGAAAGATTCAACTGGGAAAATATGGCCCATATGATGGACGAACATTTTACAATGCTATTTTCTGGTCAATGAAGATTGTATTTGCTGTAGAACATTTCAGACCCTATGTGGGTGGTGTGGAGCAGCTCTTTGGCAGCCTGGCCGACGCTCTTGTTGCTCAAGGCCATGAGGTTGTTGTCGTTACATCGCGCTACAGACCTGATCTTCACAAAATTGAAATATCAGGAAAATTAAAGATTCTTCGAACCGGCAGAAACAGATTCTGGTTCACCTTTTTAAGTGTGTTTTCCTTGTTGCGCGAAGCGAAGCATACCGATCTCGTACATACCACTTCGTACAACGCTGCTTTGCCGGCCTGGCTTGCCGCAAGGCTGTGCAGGAAACCGGTGGTAGTCACTTTTCATGAATTCTGGGGTAAGCTCTGGTTTACATTGCCATACATGAATCGTTTTCAGCGCCCTTTGTTTTATCTGTTTGAGCAATTACTTATCAGGTTAAATTTCAATGTTTTTGTTGGAGTGTCAAACCATACAACCACCATGCTCCTCAGAAATACCAGAAAAGAAGTTATCCGGATTTATAACGGGCTTAACTATAATGAGTTTGCAGAAAGAGGTAGTAATAAGACGAATACTGCATTTACTTTTGCTTTTTTCGGACGAGCAGGAAGTTCCAAAGGCCTTGATATGCTGTTGCCAGCCGCTGAGGAGTATATGGATTTGGATTCTGAAGCGCGTTTCTGTCTGATTGTCCCGCGTCATAATACCGATGCTTTCATACACACTGAAAGAATGATCAACTCATTCAGGCATAAAGAGCGACTGGAGGTTTTTCACCATCTTGACCGATCAGCAGTGTTCGAAAAGATTCAGCAGGCGGATTGTGTTGTTATCCCAAGCTATAATGAAGGGTTTTGTTTTGCCGCAGCCGAAGCCGTTGCACTCGGTATTCCGGTGATTAGTTCTGGCAGAGGAGCTTTGCCCGAAGTGGTTAGCGGAAAATTCATTCACCTTAGCTCGCTGGGTATTCCGCAGTTGGTTGATGCCCTGCATAGGGCAAAGCAGGGTATGTGGCAGGAAAAGCCAAATGTTCAGTTTCATTTGGATGATACGGTTAAGGAGTATCTTGAGTTATACAAACAAACGATATTAATCAAGCCCTGAAGTTCACAATGGCAAGCACATTTTGCAATGAGTCTTCAGGTGAACATAACAACATATCAAAGAAGTAGTCACAGATAAAAGTGAACGTCAAATGTTTTGCAGACCTTATCGCATAAATATCTGCCCCGATCTGTAAACAATTTATCATTTTGGCTGTATAACCTCAGCTATTAAACATGCCGCGTTATCTTTACCTGTTTATTTTAAGAGTCGCAGTATAAAAAGCTTTAACGGCTGTATTAAGAGAATTAAGGTGTTTTGGAGGAAAGAATGCAATGAGAATGTCTATCCGATTTGACCAGTGGATCAGTGAATTATACGTTTTAGGGATTATAATACTGCTTCTTTTGCCTTATGCAGGTGTATTCGCACAGAAGACAGCAGTTGAAGTTGAATTACGTCCACGAACAGATTACATTGAAAAAGTTGACACGCTTTTGAATATTAAATTGGATGGTCATACGGAATATACACGTTTTGAAGTGGTTGGAAATGGCTTTCTTTACGACATACGACCAAACATCAGTATTAGTACCAGAATGTCCTTGAGCTATAGGTTCATTTCAATTGGTTTGGGATATAAACCGTCATTCATCCCCGGAAACAATGATACCAAGATGCAGGGCAAAACGAGTGCCATTGGTTTTGGTATTACACTTCAGCCCGGACACTGGTATCAGGATGTGCAGTTTAATTATGTTAAGGGCTACTATCTGCATAACACAATAGATTACGATCAGAATTGGGTTGAGGGCAAAGATGCCTATATAACATTCCCTGAATTAAAAACAGCATCTATAAAAGGAGCAACAGGTTACAAACTGAACAAAAACCTTTCATTGAAGGCAGCAAGCAGCAAGACAGAGATGCAGTTGCGGAGTGCCGGAAGTTTCCTTCCCTTTTTATTTTATGAATACTACGAAACGGACAACATAAAGGCCGGACAAACTCATTTCTCAGGGCAGCGATCAACTAATTTCGACATTGTTCTGTCCCCCAGCTATGCACATGCTTTTGTTTTTAGACATGGATTTTACACTTTTTTCGGTCTGTTTCCCGGAATCGGCCTGCAATACACCAAACTAAGGACCTATCAGGATGGAATTGAGTATCCTGCACATTCTTCTAATGTATTGTTCCGACTACTGGAACGTGCTGCAATTGGATATAACTCACGAAAGTTTTTTGCAGGGGCCGAACTTACAATGTCCCAATCATCGAAAAAGCAACACAGCACTTCAGTAACAACAAACGCGAATTACGCTTATTTCAGGATTTTTGCAGGCTATCGCTTTGATGCTTTCAACTTATTAAAAAAGGAAACAGATGTTGTCAAAAGCCTTGCACCTCCAATAATACAAGATATGCTTGAATAAAAGGATAATAGGAAAAACGCCATTGTTCTTTTGCAAGAAAAATGGCGTTTTATAGATGAATCAAACCTGTGAATCCTGATAACCTCCATGTCCGGTCAGGCCAATAAGCCTGAATGGCAATACATTTATTTTTTAACTTCTACAGTCTGAACATTGATAGTGACAATGCCAGTAAAAGCTGAGATTACATAATCAATGAATTTAACCTGCACCTTAATGGTGTAATCAGAGGCACCTCCGGCCATTTGTTTGGAATCTACATTGTTGATCGGAATCAGGCCAAAAAGAGCGTACCATTGTTTTTCAGCAACAGTAACACCTGTTTTAGCACCTGAGCCAACTGTGTGAATGGTAGTCATACACGATGACAATGCAACAGCAAGAGATAATGCTACAAACAAGAATTTGATTTTTTTCATAAGTTATAAATTTAATTGGTTAATGAATAAACTGAACCTATTGAGGATTCTACAGATTTCATGGTTTCAGGGCTTGCGCCGGTTTTTACAACATAATTGAGCTCCAGTATCCCTGGCTGATTGCGGATAAAAATTTTAAACACAACAAGCTGAGGATTCTGCAAAACAATTTGTTGCATTGCGAGGCTTTTATAGATGAAGCTGTCACTCATCACTGAACTCCAAGTGGAATCCGAATTGTACCATGTGTTCGGATCTTTGAAAATGCGGTTTACGAGGGCAGTATCAGATGACGGATAATCCTGAACTAGCAGCATGTTTTCTTGTTCCGGCGCGTAGTACATTGCCTTAATGCCGGCAAACAAATTGTTTGCTATAGTGTCAGAAAAAAACTGCCTGCTGTCGGCAGAATCCCATCCGGCCGGTGGATAAACGCCAAGTTCTGCAGTATTGGAATAAAATGCTTGCTGCGCCAGCCGTGCCGTGTCTACATGAAACATCATGTCAACTGATGACCGTTCCGGGATGCCATAGTTACATGATGCACACATCCAAAAGATTGTGCCGGTTACAATCAATGCTAAATTGCTTTTCAATGGTTGAATTTAGGAGTGCTAAAATAAGCACAAAAATTGTAAAAGGGATAAAAAGTGCAGTTCAGGTATTGAAAAAATGTCGATGTTCAGTTAAAAAACACTCAGGTACAATGTTATTCACGTTGCAGATTTTCTGCATTATTTTCCTTTACCTCCAGCCTGAATCCACTTCCATGAATGTTTATGATGCTTACATCGGGGTCGTCGCGGAGGTATTTGCGCAGACGTGTGATAAAAACATCCATACTCCGGCCAATGAAATAATCACTTTCGCCCCAGACAGTCTTGAGGGCCATATCGCGTGTGAGTAATTTATTCTTGTTCAGGCAAAGCAATTTGAGCAGGGCAGCTTCTTTACGGGTCAGGGTTTGGTCGCCATGTTCTGATCTGAGTACCATATTCGAAAGATCAAAAGTAAACCTGCCAATCTGATACTGATCTTCCTCGTCGTTAAATTCCTGAAAAGGTGTTCTGGCGCAACGACGCATGATCGCTCTGATACGAAGGTTGAGCTCTTCGGTGCTGAAAGGTTTGGTGATGTAGTCATCACATCCAAGCTGAAAGCCTTTGATGCGGTCTTCTTTGAGCGATTTTGCTGTAAGGAAGATGATCGGAACGGAAGGATCTTTCTCGCGGATAGCTGCTGACAATGTAAACCCGTCCATCTTGGGAAGCATAACATCGAGGATGCAGAGGTCAAATTTGCCCTTTTTGAATTTTCGAAGTCCTTCTTCCCCGTCAGTAGCCAACTGTGTTTCGAACTGCATTAATTCCAAATAGTCCTGAAGCAGCATACTCAGATTGGGATCGTCCTCAACCACAAGAATCTGAATTTTCTGATGGGTTTTATTCATCGCTGACCGGATTATGTTCGTTGATGTATGGCAAAAATACAGTAAATCTGGAACCTTTGCCCGGTTCGCTTTCTACACTGATATTGCCCTGATGCAATTCAACAAGGCGTTTCACATAATAAAGACCCAGCCCGAAACCTTTTACATCGTGACGGTCACCGGTGTGTACCCTGTATAGATTTTTAAAGATCAAATGCTGATTTTGTGTGGCTATGCCAATGCCCTGATCTGCAACATGTACATAAACACCATGACGATCCGATTCGGTCGAGATGGTTATTACAGGTGGTTTGTCCGAATATTTAATCGCATTGTCAATCAGATTCGAGAACACATTCATAAGGTGCATTCTGTCGCCTGATATCTCGCCCGGCTCAGCCTGATAGCGTGTTTCGATGTGCCCATTCTTTTCATTTATTTGCAGATCAAATATCTCCGTGGCCTTGTCGAGCAGGCGATGAATGTCAACAGATCTTAGTTTGAGCTTAACTTCTCCTTTATCTATAGTGGCTATCTGAAGCACCTGCTCAACCTGTTTCTGAAGACGATTGTTTTCGTCGAACACTACTGAGGCATACCTGCTTACTTTGTCGGCTGACTGATTCACTTCGGGTTTCATCAGCATTTCGGCAGCCAGCGAGATGGTTGAAATGGGTGTTTTAAACTCATGTGTCATGTTATTGATGAAATCAGTTTTCATCTCCGAAAGTTTCTTTTGACGGAAGACTGTGCTGACAGTGTACCAGAAACTCAGGAAAACCAACACAATGAATCCGGCCGACAACAACATCCAGCCAAGTATTTGTTTGAGAATCATTGCCTGCTGATTTGGGAAATACACGGTCATGTAATAATCACCAGGTGAAAACAAAGCGCTTATGCTGATTTGATGTTCCGAATGTATCAGATTGTCAGTGTCTTCGCCATAGCTTCCCATGGAAAACCTTCCGGTTCGTTTGTTATAAATGGCGTATTCGTAGTCCTTGTTTATTTTCATGCAGCCCATCTCAAGTCTCATCAGCGAATCGAGCCTGTCGGGGCGGATAACATCCGTAACATGTGTCTTTTCAATGATGCACGGATCTGGCGACTGCAATTGCTTTAATGTCGAATCGTTATGCAATAGAATCAATTGATTCAACACACTCTTCATGCCGATAAGGACACTGCCTTTGAACTGTTCTTCCTTCAGATACAATGCATTACGCACCCAATAAACCTGAGTAAACACAACCCCGAAAAGAGATAACAAAGCAACAGAAATGATCAGTTTAAAGAGGCTTTTCTTCATCATACACAGCTTCAGGCTTCAAAATTACGGAGGGGACAGGTGTTTTTGACGTTCTTAACATATCATTAACAGTATTTAACAGCCCATTAACAGACGAAGTTAGTTGACGGATGTATTTTTGTCAGCAAATAAGTAACCTATAAAAAATTCAAACTCATGAAGAAATTAGCATTAAGTCTCGCATTGATCGCTTTCCTGGCCTTTGGAGCCGCCTCTGTACAAACCGTTGTAGCTGCCACCACCGGCATCGAAATGGCAAGAATGGATGACGATAAGAAGAAGGATGATGAGAAGAAAGCAACCAAGAAAGATGATAAGGCCAAAAAAGGTGACTGTACAACCAAGAAAAGCTGCTGCAGTTCAGAAAAGAAAAGTGGTTGCGACGACGACAAAAAATAATTTTCAAGATACGACCAAACGTTTTGTTTTAATTTGGTTTGGGCCTTCCGATGTGAATCGGGGGGCTTTTTTTATGCAACTGATATACTTAACGATTTAAAAACAACAATTATTCCGGCATCTGATTAATGGAGCTACATTCCATACCACGTCCGAATAACCTATTTTTGTCCAAAATTACAACCATGCATTCATTTAATATTCACTATACTTCTGAGCTCAGAACCGAGATGACACACCTTCAGTCGGGTACCATAGTTGTCACTGATGCCCCGGTGGACAATAAAGGCAAAGGCGAAACTTTTTCTCCGACTGATCTGGTGGCTTCATCATTATGTAGTTGCATGATGACGATTATGGGGATTTCGGGCCGCGAACACGGATTCAGTATCGACGGAGCCGAAGCCAAAGTTACTAAGGTAATGGCATCAGACCCAAGGCGTATTGCTGAAGTAATCATCGAAATTGATTTTCCGGATTTTCCATACACCGAGCGCCACCTCAGGATAATTGAACATATCTCCAGAAATTGCCCGGTTGCACTGAGCCTTCATCCGGATTTGAAACAGACAATAAAGCTCAATTTCAAGCAAAACAGTTGATTATGAATACAAAGATCACTCCCGGGTTGAAAGGCATGCAGGAAATGACCGTTACGGAAAGCGATACGGCCAGTCGTTATGGTTCAGGCCTGGTAGACGTTTTCGCTACCCCGGCAATGGTTGCCTTCATGGAAACCACAGCCATGAAAAGTGTTGCTGAACTGCTTCCTGAGAATGCCATAACTGTTGGAACTGCTGTAAACATAAGGCATCTGAGGGCTTCACCTGTTGGGCATAAACTGCGCTGTGAAAGTCAGGTGACCGAAAGTACCGGACGAAAGATAGAATTTGAAGTACTGGTTTTTGATGATGGTATTCTTGTTGGTCATGGCTCACACACCCGTTACATAGTTGATAAAGATGAATTTCTCAAACAAATATAGCCCATGAAGCAAATCAAAGTGTTTTTTTTGGCATTTGCAGCAGCACTTTTTCTGCTGACTACCTCGTGTCGGGAGGAAACAGAAGTTCCTGTTATTACATGCATTATGGCAACTGATACCCTGATTGCCCCACAAAATGTAACGGTTGAGTATCTCTTGAAAGCTGAGGGGGATTATGAAGTTGCCGTGTTTTATTATTATGGCATCGACGGATTGGTTGCCATTAGCAATCCGACAACGCCTTATTTTGTCTCCATAGAATTACCTGTTGAAGCAACCATACATGCAGGATCGGAAGGCACAGTTAAAGAAGGGAATATCGAAATAAGCTACAAGGCATATAATTCCGAAATCAGTTTTGAACGGATTACGGTTTGTAGTCAGGAAAAACCGTAAGCGGCAGCTCAGCGGACAAACTTCAACAGTTCGCGGTTATTTCTGCTTTTAATTTCCAACAGATACATTCCAGGTGATAGTTCGGGATTAAAGGTTAAGCTGTGCAGGCCTTTTTCAAATCGCTTGTCAAGCAGCTGTTCCACTTTTTGGCCCGAAATGCTGAGCAGGCTGATGGTATAATTATCGGCAGATGGAACATCGAGGTCAACATAGATGGTGCCACTGGATGGATTCGGCCACAGTCTGCTGTTCGTGTTCATGTCTTCTATAGGTTCGCCAATGCCCACAAACGAAGGCCAGTCAAGCTTTTGTGTGGTATAAATCCTGAATTCTCCGGGCTGAAGGTTGATAGGATCGGAGGTGTTGGCCACATTCAGTGTGCTGTTGTTGTAATAGTCATACCATGCACCTGTTGCCGTAAACTGAGGATTGATGTCGGCAGCGGTTACGCCAAAGTTGCCCAGGATTATCACTGACATGTCCGGATGAATCAGGCTGATGCGTTTCATGGCACCGGCGGTAGTCATGGTAATATTTTCTGTTTTGAACACATCATGTGATTTGCGTAGTGCAATCAAAGAACTGTAATACAGGTACAATTGTCTTCTGTCGAACTGTTGATAATAATTCCATCGTATGGGCTTTGGACAAACACGGCATGGTTCGTCAATGCTCACATCATATCCCAGTTCCCCAAATTGCCAGATCATTTTCGGGCCGGGGACGAGCAGGAAAAACGCTGCTGCCATAGCGTTGCGCTTCAAGCCAATATCCAGTTTTTTCACATCGTGCCACTGGTTTGATGAATTTCCGTACGTGATGTTTTTAAACATGAGTCTTTCTTCATCGTGACTTTCCATATAGCCAACCAGATGGGGTTTTGACCACCCGCGCTGTTTGTAGGAAACACCCGAGAAATTCGAATTCGCATTCCAACCCATGGTGGCTTCGTTGTAGCTGTGGTTCATATTTCCCCAAAGCATCATGCCATAGTTGGAGAGTTCAATTTCTTCGGAGTTCTCGGCAAAGTGCTCAAGGATTACATAAGCATTGTCATTCACATCCCAGATACGATCGGCCATACGTTTGAGAATGGCAACGCGGGTAGCATCATATTGCGATCCTTCCCAACCCGACTGCACATTGGTGAACCCTTTGGTGAAGTCGAACCTGAATCCGTCCACTTTGAACTCTTCGAGCCAAAAGGCATTCACACGGTCAACAAATTGTTGTGTATGAATACTTAAGTGATCAAAGTCATAACCCCAGCAATAAGGTGGGTGCGGACAAGTCTGGTTGTACCAGGGATTTTGTGCTGTGGGTTGGCCATATTCGCCGGCCGTGGGGTCGAAATACATCTGTACCAGCGGCGATTGACCGTAAGAATGGTTGAGCACCATATCAATGATAACAGCGATTCCTCTTTTATGGCATTCATCGATGAATCTTTTATAATCGTTTATGCGCCCGTAGGCTTTGTCGGTAGCGAAATAAAATGATGGATTGTAGCCCCATGAGTCGTTGCCTTCAAATTCGTTGATGGGCATAAGTTCAATTGCATTTACTCCGAGTTTTTCCAGATAATCCAGCGTATCTATCACTGTTTTGATGTCGCGTGTAGCCACAAAATCCCTGATATGGAGCTCATAAATAATCAGATCACCAGGATTGGGTGGGTTGAAATTTACCACCTCCCAGTTGTATTCTTCGCGTGCGGTTTGAAAAACAGAAGCAATTCCGGTTGTTTTGCCGGTGGGATAGGGAATGAGGTCAGGATAGGTCGTATTGCTGATATAACTGTCGTTCCAGGGATCTAAAATTTTGTGTGCATATGGGTCGGCAATTAGCAGTTCGCCATCGACAAGAAACTGATAAATATATTCGCGACTGGCTTCGAGGCCGTCAATTTCGAGCCAGTAGGTTGTCCCGTCGGGTGTTCGCTTCATATAGTTTGAATTGTCGAGTGCCCAGTTGTTGAAATCGCCGATGACAAAAACATGGTTTTTAAAAGGAGCAAATAGTGATAGAACAACTTTGTTGTCATTAATATAGTTTACCCCATCAATAGTGCCGGCGGGCTTTTCGGCTACAGTCACGGGAGTGCGTACGAAACAGGCAAATGAATCAGCGACAATGCTTTCGGTACCGTATGCCCTGGCAATAAACTTAAACGAACCATAATCTGCTGCATTGAAAGTATAATTAAGGCTTGTTGTGGTTGTAGCTGCAACTCTTTGATTATTAATCGTAAGCACAGTTGAATCTGCATCAAACGAGGCAACGGTTACCTGAATGGTTTCGTTAAGTTCGGCAAGTATCTGTTTTTGTTCGGGTGAAATGATACTGACATTAAGTCCGCCTTCTGCAACATCGTAAAAGATATCGCCGTTCTGGGCAGTTTTTCCTTCAAGCCATGCACCGCCAACCTGTGTTCCTGAGCGGAACACAAAAGCCATTTTCAATATTGTTTCTCCGGCCGGCACACCATAATACTCGCGTATGGACGGTCCAATAGTCAGTGTGTACAGGTCGGTGGAAATCCTAGTCAGCTTTGCTTTAGGTATGTTTACACCCCAGTTGGCGACAACGTATTTCCAGTCGGAGCCGCTGCTGCTGTTGTTGGTGATCACACCGGTGTGGGCATACACATCACCGGTGTAGCCTGCAAGGCCTCCACTGCCTTCAGCTGCATTGAATGTTATGATTACCTGTTGGTTATCAGTAGGAAACGGAGGGTCGGCCGTGATAAGCTGCGCCTGAGTTATTGTGGAAAACGACAGGGCCAATACAAAGAATAGGAATCGGATGGAGTTCATGCTACTGCTGATTTAGGTTAGACTACAAAGATAACAATCTGCCAGCGATAAAGTTGTGGTTAGCCTAAAACTAAGCTATGCTTATGTGCAAACGGTTGCAAGTCCCAATCTGACAGCAACTGGATGGATCGTTATTAAACCTCAATGTCCGGTTTGTGCCTGTTCAAGTGAGTTCAAAAGTTTCTCCGGGTGCAGGTACTTCAACTTTCCTGAAGCCATTCTTTTTCAGTTGTTTTTGAAAGAATTTCTGTGCCTCTGGATCGCCATGAACGAGGAAGGTTTTGCGGATGCTTTTGGGTTGCTGACATTGCAGAAACCTGAGCATTTCGGAATAATCGGCATGTCCGCTGAAAGAATCAATCTTGTCAATACGGGCTTTTACCTCATGTGGAAATCCGAAAATGGATATGTTCCTGACTCCGGCAAGAAGTCGTGCCCCAAGCGTTTCGGGAGCGCAGTAACCTACAGCGAGTATAGTGTTGTTTGGATTACTGATATTATTTGCAAGATGGTGTTTGATGCGGCCGGCTTCCATCATGCCCGATGCTGATATGATGACACAGGGTTCCTTGCTTTCGTTCAGTTTCTTGGATTGTTCAACCTTTGTGATGTATGTCAGACTGGAGAACCCGAAAGGGTCAGGATCGTCGGATATAACTTCGAGCACATCTGCATTGAAACATTCGGGGTGCATCCTGAATATTTCGGTGGCGTTTACGGCCAGCGGGCTGTCCACATATATTTTAACGCGTGGAAGCTTACCTTCGTTATAAAAGTTGTTCAATACATAAACAAGTTCCTGAGTGCGCCCGATGGCAAAGGATGGAATGATGAGTTTTCCTTTTTGAACCACACAGGTCTGGTGAATGATCTGCAGCAGCCTTCCTTCCGACGCAATATTGTCTTCATGCAATCTGTCGCCATAGGTTGATTCACAGATCAGGTAGTCGCAAGCAGGGAAAGGGTCGGGTGGAATAAGGATGCGGTTAGTTTCCCTGCCAATATCGCCGGTATAAGCTATAGTGGTGGATTTGTCCTTTTCGGTTATCCGGATATTTGCCACGGCACTTCCGAGAAGATGCCCTGTGTAGGTGAAGCTTACTGTGATTTCCTGATCAATTCTGAATTTTCTGTTGTAAGAAACACCTATAAAGAGCTCCATACATTTTTGGGCGTCCTGCTTGGTGTAGATTGGTTCAACGGGAGGGAGGCCTTGTCTTAATCTTTTTTTATTAAACCAACGGGTATCATGTTCCTGTATAAAACCACTGTCGGCCAACATGATGGCACAAAGGTCGCGCGTGGCATGGGTGCAGATCACCGAGCCCCTGAATCCTTGTTTGTAAAAATAGGGGATCATGCCGGAATGGTCGATGTGGGCATGGGTGAGGATGATGTGGTCCACAGAGGCCGGATCGATACCGGGTTTACGGTTTTTTTCGTCCGTAGCAAGCCCTTTTCCCTGAAAGCTGCCGCAATCAAGCAGGAGTTTTTTGCCGGTTGGGGTTGTCAGGAGGTGTTTGCTTCCCGTTACTTCCTGTGCTGCACCCAGAAAAGTGATTTTCATATGAATTTATGTTTCTTAAGTACCGTAAAGGTACGGCTAATTTGTTTTTAACCGCAAAGAACACAAAGGAGGCGCAAAGGACGCAGAGAAATATATGAATTACCCAACACTTTGCCAGACACATGCCCTTAGCGAACTTTGCGGTTGTTTCATTTGCGCATTCTGCGGTAAATATCGTTGCGCACTTTGCGGTTAAACATGATTTTCTTACAACACTATTTTTATGAATTTCGTTTCCGGGGAGTTTACATGTAGTCCCAATGGATCATACGAACGAAAAAAAAGACCGCCCCGGGAGGGCGGCCTTTGATGAAAATCCTTTGACATCTGCTTATTTAGCAGGTGCAATTGTATAGGTCAGAGCTGTTGTGTTTACTGTTATCACATAATCACCAGCTGCATCCGGACATGGGATAGCGGCCGGATCTGGTTCTGATTCGGTCGGACGGAATACCAGTGGCCCGCCGGTTGATGTTCCGGTGCCATCTGTTCCGTATTGTGGTGCCCATTGTCCGAGGGTGGTGATAAATTTGATGTATTTACCGGCACCTCCGAGGGTTGTGGTGATGGTGTAGTTGCCGTCTGTTCCGGTCAACGGAAGCGCTGCGGTGTTGTCCCAACCGGCCAGTGAGCCATCGCCAAGGATATAAAGTTCGGGAGCAGCACCGGCAGGATTGATGGTAAAGGTTTTGACATCGGCTACAGCATCAATGTGGAAGGTAATATCATAAACACCACCATCTACTTTAGGAACAAAGTTTCCATCGCCGTTTGTTTCAAAGTCGTCAGCAGCGAGGCCTGCCATAACAACCTGAGGATATCCAAAGGAGAGACCATTCCAGTCGGCACCTTCACGGATTTTGAAACCACCGCCTTCAATGGCAAATTCAATGTTGCTCCATGTCCATGTGTAGTTGGTTTCGTTTTCAACAACGGGTTTGTGGAGTTGGTAACCATTTTCCCATCCCCAAGAAGCGCCGTCAACGATCAGGCTGCCGCCGATAAGGCCGAGCTCTGTATCAGTATAGTTGAATGCATCGAGTTCGCCTGTTTTGGTGAGGGTTGCAGCATAACCTGTTCCGAGTGTCCAAACTATTTTGGCTGTGTACTTTCCGCCGGTTTCATTGGCAATATTGTTGCCGCCGGGAACGAGGGCATTTACTGCACCTCCGTAGTTGGTGTTCACGCGAACGCCTACAACACCTTCTCCAAGGTCAACGTTGTCATCAATAACAACTTTCCATCCGCCTGAATAGCGGAATTTGAAGTCAGCTTTTGTAAGCGCTACATCGGTGAGTTCAAAAGTCATGGTGTTCATGTCGAAACCACCGGCAGGCATTTGGGTGTCGCCGCCCCAGCCACCCGGGGTAGCAGCGCCGATAAGGCCCCAGTACTGAACCGGAACAACAACTGCGATTCCGAGTTCGGTATCGTAAACTACATGGTAGAGACCGTCAGCAGGAACTTTGAAAGCTGTTTCTGTTTCGGCAACTGCGCCGCGCCAGAAATCGAGCTTGGGTTCATCGTTGATACGGTCAGCTTCACCAACCACTGCCCAGTTGGCTCCCGGACCGTATGTAGTGCGAGTTGCACCGGCAACTTTAACAATGTTGAATCCCGGGTCACCGGCTTTGAGGGTGATAAACAATTCGAGCAGCTGAGCGCGGTCTGTCTGGTTCACCTCGTTGCGGGTGGCCTTCATCATGCCTTTGGCATCGAAGTCAGCAAATGGAGTGCTTCCTCCTTTAACATAGATTCCGTCGAGAACGATTACCGGAGGGTTATCATCATCGTCGTCATCGTCCTTTTTGCAGGCAGAAACAACCAGGGCAAATGCCAAAAGCACTGTCCATGAGAGTTTGAATGCACTTAAAAAACTACTTTTCTTCATAGTGTTAATGATTTTAATTAGTGATTAAATAAGGGTTAATTGTTTGAATGCAAAAATAATAATTAGTTTCCTAGATTTGGATTGGCATCAATCGCCCATTTGGGAATGGGGAAGGTTCTTTTTGAACCGTCAGTAGCAGGTTTTTCCCACCAGCTGTTTTCCCATTTTCCATAACGGATAAGATCCTGACGGCGATGGCCTTCGAGCCACAACTCACGACCCCGCTCGGCAAGCAATTGGTCAATAGTGGCACCCGACCAGGGGGCAACACCGGCGCGTTCACGAATCGGGTTTATCCATTGATCTCCATTTCCACCCTGACGGATCACAACTTCTGCTTTCATCAGGTAGAAGTCGGTAAGCCTGAATAAGGGGAAATTATTGCTTAGGTTTTCTTTGGCTCCCATTTTGATTTCGTATTTTCCGGCACGTGCACCTGTTGTACGAATCTGTGCAGGGGTAAATGCTCCATCTTCCATAAATAATGCAGGCAGATATGGATCAATAACCAAAGGTTCGCCAGTAATGCTTTCGATAATCTCTTCACCGGAACTGGTGAATTGGGGGCCATAGATAAACCATTGCTGCTTACGAAGGTCGGCGTCTTCATATGTGTCGAAGAAGGTCGGCACGACAGCAAAACCATTCCAGGGGCCTACAGGCATGTCGAAGGTTAGGTTATGCTGGTAGTGAAGGGTACGCATATGAATTCTGAAACCTTCAAAATTATCTTCGTCGTAAGGAATGGAGAATATAATTTCGCTGCTGCGATCGTTGTTTGTTTTGAAGGGTGCAGAAACATCAGATTCTAAACTGTAAGGCCCGGCCAATAGACTATCAATGTACATTTCGGCCTTGGCCCATTGGGCTGTTCCTGTGTAGACTTCAGAATTTATATAAAGTTTTGACAATAAGGCAAATGCCATATAGCGTGTGGCCAAAAGCTTGTTGTCAGTGAGTTTGAGGTATGGCAGACTTTTTTCAACGGTTGTGACCAGACTGTCATAGATTGCTTCTCGAGAAATCTTTGTAGGTAAAAAATCACCGGGTAGATTTGCAGTTGTCAGGTAAGGTGCACTTCCATAATTATCCATGAGTAGATAAAAGTAAAAGGAGCGCATCACCTCAACTTCGGCAATTTTAGCCCTGATGTCATCGTTTTGCTCAAGCTGTTTCAACAGGTCAATGATTTGGTTGGAAGAAGTTATTCCTTCCCAGAAAGTGCTCCACATTCTGTTCACACCTTCTACATCGTTCGACCAATTATGTTGGTGCATCACAAGCCATTTTCCGCCATCAAACCAGTCGGATGCGCGTGTTGGTCCACAAAACCCGTCGGAACTGATTTCCTGCGCCAGAAACCACCAACCATTATCATCAGCAAGATTTTGAAGACGTTTATAGGCATCTACGCTCAGGTTAGCAACCTGATCAGCATTTTCCGGATACTCATTATTCGGAATTCTGTCATAAATTACTTCGTCAAGTTTTGTACAACCTGTAAAGACGAAGGATATCAACGAAATTAATATAATTAGTTTTTTCATAGCTGTTGATTGTTAGAAGCTTGCATTAATACCAAATGATAAGGTTCTGGTCTTGGGGTATACATTATACTGATCGATACCATAGCTGAGTCCGTCAATGGTTGTTTCGGGGTCAATTCCTGAATATCCGGTTATGGTGAACAGGTTACTGGCCACTACATAAAGTTTCAGACTGCTCAACCAATCAATTTTATCGGTATTCACATTGTATGACACGCTGATGTAATCAAGTCTGAGGAAAGAGGCATCTTCAAGATATATGTCAGCAATAGTGGGCCCGGTTTTGGTGCGTCCATCTTCATACCAATCCAAAGCGTCTGGCAGGCCATTGAGAGAAGGCAGGTTGCCTGGGAAATCAAAGAATGATCTTGTGGCGTTGTAAACCTTGTTGCCTATGAGGCTTCTAAAGGCAAAATCCACATTCCAGTTTTTGTAAAAAGTGAATGAATTTGACCACCCCAGTTCAATATCCGGGTTAGCTGTTCCCATGAAGGTGCGCTTTGCTTCAGAAAGTTTTGTTGTGAAACCACCTTCTCTGGATTCGTAAACAAACTCACCATCGACGATACCTACATATTTAGGCAGATAAAAAGCACCAACTTCCTGTCCAACTGCGATACCATTCAGGAAGTATGAATCACCCACCATACCACGGCCAGAGATGTATCCTGCGTATCGTACGCCACTTTCCTGTGTTGTAAACTCACCAAGATCAGTAAATTCTGATTTATTGTGGGCAGCGGTGAGGCTGGTTTTCCATTTAATGTCTCTTTTGTCAACTACAAATGCCTGCAAGAAGAGTTCAATACCTTTGTTTGTAATGGCGCCTGAATTGGCAAATGTGCGCGGTGCAAGATTAGGCGGTACGGGAACAACATACTCTCCTAACAGATCGGTTGTGTTTTTGCTGTACAATTCCAAACTACCGCTTAACCTGCTGTTCCATACGGCAAAGTCAACACCAATGTTTACCTCACTGGTACGTTCCCATTTTAAATCCGGATTGGGATTGTGTGCGGGTTGGAAAGAAATAACCTGTTGTCCTGTTTCCGGATTGGTAGCCAGACCGCTGGGGAACCAAATGGCCTGATTACGGTATTCGCCAATGGCCTGATTGCCGCTGACACCATAACTTGCTCTGAGTTTAAGTTGATCAAGCCAGTTGATGTTACTCATAAATTCCTCATTGTGCATGCTCCATCCTAGTGCTGCTGTAGGGAACCAACCCCATCTGTTGTTTTCGCCAAACTTGGTTGATCCGTCACGCCTTACTGAAGCTGAAACGTAATATTTGGAATTGAAGTTGTACTGAAGACGTGTAAACATTCCAATCAGCTGTGACATGCCTCTGTAGGAATTCACATCGCCCCATTTAACATCTACCAGTGAACGGAGGTTGTCGGCTCCGATACCGGGTGACTGAGAATTGGAGGCTTGCGCTGAAAATCCATCGTAACCACTTTCCTGCCACGAATGTCCAAGGTCGAATACAACATTATGGAAGTCATTGTACGTATTTGTATAATTGAGCATTGACTCAACAACCTTGGAATAGTAGTTACTGTAATATCTGCTGGCAAAACCATTATCGGCAGAGGCAAATACTCCTGTTGGTCTGAAATATGTTCCCTCGTGGTCGTTACGGATATAACCTGCACTTACGCTGGCAGTAATCGTTTTGGTTACTTTAAGGTCAGCCTTCAGGTTTCCCATATATCGTTTGGCATCCCTTACATTGGTAATATTTTCAATGATCGATAAGGGGTTTTCGTAGTTAAATTCCCGCTGTGTTTTGTCGAAATTGCCATTGCCATCCCTGACAGGGTCAGTGGGGTTGCGAGAGATTGCCTGATAGATGATGTCTTCTTTGCCCCAACCTCCATAGTTTTCATAATCATTATTTTCAAAAGAACTGGTCAGGTTCCCTGAGATAATCAGCCTGTCATTGAAGGCTTTGTGACTTAGATTTACCTTAGCAGTTATACGGTCTTTCTCAGTGCCTTTCATAACACCTTGCCAGTTTGCCCTGCCAATTGAACCGTAATAATTACTCTTATCGTCACCTCCATAAAAGTTCACATAGGTCTCATTGTTGATTCCAACTCTGTAAATTTCCTTTTGCCAATCAGTGTCTGCTCCGCCATCTGTGAAAATGCTGTCGATAGTCCAGTCAGGATTTGCAACAAGCGCATCTTCCAGTTTACGCTGAGCAAATGAACGCAGTTCATCAGCGCTCATTACATTCAGGGTCTTTGCCACTCTGTCAAAGGATGTTTTGTGGTTGAATTCAACTTTGGAAGTGCTTTTTTTGCCTTTAATTCCGGAGAAACTTCCTTTTTTGGTAGTAATAATAATTACACCGTTAGCTCCCTGTGACCCATAAATAGCTGTTGATGCAGCGTCTTTGAGTACGTTGTAACTCTCAATGTCTTCTGGCGCAATCGTAGTCGGATCGGCATTCGGAATACCATCGATAACAAACAATGGCTGGGTATTTGAGTCATATCCTGCTGAACCACGAATTCTTACAGCAAATCCGGCATTCGGGTCACCGCCCTTTTTGGTAATGAGTACCCCGGCAGCCTTACCTTGAAGACCTTGAATTGGATCTGTCAGCGAACCCTGATTAAGTTGGTCGGCAGTTACGTGCGAAACAGCTCCGGTTTTATCACTCTTCTTCTGCACCCCGTAACCAATCACAATGGTTTCTTCGAGGGCGATGGCATCAGGAACAAGCGAAAAGTTTACGGTTACTGTTTTGCCTGCTTCAACGGCAATGGTGCGGCTTGCAGGCAGAAAACCTACAAAGCTGGCTTCAACCACTACTGTTCCAGCAGGAACATCAACGATGGAAAATTTGCCGTCGAAATCTGTTGACTGACCCATTAAAGTGCCCTTAATGAGCACATTGGCCCCCGGCATGGTCTCGCCGGTACTTTGGTCGGTAACCACACCCGAAACCGTTCCGGTTTGAGCATGGGCAACCGAAAAGACAACCGTCAGCAGGACGATCGTCATGATTTGTAAATACAACTTACTCATAATCATGTAATTATTGATTTATTGATAGTGATTGTTGGATAGTTGACCGGGTTAATGCTTGACAGAAGAATTAAACATGGATTTTTCCTAAAGGTTATAACAAAATTAATAAAACATGATGCAGGTTATTTTTTCATCATTTAATTTGTGATAAAAAGAACCGCAAACGATTGAAATTTGTTCAAAACAAATCATTGTCTTTAGCCTTGGCGTTAGCAATCTCTGAAATATTTTTTACTTGATTATGTTTTCTGATGTTGGGTTCAATCATAGTGTTTCGAAGTTAAATGTAGCTTAAGCAGATTCAGATCAATTGTTTAAGACGTTCAATCGTTGAACAGGGTTGCATGGATAAGCGATTCCGGAATAAATTATATCAACTTCAGTTTATTTTTCCTGAACAATACAAAAGCAAGCCTTGTTTTTGTATCTTTACCCCTCTTTTTCAACAGGATTAACAGTATGAAACGCCAGATCACCATCAAAGATATTGCCATCAAGTTGGGCTTGTCAACCTCCACTGTTTCCCGTGCATTGAAGGATCATCCTGATATCAGTCCCAAAACCCGCACTGCTGTAAAGGAACTGGCGGCTTTACTAGGATACAGACCCAACCGTATTGCATTGAATCTGAGAAGCAATGTTACCAAAACCATCGGATTGATCATCCCTGAGATCGAGCATTATTTCTTTTCAGCCATCATAAACGGTATTGAGGAGGTGGCCTATAAAAACGATTATAGTGTGATGGTGTTTCAATCCAACGAGACTTACCGTCGGGAGGTAAACAATACCCACGCTGTGCTCACCAACCGGGTGGATGGCGTTCTTGTTTCCTTTTCAAAGGAAACGCAGGATTTTTCGCATTTTAATAAACTGGTAGAGAACGAGATTCCTGTTGTTTTTTTCGACCGCGTAGTGGATGGACTGCCTGCCGACCAGGTTGTAGCTGATGACTACCACGGGGCTTTTCTGGCCGTAAACCATCTGATCGAAAAGGGTTGCAGAAGGATTGCCCATTTTTCGGCTCCGCAACATCTTCTCATTGGAAAAAACAGGCTTTCCGGATATTACGATGCATTGCTCAAACACAATATCCCGATTGATGCCGGTATGGTGTTTCCGGCGGATACTTATGACGAAAGCAAACGGATGGCATTGAGCATTCTCAGGTCGCCGGTAAAGCCTGATGGGTTTTTTGCCGTGAATGATATGTCGGCTATTGCCATCATT
Organism: Bacteroidales bacterium; assembly: GCA_024710405.1. Lineage (GTDB taxonomy): Bacteria > Bacteroidota > Bacteroidia > Bacteroidales > F082 > UBA6192. Next base: position 47,048 of record JANJUV010000010.1, read on the forward strand.
AAAGCTGCCCGCGAACTTGGGTTACGCATTCCGGAAGATATTAAGGTAGTGGGTTTCGAAAACAGTAAATCTGCTGCTCTTTGCGAACCGGAGCTAACCACTGTTGATCAGTTTGGTTTTGAACTTGGGCGCGAGGCCTGCCTCTTGCTGCTGAAGAGGCTAAAGGAAAGCAACAGCCAAATTCCGTTTAAACCTGAGCGAAAGGTGATCAAGACCCGGCTTATTCAAAGAAAATCTACCTGATTAGGCCGTCCTTTCCATTCAATTCAAGATTCTTTTAGTGTTATTAAAATTTCCTTAAGGCAAGGGCTTTGGGTAAGATTCTGATTATAACCGCTAAGCACGCAGAGTATTATGCGAAGACCGCAAAGTCAGGCTTTATATGATAAAGTGTCGGTGGACCCTTTGCGCTCTTTGCGGTTATTACTCAGCGCACTTTGCGGTTTTAAAGCAATTTTTTCAGTTCCTGATTTTTTCGATATATCCACTACAATATTGTCATGAATGTTGGTATCAGGAATTTTTCCGACAGACTAAATCTACACTTTTTCCTTAAGCAGCCGGTCAGTAAATTCTTGTTTGTTCCAGCCTTCATACACTGCTTTTTCGCAAAGTTTTGCCATGTTTTGGTCATTGGCCATGAGCAATCCATGCAGTTTTCCGTTCCTGAAATAGCCTTTATAAAACTTATTCTCATCCTTCTGATGGGACATTATCTCATACACAAATTCGTTTTCGGGACGATTAAGTGAAAAGAAGTAGTTGCCAAACATTTCGAGTTTCAGGCGGTATTTTTTACTGGGGAGAGGGTTTTTCTTACCAGAGGCATTGTTTCCGGCCACTTCACCCTGTTTTTCGGCGGCATGCCACAAACCTGTAGTATTTCCATCGGGATGCTCGGCAACGTCTCCGGCTGCAAAAATTCCCGGAAAGGAGGTCTCAAGAAATTCGTTTACGAGAATGCCGTGGTTTGTTTCAATACCTGCCTCCTGTGCCAGTTCGGTTCGTGGTTTGGTTCCTGTGCTCACTATCACGTGGTCAGTAAGGCTGTGGATAAGGTCGCCTATCTGCACAAGTTTTTGTCCGTTTCCAGTTTGTTTTATAGAGACAATGGCTTCATTTACTATCGTTTGTATGCCGTTTTTTGTGAGCAGGTTGTTAATCAATTCAGAAAAGGTTCTGTCGAAATGCCGGTTTACCAGATGGGTGTTGTTGTGCACGAGTGTTACCTGACAGCCGATCAATGAGGCCTGACAGGCAATTTCAACACCTTCGACACCCCCGCCTGAAACGACAACGCGATCTCCCTGATTGAGTTTTCGGTTAATGAGACTGGCATCGGCAGCTGTGCGCAGGGTGAGATATTCGTTGCGTGCGTTTCCTTTCAGCTCCGGACGTACAGGCTCTGCACCTGTACAGAAGATCAGTTTATCGAAATGGATTCGGCCACTGCGGCTCAGATTAACCCTTTTTTTAGTCTTGTCAACAGAAATAGCTGTGTCGTTTACCAAATGAATACGGTATTCGCGGTACCAGTCGGCTTCGGCAAGAATAAATGCATTCAGTGCGAAACCATTGGCAAGGAATTTACTGATGCTGGTACGTTTGTATGGATAACGGTCTTCGTTGTTCACCAGAATGATCTTAGCCTCGCCTTGATTTTTTCGAATGGCTTCCGCAGCCTTAAATCCGGCGATGCCTCCGCCGATAATCACATAATCCCAGAAACTGTCCATCCGGCATTTTTGGCAAATATATGGAAAAACTGGTTTATTTAGATCAAATCCAGATTAGATGTTCCCGGAATGTTTGTTGTCAAAGTATAGTCGGAAGTCCATGTAATGATTATGTTGTTTTGGCACATGGTGGGACTTCAACGGAAAAATGAAGTATTTTTGAGCCCTAAATCAAGCGTTTTTGTTTCGAAAGAAAAATGTAAATCCAGAGAAAGAGATGTCCTTCTGGGATCATCTCGAAGAGTTGCGGTGGATGATACTTCGCAGTCTGATTGCTGTGTTGTCCATTGCCGTGATTGCATTCCTCAACCGCGAGCTGATTTTCGATAAGGTAATCCTTGCCCCGAGCACATCTGATTTTATTACCAACCGCCTTTTATGCACACTGGGCGAATGGCTGTCGGTAGAGGCTATTTGCATGGACACCCTTAACTTGCAGATAATCAATATTTCCATGTCGGGCCAGTTTCTCACACATATGTATATCTCTTTCGTGACCGGATTCGTGATTGGATTTCCTTTTGTGCTCAATGAGATATGGAAATTTGTGCGTCCGGCCCTGCATCAGAAGGAAGCTAAGTACTCGTCCAAAGCAGTGATGATCAGTTCGGCTCTGTTTTATACGGGCGTATTGTTCAGCTATTTTCTGATCGTGCCGCTGACTGTTAATTTTCTGGGCACTTATCAGGTAAGTGATGTAGTTGCCAATCAAATCTCTCTAAGTTCTTACATCAGCACAGTCGTTTCAGTAACGTTCTCTGTTGGGATTGTTTTTGAGTTGCCCATTATCATCTTTTTTCTGACGAAGATCGGACTTGTGACACCAGCCTTCATGCGTAAAAATCGTAAGTATATGTTGGTGATCGTTCTGATCGTTTCAGCAATTATTACCCCTCCGGATGTTTTCAGTCAGATTTTGGTGACCATTCCGCTTATGGGTTTGTATGAGCTCAGTATTTATGCTTCGGAACGGATCGCCCGTACTGACCGGAAATAGACAACACAATTCCCTTATTTTCGTTTTAGTTTTCCGGGAAAGTTAAATACAGTAGTTGAATGGCAATCCAATAGCAAAATTTCTCCCTGCAGCTTTTGGTTCTCTGTGTTAATTTGTTCCATAGCTGTCTCACAAAGAGCCACAAAGGAGTCACAGTGTATTACAAAGAGAAGATTCAATTAAAAATCTGTGGAATAGCTCATCTGTTCGGCAAAGGTCTTCCGGTGAGGAATCCTGATGCAATGAGGTAGAACTGTTCGGGGGCTTCGGCATGAACCCAATGGGAAGCTTCTTCGATCGTCAGTATTTCTGCTAAAGGAAAGTTTTTTCTGATTTGACTGTAGTCGGAGGGCAGGATATAGTCTGATTGCCCGCCCCTGACAAACAGTGTTGATTTATCAAAGGTGTCCTGTGTTTCGATCGCATCGAACATTTCACTGAGATTTTGTGCAATTCCCTGCAGGTTGATCCGCCATTCGAGCTGTCCGCGTTGTTTCCAATGCAGGTTTTTCATCAGAAATTGTCTGATTCTGATTTCTTTTACTCTTTTTGCCAATTGGTCCTCAACCTCCTGTCGGCTTGCAGTATGTTCAAGGTCAACGGACTGCATGGCTTCGATGATATTCCTGTGGTGGGGTCTGTCGCCATATGCTTTCAGGGTGATATCAACCACCATGAGGCTGTAGATCAATCCTGGATTTTCGAGTGCAAGACGCATGGCTACTTTTCCGCCCATGCTGTGTCCAAGCAGTATGGGTTCGTGCAGCTTCAGGTTATGAATCAGTTCAAAAAGGTCATCCGTAAGTGCCAGATAATTAAAAGTGTCACTGTGCGGAGATGCACCATGGTTGCGTTGATCGGGGATAATCACATCGAATCCTTCATCAGCAATACGCCTGCCAAAAGTGACCCAATTATCCGAAATTCCGAATAGTCCGTGGAGGATAATCAGTGGTTGATCGCCCTGGCTGCCATACCTTCTGTAGAACAAATCCATATCTATGCGGATTTTCGGTTAAGATCATTTATTGTCATCAAGATCGAGTTGCAGCTCAGCCCCATGACCCTTGAGACCAAAATGCCTGCGAAGCCCAAATACTGCTGCATAGGCAAAGGGTGTGTCGAGCAATGCAAGTAAAACTTTAAATAGAAATCCGTTAAACAGTAGCATACCGAACAGATCCCAGCTGATTACACCAAAGCTGCACAGCAGGAAAAGTACGGTGAAGGTGTCGACGAACTGGCTGGCAAAAGTTGAAAGGTTGTTCCTGAGCCAAAGGTGTCTTCCGCGCGTCACTTTCTTCCAGAAATGAAACACCTGAACATCGAGGAACTGTGCAAAAAGGTATGCAGCGAGAGATGCAGCAACGGCAAGATAAGTGAAAGAAAAAGCTTTGTCGAATTCAGCATCTGAAAGCGGCGACCATTCAGTTGCCGGTGCCTGGGAAGAAACAATAACAATCAGCAGCGCAAAAAAACTCGCAAAAACGCCTGCAATCACAACTCGCTGTGCCCTTTTCTGGCCATAAACTTCCGAAATGATGTCGGTGATCAGAAAAGTAACCGGATAAGCAATGATGCCGACACTCAGCTGAAACTCATACAGTCCGAGTGGATTCCAGTGGAAGAACTTCTGGAAAATGAGGTTGCTGGTTACCAATGCCGTTATAAACATTCCTGCCAGAATCAAGTATAGCGCTTCAGCATCTCTGCGTTGTTTGTGGGTTAGCTTCATTGATGTTTGGTTGGTATTACATGAAACAAAGCAATGGTCGGTTTGTTGCACTATACATCAGAGCCTGTTTGTTCAATGCCTTGAATTTCATTCGGAAACACTTTGTCGAGCCAGCCGCAGCGACTGGCATCACGGTGGTCGAAAGCCGGCACAAAAGGTTTTATGTCGAGCAGCGGTGTTTCATCAAGCATATCGGCATGATTGAAGTAAATCCTGTTACCTTCCACCTTCACCAGTTCGACAACTGAAATGCCGATCGGATTTGGCCTGTGGGGACTTCTTATAGCGAAAATACCATGAGATTCCTGATCCAGAAAAGGTTTTTGTATCAATGCCGGTGCATGTGCTTTGTGGAAATGATACACCAGAATAATGTGTGAAAAGCCGTCAAGGTCGGTAAGTCCTTCAAGGTAAGTTTCATTGATTTCGGCCACAGCCATCATGCTGTTTTGTGCCAGCGAAGCCTGAATAGGCATCTGTCCGGATTGGGTATATTGTGTTCTGAGGATTCCGATGGGTTGGTATGAGATTGATTTCATGAATCAGTTGTTATGATCATTGTGGCCCCAGTTGCCTGCGGTAGAGTTGAATGGTGTTTTCAATGCCGAAATAAAGCGCATCGCTGATGAGTGCATGACCGATCGAAACTTCAAGCAGGCCGGGGATGTGCTTTGCAAAGTAGGCGAGGTTTTCGAGGTTGAGATCGTGGCCTGCATTCAGTCCAAGTCCCGATTTATTGGCTTCAATCGCTGCAGCCACAAATGGTTCAATAGCCTGTTCACGATTGTGGACATAGTTTTTCGCATAGCTTTCAGTATATAACTCCACCCTGTCGGTTCCAGTATCTGAAGCATGTTTCACCATAACAGGATCAGGGTCAACAAAGATGGACACCCTGATGCCGGCTTCATGAAACCTATTGATGGTTTTGATCAAAAAATCCTTGTGTTTCAGTGTATCCCATCCATGGTCGGAAGTAAGCTGGCCGGGATCATCAGGTACGAGTGTCACCTGGTCTGCACGGTTTTCGATAACGAGGCGGATAAATTCTTCAGTAGGGTTGCCCTCGATGTTGAATTCTGTTTTAACCAAAGACCGGAGCAAAACAACATCCCGAAAAGTGATATGTCGCTGGTCGGGTCGTGGGTGAACGGTGATTCCCTGTGCGCCATAACGTTCGCAATCAATGGCAAACTTTTGAACATCCGGCAGGTTGCTGCCACGTGCATTGCGCAGTGTGGCCACCTTGTTTATGTTGACGCTTAAACGGATCATAGGGGTTCTTTCGGGCAAAAGTACTAAATTGCAGCCTAAAAAAATTAAGGATTGGGTTTATGAGGGTTGTAATTCAAAGGGTCAGCAAAGCCGCTGTATATATTGACGGTGGGCTTTTTTCATCTATTGGGAAGGGTATGCTTGTGCTACTTGGTATCGAGGAAGCAGATAGTATTGAGGATGTTGACTGGCTTGTAGCAAAGCTGGCAAGGCTGAGGATTTTTCCGGATGTGCAGGGGGTGATGAACCGGGATATCATGGAAGTTTCGGGCGAGTTTCTGGTAGTAAGCCAGTTCACACTGCACGCAAGTACCCGTAAAGGCAACCGGCCAAGCTATATCAGAGCGGCACGACCTGAGAAAGCGATACCTCTATACGAGAGTTTTGTCGCAGAACTCAGTACAGTTACTAATCTGGAGGTACTTACAGGACAATTTGGTGCTTCCATGCAGGTTGAACTGGTCAACGATGGCCCTGTTACCATATTGATAGACAGTCGCAATCGCGAATAAAAAAAGGGGAAGGCTTTGTAGCCAACCCCTTGGGGTAATAAGAAAATGAACACTATTGCTGAACGATCATGCGGGTGTTGTGCTGTTCGCCGTTTCGGCTGGTCAGGCGTACAAAATAAACGCCATTCCTGAGACCTTCGACTGGAATACTGATCCTGTTATTGCCCGGTAAGAGTTGTTCTTCAAAGTTGCTTATTATCCTTCCCGAAACATCAAGAATCATGATGGAAGCTGTTTCAGTGCTTTTAGCGACAATCTGAATACTGGCCTGTATGGAAACCGGGTTTGGATAAACCTGAACATCGCTGATGTTTTGGTTTTTTTCGGGGGTATTCAGGATTGAGTTATCTGTCATCGTGAGATAAACATCCATAGATGCTGACGATTCAGTGAGTGTGATGCTGATGTAATCGCTGTTCATGCCCGGTAGTTCGGGGTAGATGTAATAGCTTCCCATTGAAAGGTTTTCAAATTCGAAGGTGCCGTCAGCATGAACATTGGTAAAGTTCAATGCCTTGTGATCCTGGTCGAACAGCAGTATTTTCACTTTGTCAACCATCGAACTGCGTTCTGCCTCCAGAGAAATAAGCCCGTTAATACTTCCGTTTCCGTTGTTTTGTGATTCTTCTGTCTCAAGCAGATTTATGTTGTAGGGATTTGTAGCAGTGCCAAGTGTGAGACGGGTTGCTGCATCCCAACTCATCACATCGCCGTAATACGTGGGCATGTAACCGTTAAAATTAAGAGGAATGGCATAAAGCACATATTCGCCATTGGGCACGTAGGGGAACAGAAACACACCATCACTGTCAGTGAAAGCGAAATCATTGAAGGGGTTAAAACCCGGATTCTCCTGAACATCAAAGATCATTACAAGGCCAGAGGCGAGTGGGAAATTTCCTTCAAAAACCTGACCGTATACCTGATTAAACATAATACTGTCGCCAACAACAACCACTTGTCCTGAAATAGCGGTGCAATTGTTGGCATCGCTGCTGATCAGGGTAACATAGTAAGTGCCTTCGGAAGCATATGTGTGGCTTATTTGTTGACCGGTACCGGAGGTTCCGTCTCCGAACGACCATTCAAATACAGCAGGAAGATTTGTGGAATGAAAACCATTGAATAACAATGTATTCCCTGCTGATTCATAGGTAAAGTAATTATAACAGTCACCGGGATTTTCTCCGACATACACCAGTTCGCACCAGGTGCTCTGGCAGGAATCAGAAGCATTGATGGTCAGGCAAACTTCGTAATTACCTGATTGATTGTAGGTATGCAATGGGTTTTGTTCGGTAGAGAAGCTGCCATCGCCGAAATCCCATGCCCATGATGTTATGTTGCCCATTGAGGCGTCAATAAACTGAATAGCATAATTGTTTCCGGGTATAGAGTCCATTGAGGGGAACCAGCTGAACATGCTCATGCAGCCCGAAGCATTGTTTACAACTACAAATGCACAGAACTGATCATAACAGCTGCTGTCGGTACTTGAAATAGTCAGGCACACATTATACACACCTTCCTGATCGTAAGTGTGCACCGGGTTTTGTTCAGTTGAGAATGTGTTGTCGCCAAAATCCCAGTACCAACTGTCGGGACTGCCAACCGAAAGGTCGTTAAATCCGATAGTGAGTCCACTGTTTGGTGCCGGAAAAGATTCAAACGCAGCCTGACAGAAACTGGTGTCGTTTCCCACCATCACAGGAAGACAAATGATACTCTGGCATCCGGCAGAGTCGTTTGATATGGTCAGACACACTTCATAGATGCCTTGAGCGGAATAGGTGTGTACTGGATTTTGTTCAAATGACAGTGTTCCATCACCAAATTCCCACTGCCAATTTGTTGGATTTCCAATGGATAAATCCAGAAAGGATATAGTTAGTCCCAGCGGATCTGTGGGCTGGTAGGTAAATCCTGCCTGGCAATCATTTCCTGAGGCGCAATATGAAAAGTCCTGAACGATAAAACTATTGTTCCAGTCAACATAGTGTATTACCGATTGTACAGTGCCATTACAATCAGGGATTTCTATCGTAACAGATGCACTGTATGCATTGAAAGGAGTGCTGAAATCATAATTGCCCGATGGGCCGGTGCTTACCAAAAAGGTCATGCCATTCATGGTGTCGTTGACATAGAAAATAGTAATGGTAACAGGATGATTGACAACGGGTGAACCATTGTCGGCGTATGTTATTTGCCCGCTGACAAATATCGTTGGAACTTGTCCGAAGACAAAACTACTCTGGAGCACTATGGCAAGCAGAAACAGAAGCTTTTTCAGGGATTGGTACATTTTATTCAAGTTTTAAGGTTTATCTGACATAATAACAATCAATATTGAAAAGGTTGCCTGAGCATATTTAATAAATACCGATAGCAATACGGATGCTGAAGCTAAACGGTGGTGAAGAAGTATTGGATTTTTCATATACAGAATTGAAATAGTAGGCCACGCGAGGTTCTGCTTCAACTACAAACCCATTAATGAGGTAACTATAGTTTATGCCTCCCGAAAAATGAAAATTAGTTTTGATGCGTTCGGGCGTTATCCTGTTGATTTGAATAAGCTTGTCTTTTCCCGGATCAAAGGCAAAGGATACCGGTTTTCGGTTGGCCAGAACTGACAGAGTAGGCCCGAAGCGAAATCCCATCCGGTATTTGGGTTGCATAATGAAATCATATCCGAATTCGAGGGGTATCTGCAGATAGATGTGCTGTTTGAAAACTTTCGCATAATCTGTTTTTGTGCTTGTGTCATGCACATCTTTTTCTGACTTGTAATAGGTGGGGATAAGATGAAAATTGTTGGCTGCCAGTGTAAAAGATATTGAATCCAATACAGAATATGTGCCTAGAAACTGATTGTAAACAGCAGCATATTCGTAATAACCTTTGCTTACGGACAGGGCTGCTCCTGTACGCATACTGTAACGGTCGCCGAAAAATCTGTATTGGATTTCAAATCCGGCATTATGGATCAGTTTGTCATTTTCGATGATGTTGAAAATCATTTCAGGTCGGTAGAAAAGACTGATCCCCCAATTTCTGTGGTGGTCGGTCTTCATCTCAGAGGCTAGTTTCAGGCTTGCTTCAGATTCAGGAGCGTCAATACCGGGTTTTTGTTCTATTTCTGATGTTTCCGCAACTTCCTTTTCAAAAGTTGTTTCATCTTCTGTACCTTGTTCTTCGGCAGTTGTTTCCGAAATGCTATCCATAGGTGCAGCCTGAGCATGTGTTGAATGCTGTACTTTATCGTCAGGCTGAAGCAGATTGCTTTGGTTTTGTGTATCTTCTTTGTTTAATGATATTGATGGGTAAGGCTCATTCAATAAAATAGGTGGTATAGCTCCTTTTTCGTCAGACAAGGTTTCCGGAGTAATGTTTTCAGATTCTGCTGATTCAACAAATTTTTCAGTTGTTGTTAAAGGTGTGTTGAGACTGTCGGTTTTATCTCCGGAATCAGGTAACCAAAGCAATATAATGCCGGATAACAAAAGGATGATGATGCCGGAAACCCACATTATTTTTCTGTGGTGTGTTTGTTTGGCGACGGGCGTTATTGAAACCGCTTTGTCCAGAAACATCTTTCTGCTCTCGTCTGAGGGCTGTAATGTGTTGCCGGCTAAAGCATCGCGAAGCAGTTTGTCTATTTCATGGTTTTCTTTCATAACTCAAGGCATTTTGATGGTTGAGTATTCCGACACAGCAGCTTTCAGATACTTGCGCGCCTTGTGCAACTGTGTTTTTGACGTATTTTCGGATATGCCGAGTGTTTCGGCTATTTCTTTATGACTGAAACTTTCAAAAACATATAAGTTCATTACTGTTCTGTATCCTGACGGAAGCCGGGCAATACATTCCAGCAGGTGGCCGGGTTCAATCTGTGCAGGCAGTTCTGCATCTTCAGGATCCTCGTCTGCCTGCGTATTGATGATGCGTTCGGTTTCGAGATTGCTCACTTCATTGAAGCGGTTGTTTTTTCTTAGGAAATTCAGAGATTGATTCACACATATTCGCTTTGTCCAGGCTTCGAACGATTTTTCATTCATGGGTGTGAAACTGTCCAAAGATTGAAGCACTTTCAGCAGCGATTCCTGCATTACATCTTCTGCATCCTGCCTGTTGGCAAGATAACGCATGGCAACTGCAAGCAGCATGGGTGCGGTTTGATCAAAGAAGGCGGCAAGGGCTTTACGGTCGCCCTGGCGTAATTGGCCCAGCGAGTATGACCCGGGTTTGTCTATCCGCACCGACTTGTTTGCTGAACCGTTTGAATTGCTGCCCATAAACTATCCTTAAAAGGTATAACACCATCTTAGGAAATGGTTGCCTGAGTTTCAGCAAAAATAGGTGTAAATTGTGGCAGGAGGAAGCAAACTAATTTAAAAATTACTGATAATCAATCAGCAGAGAGAGCAGCAATTTTTCGCAAATGATCAGCGGAGACAAAAATCAGCAAATACAATGCTGCTTAGGTATTCTTGTAATTACCTCTTCATAAGTTTGAAGGCGATATTGCGTCCCATTCCTTGAAACATGGCCAGATTGATCCAGACAAAGGCGAATTGCTCCATGAGTTGGAAGCGGTCGTTTCCACCCATATCGTAACATTCGGCAAATCCTGCATCCAGTGCTAATTGTCTGGCAACTTTCTTTGCTTCTTTGCTGTCACCGGCCATAAACATGTCAATGGCAGCATCGCCATATTGTGGGTTGTCCATATTGTTGGCTCCTGTGGTATTGAAGCATTTTACCACATCCCTTGTTGCGGTGTTGGCAAGGATGGCATCGGTTGTGTTGCTGAAACCGGCAGGCCCTCGTCCCATCACGGTATTCATGGCGTCAATAATTATTTTTCCTTCGGTGTTACCCAAAGCGCGTGCGCTTTCAATGGCTGCCGGTGCAGGTGTGGCCAGCAGCACAACTGCTGAGGATGCAACAGCCTGATGCAAAGGTAATGCAGTGATTCCCGGCACGGACAGCAATTCTTTTCCTTTAAAGTTTTCCATATCGCGCACACCCAATGCAATCGTATGTCCTTTGCCGGCCCAGCGTCGTGCCAGAGCACCGCCTACATTACCTGTTCCTATAATGGCTATGTTCATAAATTTAACTTAATGAATAATAATAGATTTGCTGATGGTTTGACCATTAAAACCGATAATCACAAAATGCACACCGCTCTGATTTATCTCAAGGTTCACCCATTTTTCTGATGTTGTAAGTTCGAAAAGTTTTTGCCCCAATTGGTTTACAACAGTAATATTTTTTGCCCCATTCCAGGGCATATACAGCTGAATATCTCCCTTAGATGGGTTTGGCCAGATCGTCGGGTTGAAAGCGGGTTGAATTATTTCTTTTGAGTCAGTGATCAGGCCATTAAGTGAGTATTTCCTGAAGAACCCCCAAATTGCTTCACTGGCACTGAAGTCCATATTGGTTACGTTGATGTTTACAGGTGCTCCTGGCCAGGAGTGTCCACCACCAATTATTTTATAGTGTTCAACTGTTGCACCATCTGCCCCGTTGCTGTATAGGTAGTTCTCAGCCGTGCAACCGTCATTGGGGTCTATATCCGGAACAGGCGTCATGACCGGTGCCGGGTCGCATTCATTGTGTGTCACCCAGTAATTAATCAGGTTTGGGACTGACACAAAGAAAATATTACCATTGTAGGGGACCGTATTATCAGCTGTACCGTGAATCTGCATTACAGGCACAGGACGCTGTGGACTACAGGCATCAAGGTTGGCATTGGTCATGGTGCCGGTCACTGAAGCAATGGCCGCAATACGGTGGCTCAGAAAACAGGCAAGGTGGTAGCTCATAAATCCACCATTGCTCATTCCTGTGCTGTATACGCGTTCAGAATCAATGTTGTAACTATCCGATATAGTGTCTATTAGTGCTTCCAGAAAACCAAGGTCGTCCACATCCGATGTGCCGAACGTATTCCAGAACAACTGATTGCTGCCATCAGGTGTGCCGTTGGGATGCACAATGAGAAAAGCTGCCGTGTCGGCTATCGGGCGAAAATCACCATAGTTTTCCTGCTCGATGTTGTTCGATCCATAGCCGTGGAGGTTGAGCAGCAAAGGTGTAGCGTTGTCCGGATTGTAGGAAGCAGGCACATACAACCTGTAATTCCTGCTGAGTCCATCGAATTCAAAGCTTCCCTGGATGGTAGTTTGTGCAGCCAGTGGATGCAGAAAAACCAACAAGAGAGCAATTAGTGCCGTGTTTTTCATGATGGTAAACTTATGGTTTATAGTTATGATTTGTACAAATATAACCTAAGTTTTGGTTGATTGAATAGAGGTTGAAGAACAACAGTCGCTCATTTTGTTTTAAAAAAGTTCCTGATCACTTTTGCCCTGAACTCAAAAATGCCTTTCAGTTGTTGCTTCACAAAAAGAAAGTGTGCCAGTCGTCCTAAGATTCCCAGTGGTAATTTGTAGCTGACAATATCGGTCATTTCTATCCCGCCTTCAACTTCACGGAAGTGATGTTCGTGGTGCCACATGGTGTAGGGGCCGATGCGCTGCTCGTCCACAAAGAATTGTTTTTCGCGCACATGGGTGATTTCGGTTACCCAGGTCATGGGGATACCCAACAGGGGTTTCACGCGGTAAGCAATGATCTGACCGGGGTACATTTTACCTTCTCCACCCTTAGTAATGGTAAAATCCATATATGTCGGCGATATTTTCCTGAGGTTGTGCGGCGAACTGAAGAAATCCCAAACCTCTTCCATAGGCGCATTAATGACGGTTTTGTCTATGAGTTGGTACATAAAATTTCGTTATATCGGTATTAAACAATAAACGCAGCCAAAAGTTTATTGTCATAGTCAAGATGAACGCAATCGATTGCATACATTTTGTCGGTGATGCTGTGGATTTCCTGAAGCGGAAAGTGATTCAGTTCATGAAGAATATTTAAGATTGTTGTGCGTGTAACTATTTATATTATAAGTTATTACGAAATTACTGTTTGGCGCCATCATTGATTTTTACTGGAGATTGCTGCTTGCAGATTTCGGTTTACTTAATATCTTTACCCTCAAAACTAAAACACGATGCACAACACTAAACCCCGACTATCTTTCTGGCAGATCTGGAACATGAGTTTCGGGTTCATGGGAATCCAGATGGGCTTTGCCCTTCAGAATGCCAATGCGAGCAGGATTTTGCAGACTTTTGGCGCTGATGTCGAGCATTTGTCCTGGTTCTGGCTCGTCGCGCCCATCACCGGTATGATCGTTCAGCCGATTATCGGGCATTACAGCGACCACACCTGGAACAGGCTTGGCAGAAGGAGACCTTATTTTTTGGTTGGCGCAGTCATGGCATCGCTTGGACTCATACTTATGCCCAATTCGCCTATGTTTGCAGCCATGCTGCCAGCCTTATGGGTTGGTGCAGGAATGCTCATGATTATGGATGCTTCGTTTAATATCGCGATGGAGCCGTTCAGGGCATTGGTTGCCGATAAGTTGCCTGCCGACCAGCGTACGCTGGGCTTTTCGGTGCAGACCGCCCTTATTGGTGTGGGTGCAGTTGTGGGCTCGTGGTTGCCCTATATTATGACCAACCTTTTGGGTTACAATGAACTTGGCGATGAAGGTTCGGTGCCATTCAGCCTCATCTTGTCGTTTTTTGTAGGTGCTGCCGTGCTGATTTCGAGTATTATCTGGACGATCAGCACCACCTCCGAATATCCTCCGGAAGTTCAGGCTTCATTTGAAGAGCATGAAGAAGGAACCACAGAGGAGTCATCAAAGGGTTTTCTTGAAATATTTAAGGACTTTGCCCGCATGCCTTCCACCATGAAGCAGTTGGGTCTGGTACAGTTTTTTTCATGGTTTGCCCTGTTCTCGATGTGGGTATTCACTACCCCGGCACTAGCTCAGCATGTTTGGGGTCTTTCGGCTGATGACAGAAGTTCCGCAGCCTTTAACGAAGCCGGTGATTATGTTGGAGTGATTTTCGGGGTGTATAATCTGGTGGCCGCATTTTTTGCACTTGCCCTGCCATTTATTGCTGCGAAGGTTGGGCGCCGCATGACCCATGCTATTTGCCTCACGCTCGGCGGACTCGGAATGATGTCTATAGTCCTTGTTACCAATACGGATATGAAATGGGTGCTGAACCTGAGCATGGTGGGTGTGGGTATTGCGTGGGCCAGTATTTTAGCCATGCCTTATGCCATCCTGGCCGGTTCCATCCCGGTGAAAAAGATGGGCGTGTATATGGGAATCTTCAACTTTTTCATCACTTTTCCGCAGATTGTTAACGGTATCTTGGGCGGACTTATCGTGAAGCATCTTTATGCCGGACATGCTGTTTATGCGCTGGTGACTGCCGGTGCCATGCTGATACTGGGCGCTGTTTCCGTAATGTTTGTAAAGGATGTTGACGATGTAGTGAAATAGTTAACCTTCTTCATTCGTTCAGGGATTTCATCTTTTCGAGGATGTAATACACACCCGGACAATAGGTGGCATTGATGGCATGCAGCCTGATGTTGTCGCGGAATGTCATGTTGTCGGTGTGGGGATATTCGCGGCAGGCTTTGGGCCGCACCTCATAGATGCTGCAATACAGATCCTGTCCCAGAAAAGGGCAGGGGGTCCGGCTGATCACCTGGTCGCCGTCTTCGTCCAGCCGCACGTAGCGTTCACTGAATTGTGCCGGCTTCAGCCTCAGGTGTCTGGAGATCCTTTTTATATCTGTGTCATTTACGATTGGCGGAATGCTGCTGCAGCAACCGGCACAACTGAGGCAATTCACCTGTGCAAAAACCTCTTCGTGGAGTTCATCTGCCAGTGTGTTGAGTTTTTTTTCGGGTAAACGCAGCAGAGAGCGAAGGAATTTCTGGTTGGCGGCGATGAATGCCTTACCCAGATGCCCTCTGTTTCTTTTTTCGCGCCAGGCTTCAACCAATGGATTAGTCACGTGGAAAGAAAAGCTGGTATGGTGATTAAATTTCAGATCAGCTGAGTGGTTTGCGCTTCACAGGCCTGAATACGGTGGCACAACGGTTCACATTATACACCTTCATAAAGGCATGGCCATCGCGTTCGTACGACGGATAGTGTATGTTTTTGTCCACTCTTCCGAATCCTCCGAATGCAGGATCGTCTGTCGTCAGCAGTATTTCGTAGTCACCTGTTTCTTTCAGTGGAATCTCGTAATCGGGTATTGCATGTGTCGTGTGCCAGTTGAACACAAAAATCAGGTGGTTGCGCTCCCAGACTAGGGTTTTGTTGCCTTCGTCGGCCCACATCAGCCAGGGTGGCATGGCGAGCATGATGTTGAAGTCTTTAACCAGCCGTATCATGGCTTTGTCGAAGTCCGAAAGCCAGTGGTATTTCAGATAGTCTTTTTCGGCCAGTGACCATTGCCTGCGGGCGTGTTTGTAGCTCCATCCGTTGCCTTCGCGCGGAAAATCAATCCACTCTGGATGTCCGAATTCATTTCCCATGAAATTAAGCCAGGCTTCGCCTCCCAACGCTATGGTAAACAGCCGGATCATTTTGTGCAGGGCAATTCCCCGGTCAATGTCGAGGTTTTGCTGCTCCTTACTCATGTTGAAATACATTTCCTTGTCCATGAGCCTGAACGCAATGGTTTTGTCACCAACGAGTGCCTGGTCGTGCGACTCGGCATAGGCCACTGTTTTGATGTCGAAATGCCTGTTGGTCATGGTGTGGAACATTTCGTGGATGTTCCAATCCTCATCGCGCTGGTCTTTAAGCAGTTTGATCCAGAAATCGGGCAAACCCATACCCAATCGGTAATCGAAACCAATGCCTCCTTCTTCCACCGGATTGCACAATCCCGGCATCCCGCTGACTTCTTCGGCTATACTGATGCTTCCCGGAAATTGTTCGTGCATCAATGTGTTGGCTAACTGCAGATAAGTCACGGCATCAAATTCAACGCCTTCGGTGAAAAACTGCTCCGGACTGCCAAACTCAACGCCATGTCCGTGGTGGAAATAAAGCATTGAAGTTACCCCGTCGAAGCGGTATCCGTCGAAACGGAATTCGTCGAGCCAATACCTTACGTTGGACAGCAGCATCCGCATCACCTCGTCCTTGCCGTAGTTGAACAGTTTGGAGTCCCAAAGAGGATGGTCGCCCCGCGGTCCTGCATGGGTGTATTGGTGGTCGGTGCCATCAAACATATTGAGGCCTTCGCGGGTGTTTTTCACAGTATGTGAATGCACTATATCCATGATGACGATCAGACCCAGCCGGTGGGCTTCATCAATCAATGCTTTGAGTTCTTCGGGAGTGCCGAAACGCGAACTCGGAGCGAAAAAATTGCTGACATGATAGCCAAATGAACCATAGTAGGGATGCTCGGCAATGGCCATCAGTTGTATGGCGTTGTAGCCGGCCGTAACAATACGCGGCAGAATGTTGTCCCTGAATTCGCTGTAGGTTCCGACGCCTTCGTATTCCTGCGCCATGCCCACATGTGTTTCATAGATGAGCAGTGGTTGTTCCGGTTTCAGCGATGGTTTGGCATGTTTGAAGCGATATGGTTTTTCGGGATTCCAGAACTGGGCCGTAAAATCCTTGGTGATTTCGTCCTGAACTACCCTTTTGATGTACACCGGAATGCGCTCCTGTTCGCCCATGGCGCTGCGCACCAGTAGTTTGATCAGACTGCCGTGCGTGAGCTTGCCGGCGTAGTTTTTGTCGTCGAGAAACAGTTCCCATATTCCGTATCCTGTATTGATCAAAGGGTTTGCTGTACGGTTCCATCCGTTGAAGTCGCCAAAAAGGAATACTTCGCCTGGGGCAGGGGCCCATTCCCTGAACCACCAGCCTTTGCGGATTTTATCGTAATTGAAGCCGAACAGCTGATCGGCAGTGGCAAAGGCTTTCAGGCTTCCGTAAACTCTGTTGATATGGTCGAGGCGATGCAGGTATCGCTCGAAGCGTTCGGTAACGGCATGGCTTACAGGTTCGAGCCAGGGGTCTTTTTGTACCAGTGGAAGCGGTTTTTGTGGCATGGTCAGTAAATCGGATGAAGTTCGTAAATTGCAGATTCGGAGGGGGGAAGGGATATTTTGAGTCCTTCTTCGGGCAGTTCGGCCGGTTTGAAGACAATCTTGTCGGAAGGTTTCAACAGGTTCACGGCCAGCCACTGCTCGCCTTTTTCGATGGGGATATCCGCCTTGAGCAAGGCATCAATCGGGATGTTGAGCCGCATTGTACGGCCCTCAGTGGCGTGGAAATTCGTTACAATCACCAGTCGCTGGTTCAAGGTGAACCGCATGAACGCATAAACAAAGCGCGGGTCAAAATCGGTGTACCAGGGGTTTGCCCACATGAGGTCGTAGAAGGCACCGGCCTGGAAGGCGGGCATGTCGCGGCGCATTGTCAGCAGCTTACGGTAGAATGACAAAAGTTCCTGCTGTTTTTTGTTGAGACCGCCCCCGTCAAAACTCCCGTCGTTCATCCATGCCTGCACTGCTGGCATATGGGTGTAGTCGAAAATGCTTGTGCGTCCGTCATCGCCACTGTAGCCAATAGCACCGGCGGCCGCTTCGCCGCACTCCTGTCCGTTATAGATCATAAAAGGCCCGCGGTGCATCAGCGCACTCACGACCACAGCGGGTAAGGCTTTGAAGGGGTCGCCCATGAAATGTTGCGAGGCAAGGCGTACCTCATCGTGGTTTTCCATGAAGCGCAGCATGCGGTTGTCCCGCACTTCGAGCATTTTCCAGCAGATGCTGAGCGACTCGGCTGCCTGACCGTAACGCATGATGTCGCTCAACCGGTTGTAGAGCCCGACTTTGTCGTAGAGGTAGTCGAAACCGGCGTCAATAAAGGGGCGGTAGAGCTCGGGGCGATAGATTTCGGCAATCATTACCAGGTCGGGGTGGCGGCTTCTTAGTCTGCCAATGACCCATTTCCAGAATTCCACCGGAACCATTTCGGCCATGTCGGCCCTGAAACCGTCAACGCCCATATCGGCCCAGTAATGCAGTATGTCCGACATCATCAGCCAGGTGGAAGGAACAGCTTCGAAATGCCGCTCACGTTCAGCGGTGAAGTCAATGCCATAATTAAGTTTTACGGTTTCATACCAGTCGTTGATGCCCGGATCGGCACGGAAACAATCGTTTCCGGTTACCCGTGCAGGGAACTCCACGTAAGGTTCTGTTGTTACAGTCAGGTCGTTACGTTGTTCGGGCAACATCAGTTTTTGTCCGGGCAGGTAATAGAAATTATTTGTCGGGGCAAACACCACATCTTTGTTGTCGTGTTCGCCAAAATCGGGGGTTCCGGCAGGTTTCGCAACGGATTGGTATTGGCGCGAAACATGGTTGCCCACGAAGTCAATGATCACTTTGATTTTTTGCTGATGCAGCCTTTTCACCAGTGCTCTGAACTCGTCGAGCCTGTCGGGGACCGAAACGGCAAGGTCGGGGTCAACATCATAATAATCGGTGATGGCATAGGGTGAGCCGGCACGACCTTTCACCACCGAAGGATGGCAGTCGGGAATGCCGTATTTGCTGTATGAGGTTAGTGTGGCATGACGGATCACCCCTGTGAGCCAGACATGGGTGATGCCCAGTTCTTTGATGGCTTTGACGGCTTCGTTGCTGATGTCAGTGAACCGTCCGCAGCCGTTGGTTTCGATGTCGCCGTTGAATGCTGCCGATGTGTTTTTGTTTCCGAATAACCTGGGAAAAAGCTGGTAGATGTTGATCATGCTGCAATGTCGTTTTGCGGATGGGTTTGTAAAACAGCACGGGCTGCCTCTGCCAAAAGTACGTCATTTTTCTGGATTAAGGCAAGCAGATTTCTGACAAAATGAATCAATCCGCAGAGGTGATTGCTACAGCATGGAAACGGATATGTTCCTGATAACTCTATTCAGAATGCTTCAGAAGGGGAGCCTGGGATTTTTTGATACGATGGATGGAAATAACGGTTTGGCGCTTGGCGCAGTGGCGGATTTCGGAGTACAAAACTGTCAATACACCACAAAAGTTGATGCGAGGTAGAATGTTCAATTAACCACGTCACCCGCCATTGAGCCAAACGCCTGTTGGTGGCTGCCCTTCTATTCACTGTATATCTTTGTTAATATTTTTTCAAGTGTTTCACCAAGTTTGACTGCATTTTCTTCATCACATTGGTCGTTAGCGAGTAGGTTCTGGATCAATACTTTAAAATCGCCTAAAAACCAATCTTCGATTTCATCGAGGTTTTTATCCTGAAGGTAATTTAACAACTCTTCTGAAAGGTATTTGTGTTGATTATGTTCTGCAGATATGGCAAGTTTTGCTAATTCCTGTCTGAGGGATGGATTTCCAGTCCAAGTGTCACCATATTTTAACTCATATCCATAGATTATTGATTTACCTACAATGAATCTAAAATTCGTTTCGTCTGTTCTTCCACAAACTTTTAGAATAGCATTCAAGAACGAAGCAGTCGGGTTTCTCATTCTAAATTCATCGCTTTTTATTAAAGTTTTGAGCTTAGTAAATAACAGGACTCTTTGGCCTGCTGGTAAGGTGCTAAAAGAAATATGTGTAAGACTTTCTATTGATGCGATAATATCAGCAATTGTCCCTTGTGAAAAAGTTGTTCCTAAGTTTGAACTTGGTCTTAATGCAGATGTTAGTCTTAAATAAAATTCATCAGCACTTTTAATTCGTTTATCTTTTGAAGAAATACAATCTCTTATTAAGTTGTCAATAGAAGAAGGTATCGCTTCATTTATTGAGCTTAATGGTTTGTATTCTCCAATCGTTGGTCTAGTTCCACAAAGTGCTTCATACAAAACAATACCTAAAGAATAAATATCACTTGATGCATCCAAATCTTCATTTCGTTCTTGTTCTGGGGACATATATCCAGGCGTTCCAACTCCACTTTTTCCATTTGTTAACCTTTCAATGTCCTTTGATGTTAGAGAAATTCCAAAGTCAACCAAATAACAGCTTTCCTTAGTAGATGTGATAATTAAGTTTGATGGCTTTATGTCTCTGTGTATGATTCCCTTTTGATGAGAATGACTTAATGCAGAGCAAATGTTAGCGAAATATTTTTTCACGTCATCAAGCGACAGAACTCCAACATCCATCAAATATTTTCTCAAGGTAATTCCTTCAATCCAAGCATATATAAGCTTGAACTCCTTCTTTTCTGGTTCAAACTCCACGTCATAAATAGAAGGGATATTTGGATGAGAAAGAGCGGCAAGAGTCTTAGCTTCTCTTTTAAATCTTTCAATATCTGCAGAGTCTATATTTTTAAAAAGGGGGTCGAGAGTTTTTATTGCGACATCACGTTCAAGTTCTTGGTCTGTGGCTTTAGAAACAACACCAAATCCACCTTGTCCAGCAAGTTCTTGGACTATTTTGAATCTCTTTTCTATTTGTTCTTTTTCCATTGCATTTTTATTTTTCTCTTAATGTGTCAATAAGTTTCTTTACTAAACCTACTAATTCAAGAACGTCTTTTTCCTTTATTACTATTCGTTGACCAGCTTTGTATGAAGTGTCATTTGTTTTGTCTAAATACTTCTTGTCTACGATGCCTTCCGTATGAGCAAGCAAATGTCTTTTCTGAAATAATAGATTGAGCCTTGTCATTTCATCAACTGTCAACCAGTCTGCATATGTTTCACCTAGAATATCTTTCCAATATGTCGCACCGATTTCAATATTTTGAAAGGCGTTGAATTTTACGTTCTTCTCTGGTGCCCTTGTCGTGAAATTCACTTCACAGAACCGTTGGAATGACACCACACACTCACCTAAACTCGATTCAATCAAAGAGCGACAAGTATTCTCAGCTTCGTCCTTACTCACAGTTTCAACAGCTTGTCTAATGATTGGAATATTTTTGATTTTGTCTTGAATTTTCTTCAACGAGTTATCAAATGTCTCTTCTGCTGAATTGTGTCCACAGCAAGGACAGAAGAATGCACTCCCGATTACAGCGTAATTTGCATTACATACTCTGCATTGAATTTTTAATTGCATTTCTTCCTTTGAAGGAACAGGCATAATGTAATGCATCGGTTTTGTCCCTGTAACCTTAACCGACATTTTAATGAACGAATTTCTTGGCTGTTTTGAGTTGAAGTCTTTAGCTCCTTGTTCAAGTGCTTTGTCAATACGACCGTGTATGTGTTTAATCGCTTGTTCCTTTGCTTGTTCTATTTGTGCAGTGGTAAACCAAGAGTTTGATTTTGCTTCGTGTCGGCATAATGGACAAAACACCTTTTCATCCTTAAAAAGCGTTTCCCAGTCGTTTTCATCAACTTTAAATTGAAACAAACAGTCGTCTTTGGGCATTCTCTGTCCAAATAGCCGTCTTTGTCGGCTTCAATAGGAACAGAAATTTGTTTTGTCCTTTCTAGTTCCCTTAATTCTCTTATTAGTCGTTCAAACATTTTGTTGTCGTCTTTTTAGGGTTGCCACCAACGGTTCGGGTATTGCCGCAGTGGGGGATTTTCAGCACCAAAGTTCAATAGATGTACTACCGTTTGTTTAAGCACAAAAGTTTCATAGAAGCACTTTACCCCCCATTGCGGCAATACCTTGTTAGCGGCTGTATTTTTATCAAAGTTCAATTGTCCGTTCTATGTTTATTTGTTCTAAAAATGTTTCATCGTGCGACACAACAATGATTGTCCCTTGGTATTCATTTATTGCTGCTGTCAGTATTTCAACATTCTGTATGTCTAAATTATTTGTTGGCTCGTCAAAAATAATAATATCTGGTGACTTACTGTTAATCGTCAAGCAACAAAGTAACAAACGCATTCTTTCGCCACCACTCAAAGCACTACAAGATTTGTCCCAATCATTTTTTGTAAACAAAAAGCGGTTGAGCCGGATTTTGATTTCGTGTTCTTGTAATGCAGAAACATTGAATTGTTCGGCTTGTTCGTAAACTTTTAGTTTGTTGTCAAGCAAAGAATAGTCTTGGTCAATGTAAACCGCTTTGTTGTCTGCTCGGTAAATTGTTCCTGCTTGCGGTTTAATGTCGCCCAAGATGAGTTTTATCAAAGTAGTTTTTCCCGAACCATTTGTACCTTTCAATGCGATTCGTTCGCCACTTGTAATTTGAAAGTTCAGATTGTCTTTCCAAAGCGGTTGTTTGTGGTAAGCATAATTGATATTTGTTGCCGTAAACAAAACTTTTCCTTTGTGTAATGCTGAATTGTCAAAACCAAACTTCATTTTGTCAATGTCAGGCAACGAAGAACGAAGTTCTTGTAAGTCTTGCGAAATGCCCCCGATTTTTTCTGCGTGAACACTTTTCATTTTTGATGTGCTGTTTTCTGCATTGTTTCGCAAAGTGTTCAACATTATTCGGGCAACGCCCGCTTTTTCTTGTTTGCCTCTTCCACGACTGTCTAATTTTTGCTGTCGTTCCAATGTTTCCCGTTCTTTTTCTTTGGCTTTTCGCAGTTCTTTTTCTTTGCTTTGAATGTCTTGACTTAAAGCGTTGTTTTCAATTTGTTTTTGCTCTTTGTAAAAGTCGTAATTACCGCCATAAACTTTAACTCCGTGTTTACTTAATTCGCAAATTGTGTCCAACAAGTTTAGTAATTTTCTGTCGTGGCTTACAACAATCAATGTGCTTTTTGTGGACTTAATGAAGCTATACAAAAGTTGTCTGCCCGAAACGTCTAAATGATTGCTTGGCTCGTCCAACAAAACCAATTCGGGTTGATGAATGGAAATTCCCGCCAAAAAAACTTTTGTTTTTTGTCCTCCGCTTAACGTTTCCATTTTTTGCGATAAGTCTAAGCCGTCCAATTGCCAAAAGTTCAGTGCCTCTTTGCAACGGTCTTCTATTGTCCAATCGTCATTCAGCAAATTGAAATTTTCCTCGCTTGTGTTTCCGTTCAAGATGTCTTTCAAAGCGTTCAATTTGCCTTCAATTCGCAACGCTTGTGCTATTGTCAAATGATTGAATTGTCCGAAAATTTGCGGAACATAATACGGCTCTGCGTCAATGTTTATTTGTCCGCTTGAAGGTTGAAGTTCGCTTGCAATAATTTTGAGCAAGGTAGATTTCCCTACTCCGTTGTTGCCTATTAAAGCTGTCTTTTCGTGATTGTTTACTGTCAGATTGATGTCGCTAAACAGTAAATCTTTGCTTGGGTGTGTATATGAAATGTTTTGTAAAATCAACATAATTTCTTTCGTTAAAGATGAAACAATACAGCAACCGCTTTGCGGTTGTTGTTCTGATATGTCTGAAAGAAATTATTTTTTACATTCTGTCTTTACTTAATTTTTTGTGTCTGCAAATATATGAACTTTCTGTTTAGCACGGTCGGTTGTAATATAGCCGCTAACTCATTTATAACATTACCTCTAACCCCCTAAAGGTATACATATACATCCAAATCGGGCGTATATGTGTACTTTTTTTATCATTCAGGTTAAACTTTATTTTTACCCCAAATATACAATTCCCTTTTACAAAACATCGTAAAGAGACAGAATATTTTTTAATCATCTTTTATTGCATGGGTTTAACTTTCAGTTGCTTTCGTGCTTTCAGGTGACGGCATATCCTGAATGCGTCTGACGGCAGTTCCGTATTCAGGTAAATGGATGCTAAGTGAATGCTGTAAGCGATGCACCGAAGCCTTTGTTGTCATGCCAGACTTGGGATCATCGGATAAAACCTGTGGGGATTTGAAATTCATTTAAGCAAGTTGTTGTGAAATGAGAGTGGTGAAGATATCTTTGTTCGTGCTGGATTTTTGGTACTTTTCATCAGGGAAAAGTACAGAAAGAAAAGAATTGTGAGTAATCTTTCTCTTTTCCTTTTGTCTTGATACAAAAGGAACAAAAGATCAAGCCTGCGCGAATCCCCCGCCCGCTCTGCCGGCTTGCTGAAAACACAATCAGGGTAGTGCCTCGCCAATGTCCGACACACGAGGCCAT
>JANJUV010000018.1 GCA_024710405.1 Bacteroidales bacterium
TAAGGGTAACAGCACAAGGCAGGGTTTACACAACTAAGTTATTCATCCAATAATACGATACGACCATGAAAAAGCATTTAAGAAACATATTGTTGGTCAGTGCCATGATGGTAGCCAGTCAGGTTTTGTTAGCCCAGCCACCCGATCCGCCGGTTGACCCGAGTGCGGGCGGCGGCCCCATTGGCGGCGGCGCACCCATCGGCACCGGCATCGGCATACTGCTCACCCTTGGAGCCGCCTATGGCGCCAAAAAGGTGTACACCGCCTGGAAGAACCGCGAAGACCTCGAGGAGTAGGTTCTAGTTACTGGTTACTGGTTACTGGTTGCTGGTTGCTGGTTGCTGGTTTGTCAATGCCTAAATAACGTTGGCCGGTTTCATCTTCAAAGATCTTTTCAGTTTAAGTTGTTTGTCTCTGTTTTGCCCGTAGGGCATATACTAATGTAAAGTACTGTAAAAGAAGATCCTTACCCTGTAGGGGTTATACATACACTTCGTGACCTGCCGGAATGTTTGTTCATCATGTCAGCCGCTAAAAAACTTATTCGAAAGGAAAGGTTTCATTTCGCACATAAGCTTGTTTTAGGTTTAATTTTGCTGTAAACCTATTTCAGGACAAGACAATGTTCCGTGTTGCGTGTTGCGTGTTGCGTGTTGCGGGTTGCGGGTTGCGGGTTTGCCAATGCCTATATAACGTTGACCGGTTTCATCATCAAAGATCTTTTCAGTTTAAGTTGTTTGTCTCTGTTTTGCCCGTAGGGCATATACTAATGTAAAGTCCTGTAAAAGAAGATCCTTACCCTGTAGGGGTTATACATACACTTCGTGACCTGCCGGAATGTTTGTTCATCATGTCAGCCGCTAAAAAACTTATTCGAAAGGAAAGGTTTCTTTTCGCACATAAGCTTGTTTTAGGTTTAATTTTGCTGCAAACCTATTTCAGGACAGGACAATGTTCCGTGTTGCGTGTTGCGTGTTGCGTGTTGCGTGTTGCGGGTTGCGGGTTTGCCAATGCCTATATAACGTTGGCCGTTTTCATCTTCAATGATCTTTTCAGGTTAAGTTGTTTGTCTCTGTTTTGCCCGTAGGGCATATACTAATGTAAAGTCCTGTAAAAGAAGATCCTTACCCTGTAGGGGTTATACATACACTTCGTGATCTGCCGGAATGTTTGTTCATCATGTCAGCCGCTAAAAAACTTATTCGAAAGGAAAGGTTTCATTTCGCACACAAGCTTGTTTTAGGTTTAATTTTGCTGTAAACCTATTTCAGGACAGGACACTCTCCAATCCTCCAAACCTTGAAACCTTTAAACCTTGAAACCTTCAAACCTTCAAACCTTCAAACCTTCAAACTTTCAAACTTTCAAACTTTCAAACCTTCTTCTTTGCGAATAATAAAAAAACAGAGGCATTTAGACAAAATATTGAGTTAAAAAATTGCAGTTTTAAAAAATATTTTTGTAACATTGTGCTGGAAAGAGGATTTACAGAATCACGAAACCTTCAAAAGTCAATGCTGATGGAGGGTGTAGTAATTTGTGTATCCACATTCTGAACAGGTTATGTACTTAGTATTAACAAACAACTTTTCAACATGAGAAAATTTGTACTTGCATTGCTTGCGCTGATGCTGACGGCATCAATTAGTATGGCGCAACTGACAGGGGTGAAAAGCATCCCGGGGGATTACCCCAACATTGAGGCGGCTATTGCTGCCCTTAACTCGGTTGGCGTTGGCGCCGGCGGGGTTACTTTTAACGTGGCAGCCGGCCACACGGAAACAATATCCAACCCTGCAGCCGGAACGATCACCACACTCACCAGCAGCGCTGCCAACCCGATTATATTTCAGAAAAGCGGGGTGGGTGCCAACCCGCTGATCACGGCCTCCGCAGCCGGAACTATTGCGGCTTCCACAACTCTTGGTGCTGACGGTGATGCCATCATCACCATTGCCGGTGGTAATGGAATAACCTTTGACGGTATTGACCTTCAGGAAAATGCAACCGCTACCGGTAATGCCATGATGGAGTATGGCTATATCCTGAAAAAGGCTTCAGGTGATGATGCCTGCAAAAACATCACCATTAAAAATTGTAACATCTCGTTAGACAAAGCCACCCGTTATTCCTGGGGGGTTTATGTCTCCAACCTGGTTGGATCTTCCGCTGCAACAGTAACATCCACCGGAGGACGCCATGAAAACATTAAGATATTCAACAATAACTTCTCGAACCTTTATGGTGGAGTTCAGGTGCGTGGCTTTTTGGCTGTGACGCCTTTTGATTTTTACGACCAGAATATAGAGATCGGCGTTGATGGTGGCAACACTTTTACAAACTTCGGAGGTGGAGCATCCACCGCGTACGCCATATATACTATTTATGCCAACAATGTGAAGATTGCAAATAACACCATCAATGGTGGTACGGGAACGACAACAACCCTTTACGGAATCTTTAATTCAACCGGCACCAACTCAAATGTGGATATATATGGCAACACCGTGACCATCCATGGCGGTGGTACAACTTCAACCATATATGCCATAAACAACGCCATGGGCTCAACCGGTACTGACAATACAGTTAACATTTACGATAATATCGTTGAGAACTGCAGCTATCAGCCAGCTACTTCAGGTGCCTGGTATTTGCTGTATAACACAGCAAGCGCGTTCAATGTCAATGTATATGACAACATTGTCCGAAACAACAATAAACCCGGCACGGGCAGTTCATACTTGTTGTATGTATCCTCAGGCGGAGCCAATGGATTCCAGAACATTTACAACAACCAGATTCATAACAACAGCTCTACTGGTACATCAGGTACTATGTACGGAATATATTCAAGCGGGGTAACTACTTCGACTAAAAGCATTTATGATAATTTAGTTTATTCAAATTCAACCGGTGCGACGAACTATGGTATTTATCATGCCAGCGCATTAACGGCTGATATTTACAGGAACAAAATATATGACATAGAATCGACAACGACTTCGACATCATCGTCCTATGGAATATTCAATTCTTCAGGTACAACCGTAAATTATTACAACAATTATGTGTATAACATCAGAGCGGTGAACTCGACCAACACTACAACCGGTTCATGTGGTATCTACCTCTCAGGTGGCACAAATATTAATGCTTATTACAATACAGTTTTGCTTGATTACACCAGTACGTTATCAACAAACAACAGTGCCGCCCTGTATGTTGGCAGCACAACACCAACTCTGGTGGACATCCGGAACAACATTTTTGCTAATAAGGTTAATGTAACTGCAGGAGGCACAGCTATGGCTTTCCGAAAGGGAGGTACAGGTATTACCAATCTGTCAACGGACATGAATCACAACCTCTATTTTACAGGTACTCCCGGTGCAAACAACCTTATTTATTATGACGGAACCAATGCAGACCAAACCCTGGCCGAATACAAGGCAAGAGTTTCGCCGGTGGATGCTGCTGCAATAACAGAAAATCCGCCATTTGTGAGCGGAGTTTTTCCCTATGATCTCCACATCAATACGGCTGTTGCTACTCAGATTGAATCGGGAGGAGTTGTTGTTGCCACTCCTGTGAACATCACCGAAGATTATGATGGTAATGCGCGGTTCCCGAATGCCGGTTATCCGGATAATGTGATGTCGCCTGCAACGGCACCTGATATCGGAGCTGATGAGTTTGGCGGAATGGGAGTTGACATCACACCACCGACAATTGCGTTTACTCCTCTGGGTAATACAGCACAAACCACAGACAGGATTCTGGTGACTACCATTACAGACGCTTCAGGAGTTCCAACCAGTGGAATAGGTCTGCCAAGACTCTACTGGAGGGTGAATGGAGGTGCCTACACAGGTGTTACTTCTGTTTATGTGAGTGGCGATGAATATACCTTTACCTTTGGTGCCGGTGTCGTATTGGGTGATGTGGTTGAATACTACGTAGTTGCTCAGGACCAGAATAATCCCAGAAACATTGGTGCCAATCCTTCAGGTGGTGCATCTGGATTTACTGCAAATCCGCCTGCCGCTTCAACCCCGCCAACAACACCGTATTCTTATACAGTTGTTGGTTCAATCGGTGGTAATGTGACCGTTGGAACGGGCGGAGATTATCCTAATCTGACAGGTTTAACCGGTCTTTTCCAGGCTATTAACAGCAATGTTGTATCAAATCATATCAATGCCACCATTATATCTGACCTGACCGAAACAGGCGATGTTGCCCTGAATCAGTGGTCGGAGGATGGAGTTGGTGGATACTTTTTGAATATTATGCCTGATGGTAGTGTTGTAAGAACCATTTCCGGTGATTTTGCCGGAGGGCTGATCAGGCTCAATGGTGCTGACCGCGTGAATTTTGATGGACGCTTTAACGACGACGGACAGTATCTGATGTTTGTCAATAACTCCTCCAGTGCCAACTCTTCAGTGTTTCAGCTGATGAGCCTTGGTATCGGGCAGGGAGCTACCGACAATACCATTCGTAATACCAAAATTATGGCCGGAGCTAATAACGTTACAACTACCTATGGAATTTTTGTGGCCGGAACAGCACATACCTCAAGTGGTACAGGTGCCGACAACGACAACCTGAGCATTATCAACAACCATATTTCAAGGTGTTATTATGGGATCAATGCCAGAGGAATTGGTACAACTGGTGAACTGGAAGGCCTGGTTATTTCAGGCAACATCATCGGTTCGGATGTAGTTACAGATTATGTAACCGGATATGGTATGTATCTCATTGCTGTCAATGGTGGTCTGATTGAAGATAATAAAATCTACAATATGATCTATAATGGCAGTAAGTATGGTATCTATATGAGCTCGAACATTTCTAATACCGCATTTGTAGGAAATGAGATCCATACCTTTAGTCAGGACAATACTTCTGCCTATTATGCCATCGGTATGTATTTTGCTTCATCAACCGGTGCTTCCAATAATGTAATCAAGAACAATGTAATCTATGACCTTTATTATCATGGAAGTACTTCAAACTTCTATAATGCCGGAATCAGAATAGTAGGAGGCTCAGATTATAAGATTTACAACAACACCATCAGCATTAGTGGAACATTTGGGAACACAGCAACAGGCTTGTTCTCGCATTGTTTGTTTATATCCACCTCTTCTTCCAATATGGATATCAGAAACAATATCTTCAGCAACACCCGTCAGGGAACCGATCCCAAGAGCTACACTGTTTATGCTGTAACGGGAACCACTTTTGCCAACATTAACTACAATGACTACTATTCAACTGGTGCTGCGATAGGTTTCTTTGGCTCTGAGGTTGCTGATTTCGCTGCATGGCAGGCAGCTACTGGTCAGGATGGTAGTTCGAAGAATGTTGATCCCCTCTTTGTCAATCCGGTCAGTGACCTTACACCTGCGAATGCCGCACTGGACAACACCGGGATGTTTTTGGTTGATGTTCCCTATGACTTCAACAATGTGCTGCGCACCAACCCGCCGGATATTGGGGCTATTGAGTTTGGAAACAACCCAACCATCACCACTGGTGTAGCCGGACTCGACTGCCTTGATGCCACACTCAACGGAGTAGCCAATGCCAATGGTTTGGTAGTTGATCTGTTCTTTGATTATGGCCTGACAACTGGTTTTGGCAGTGTTGTTAATGCTGCACCTGCACAGGTAACAGGAAATACCGATACTGACGTCACAGCCGGACTGGCAGGTTTAACTGCCAACACCACCTATTATTACCGCTTACGCGGAGTAACGACTGGTGGATTAACCGTATTTGGCGAAACACAAAGCTTCACCACAGGAACCCTGTCAGCGCCCACGGCAACTACTTTAGCAGCATCACCCATTGGCAACACCACGGCAACGATGAACGGAACCGTTAATGCCGGATGTGATGCCACCACAGTAACCTTTGAATGGGGCGAAACACTTGCCTATGGCAATGTGATTGCAGCTTCACAGAGTCCAGTTTCCGGTGGAAATGATGTTGCTGTAAGTGCCGATCTGATCGGATTGCAGATCAACACCACCTACAACTACCGCGTGGTGGCCACCAACACTCAAGGCACAACCTATGGAGCCAATGTGAGCTTCCAGACAGGAGCCTCACCGCCCACAGTAGTTACCAATGCTGCCACTAACATCGGCAATTTCGCAGCCCGATTGAACAGCACCGTTAATGCCAACAACCAGACCACCACAACTTCTTTTGAATGGGGAGCCACACCGGCCTATGGAAATGTAATTGCCGGTGTTCCGCTCACGGTTGATGGGAACACCAATCAGGCCGTTTATGCCGACATCAGCGGATTGAACTACAACACCATGTATTACTTCAGAGCTGTTGGTCAGAATACCGCCGGAACCACCTATGGTGATCAGCTGACCTTTATGACCTTGTGTCCCACACCCGAGCCTGCCGGAACCATAGCAGGCCCCACCTCCGTATGTCAGGCCACCGATGGACATGTGTACACTGTTCCAGCCATCCTTTATGCAACCGGATACGACTGGACTTTACCTGCCGGAGGTACCATTGTTGCCGGAGCCAACACAAACAGTATCACCGTCAGTTATGACGCGACCGCTGTTTCAGGCAACGTAACCGTTCAGGGCACCAATGTATGCGGCAGCGGCACAGCATCATCGCTTGCAGTTACCATCAACCCGATCCCGGTTCCGACCATCACAGGAGATGATATGGTCTGTCTGAATGATACAGAAAGTTATGCCACACAGACCGGAATGACCGGTTATGTATGGACAGTTTCGGCCGGAGGCCAGATACTATCGGGACAAGGCACCAGCCAGGTTTCGGTAAAATGGAACAATATGGGCGCTCAGTATGTAACAGTGACCTATACCAATGCAGCCGGATGTCCTGCAGCAGCACCCACCATGTTGGATGTTGAAGTCAGCAACAATCCCGTACCGACCATCGCTGGTAATACAGCAGCCTGCCAACTTTCGGACGAGAACCACGTGTTCACGACGGAAGAGGGTTTCAGCAACTATGTATGGACAGTAACCTCAGGAGGCACCATTGTCGAGGGACAGGGAACCTTCCAGATTCAGGTTTACTGGACGGGATCAGGAAATCAAACAGTTACTGTTAATTACGAGAATGCATCAGGTTGTGAAGGCACAACACCAGGAAGCTTTGCTGTAAACGTACTTCCGTTGCCCGCTGCAGCGGGAAGCATCAGCGGAACCGCACTAGTTTGTCTGCCCTCAGAAAATTTGGTGTATAGCGTGGCTCCTGTTGCCAACGCAGAAATGTACTATTGGGCAGTGCCCTTTGGTGTAACCATTGTTGATGGGATTGGCACAAATAGTATCACAGTAAGCTTTGCAGCAGATGCTGAAGACGGAGTGTTTAGTGTATATGCAACCAATGGATGCGGTGAAGGTGTTCCCTCACCCAATTTAGCAGTAACAATTGGAACCAAACCGGCTAAACCAGTGGTCACACTCAACGAGTATGATCTGACCAGCAACGCTCCGGAAGGCAATCAGTGGTATTTCGAAGGTGAACTGATCGAAGATGCAACCGACCAGACTTACACAGCTACTGAAACCGGAAACTATTGGACAGTTGTAACCCTTGACGGTTGCAGTTCGGACGCTTCCGAACCGGTATATGTACTCATAACCGGATTGAATGAAAATGCTGATGGAAGGTTCACCATACACCCGGTACCCAACGACGGTCAGTTTACTGTAACCTTGCGTTCCCTGAAAGAAGTAACATGGGATGTCACGGTTTACAACAACCTGGGTGTTGCTGTACATCAGATCAGAGACCTCAGGGTGAATGGCACGGTGAGCGAACAGATCACCCTGCAGAACCCTGCCAAAGGAACCTACACCGTTGTATTCAGCAACAATAATGAGCAAGTGATCAGGAAGGTATTGGTGAGCAAATAATCCAAATCCTGACCGCAACAATCGCTATAATACCCGGCTGTCCATGAGAATGGGCAGCCGGTTTTTATGTCTGTAAAATGCTCCGGAACGAGGAAAAGTTTTGACTCCGCCTCAGGTTTTTTATACATTTGTAGGTTGTTTCGACACTAAAAGGGGAAAACCGATCAAAACCAAAAACTGATGAAAAAAATCTCCATTCTCTTATTTGTAGCTGTCCTGATGTTTTGTTGCCGTTTTACAACTCAGGCACAGGTGCCGACAACTCAGGATTGTCTGGGTGCCATTCCGGTTTGCGATTATGTGTACACAGAATTGTTTACCGCAGCGGGTTCGGGTAATTATCCCAACGAAATCAATCCCAACCAAAGTTGTCCCAACAGTTGTATGGATGGTGAGAAAAACAGCAGATGGTATCAATGGACGGTAGTTCAGACCGGCATGCTCAGACTTAGAATCACACCTCAGGTGCAGACAGATGACTATGACTGGGCTGTTTTTAACCTTACAAATAATTATTGCAATGAGATTTATAACAATGCCATTGTAATGCAGAAAAGCTGCAATGCAGCCGGCGGGCCAAGTCATCAGGGTACTACAGGTATCAGTACAGCTGACGGAGGTGTAAGTCATTGCAATGGTGGCGGGCCTACCAACAAATGGAATGCTGACCTGATGGTCTTTGAAGGAGAAACTTATGTGTTGTGCGTAAGTGACTGGACACAGACGCCGGGAGGTTACACGCTCGATTTCAGTCCCAGCACGGCGGTTATCTTTGATGATGTGCCTCCGGTAATCAGCGAGATCGGATACAATGATATTATCAACTGCGGAACCAATTCGCTGACCATCCGGTTTTCCGAGAATGTTAAATGTAATACTGTTAATGTAAGTGACTTTAAATTATCCGGCCCGGGCGGCCCCTATACAATAACCAGCATAACAGGTGACAATTGCCTGCTAGGAGGCGAAATGGAACGCGAATATAAGATATTTTTCACACCGGGATTGTTTCTAAGTGGCACTTATTCACTCGAACTAATGCCACTTAGTTTCGTAAAGGATGCCTGCGATAATTATGCCACCCCGAATGTGTTTTATTTTGATATTGAACTCGGTTCTCCGGTTGTTTATGCCGGAATGGATATTGACATTCCTTATGCCGGCACCGCACAACTTAATGGAACTGCTTCCGGCGGATCAGGCAATTATGTTTATTCATGGACTCCTGCCGACCTGCTGAATAACCCGAGTATTCCTAATCCGACTACTGTTAGTCTGACCAGCAGCACTCTTTTCTATCTGCAGGTAACAGACCTGGGAACTTCATGTTATGGTCGCGATACAGTTTTGGTTAATGTAGTAGGTGGTCCTTTGGGGATACAAGTTTCGGCCAACCCGACAGAAATCTGCATAGGTGAACAGGTTGATCTTCTGGTAATGGCCGACGGCGGTTCAGGAAATTTTTCTATAGAATGGACATCTGATCCTGAAGGATTTACGTCTGATTTAACCAATCCCGTGGTGTTTCCTGAAGAAACAACGACATATATGGTTAGAGTTACCGATGTGGTTACCAATGAATTCAGAACGGATGAAATTGTTGTGACCGTAAAACCTATGCCTGTGGCCAATGCTGGTTCCGATCAGGTAATTAATGAAGGCACAACGGCACAGTTAAACGGTTCAGCCACAGGAGGCTCCGGAGTGTACACCTACTCATGGGAACCATCCGGACTGGTTAGTAATCCCAATATTCCAAATCCGGTAACGGTTATCCTGACGGAGCCTACCATTTTCACCCTGATGGTTTCGGATCAGAATGGTTGTGTTGGACAACCTGATGCCGTGTTGATCAACCCTGCCGGTGACGGTCTTTCAGTATTTGCATTTGCCGACCCGGGGGCAATCTGCCTTGGTGGTACGGCAACCATATCCGCTCAGGCCACCGGAGGAGGAGGCAATTATACATATTCCTGGACTTCAGTGCCTCCGGGATTTACTTCAGATCTTGCTGTGATTCTTGTGTCACCCGGCATAAATACACGGTATAATGTAACTGTTTATGACGGTTTTACTTCTGTTAACGATTTTACTACGGTAACTGTCAATCCGCTACCTGAAATAAATCTTATTCCGGAAAATGCAATACTGTACGGACAAGACACCATTGTGGTATGTGTTCGCGATTCTGTTGTGATTGACGCCGGAAATGATGGTGACCCTCAGGGAACACAATACTACTGGTCGAACGGGCAATTAGGCCGTACCATCACAACATCAACAAATGGAAACTGGATTGACATTCAAACCTATAGTGTGAATGTGACTACCGGGGGTACGGGCTGTCAGTCCCAAGGACAAATCACAATTATCTTCGATTTTAACCAGTGTAATATCGATGTTGGTGAAATCAATACAACTGATATTAATCAGGTTATCCGTATCTTTCCAAATCCCAACAATGGTGAATTTCACCTGTCAGCTTCCGAAACAATCGAAATTGATCGTATCACTGTAGCGGATCAAAAAGGATCTGTTGTATTCCGTCAGGAAAAACAAATCGCTCTTTCACCTGATAAGCCTTATATGCTCAGACTCCCGAATGCACCTAAAGGAGTATATACCTTAAGAATCCATTCAGGCGGATCTGCATCTTCCTATAAACTCATAGTTTTATAAGAATTTTATCCACTGAAGTTAATCATAAAACACAACATATCAATTAAATAGAAAGATATTGCGACTGTTATCCAAAAATAATCTAACTTTCGGCCTTGAAAATCTTTCTTGAAGATGCAAAAAATTGCCAAAACCATGAAAACCCGATTGTTTTTAATTACGCTCATGCTTGGACTTTTGTTCCCGTCCGGCTTAATCAATTCAGCCTTTTCCCAAGGTAATAGTGAGGAATGCGTTTTTGACAAAGAACTTGCCAGTCGCATGCTTGCCTTACGCGATGGATGGATTGAAGTGAACCTTCTTGCATTTGAGGATTGGCAAACGAGGGTTATATTGTATCATTCCATCTTTTCTGATCCGGAATTGTGTGCGAAGCAGTCAGAGAAAGAAGGCCAGCTAAGTGTTGAATATTGTGAAGCGGGTAAACGGTTGGATGCCCTTCACCAAGACCTGATCTTGAAAATTTCGGAGACAAACAAGATTGCTACAGGATATGACAAGGAGATGATTGCCAATATTCTGGATGTTTACGACACAGACAACAGCGGCAAACTTTTAAACTTCCTGATGGGGTCTGACAGAGGCATTAATAATGCACTTTGTGCCAATTCTGATCCGTTCTGTACAAGCGATATTTATACTTTTCCTGCCGGTGTCAATTCAGGGACTGCCGAAAACGGGCCTTACTATGGGTGTCTGGGCACACAGCCCAATCCTGCCTGGTACCATTTGAAAATATCCGTTGGTGGATACCTGCAGATATATATGTTCAGTACTCCATTACGCGATATTGACTTTATCATGTGGGGGCCTTATGATGATCCTGTGAGCCCATGTCCGAATCAGCTGACTGCAAACAAGGTTATCGATTGCAGTTACTCGCCTGCTCCAACCGAGTATTGCGATATTGCCAATGCCCAGGTGGGCAAATACTACATACTATTGATAACCAATTATTCAAATCAACCATGTGATATTACCTTCCAGAAAAGTGCAGGTACGGGTGAAACGGACTGTTCTATTCTTCCTCCGCTTACGAGCAGCAACAGTCCATTGTGTGTAGGTCAGAATCTTGAATTGTATGCAGAAACGATCAATAATGCCACTTACTATTGGTCAGGCCCGAATAATTTTATATCAACCCAACAAAACCCGATCATACAGGATGTTCAGCTGAATCATGCCGGATCATACAATTGTGTGATCACTGTAAACAACAACAGTAGTGACCCAAGTACAGCCCACGTAGTCGTAAATCCGACGCCAACACCGAACTTTAGTTTCAATCCAACCTGTTTTGGCGACACAACATTTTTTGTGGATGAATCAACGGTGAATCCACCTGAAGCAGAAATAACCATGTGGGAGTGGAGTTTCGGTGACGGAACTACTGCTTATGGCCCCGATCAGGAGAAAGTATATGGCAACCCCGGAACTTACCTTGTCAGCATGACTACCTATACCGGGTTTATGCAGTGTCCGAGGACCAAGAACAAAGCAGTAGTTGTAGCACAGGCTGCCGGTGCCAATGCCGGACCTGATGAAGAAATTCCCAATGGTTGGACAGTACAGTTACAAGGCGAGATTGAAGGTGGCTCAGGAGATTTCACTATTCAGTGGGAACCGGCTCATTTGCTGGATAATCCTTCCATCATCAATCCTACTACTGTGCCTATGGGTGCAACTACAGTGTTTACAATGAATGTAACAGATAATGCGACCAGTTGCATCAACAGTGACCAAATGACAGTAAGTGTAACAGGAGGTGTACTTGGTGTAACTGCGGAAGCAAGTCCTTCCGTAATCTGTCTGGGCGAAACAGTTCAGCTCAATGCTTTGCCAAGCGGGGGTTCAGGTGGATATACCTATACTTGGACCTCCAACCATGGAGATTTTAATTCGACCGAGAAGGAACCAGTGGTTAATCCCATTCAGACCACAGTCTATCAGGTATCCGTTTCTGATGGGTTTAATGCCACAAGTGCTACAGTTACAGTAACCGTGAAACCCATGCCGGCAGCCAGTGCCGGCTCAGACCAAACCATTAATGTTGGTACATCTACACAATTGACAGGTTATGCTACAGGTGGTTCGGGCGGCAATTATTCCTATCGCTGGACTCCTGCTGACTCCCTTATCAGTGCGAATGTTCAGAATCCAACAACCAAACTTTTGCACAACACAACAGAGTTCTCTCTGATTATTGATGATATGAATGGTTGCTCAAGCACGCCGGATCAGGTACTCGTGCTTGTGGCCGGCGACCAGCTCGCCGTATTCCCCCAGGCCAGCCCGGCTGAGATTTGTGTGGGTGGAAGCACTTCCATCAATGCCAATGCAACAGGCGGCGGTGGAAGCTATACCTACACGTGGACGGCCAATAATTCGGGCTGGACATCGAATAGTCCGAACCCGACGGTAAGTCCTGCACAGACAACGGTTTATACCATATCCGTTGACGATAGTTATAAGATTGTAACAGGACAAGTAACTGTTATCGTTAACCCTTTGCCTGTTGTTGATATCAAACCTGCTGATATACCTTACTTCAGCAACGACACCATTAAAGTCTGTGTTCGTGATTCAGTATGGCTCGATGCCGGCAATCCGGGATTTTCCTACTTGTGGTGGAACCAAACGAGCAACAGCAGACTGAGGGCCTCAACGAACGGTAACTGGATAGATTTCCAGACACATTGGGTCAGAGTTACCAACCCGGTAACCGGCTGCGTATCTTATGATACATTGACTGTGTTTTTCGATTTTAATGCCTGTAATATTGGCGTGCCCGAACAACCAAGTCTCGATCAGTATATCAATATTCACCCAAATCCATCCAATGGCCTGTTCAACATTGATTTCAAAGATCTGCACGAGGCTGTAACCATGCGGGTTACTAACATGCATGGCCAGATGGTGGTCAACGAAATATCCTTTAATCCAATGAAAGACGGAAAGTCGTATGTGCTCGATCTGGAACAGTATCCTGATGCCACCTACCTGCTTACCGTGCAGAGTGCCCGTGGCATCCTGATGAAACGTCTGATCAAGAAATAGGGGAGAGAGTAACTTAGGAATGAAGTAGAAAACCAGATTAACCGTATGAATTTTGCCAAACAAATTTCGCGTTTCCTGATTGCAGGAGGAGTGTTGCTTGCATGTACCATGGACCTTAAGGCGCAGGAACCAACACCTTGTGATTATAAAAGACCCATGCAGGCCGACAATTGGAATTTTGGAGAGCGGGCACAATTAAACTTCAATGGTGGTGTTCCACAGGCTACCATTATGCCTGGTTCTATCAATCTGCCTAACGGAGTAGCATCCATCAGCGACGAAAATGGTCAGCTGCTGTTTTTTACTGATGGAATCAGGGTTTGGTCCGGAGGGTATTATTACCTGAATGATGCCACCGACCTGGCAGGAAATAACTTTTCCTCACAGTCGTCCATAATTGTTCCGCACCCCGGAAATCCCGACCGATATTATGTTTTCACTGTTGATATGTATATCCCTCCTGTCTTTAATAAAGGTGTAAGATACTCCGTTGTGGAACGCGTTAATTTCACCTGGTCAATCACACAGAAAAATGAAGTGTTGCTCAACAGTAATGCCCAAAAGATTACTGCTGTGGCCACGGATGATCAAAATGCCTTCTGGGTTATTGTTCATGGCTATGCTGATCAAAGCAACAATCGTTTTTTTGCCTATAAAATTGATGCTGCAGGACTGAATATCACACCCACCATCAGCATTGCCGGTACACCTCATGCAGGTAACGAGAACAACAATGCCGGCTATATGAAGGCATCTCCCGATGGAAACCGGATTGCTCTGGTTATACCGCATGATGGTATTGTTGAACTGTTCAACTTTGATAAAGTAACCGGCAATGTAGCCCTGTCTGACGGAAGCGGCCCAGCAGCTTTTAACTATCCTTTTGGTCTGGAGTTTTCTCCTGATAATTCAAAACTTTATATGACAACTTCTCCGCTGGGCGATAACGTTAATTACCTGTATCAGTTTGACCTTAATACGACCAACTTTTTCTCCAATCCTTATATTGTTCACCAATACACTGTTAACCAGCTCGAGGGTGCTGACAGCCTTATGGGCGCATTGCAACTTGCTCCTGACGGGAAAATCTATATGGCGAAATTCCGTAAAGGTGTTTTGGGCAAACAGGCTTTAGGCGTAATCTATAACCCAAACCGGCCAGGTGCTGCATGCAACTACAACTCGCTGAACAGCATTCCGAACAACGGTCTGAATCTGAACGGTGCTTCCAGTTTGATAGGTATGCCCAATTTCGTGACGAGTTTTCTCGATATTCCACACTTCAACTGGATCAATGAGTGCCATACAGAAATTACTTATTTCGAACTGCGTAACGAAGCCAATATCAGCCAGATTACATGGGAATTCAACGATAATGGAGCAACTTCCAACCAGATTCTTACTCAGCACACTTTCAGTCAGCCAGGAACTTATGTTGTTGATGTTACCGAACGGTTCAACGACCTTGATTACAGCACAAGCCGTTCAATAACCATACATCCACTACCTGTTACAGATATCGGACAGGGTTCGGATACAATTTACCTGTTGCCTAATTCTTCCATAAGACTCGATGCCGGTGAGTTTGATCAGTATCTCTGGGAACCGTCAGGTGCTGTTGATCGTTATTTCGATGTAACAGAAGAAGGTTGGGTAAAAGTTACGGTAACTGATGTGAATTGCTGCAAAAACAGCGACTCGGTTTATATTGTTTTTGCAAGCATTTATCTTCCCAATGCCTTCCATCCTAACAGTACAGTGCAACAGAACCGTACATTTAAGGTGATGGGTGCCACCAGTGCACTGGCTGAATTTGATTTCTATGTTTATAACCGCTGGGGCCAGTTGGTGTTCACCAGCTCCGATCCTTTACAGGGCTGGGATGGCGAAATAAAGGGCGAGCTGGCACCGGCAGGAACTTATGCATGGGTTGTGATTTATAAAAGCTATGAAAGCGGACTTCAGTCAGCTAAGGAAATTGTACAAAGAGGCACCGTGAACCTGATACGATAATTAATTCAGATAATATCTGAAAGGGATGTTGCTGTCAATGTCCCTTTTTTGTTTACCGACATTACCATGCAGGAAACAGCACAATACGCCAGTTTGCTGGCAAAGGAATTTAATCTTGATTATCAGCACATCAGAAATGTGCTCAGTTTGCTCGAAGGTGGAGCCACGGTTCCTTTCATAGCCCGTTACCGCAAAGAAATGACTGGATCTATGAACGAAGAGATCATTATCGCTCTTCAGAAAAGATATCAGCAATTGATCATCCTGGATAAAAGAAAGGCTGCTGTTTTAGAGTCAATACAGGAGCAGGACAAATTAACTGAAGATCTCAGAAACCGTATACAGAAAGCGATGACATTGCAGGAAGTGGAGGATATCTACCTGCCCTACAAACCCAAAAGAAGAACAAGAGCCCTAATTGCCCGTGAGAAAGGCCTCGAGCCATTGGCTGCAATGATATTTAGCCAGAAAATAACCGATGTACGGAAAGCTGCGGTTAACTATTTGTCGGAAGTAAAGGAAGTAGGTGATGTTGAAGACGCGCTTACCGGGGCACGCGATATCATTGCCGAATGGATTTCGGAGGATGTGCAGGCAAGGTCATCGCTCAGA
Source organism: Bacteroidales bacterium (assembly GCA_024710405.1). Lineage (GTDB taxonomy): Bacteria > Bacteroidota > Bacteroidia > Bacteroidales > F082 > UBA6192. Next base: position 16,305 of record JANJUV010000018.1, read on the forward strand.
AGACTCTATCACCGATCGGCCGGGGTAAGGTCAAAGGTTGTAAAAGGAAAAGAAGGAGATGCTTCCGTTTTCAGACAATACTTCGATTGGCAGGAACCTTTGTCCCAGGCACCTTCGCATCGTCTTCTGGCGATGTTCAGAGGCGAGAACGAAGAAAAACTCCGTATTCAGATTGCTGTTGATGATGACAAGGCCTTTGAGCTTATACACCGCAAATTCGTGCGCTCGAGAACCCAGGCCGGGGAACAGGTTCAAATGGCAGCTTCTGATGCCTGGAAAAGACTGCTTTCGCCTTCTCTCGAAAACGAAATCAGGGCTGAATACAAGGCTAAAGCCGATGAAGTTGCTGTGAAAATTTTTGCCGAAAACCTGCGCCAATTGCTTATGTCACCACCGGCCGGGCAGAAACGTACACTGGCAATTGATCCCGGTTTCAGAACAGGATGTAAGGTGGTGGTGCTCGACAGGTATGGTACACTCATGCACAACGAAACAATTTTTCCCCATCCGCCCGAACACAAAGTTAAAGAAGCTGTCCAAAAGCTCAAGAACTGGGTTGAATCCTACAAGATAGAACTCATTGCCATCGGAAACGGAACTGCCGGCCGCGAAACGGAAGATCTGGTGCGTACCATTAGTTTCGGACGCGAAGTAACAACGATAATGGTCAATGAAAGTGGTGCGTCAATCTATTCGGCTTCTAAAGTGGCCCGCGATGAATTTCCCGACCACGATATAACTGTTAGAGGTGCTGTGAGCATTGGCCGGAGATTGATGGACCCGCTCGCCGAACTGGTTAAGATTGACCCTAAGTCCATCGGTGTTGGCCAATACCAGCACGATGTGGATCAGAAAATGCTGCAGGAGAGTCTCGTGACAACTGTTGAAAGTTGTGTTAATGCAGTCGGCGTTGAACTAAACACAGCCAGCGAACAGCTGCTGTCCTATGTTTCGGGACTGGGGCCACAGCTGGCATCCAACATAATTAAACACCGTGATGAAATCAAAGGATTTAGCAGCCGGAATGAATTGCTCAAGGTGCCGCGTTTGGGAGCAAAGGCTTTTGAACAATGTGCCGGTTTTCTTCGGATAAGAGAAGGTGAAAATCCGCTTGATGCAAGTGCTGTCCATCCCGAAAGTTATCCGATCGTGCATGAAATGGCAAAGAAGAACGGGCTGGCTCCCGAACAGCTGATTGGTCACAAAGACCTGCGGAACTTGATCCGGCCTGATGACTACATCACTGAAACAGCTGGTTTAGAAACCATAAACGACATCATTGCCGAGCTCGAGAAACCGGGTCGTGACCCAAGGAAACAATTTGAAAACGTGGCATTTGCTAAAGACATCAGAACGATCAATGATCTCAAAAACGGTATGGTGCTCAATGGTATTGTGACAAACATAACGGCTTTTGGCGCATTTGTTGACATTGGTGTGCATCAGGATGGACTTGTACATGTGAGCCAGATGGCCGATCGTTTTGTGCGTGATCCCAATCAGTTGGTCAGACTAAACCAGACCGTCAGAGTAATTGTGCTTGAAGTGGACATAGAACGAAACCGAATCAACCTGAGTATGAAATTGCCAAAGGAAACGTAATTTATCCGCGCTTTTAACGTTATAAAAATATGAACATACGCGTAAGGATTTCTGTACTGACGATCCTGCTGATGACTTGCTTTCCTGTTGTTCTGCATGCGCAGATGATCAAAGGGTATGTAGCCGGTGGTTTCAATTTATCTCAGGTAGATGGTGACGAAGTTTATGGTTATAAAAGAATAGGCGCAAATATTGGTGTCGCAGCCATGATCCCGTTAGGGAAAAACTTCGATATTTCTCTCGAAACTTCATTTACCCAAAAAGGTGCCTTTCAGAAACCACAATATAATTCTGATTCATTAAACGGTGCTTACGAACTCAGGTTGAACTATGTGGAAGTGCCTGTTCTGTTGCACTATACGGATAAAGACTTTATCTCTGCAGGCCTGGGTTTTTCATGGGGAAGACTAGTGGGTGCAGAAGAATTGGAGCACGGGTTTCAAACACCTACAAGAGCCAATAACGGAGTTTATTCACTGAATGATTATTCCGTGCTGATCGATCTTCGCATGCGGATGTCAGACAATCTCAAACTGAATTTCCGCTATCAATATTCAATTGCTGCCATCAGAACTCGTGAATTTACCAATCTTGCCAACAATACCTGGACACGGGATCAGTTTAATAATCTCATTACTTTAAGGTTGATTTATATGTTCAACGAGCCGCGTGCTGACTTTAAAACAAGGGAAGTCAAAGAATGATCTCTGCACAGCAATGGGTTGAAAAAATGCAACTTAAGCCTCATCCTGAAGGAGGTTTCTATAGCGAAGTGTATCGATCCGCACTTGTATTGTCCCATCAGTCTCTTCCACAGGCATATAGTGGTAGCCGCCATGCATCCACTGCGATATATTATCTGCTTCAGGAAGGCGATTTTTCGGCTTTTCACCGGATTGTATCCGACGAAATATGGCACCATTACGACGGGGGTGTACTCGAATTGTACTCCATTGACAAACAAGGTGTGTTACACGTTCAGTATCTTGGTAAATCACTGTCTGCGAATGTGTTTCCGTTTCTGGTTATTCCCGGAGACACCTGGTTCGCAGCTCAGCCGCAGCAAGATTCTGTATTTGTGCTGGCAGGATGTACCGTTGCACCTGGATTCGATTTTGTGGACTTTGAAATGGGCAGCAGGGAACAACTGTTGACCCAGTTTCCGCAGCATACTGAGAAAATCAATCTGCTCACCAGAGGGTAACTCAACTTGTCCGGCAAGCCAAAATAGGTTTACTGTTTTTTATGTATACGGAATAGTCCGGCCTCTTTAAGAAAAATTTGAGCAATTCCTGATGACAGAGTATCTGAAGTTTCGTTCCATTCAGGATGCCACTGAACTGCAAGCAAAAAGCCTCTGTTTCCAGGATCACTCCAGGTAATTGCTTCAGGCAGGCTGTCATTCAGGCTGTATGCTATAATCTGCAATGAATCTGCAAGCCGCTCAATACCCTGATGATGGTTGCTGGCTACTACAGGCATGTTCTCTTTCATCAATCCGCTGAGCAAGCTGGTATTACGGATTGCAATTTTATGATTTGTCCAGCCCTCATCACCTTGTCGATGTATGTCGCCACTTCCATAATCCTCCGGAAGGTCGATGAACAGGCTTCCTCCCATGGCAACATTAATCAGTTGCATGCCACGGCAAATGCCAAGCACAGGGATTTTGTCATCTAAAGCTGCCTGAAGCAACAGAAATTCAAGACTGTCGCGACGATGGTCGAATACTCCGCATCGGGCTGTATCGTATCCTTTTTGATAATATGCCGGATAAATATCATTGCCGCCTGTGAGCAGAAGTGCATCACATGAATCCAGCGAAGCGAGTGCATCAGCAGACAATGAAAGGTCGATAAAATCAAAAGGTATTCCCTGATGTTTTAACCAGTCGCTGTAAAGTTTTTCGGTTTTTCGTTCCTTTGAAATGCCGATGATAAGATTTTCCGGTACAGCTTTCTTTTGGGAACAATGCGTCAAAGACATGCTGATCAGAAGCAGACAAACAGGGAGGAAATAGCGTTTCATGGCTGAAGGTATATATTTAAAGTCCTAAGTAATAATCTTTCAAGAGTTCTTCGTATTGAGTAGTGAAAGAGCCATTGCTTTCTCTGATAACAAATTCCCCTGACCATTCCTCAATTGGGGCTTGCCTGCCAATTTCGAAATTTATCCGGTTGGGCATTCTTCCCCGAACAGGTATAATGTTTAATAATCGGTGTAACCTTAAACCCGAAACAAAAGCCTGCTTCAGGAACAACTCGCCCTCTTTGTGTGGCATGACCATACCCAGTCTTCCGTTGTTTTGCAGCAATGTGACTGCAGCTTCAAGCAACATTTCATAGCTCATGCTGTCATTATGCCGCGCAAGGTTACGGCGATGATGTTTCGTTTTAACCGAATCGGCAAAAAACGGAGGGTTGCTGACAATCAGGTCGTAACTGACATTGGCGGTTTGAATGTATTGCTTCAGGTCGATATGGCTGACAAATAATCGCTTGTTCCAGTGCGAACGACTGAAATTGAATGATGCCTCTTCGCACGAATCTTTGTCAATATCAATGGCGTCAATGATTGCCTGCGTACGTTGGGCAAGCATTAGTGCAATGATGCCGCAGCCTGTTCCCGCATCGAGAATACGGTGGGTGTTTTCGGTATTCAACCAGGCTCCGAGCAATACTGCATCGGTGCCGGTCTTCATGGTCGAGCGGTGGTGAAACAGACTGAAACGCTTGAAATGAAATGGCCGTTGGCTGAACAGTTCCATATCAGATGTAAAGTTCGATCAAACCTTCAGGGGCTTCGATCTGCATCGTTTTTTGTTTCATGTCAATGGCAACAATAATCTCGTCTCTGAGCGGAACGAGCACCTCCTTTCCGTTACTGTCGATGTGCATCAGGTTATGTCCGCGTAATTCAACTATGTGCTCAATCGTTCCAATATAGCCATAATGGAGATCGGTAACGCCAAATCCTATCAGATGGTCAGGTCTGAAGCCCTCATCATCGCGTTCAGGCAACATTTTCTCATCGGCATAAACATCTTTGCCGCACAGCCATGAAGCTTTCTCAACCGACGGAATATCGCGAAGGGCAACAATGGCTTTTTGTCCGCCGATCCTCATGTTTTCAACAAAATATGGAATTAGTCCCTTATTGATTTCAATAAAGACTACCTTAAGTTCCTGAAGATCTTCGGGATTGTCAACATCAAGGCCTAATTGCAATTCTCCTTTGATGCCATGTGTTTTGAGAAGTTTCCCTACGTAAAAATAACCTTGTTTCGCCATTGTCAGCCTAGGTTAATGGTGCGTTATCCATATAATGGCAACTGCTTTGGATAAATGTTGACCATTTGGAAACGCAAAGATAATGAATTGATTGACCGGGAGGGTGTATGCGTGGAAGTTTGGTCTTACAGAGACAAAAAAAGCTGCCCTGGAGCAGCTTTATATGACTAAACGGAATAAAATTACTCCTGTGTGTTTTCTGTTTCTTCAGCCTGAACCTCTTCAGCGGCTGCTTCTGCTTCGGCTTCTTTGATCTCAGCTTTCAGTTCGGCGGCACGTTTTTTGGCCAAATCGACAGCCCTTGCTTCCTTAACTTTTGCTTCTGCTTCGAGTTGCTTTTTCAGGTTGCCGCGCTTTCCTTCTTCAAGGCTTTTGCGCTTAGCTTCAATTTTAGCCTCTTTTTCCTTCATCCAGACCTGAAATTTGGCTTCTGCCTGCTCAGGTGTCATCGCGCCTTTATTCACCCCTTTCTGGAGATGTGCTTTATACAGTACTCCTTTATAGGAAAGAATTGCCCTTACGGTGTCGGAGGGCTGTGCGCCGTCCTGCAACCAGGTAACGGCTTTGTCGAAATCAATATTGATCTCTGCAGGGTTTGCAATTGGGTTGTAGGTGCCAATCTTCTCGATAAATCTTCCGTCACGTGGTGCACGACCATCCGCAATTACAATGTGGTAAAAAGGCTTGCCTTTTTTACCAAAACGTTGTAATCTGATTCTTGCTGGCATAATTGATTAATTTTTAATGAATAAAATATTTATGATTTTGGGGTGCAAAATTAGGAATTTATTTCTAACAAACGAAGAATCTGAAGGATAATTTTTCCTTTAAACCGTCGAATTGCTGAAACCCGGCTGAATAGATGAACAAAAATGACTAATTTTGCCCGAAATTCCTTTGATACTGTTTATCATTTAATAATAAAGGAGTCCTGCATTTCGTTGTTGTATCAGTTTTTAAAACCAATTCTGTGGCGAACACATTTCTCAGAACATCTGTATTGCTCATTTTGCTCGTTTTTTTGGGCATTCAAAACCTTTATGCACAGCGACAGAAGGTTATTAACCTTCAGAAATATGATTTGGAACCCTATCATTTTGGGTTTATTCTGGCAGCCAACCAGATGCTGTTTACGGTGAAACCGGTCGCTAACCATCAGTTCATTGTGTACGGTTCTGATGCAGCCCCTGATTTTGCCAGTGATTCGCTTTCGTTGTACGATGTAACATCAACACCCACCCCGGGTTTCACCATTGGTATTGTAGGTAATCTGAGGCTTGGGAATAATGCCGATCTTCGTTTTATCCCGTCTCTTTCGTTTGGTGAGCGTTTTATCGATTATTCAATCTTGCGCTACCGCAACGGTACGCCAGAACTCATTGACATCCGCAAAACTGTTGCTTCCACCTATGTTGAGTTTCCGCTGCATGTCAAATACCGCTCAAAACGATTGAATAATTTTGCAGCTTACGTTCTGGGGGGAGCAAAATATAGTATTGATCTGGCTTCGAATAAAAGAAACGAACGCGAAAACAACAACATTGCCATCAAACTAAACAACCAGGACCTCGCTCTTGAGGTTGGTACAGGAGTTGATTTCTACACCAATTATTTCAAGTTTGGCATCGAACTTAAGATGGGTTATGGCATCACCAACATCATGGTTGACGATGGCAGCGTGTACAGCGCCTCCATTGACAAGCTCAACAGCAAAATTTTCCAGCTGAGTTTTACTTTCGAATAAATGATAGTTATGGACGAACAGCAATTCGACGGTTTGTTAAAGGCATTGGTTGCCAAGGCCACGCTCAAACAGGATATTTATCACAATACCCTGGAAGTAATGAGTTTGTTTCAGTCAGTGATCGGTGAATTAGGCAATGGCTTTGCGTCTTCGGGCAATAAATATGCAACCCATAGGAATGTAGCTTTCGAATATCGGTTTAAAAGTGACTTTGAGATTGAATTGAAGTTTGGGGGTGATATTTTGCTTTTTCTGATGCACACCAACATCTTCGACTTCTCGCGCGACCACGAAGTAATGCGTACACCATATATCCGCGAAGACAAAACACGGTCTTACTGTGGCATCATAAATATCTATAATTTTCTGGCCGACTCTTTCAAATACAACCGCTACAACGATATTGGTTACCTCATCGGACGCATTTTCATCAACCACGAGAAACATTATTTTATCGAAGGCAAGCGTGAACTTGGTATTTTGTACAACGACTTTGGTCGTCATGTTCTCGATAAGGAATCAGCCGCAAAAATCATAGAGGCAGCCATGATGTACACGATCAATTTTGATCTGCTTACACCTCCATACGAAGCTGTTAAAATGGTGACCGTAAACGAGATGAAGAACACCCTTGATGCCATCTCAGTGAAAACCGGAAAAAGATTAGGATTTCATTTCCAGGAAGATAAGCCCGAAAACGGCATTTAATGTTTTTTCTTCTGAAAAATCTTGCCGGTTACAAAAATTTGTTTAATTTTGCAGCCTCAAAAGTTCTTTGCTCCCTTCGTCTAGTCAGGCCCAGGACGCCAGGTTTTCATCCTGGTAACAGGGGTTCGAATCCCCTAGGGAGTACGCAGACCGCCACATATTGGCGGTTTTTTTTTGCTGTTTTGCTGGTTAAATCAAATGAACAACATGGCTGATCCAGCATTTGTTTGTTTTACGGGTTGCAATAAAGTGTGTTATGAACATGCTGGTCGCCGGCATAGTTGAGTTTAAAATGCATACTTTTGCAGCCCAAAATCACAGGGTAAAACAATTAATTAACAACCAGTTAATACTTTTATGACATCAGACAATCTTCATCCGCTGATTGAAATCAGACACCTGACCGATAAAACATATGTGCTGCGGTTGGGCCGAAGAGGACTGGCATTCAGGGCGGGGCAACATATTCTACTCGGTAAGGCCGGAAGCATACACAACCGCGAGTATTCGATCTACAGCGCCGAATCGGATGATTTTTTTGAAGTGCTGATCAAAGAAGTTGACGAAGGACTGGTAAGCAAACAACTCAGAAACCTGAAACCGGGCGACCAACTGCAACTTGAAGGGCCACTTGGCTTTTTTACTATTGAACCCGAATTAATTGAATCGGCTAAGTTTCTTTTCATGGCTACCGGAACCGGAATCGCTCCCTTCCACAGTTTTGTGCGCAGCTATCCCGGCATGGATTACACTTTGTTACATGGTGTCAGGTTTGCCTATGAAGCATACGAAAGACATGACTATGATCCTCAGCGGTATATTCTGTGTACTTCAGGTGACAGTAAAGGGCACTTTCAGGGCAGGGTTACAGATTACCTGCGGCAGAATCAAACCGGAAAAGAACTGCATTGCTACCTTTGTGGAAACTTCAACATGATCAAGGAAGCCTTTGACCTGCTGGAACAACAGGGTGTACCACCAGGGCAGGTACACGCAGAGGTGTATTTTTAGTTGATTGTTTGATGAACATATTTATTTTTGGAGCGGTTTATGATTGTGGTATGCCTGATCCGTCATGAAGTGCAGGTGCCAACTCCTTTCAGTAAACTACAATTAATATCAGTGAGTTAGATGAAATATCATATAATTTCTTTGGGTTGTCAGATGAATCAATCCGATACCGAGCGTGTGAAAACAGTGCTCGGGTCGATGGGTTTTTCGGAAACGGACAATGAGGATGAAGCTTCGGTGCTTGGCGTTATTGCCTGTTCGGTGCGTCAGAAGGCTATTGACAAGGTGTATTCGAGGATTGCGAAATGGAACAGGTTGAAAAACCGGAAAAGCCTGATTACTTTTGTGTCTGGCTGTATTCTTCCTGCCGATCGGGAGAAATTTCTGAAACTTTTCGATATGGTATTCCCCATGAGTGAATTGCCCGAGTTTCCGCGTATGATGAGTCAGTATGGTGTTGTTACTCCTGCCGGTTTACAGCAACAGGATTCCATAAGGATTGAGGTGAAGCAGACGACTTCTCAAGCTGTAAAACCTCACGCATCTGTGCTTACGGCCGTTCCTCCAATTCAACATCTGAAATCTGTTAACCTCAATCCTGCGCGGGATATCGACAGCTTTTGGGAGGTTGAGCCTACCTATACCAGTGATTTTGAGGCGTTCATTCCCATTCAGAATGGATGTGACAAGTTTTGTACTTTTTGTGCCGTACCCTATACACGTGGACGGGAGGTGTCGCGACCATCATCAGAGATTTTGAATGAACTCAAAAACCTGGTTCAGCGTGGTTTCAAGTCAATAACACTCCTGGGTCAGAACGTGAATTCATATGGGCTGGATAAAAAAGGCGAAGAGTTGACTTTTACCGGCTTGCTGCACGAAATTGGCAGGTTTGGCAATGATTCCGGAAAAGAGTTCTGGGTTTATTTCACCTCGCCTCATCCACGAGACATGTCCGACGATGTGATTGAAGCCGTTGCCCTGTATCCCTGCCTTGCCAAACAAATACACCTTCCGGTGCAGTCGGGCGACGATCATGTGCTGTTGCGCATGAACCGCAAGCATTCCATGGAAAAGTACCGACATATCGTGCACACCATCAGACGTCTCATTCCGGAGGCCACATTGTTTACCGATATTATAGTTGGTTTTACGGGGGAAACGGACGAGCAGTTTGAGAACACGAGAAAAGCCATGGAGGAGTTCAGATATAATATGGCTTATATCGCTCAGTACAGTGTCCGGCCGGGTGCTGCAAGTTCTCGTTGGGACGACGATGTCCCGCATGAAGTCAAAAAGGTTAGATATCATATCCTCACCGAAGAGTTGATGAAGCACAGTATGGCTTACAACAAAACGCTGATAGGTAAGCGGCTTCGGGTGTTGGTAAGGGGTTTTGACCGTAAGGATGGCTATCTTTCGGCCCTGACAGAAGGTCGTATCGTTGTTCGTTTTCCTTCGGATGATCGTTCCTTTATCGGTACATTCGTTGATGTTGAAATCAATGCGGTAACCTCATTGTCCATCGAAGGCATTAGGGTGAGCACACAAATCCCCGTACTCAATCAGGCCATATGACCAAAAAAATTGCATTCAAAACATTGGGCTGCAGACTCAATCAGTACGAAACTGATGCCCTTGCCTCCCGGTTTCATTCAGGCAGCTATAAAATTGTTGATTTTGATGATCAGGCCGATGTTTATGTGGTGAACACCTGCACGGTGACACACCAAAGCGACCAAAAATCAAGACAAAACATACACGCTGCCCGCAAAACCGGAAAAGATTCCATCGTCGTTGTGACAGGATGTATGGCCAATCATTACAAAGAATCACTATTAGAGAATCCTGCCATAACCTATGTGGTTGACAACGAGCGTAAGACATCCATCTACAGCATCATCGAGTCACATTTCAGGGGTGAAGCCGCAGATCCTGAAGGATTTGACAAGGATTTGTTCAGCTATGAATCGGCCAGCAGGACGTTTCACACACGCAGCATGATCAAAATTCAGGATGGCTGCGATAATTTCTGCACATTTTGCATCATACCCAAAGTGCGCGGAAGGGCTGGAAGCAGGCCAGCCACAGAGATTCTGAACAACATTGCAGAAGTCTTGCGATATGGGTTTCGCGAGATTGTCCTCACAGGCGTTAACATCGGCAGATATGACGACAACGGCCTGAAGTTTGAACAACTGGTTTCCAAAATACTTGATTTGCCCGGCGATTTCAGACTGCGTATCTCATCCATTGAACCTGACGGGTTTACTGACAGGTTTTTCGAATTGTTTCATCATCCCAAATTGACACCACACCTGCATCTGTGTCTGCAAAGCGGCTCGGAGGATATCCTGCTCAGGATGCGCAGGATGTACACTGCAAAACAATTCAGGGAGATGGCCGAAAAACTTAGGAAACTATATCCAAATTTTAATCTGACCACCGATATCATCGTCGGTTTCCCCGGGGAAACTGAGGAGGACTTCAATAAAACCGTTGAGATGGCCAGGATGCTGGAGTTTAGTCATATTCATACTTTTAAGTATTCTGTCCGCGAAGGTACCCGTGCAAGCAGAATGACCGAACATATTCCCGAAAAAGTTAAAAACCACAGAAGCGAGCTTATAAGAAACATCTCTGATGAAAACAAACGTGCCTACTATAGTAGGATGATCGGAAAAAGGCAGAGGTTGCTCATTGAACGCGTTGGTAGCGATCATATTTCCAGGGGTTATGGTGAGAATTATATTCCTGTAAGGCTAAAAGCAAAGGGTCAGGAGAAGAATACTTTTGTTGATGTTGTCCTCACGGGCATACACGAGGGTCGTGAACCTTCGGTTGACGCAGTTCTGTTGCCCTGATGGATTGAATTTTAGCATTAATTAGCATATTATGAGATTATTAGCCATTGAAAAAGACAATGATAGCGGCACAGGTCAGGCCGACAGAGATCTGCTGGAGCAGGAATCCCGTGAAGTGTACGCCTTGTATCAAAAGGGTATCATACGCGAGATGTATTTCAATCAGAACCATGAGGCTGTTTTGCTGCTCGAGTGTGAAAACGTTGCCTATGCAGAAGAAATACTCTCCCGCTTGCCATTAGTTGCAGATGGCGTGATCAGGTTTGAAATCAGTGAATTGCGACCTTATACCGGTTTTGAACGATTGTTTAAGGCTGACCGGAATTATCACTGCTGTTGAAATAAGCTATGGTCAGTTATTTTTTCTGCCCGTGTATATCGATGCGATTCCAAATGTAAGACGCCGTTCGGTAACCTGAGTAAAACCTGATCTTTCAAGTTCATTTAAAAAGTGTCTGCCATCAGGAAACTGGCCTACCGAATCAGGCAGATAGGTGTAAGCACCCCGGTCTTTTGAAATCAGCCTTCCGAGGGTTGGCAATATATTCCTGAAATAAAACAAGTACAATTGTTTGACAGGAAACTTACGTGGTTTCGAGAATTCAAGAACTACGATCAGTCCACCTTGACGGGTCACGCGGTGCATCTCGCTGAGTCCTTCGTGCAGGTCTTCAAAATTGCGCACGCCGAAAGCAACCATGCTCACATCGAACGAATTTGTTTCAAAAGGGATTCGCTCCGAATCAGCCTGAATGAGACTGATCTGATGTTGCAGTGTTTTTTGCTCCAGTTTTCTGTTGCCTACCTGAAGCATTCCTGCCGAGATGTCAATACCAGTTATTTTCGCCTTGGTCCGTCTGGAAACAGCAATAGCCAGATCAGCAGTGCCTGTAGCTACATCAAGCACGGATGCGGGTTTCTCATGTGCAACAATTTTGGCTACTTTCTTCCTCCAGGAATGATCAATCCCGGCTGATAAAAAATGATTCAGGAAATCATATTTTCCGGCGATAGCGTCGAACATGGACTGTACGGCCTCTTTTTTTCCTTGTTTACTTTGGTGCATGAGTTATGATTTAACCGACAGTGTTTTTAACACTTCAGATGCCAGTTTGTTTTTGTCGATGGGCACAACGCCCACTTCTTCGCATACCAGGCCACCGGCCAGATTCGAAAGGCCGGCAATATCTTCAGGTCCCATCTTCAGTGCCAGACATAAAGAAGCAACACTGATTACTGTGTCACCTGCCCCCGAAACATCTGCAATATTGCGCAGATGAGCCGGAATGTGATAAACAGTATGTTCTTTTCCTGAACCATGCGAACCGATCAGAACACCTTTTTCCGATAGTGTGACCATCACCATATCAGCCTGTAGTTTCTCCATCAGAAAAGCAAGAGCTTTTCCGGTTTCAGGTATTGACCGGGCATCAAAAGTCGCCTCTATTCCCTCTTTAAGTTCCTTCAGGTTTGGCTTGAACAGGTTAACATTCTTGTAGGCCATGAAATTCTTTTTCTTTGGATCCACCGCAACCGGGATGCCTTTGACACGCGCCAGTTTTATAGTTTGGGAGATGATGTTTTTAGTCAACACACCCTTATTGTAATCCTGAAACAGCACAACATCAATCTTTTCCTGTTCAAGGATATTTTTTATCTGTGCCCACAATGCTCTTTGTTCTGAATGGTTCAGGTCTTCAGTAACCTCTTCATCCACACGCAGCATCTGGGTTTTGTTTCCGATAATCCTGAACTTGGTTGTTGTGATTCTGCTGTTGCTGTGCACTAATCCGTGTGATGGTAGCCCATGCTGATCAAGGATTTCTGTAAATTCGCGTCCCTTTTGATCGTTGCCGATCACCGAACAAAGAATGGCGGTTGCCCCCATAGATTTTATGTTTAGCGCAACATTGGCAGCACCTCCGGGTCTGTTCTGGCGTTGTTCAACTGCTACTACCGGAACCGGGGCTTCTGGCGAAATCCGATCCACCTTACCAAAGATGTATGCGTCGATCATGACATCTCCGATCACCATCACCCTCAGTTTGGTGAATGAGGCAAACAATTGTTCGGTACTTTCCTCTGTGTGCATCATGACATTATGTATTCTGCCTGCAAAGGTAGGACAATTCAACAAGCAGCAATAAATGGCAAATTTCTAGTGTAGTTGTTCCAGTGCCAGCTTTACCCTCTTAACGGCTTCAACAATGAGCTGGGTTGATGTGGCGTAGGAAAACCGGATGCATTGATCGCAGCCGAAAGCGTCACCGCTCACCAGAGCCACATGGGCCTTATCAAGCAGATACAGGCATAGGTCATAGCTGTTATTGATCTGAGTGTTGCCGTCACTTTTCCCAAAATAATAACTGATATCAGGAAACATATAAAATGCCCCCTCTGGTTTGTTCGGCACAACTCCTTTGATTTCTGAAAGGAGGTTGAAGAGCAGGTCGCGGCGTTCCCTGAATGCTTCGACCATATTTTTCAGGTCAGCGCATTCAGCAGGATTGGTGTTGATGGCTGTTATCGCAGCCGCCTGGGAAATGGTACAACTACCCGAGGTATATTGACCCTGAATGGTGTTACATGCATCGGCAATAACCTGCGCTGCCGCCATATATCCGACACGCCAGCCAGTCATGGCAAAACCTTTGGAAAGTCCGTTGATAATGATCACTCTGTCACGAACCGATTCAAACTGGCTGATACTTTGGTGTTCGCCTTCGAAACGGATGTATTCGTATATCTCGTCTGAAATCACAAAAATTCTGGGGTGACGGGCAATGACCTCTGCAAATGATTCTAATTCAGCTTTGCTGAAAACTGAACCAGAGGGATTGCAGGGAGAACTGAAAATAAGGGCTTTTGTTCGGGAGGTGATGGAGGCTTCGAGTTGTTCTGCGCTGATTTTGAAATCAGATTCGACCGAGCTAGGAATAATAACGGGTGTGCCACCGGCCATTTTCACCATCTCAGGATAGGAAACCCAGAAGGGTGCGGGAATAATTACCTCATCACCTTCATCAATCAGAGCAAAAAAGGCATTGGATATGGATTGTTTCGCTCCGGTTGAGACGATTATCTGAGAAGGTTTAAAGGCGATGTTATTGTCGCGAAGTAGTTTTTCGGTAATGGCCTTCCTGAGTTCGGGAAAACCGGGCACCGGGGGATAATGCGTCAGGTTATTGTCAATAGCTGCCTTTGCTGCAAGTTTAACAGGCTCAGGGGTGTCGAAGTCAGGTTCGCCAATGCTCAGGGTGATCACATCAATTCCCTTATCTTTCAGTTCACGGCTGAGGCGTGTCATTTCGAGTGTGGCTGACTCACTAAGTGATTTTACACGGGCCGATAAAACATCTCTTCCAATGGACATAACGGAATTTTTAAAAAGAAAGGCAAATGTAAGGATTTAGTTGTGAAGCATTGAACAGTATACCTATTTTAGAATGTTTTTAAGTAGACTGCTGCTTGCCCTAATATCATACACTTTTGAATGAGCAGTAATGGAGGATGAAAGATATATTTCACTGTATATTTGCACACAAATTGAACAATAATGGATGTGCTCATGGGTATATTGCAGATAACCATCCCCGCACTTATTGTGGGAGGACTGGCTTACTTAATGATCAGGATTATGTTGCGAAACAACAGAGATCATCTGGCGCTTGTGCTGGAACAGTTTAAAATGGAGCAACAAAGGCAATTAAATGAAAGAAAATCACAGGCCCAAAAACTGTTGTTGCCCGTGCGTCTTCAGGCATATGAGCGTCTGGTATTGTTTCTCGAACGTATTCAGCCTTCCGGTTTGGTAACCAGAATGATTGGGCAGGCCGATACTGCTGCCCGATTCCAGATATTGCTGGTACGTACCATCCGTGAAGAATTTGAACATAATTTATCTCAGCAATTGTATGTTTCCGATGCGGCCTGGCAAATGGTAAAGGCAGCACGGGAGGAGGTTGTTCAGTTGGTCAATCGCTCTGCCACCGGACTGAGTGAGGACGCCGGAGCAGCTGATTTGGCCAGGGAGGTAATTGTGGGCCGGATTGTGATGATTGATGAAGCCATTGCCAAACTCAAGGATGAAATTGCTTCGTTCGCATAGTCATTTCCGTTTATGAATTGAATAAAAAGGCCGATTCGTTAACGAACCGGCCTTTTGTTTATTTAGTAGTTATAGTGACACTAACCTATTTAGCTATCTTGATCTTTGTGGTTAGTGAGGAGTTCGCTGAATTGACGCGCATGAGATAAATTCCATCCGCAAGGTCAGAAATGCTGATACTTTTGTTTTGGTTGCCTGAATTGACATGTCCCATTTCTTCTCTGTAAACTACTTTTCCGAGAAGGTTGATAATTTCAATGCTGGTGTTGGTGGCGCTTTCAAGGTTGTAATTTACATTGATCACATCGCGGGCAGGTACCGGATAAACGTTGAAATCGTTTATGCTGCTGGATTCATTGACCGATGTAACCACCGGAAGAGGAATCATGTCACCACCTCCTGCAAGTACAACAAACAAACCAAAAGAAGGGCCGTTGCTGTTGTTTTCAGGATTGAGAAATCCGGAGGCGATTACAGACGCAGATGCACCATCAAGACCCAGTGTCTGAAGGGGAGCGCTGTAGGTAGCCACGGTGACGGTTCCTGATTCATCCCTGATGTCGATTACATAATCTTCTGTAGGAAGTTCAAGGTAACCAGAGAATTCACTGTAGGCAAGATTGTCTACAATGGTTCCTGCACCGACACCCACCTCAACGACATCCACTACAGGTGCATCAGTTGAACCATGAAAAACAAGCAGGTCAGTATTTGTGTTGCTGGTTGCAATTTCGCGCGACATGGGGTAGACATAGATGTCAAAGGGTACGAAAGGATCGTAATTGGCTTCAACTACTAGTCCGTTGGCAACTAATGTGTACTTTCCGTTGCCTTCAAGAGTATATGTGTTCGACCAGATCGGATTTTCGGGGCTGGTGCTGTTTGGAGGAAGTATGGCAATTGTAAACTCTTCACCTGCAGGAGCATCTATGAAGGGAGTTGCTGTTCTGAAACCGAAGTTGTCAATCAACAGTGCATCATTAAGCCAAACGTCAACTTCGATGGCAGCCAGATCTGCTGAGTTGTGAATTACCTGAACGCGTGCTGTGGTAATGTCTACCTGAGGCAGTGCCACAAGATCACCACCGGTTGACAGAGCAACAAATAAGCCGAAAGCCGGACCGTCGTTGTTATTTGCAGGATTGAGAAAACCTGAGGCAATCACTGAAATCGCTTCACCGTCGAGGCCTAATGTTGCCAACGGGGCATCATACTGAGCAACAACGTCTGTTCCGGCCTCATTGCGTATCTGAAGTGAAAAGTCGAGTGTGGGTAATTCCAGATAACCTGCAAAAGCAGCATAACCCAGATTATCAACAATGGTTCCTGCGCCTACACCTACTTCTACTACATCCACAACAGGTGCGTCTGTTGAACCATGATAAACCAATACATCAGTATTGGTGCTCACAGTGGCTGACTCACGACCTTGCGCAAAAACAGATATGTCGAACGGAACAAAAGGATCGTAATTCTCCTCGACAACTAGTCCGCTTGCAACCAAAAGGTACGTTTCATTGTTTTCAAGGGTATATGACTTGGACCAGATGGGATTATCAGGACTTGTGCTGTTAGGAGGAAGAATAGCGATGGTAAATTCCACACCTGCCGGAGCATCAATGAATGGAGTTGCTGTACGGAATTCGAAATCATCGATCAGAAGAGTGTTATCGAGCCAAACATCGACTACAGCTGCTGCTGCATCGGCTGAATTGTGCACTACCTGCACACGGGCTTGTGAAAATGCGCTGAACTGAGCCAGAAGCATGATCGAACTTAAAACTAAAGTGTAAATTTTCATAACGTAAGTGTTTATTTAATGATTAAATGGGTTACTTAATATCCTAAACAAAGAAAAGTGTTTAATGTTTTATAAAAAAAGTTAAACAAAATGAAAAAATGCAAAAAATTTTAATTTGGGTTGTATTCACTGAGGTTTTCCATCAGTTTTTTTCTGCTGTAAAAGATGCGGCTTTTAACAGTCCCAATAGTAAGGTTAAGGTCATCAGCAATTTCCTTGTACTTAAAACCTTCGTTGTACATATCAAATGCTTTGCGAAATTCCTGATCCATCGCATCAATTCCTGCCTGAAGTTCTTTGGCTGCCAAAATTGACTCTGGATTTGTCCTGCGGTCAACAGCACTGCTGTTTAAAAAATACAGGTCATCGGTTTGATCAATGATTGTTCTGGCTTTTTTGTTTCTGCGATAATTGTTGATGAAGATGTTTTTCATGATTGTGTACACCCATGCTTTGAAATTGCTGTTGTTCACAAATTTATCACGATAAATCAATGCTTTAAGATTGGTCTCCTGCATCAGGTCCTTTGCATCATCTTCGTTTCCGGTTAATTGTCTTGCAAAAGATTCCAGATATTTCTGAATTCCGGTAAGCTGATAATTGAACTCAATTGCTGTCATGTTATAATGGGTATTATGTTTAACGAATTTTCGACAAAGTTAAACAAAAAAATAACTTTGTCAAGCGTTTTTATGAAAAGATTAAACAAAATGTGATTAGGGTGTTGTTAATCAAGCAATTGATAATGTGTTAAATTTTTGTTAAGCACTAATTGGCTGGACTTTTCAGGGTTAATGTGGATGGTTGACTTTGTTTTTAGGTTCAACGTATACTTCAATCTGCAGCAATAGTGTGTTGTATCAGATGAATTCAGCCAATTAATGGAATGCAACGACAGTATCGGGTAAAAAAAAAACCGGCTGAGGCCGGTCATTTAACGGGAAGGCAATAATCAGATGCCTGTTACAAACTGCTTGAAAACTTTGGCGGATGGAATGAGTTTTACATTGTCGGGAACCCTGAACTCAATATTGGAGGCCTGCATGCCTGAGACCATGATGTAAGTTGAACTGAAGTGCTCTGAAAGCATTCCGATGTATTCCCTGATTTCGTCCTGCGTTACGGCAGATATGAAATAGGTAGCCAGTGCATGCGGTTTTACTGTTTCGGCAACGGAGAACAAATCGTTTATAGGTACATTTTGACCAAGATAATAACACTTGATCCCATGTTTCTTGGCAAGATAATAATACGTAAGCAGGCCTATTTCATGCAATTCCCATTCTGGAAGGAACAGTATTATTTTTTTTGCTTCCGGATTGGTAATTGCAGGAAGGCTGTCGATGGCCACACAGAGTTTCATGCGGATCAGGTTCGAAATAAAATGTTCCTGGGCAGGATTGATCGTGCCTGTCTGCCAAAGTATGCCTATTTTTTCGAAAAACGGATAAACAGCAAAATACAAGGTGTCTTCAAAACCTATTTTGATGATCAGGCTGTTCAGGATTTTATCAAATCTGTCTTCATTGAGCTCGATCATAGCGACAACAAGACTTTCAATCTGGCTCAAATAGTCTGATTCGGGCCTGACCACCTCCAGTATTTTTTGGTTAAGCTGGCTGAGGCTCATATCGGCAATTCGTGAAATTTTGATGCCGTGCCTGTTCAGTATCGAAATGTTGAGCAGTTTTTTCAGGTCTTCATCATCGTACGACCTTATGTTGGAATCGGAGCGGTCAGGATCGACAATGCCATAGCGCTTCTCCCAGATTCTGATGGTGTGTGCTTTAATTCCCGTAAGTCGCTCAAGATCTTTGATGGAATAAGATGACATGTATGCGCAATATATTAGTTACCGGACATCTAACAAACAAACCTAATGATTGTTTCATGATAACTACAATTTTCATCATACTGCCTAAATGATTACTTTCGTGCAAAAATAGCATTTTGACTTTTTCGGGTTTCAGACGGTTAACCATCATAGGGACAGGCAATGTTGCCTGGACGCTCGGGGATGCATTTCGGCAGGCAGGATACGTTATTTGTGAAGTTTTTGGACGGGATAAATCAAAAGCTGCTGAACTTGCTCAATGGCTTGGCGCGAATGTCGCAAACAGTTTGACAGGGCTTTCAGCCGATTCGGATCTTTATATACTGGCTGTATCTGATGATGCCATTCAGCTTATTTCATCAGGTATGCCAGATGTTTCCGGTATGGTCGTGCATACATCAGCAACTGTTCCGCTTGAGGTGCTCAGCAGGCGGTTCATAAGAAGCGGGGTATTGTATCCACTTCAGACCCTCAGCCGGTACAGAAAGATTGACCTCTCCGATGTGCCATTTCTCCTTGAAGCTGCTAATGAGGGTCAATTGCTTTTGCTTTCAGATTTCGCAGGAAGCATTTCTTCACAGCTTATTCATGCCAACACCGAAACACGAATTAAATATCATTTAGCTGCCGTCTTTGCCTGCAACTTTGTGAATCACTTATACACTGTGGCTTCATCATATCTTATGGATCAAGGCTTGCAGTCCGCACTTCTCGAGCCGCTGATGCGTGAAACTACAGCCAAAGCACTCGAAAAGGGTTCAATCAATTCGCAAACGGGACCAGCTTTGCGGGGTGATCAACAAACCATCAAAAAACATTTGGATATGCTTCAAATGCTGCCGGAGCAACAAAAACTTTATGAACAAATCAGTTTAATGATTCAGAATTTTCATATTAAAACCAATGAGCAACTATAAAGCATTTCTTTCACAGGTAAATACTTTTGTTTTTGATTACGATGGAGTGATGACTAATGGTGTCATTGTGCTGAACAACGACGGAGAGCCGTTGCGGACAGCTAATGTCAAAGATGGCTATGCTCTGCAATTGATCATGAAACTTGGTTACAATGTTGCGATCATTTCAGGAGGATATTCTCCCAGTATGAAGAGCCGTTTCGATGCACTTAATATTAAAGATGTATTTCTGGGGGTGTCCGATAAACTGGAAGTGTTAAGGGATTTCATGAATAAGAAAGGATTAAAGCGCGAAAATATAGTGTATATGGGTGATGACATCCCTGATTACAAAGCTATGCTCGAAGTTGGTGTTCCGGTATGCCCTTCTGACGCTGCCGAAGAGATCAAGTCAATCAGTGTTTACATTTCCCATTTTGGTGGTGGTGAAGGCTGTGTGCGTGATATCATTGAACAAGTGCTTAAAGTTCAGGGAAAGTGGATGAATGATCATGCGCACCATTGGTAATTTAATACAAAAACTATGATGGCATATTTAAAACTTATACGTTCGAACAACCTCCTGATAATGGCCGTAACTATGTTTCTGGTACGGTACTATCTTATTATGCCTCCGCTTGGTATGGTTGAAGTTAATCTTCAGTCTTCACTGGCTGATTTCTCCCTGCTTGTGTTGGCAATGATACTTATGTCGGCCGGGGGATATATTATCAATGATATTTTCGACATGGATATCGATAGTATTAACCGTGCCGGAGGCCCGATAGTAGGTAACCTTGTGTCTCTGAGACTTGCGAAAAATCTATATTGGTTTTCTAACCTGGCTGCTTTTCTGATTATGGTTTATCTGAGCATCAGGATGGCCAACTGGCAATTGCTCCTGATCATGGTGATGCTGGGCGGATTGTTGTGGTTTTATTCTGAAAGATATAAACGTCAGATGCTTGTGGGTAATCTGGTTGTTGCATTTGTAACTTCAGCCGGAATAACAATGGTTTGGTTGTTTGAGTTCTTTCAACTTCAGCAAGATGCGGCAGTTTTTGTGCAGGCAACCCGTGTAATGCCACTGATGTCGGGACTTGTTTTCGCTTATGTCTTGTTTTCTTTTCTGAGTACTATTATTCGTGAGATCGTAAAGGATATTCAGGATATGGAGGGCGACCGAAGATTTGGATGTCGAACCTTTCCAATCGTCTATGGTGAAATTACGGGACGTAATCTGGCGGCGGGCCTGCTCATTATTTTGATTATAATGATAGGTTTTTGGCAGTATATTTTGTTTTTGAAAGATATGAAAGCAGCATTCATGGTTTTGTTTTTGGCCTTGGGTGTTGGACTGGCTGCTTTGGTAAGGCTGTCGTTTGCCAACAAATCCGAGCATTATTCTACAGTTTCCGCCTTGCTCAAACTACTTATGCTGGCAGGAATTCTTTCCATCGTGTTTTTGAACTACTAAAAATAAACTATGCTGAAACTCGATAAGTATCAGGTTTTTCTGGCAAGTAAATCACCCCGGAGGCAGGAATTGCTCAAAGGCATGGATATCAGTTTCAGTGTGCTTTCAAAGGAGGTTGATGAGTCGTTTCCAACAGAATGGAACGACTACCGTATAGCCTGTATGCTCGCTGAACGAAAAGCAATGGCTTTTTCAGCGAATGAACTTCCACAAGATTTCCTGCTTATCAGCGCCGACACCATAGTTATTGTTGGTTCCACGGTGCTCAATAAGCCCGAAAGCAGGAATGAGGCAGTGCAAATGATTCAGATGCTTTCGGGACGCGAACATACCGTTGTAACAGCTGTAAGTCTGAGAACATCTGAAAAACTGATCACATTTCACGAATCATCCCAGGTAAGTTTTGGTACACTGACGGCAGAAGAAATTGAACAATATGTGGATCAGTACAAACCCTACGACAAAGCAGGTGCCTATGGCATTCAGGAATGGATCGGGTATGTCGCCATAGCTTCTGTATCAGGATCTTTCTTCAATGTGATGGGATTACCAACACACAGACTTTATCTTGAACTAAAAAAAATAACCCAATACCGGCAAACATGACAGAACAACCACCCAAAAAGGCTTTATTTAAACAATTACTGTTTTATTTCTTTCAGGGACTGCTGTTCATCGCCCCGATAACCATTACGATATGGTCTATATACATTACCTTTAATTATATTGATGGCTTGCTTATGGATTTGATTGACAGGCTTATAGGAAGGCATATACCCGGACTTGGCATCGCTGTGCTGATCACATTTATAACAATCATTGGAATGCTTGGCACCAGTTTCTTTTTCAAACCTTTTCTGCTGTTGTTTGATCGTTTTTTTGTGAAAGCGCCGTTGATAAAAATCATTTACACTTCGGTGAAAGATCTTGTTTCGGCCTTTGTGGGACAGAAAAAGCGTTTTAATGAACCTGTGCTGGTTAAGGTAGGTAAGGGAGCCGACCTCGAGAAAATCGGTTTTATCACCAACAAGGATCTTTCTTTTCTTGGTATTCCGAATAGCAAAGTGGCCGTATATTTGCCCCATTCATACGCATGGTCCGGTAATTTGTTTATCGTTCCTGTGGAGAATATTAAACCCATTGATGCTTCGGCAACTGAAGTGATGAAGTTTATTATTTCGGCCGGAGTAACGAATTTAGAGCAACCAAATGACTAATCAACCAAACATACGGCCCACAATTCTGGTAACAAATGACGATGGTTATTATGCCGGCGGGCTCAGAAAACTCATTTCCATTGTAAGAAAATTCGGCAAAGTTATCGTTGTTGCTGGTGAACAATCCATGTCAGGCATGGGACATGCAATTACCATCAAGACGCCCCTAAGGGTGAAGACAGTTGCCAAAGAACCTGATTACGAAGAATATATTTGCAACGGAACTCCGGTCGATTGCGTGAAGCTGGGTGAGCAGGTTGTCATCGGGGGAAAACCTGACCTGGTGGTATCCGGCATCAATCATGGTTCCAATGCATCGATTAATGTTATTTATTCCGGAACAATGGCAGCAGTTATTGAAGCCTGTATTGATGGCATACCCGCAGTAGGATTCAGTTTGTGCGACTACAGCCATAAAGCTGATTTCAGCCATGTGGACCGTTTTGTAGAACAGTTGGTTTCGGGTGTACTAAAAAACGGTCTTAAACAGGGTGTCTGCCTTAATGTGAATATCCCTCCGTTGCCGTCAGTCCCGATAAAGGGAATCAGGGTCTGCAGGCAGGCCAATGCTCGCTGGGTTGAGGAGTTTGATTCACGTCAGGATCCAAGAGGTGTTGATTATCACTGGCTCACCGGTAGATTTGAAAATGACGATCTTTCCGAAGAAACTGATCAATGGGCGCTCGACAATGGCTATGTGTCAGTCGTGCCTGTGCATTATGACCTGACTGCTTATAGTATGATTGATGAAATTAAGAAATGGAACCTGAAATGAAGCATCTATTTTTAAGAAACCATATACTTCTGGGCGTGACCTTTGGTCTCTTTCTTGCTGCAATTACTTACGGATTTTTGACTCTTATATTCGGTTCTTTTACATCGGGTGTTCCACTTGTTTCCGATCCAAGAAACATGCTCCTTATTTCATGGGCTCCTAACCTGATTCTCATGCGTTTTTATTTTGTGAGTTTTAAGCTCGAGAAAACCGGTATTGGCCTCCTGATCCTGACATTTGCCGGGGTACTCCTGACTTTCATTTTATTTAAATGATCTTTTTGTGAAGCAACCAACGATTTACTGCGAAGTCACAGGAAACCGGAGAATAATTGAAATTCAATGAAGTATTACATCATAGCTGGTGAAGCATCGGGCGACCTGCACGCATCGAATCTCGTAAAGGAGCTGCGAAAGTCAGATCCCAAAGCATTGATCAGGGGATGGGGTGGCGATCTGATGTCTGCAGAGGGGGTGTTGATTGTAAAACACTACCGCGATCTGGCTTTCATGGGTTTTCTGGAGGTGCTGCTGAATATTTTTACGATCATTCAAAACCTTAGGTTCTGCCGGAAGGACATCCTTGAATTTGCGCCTGATGCAGTCATTCTGGTTGATTATCCGGGCTTCAATCTAAGAATAGCAAAATTTGCCCATAGTCAGGGCATCAAAGTAATATATTACATTTCCCCTCAGGTTTGGGCATGGAAGAAGGGAAGGGTGAACACCATCAAAGAAGTAGTTGACCGCATGCTGGTGATACTTCCTTTTGAAAAAGATTTTTACCGTGAAATGGGCATGGAAGTTGATTTCGTCGGTCATCCCCTTCTCGATGCCCTGAACGATTATCATAAGCCTGATTTTAAAGAATTCATGAAAAAGAATGCGCTCCCAGACAAACCTGTTGTAGCCTTGTTGCCCGGCAGCAGAAAACAGGAAGTGAAGGTGATGCTGCATGAAATGATGAAAATGTCAGGTCATTTTCCCGAATATTCTTTTGTTGTTGCCGGAGCACCATCTCTTGATGCGGCGTATTATGAAGGACTTATCGGCAATAAGGACATAAGAATTGTTTTTGGCCAGACTTATGATCTATTGCACCATGCCAAAGCTGCTTTGGTAACATCAGGAACCGCTACTCTGGAAACTGCCCTGATAGGTACCCCTGAGGTGGTTTGTTACAAAGGAAACAGGATCTCTTACGAAATCGCCAGACGGCTGATTCACGTCCGGTTTATTTCGCTTGTTAACCTTGTGATGGATCGCGAAGTAGTTACAGAGCTGATACAGGACAAACTCAATGAGCGTAATCTGAAAAATGAACTCGATAAACTATTGCACGATCAGAAAACCATTGCCAATATCAAAGAAGAATATGTTCATCTGCGACAAAAATTAGGTGGTTCCGGTGCCTCAGAAAGGGCTGCTGCATTGATTTGTCGGGATAAATGAAATAATTTATATTTGCCTCAGCGTATCGTTTTCGGATATAGTCAATTATCCTAAATTCCATGCAGGCAAACCTCCAGAAAGTTCCTTTTCTGCGACTTTTAATTCCCCTTGCAGGAGGGATTATCTGGCATGAGCAGTTGGTTTTGCAGCCGGATGAAGCCTTTATATGGATTGCCCTTTTTGTGATGCTGGGGCTGCAGATGTTGCGCTTTTTCCTGAGAATGCCCTATTCTTTCAGATGGGTTGACGGAGTGCTTGTAACTTTGTTTGCTTTTGCAACCGGATGGCTTAGTACGCATTTAAGTAATCCTGCGGCTGACAAATATCATTTATTGCATTATCAGAGCGACATTTTGATGGCGAGGATATCTGATGCGCCTGAGAAAAGAGAGCTTACAACCCGGTTTACGCTCAAAGTTATTGCGGTAAAAGACAGTCTTGGTAGTGTTCACAAAGCTACAGGATCAATTATTACGTTTGCGTCCAATAACGAGAAAACCGACAGTCTGCAATATGGTCAAATTCTATACATCTTCAAAAATCCCACGAGGGTAGAAGGACCTGATAATCCGGGACAATTTGATTATCAGTCCCATTTACGTAAAAAAGGCATACTGCATCAGGTTTTTCTCAAAGAAAATGACTGGATGGCTGCAGGAGCGTCGGACCCAAATCCGGTTTTTGCATTTTCCTACAGAATAAGGGATTATCTGCTTCAGACACTCAGGGATAACGGCCTCGACAAAGACGAATTTGCTGTGGCATCAGCAATTCTGCTGGGTTATGACGACAAGCTCCCCCAATATCTGCGGAAAGGATACACAGCTGCTGGGGCGATGCACATTTTGTGTGTTTCGGGACTGCATGTCGGTATTGTATTTCTGATTGTAAATTTTTTACTCGGACTCGCCGGAAAAAGACGTTCGATGGTTGTTGGCCGGACAATAATACTATTAGTCTCGATCTGGATTTATGCATTGATTACCGGTCTTTCACCTTCAGTAATGAGGGCCACGGTTATGCTCAGTTTTGTGCTCATGGGAAGACTGATCAGCCGCAAAGGAAACGTTATCAATTCAATGTCTGCATCTGCTCTTATTCTGTTGCTTATTGACCCAATGACTTTGTACCACATCGGATTTCAGCTGTCATATCTTGCAGTATTGGGAATCGTGCTGTTTCACAAACCCATTTTCGACCTTATTTATGTAAAGAACAAAGTATTAAGGTATGTTTGGGAGATAACGGTTGTTTCTATAGCAGCGCAGCTGACCACGACGCCCTTGTCTGTATATTATTTCGATCAGTTTCCGGTATATTTCTGGTTGAGCAATCTTTTTCTGGTCCCATTGTCATTTCTGGTTATTGTTGTTGGTATGAGCGTATTGGTCCTTTCGTTTATTCCGTTAATATCAGGACTGGTTGGCTCTTTAGCTTCGTTTCTTTTGTATTTATTAAATTATATTGTAATTACAGTTGAATCACTTCCGGGTTCAACCTGGCAGATGCTGCATATTACTGCCCGAGAGACAGTTTTAATGTACGTCATACTGCTTCTGATGATTTGGCTCTTGCATTTTAACCTGCGCAAATCATTAATTCCTATGATGATGTGTTTTGTTGTTTTAATGATTTCATTCTCAGCACGATCATGGAATAATATGCAGAACAGCAAAATACTTGTTTACAGTGTTGGTAAAGGCACAGCTATCGGTTTTATTCACGGTAAGCAGCATGTGCTGCTCGCAGACTCAATTGTTCTGAACTCAGAGAAGATTATAGATATGAATCTGAGAGGTTACTGGACGCAGGCCGGGCTGAGTGGTAAGCCGGAGCTGGCAGATTACGACAGTGCTTTTTTCAGTAATGGGTTTTTTCAGAGAGAGCATGGACTGATTGGTTTTCAAGGAGCACTGTTTTACCTTTGGACCAGAGATTCCAAAATCGGAGAGCATCCGGAAGGAAGTTTGATTCCGCTAAGGATACTGTTTGTTCGTGGAAACTGTCCTGAAAAAATTGATGAGATTACAAAGAGATTTGATGTGGAAATGATTGTGCTTGATGAAACGGTACCTCCCTGGCAGCGAAAGCGTTGGGCTGAGCAGTCACAACAGGTAGGAATCGCATTGCATGATGTGAAAGAGCAAGGGGCTTTGCTGGTTGAGTTGTAGTTTTGAATCCGTTTGTGTTTGAGAAAAAATGTTTTCTCAGAGCCATTTACATTAGTCATTGATTAGCCGTGATGAAAAGGTCTGTTTTTTTCATCAAAAAGCACCATTACGTTTGAATTGCAGGCAAATATTCTGAGCAATAAAGAAAAAGCCCCCAGTTAACTGAGGGCTTTTTGCGGTCCGGACGGGACTCGAACCCGCGACCCCGTGCGTGACAGGCACGTATTCTAACCAAACTGAACTACCGAACCATTTTTTAAAGAACAAACTCTCAAGTAGCCTCAAAAGCGGGGCAAAAATACAACATTTTTTCCATTTTGCAAGAAAAAACTTACTGGAAATTTAAAACGGCAAATATTATTTGACTCCGTTTCTTTTTCTCGAACGGACGAGCATTACCATCAAACCAATGCAAATGATGGAAAGTGTTACGGTTGCAGCCAGAAAGGTTCTGTGTGCTGTCGATTTGTTTTGAATCTCCTGATTGAGTTTTTCGTTTTCCGTTTCCAGCTCTCCGATGCGTTTAACAGACGTGGATTCTTTGAATTCCAATTCTGCCAGCACTTTTCTGGTTGAATCATAACCTGATGAGAATACCTTATATTCCTTGAGAAATGAGTCGTAATCCTGCAGATTAAAATAATTTATCATTTTACCCTCATTGATCAGGTTAAAATATACCTTCAGATTATGTTGGACAGCAACAGTCATGCAGCTATCAAAATAGATGTTGGAAATTTTATACTTATGGTTTTGTTTGAATGCAAGTCCGAGATAATAATAGGCAAGCGCTTCACCCTCTTTGTATCCGATTGCTTTGCTGATACTCAGCGATCGGGTGAAATAGTCAAATGCTTTAGGGAAAACATTTTTATCACGATAGATGTTGCCGATATTGGCCAGCACGACCGACATGCCGAGCTGGTTTCCGATCAGTTCACGCATGGCAAGTGATTTTTCATAGAATTCGAGTGCCTTCACCGTGTCTTTGAAATCCTGGTAATAAATCCGGCCAATGTTGTTGTATGCTTTTCCCAGCTCAACATATTGTTTTTTTTTCTCAAATACTTCTTTGGCTTCAAGAAGCATCTCAAGTGCGAGGTCACTTTTGTTCCATTGCCAGTAAACCAGTCCAAGATTCATCGTGAGCGCAGCATACCTTACCGAGTCGTTTAGTTCTTTATACGCCTCCATTGCCTGACGGTAGTTTTCGGCTGCATTGTTGTAATCGCCTTTGGAGAAATAGATGGATGCCCTGTTATTGATAGCAGAAGCCAGTTGGTCTTTAAGATTCATTTTCTTTGCCAGATCGGTTGCTTTGTTAAAGAAATGAATTGCGTTTTCGTAGTCAGCCATGTTTTTATACACCAGACCAATATTCACAAAAGCACGACACAGGTCAGTATGGTTTCCGGTCTGTTCCAACGATACAACAGCCTCATTCAGGTATTTCAAAGCCAACGGAAAATCACCCGATAAGCTTGCTGTTTTGCCCATGGATACTAAAACAATGCCCTTCATGTTTTCAAGGCCCTCTTTTTTAGCATAATCTATGGCCATAGTGTCCGTTTGCAAGCTTTTTTCAGGCGAAGCTTCGCGATATAGTTCTGAAAGGTATATCAGTGTTTCTATTCGTTCACGGCCTGTCTGGTTAGAGATTATTCGATTCAGGCTGTCAATCTTTTTTATGTTGTTTTCAGCCGATAGATATATTGATGTCAGCAAAAAAGTTAACAGCAAAACTGAATTTTTCAATTTGGTTTATTTTTGATTAAGTAAGATGAACTCCAATTCTCTTTCAAAGTTAATGAAAATTGAATTGAAAATGCTTTTATTACCCAATAACCGAAAATTATTACGGCCGACATTGTAGAGGATTTCACTTGAATTGAATGAGTTGTCCGTTATATCAACTGTTCAACTGATGAAAATTCAGACTACTTGTCAAAAAGGTTTCACAAACCTAAATTTCTGAGCGGGAAACGGGATTCGAACCCGCGACCCTCAGCTTGGGAAGCTGATGCTCTGCCAACTGAGCTACTCCCGCATTTAGAGCGACAAAGTTATATTAATTCTGAATGAATCTTTTCTGTGTTTCCTGAAAAATATTGTTTTTGATTTCAGACTTTGCTGTTCATAATCATGATCCCCACCTGCTGAATAAAATCTTACGCGGGTCAAAAAGTGATCATGCATGAATTGATTACATTTATTAAATTTGCTGGGTCTTCAATCTTCATGTAATTGAATATCGGCCGGTTTTTCAGAATTTCCTTAATGCTTGCTGTGATGGCATTTCTGGCATCATGCTCTGCAAAACGTCTTGTCCCCGAAGGAAGATATTTACTCCACAAATCAGAAGTGAATCTGGCAGGGAAACCAGGCGAACTAAACCGTTCTGATTTA
Source organism: Bacteroidales bacterium (assembly GCA_024710405.1). Lineage (GTDB taxonomy): Bacteria > Bacteroidota > Bacteroidia > Bacteroidales > F082 > UBA6192. Next base: position 45,660 of record JANJUV010000018.1, read on the forward strand.
TCAGGACTGATTTCCCAGAAACCAAACAGACATTTTCTGGGAACAAGACCGCAGCTTTGGGTGTACTACAAAACCATCAACAAAACCAACCGGAGATTCTGGAGGTGGATGAATGAACAAATTGGCAAACCTCCTGTGTATTTTGACGAACAGATAACAAGGAATTCATCGGAGCAGATGACACGCTATCTGGCCAATGTTGGTTATTATCATGCCCGGGTTGACTATGATGTGTCTGCTAAAAAGAAACTGGCGATCGTCCGTTTTAATGTTGATCCCTCCTGGCCTTACATAATTAACACAATCAGCTTCTCTATATCTGATTCTGCACTTGCAACTGTTATCCGTTCCATTAATAATCATTCGCTCATCAGGGAGGGTGCTGTTTTTAATGTTTACACGCTTGATAACGAGCGGGAAAGAATAACGGAGTTTTTAAGAAATTCAGGATATTACTTTTTTAGCCGCGATTATATCATTTTCGAGGCAGATACAAATCTGAGCAAGCGGAGTGTGAATGTTTCATTACGCATTAATAATATGCCGGTATCAAAGCGTGTCGGAACGGATTCGCTAAAAACCGTGCCGCACAGGAGGTATTTCATCAGGAAAGTGAACCTTTTTCCTGCTACACAGCCATTATCTTATTCAAATGCAGGTGTTACTGATACAGTTTTGATACATTTCCGACAGCCTAAGAATGGTGAATCTCATACTTTACGGCTTTTTTTTCAGGGCAATCCCAGAATTCGCCCTTCAATTTTTTCGCAACTGGTTCAATTGAAGGATAATGAATTGTATAGTGTCAATAAAGTCCGCCAGACTTATCGTGCCCTCTCCAACCTTAAAATTTATCAGGCAACCCGAATAACTTTCGACACTGTGTCAGGAGATGTTCCAAATGGCTTCCCGGAGGCCGGATGGATCGATTGCAACATAAACCTTCAGCGGACTCAGGCTATGTCGTACGGTATTGACGTTGAAGGAACCAACAGCGGAGGTGATCTTGGGATCAGGGGCAGTCTGAATCTGACACATAAAAACCTGTTCAATGGAGCTGAAGTGTTTCGCTTCAGGGTCAATGGGGGTATAGAAGCTCAGGAACTTTCTGCAGGGTTAGGAAGTATCGATGAGGATAAAATCATCAATATTTTTAATACAACTGAGTTAGGTGCTGATGTTAACCTAAGTATTCCAAGGTTCTTAAGCCCAATAAGGTTGCGTAAGTTCAGACAGGAATATCAGCCAAAAACGAACCTCAACATTGGCTACAGTGCCCAGAACCGGGTGAATTACAGCCGTACACTTACCCGCGCAGCCTTCGGTTACGACTGGATGGCAAGCAGTACCATAAGCCACATCCTTACACCCGTAAGCCTGAACAGTGTTAAAGTTAATCCATCTCCTGAATTTCAGGAAATACTCAATAACGAAAGCAACCAACGCATCAGGGAACAGTATTCCAATCACCTCATTTTTGGATTGAAGTACAGCTTTGTTTATAACAACCAGAATATTAATAAAAACAACGACTTCTTCTATTTCAGGTTCAATGTTGAATCTTCCGGAGGCCTGGTTAGTTTATTTAATAAAACCTCTTTAATACAGAATCAAGGAGACTATAACGAATTGTTTGGTATACGGTATGCTCAATTTTTGCGATCTGATTTCGATTTCAGGTATTATCGTCTGTTTGGCAAAGTTAACCGACTGGTATTCAGGTCTATAATGGGCATTGGTGTGCCTTATGGTAATTCAAGGGATATGCCGTTTGAGCGTAGTTTTTATGCCGGAGGTGCAAATGGTATGAGGGGTTGGTCGTTCAGAGAGCTTGGTCCAGGAACTTATTCAGGTGAAACCGATAATATTGAAAAAATTGGTGATGTACAACTTGAGGCAAGTATAGAATACCGGTTTCCTGTATATAGTTTTCTGAATGGTGCATTTTTCGCTGATATAGGAAATATCTGGACGATGAAAGAAATCGATTATTTGCCCGGAGGTCAGTTCAGGCTCAAAAGCTTCTACAAACAGCTTGGCTTTGATGCAGGTGTTGGGTTTCGTTTTGATTTTTCGTTTTTTATATTCAGGATTGATGTTGCAGTGCCCTTGCATGATCCCTCCAAAGCCAGTGGTGAACGTTGGGTGGCGAATAAACTCCAATTTGCTGACTCTAGGTGGCAGATCGGGATCGGATATCCTTTCTGAGATGGAAAGGGAACGTGTGCTTGAATTATTGCTGCGCGAATTTGGTCATGATCCCACAACAGGCCAGTTGCAGGTAATGAAACACCTGACGGCTTTTTTGCTCAGCCGCAAAACAAATCCTTTCTATCTGCTGAAGGGTTATGCAGGAACCGGGAAGACCAGCCTTATTGGTGCTTTGGTCAGGGTGATGCACGAAACCGGGAGGAATTTTGTACTTCTGGCACCAACCGGAAGGGCCTCAAAAGTTTTGGCTTCTTACAGCGGATTCGCTTCCAGTACTATTCACCGCAAGATTTACCGCAGAATGGTGGATGCTGATGGCAGGTACAGGATGCAACGTGTGATCAGCAAGCATCGGAATACTGTTTTTATCGTTGATGAAGCATCAATGATAGGAGAAACATTATCGGACAGTGCTACATTCGGTGCGCAGAATCTGCTCGACGATTTGGTCTCATATGTTTACGAGGGGGTAAACTGCAGTATGATACTTATTGGCGACAGCGCTCAGTTGCCTCCAGTAGGGGTTGATGAAAGTCCGGCATTGGATATTGAGTTCTTGAAAAACTCTTATCCACTGACTGCTTATGGATATGAATTAAATGAAGTTATGAGACAGTCACTCGGGTCAGGAATACTATATCAGTCAACCCAGATCAGGCTTGGGCTTGAGCGCGAGCAAATAAGTTTCCCTTTATTTGCACCAGTATTTTTTTCGGATGTTGTAAAGGTTGAGAATGAAAACCTTGAAGACCTGTTATATCAGGCATTCGGCAGTCGCGATCCCGAAGAAGCTGTTGTGGTTTGCCGCTCGAACCGTACAGCCAATATGTTTAATCAGGCAATACGTAAACGTATTTTAGGCTTTGAAGATGAGATCAATGCGGGTGACCTACTTATGATCGTAAGGAATAATTACTACTGGCTTGATCAGGTGGAGCAGGAAACCGGATTTCTGGCTAATGGTGACATCATCAGCCTGAACAGAATAAACAAAACAGAGGAGTTATACGGTTTCCGGTTTGTCGATGCAGAAATCACTCTTATCGATGACCCCGCTTGTCCACCCTTACAGGTTAAGTTGCTGATTGAAACCTTGACGGTGAATGGCCCTTCACTGGGATGGGACGAAATGAATAAACTTGCAGCAGCCATTGAAGAAGATTTAACACACATACCTGACCGGAGAAAACGCCTGTCGATGATCCGAACCAATCCTTATTACAACGCCCTTCAGGTAAAATTCAGTTATGCGCTCACTTGTCACAAAACACAGGGCGGTCAATGGCCACAGGTGTTTGTTGAGTCGGGACTGAAGAGTGATTCGGAAGTTGACCACGGATACCTGCGCTGGCTTTATACGGCTTGCACGCGTGCCACCAGCAGGCTTTTCCTGATAGGATTTCCGGAACAGATTATATCTGGATAATTATGATAGTAAGAGCGAGATATGGTGCCTGTATTAATTCCCGAAATTATTTAAGATTATTGATCCAATCTGAAATAGTATTCATCACCTGAGGTGCCATCGTCTCTTCTATTGTAGCATATTCGGCAGGCGAACCTGTTTCAGCTGTCTGAAACAAATGGTTAAGTCCCTCAAACAACACAATTTTAACCTGATCATTGCCCGAGGATCTCAGAATTTTTTCTATGGCATCAAGGTTTTCGGCTGCTGCCACTTGTCGGTCTTTTGAGCCATTGACGGCCAGCACAGGACATTTCATCCCTGCAAGAAATTCTTCGGGGGTAAAGCGGATAAATGTCAGAAACCAGGGCGAAAACAACTGATCGACTGATTGTAAAAGTTGCTGCTGCATAGCTGACTCAAGTTCTGAACCATCAGGCGTTAGACTATCAGACAGGCTAATCAGTTCTGTACGTATAATTTCACGGGCTTTATCCTGATCTTGTTCGTTTTTCAGGACGCTAAATATATATTTATTGCTTTCACCGGTTAATCTGATTTCACGTTCAGAGGCTCCCTGAGCTTCTGATATCAATCGGGCCTGTTTTAGCAGCAGTTGATCGCTGGGAACTCCTGGCGCGGCCATCATTACTACAAATTTAATGTCGTTATTACGTGATGCTGCCACCTGAGTGATCATGCCTCCTTCGCTGTGGCCGATCATTCCGCAGACGTTGGCATCGGCCAAGCTGTGGTTTTTCATGAAGTCAAAAGCAACAAGGGCATCATCAGTGAAGTCGAAAGTAGTTGCAGTCGCAAAATCTCCCTCTGAGGAACCGATTCCCCTGTCATCGTAACGGAGCGTCATGATGCCGTTTCGGGCAAGAAAATCGGCCAAAACCAGAAAAGGTTTATGTCCCATGATCTCTTCGTCCCTGTTTTGAGGTCCTGAACCACTGATCAGAACGGCAGCAGGAAATGGCCCCTTGCCCTCCGGTATGACTAATGTTCCGGCAAGATAAAAATTACCGGCAGGCTGATGGATTATAACCTCTTGAGTGGAGTAGGGCTTTTCCCCTTTTGGCTCCTGGGGTCTTGACTGACGCGCTGTTTTGCCTTCCCCGCGGCCCAAAATCAGATCGAATGCCAGGCCAGCCTGTTTCCAACTGCCAACTATGGTATCCTGATGTGTCATAACTCCTTCGAAAGATGCCATCAGATTTGGAAGTTTTAGTGTAATACTGTTGCTGTCGATCAGACATTGCTGCACGGGAAGCCCGAAGGCACCCTGGTCCGGACTGTCGATTTTGGCTTTGTGCCTACCTTCCTCATCAATATTGATATGAAAAACCATACGAAGGCTCTGGCCCTGAAAACTCAGTTTTCCCGACCAACTGCCGACAAAAGGATCTGTTCCCTGAGAAAAGGCAGCATTAGAGAACAGATATACATAAAAAACCAAAATAATTTGAATCTTTTTCATTGCTTTATTCTTTTTTCGATGAAACGACACAGTTCTTCAGGTCTGCTGGTTCCCAAACGTACAACTGATTTGCGGTCCTTGAATTTTAATTCGATCGCCTGAAATCCTGTAACATTATATAGAATACCTCCGGGGAAATATCTGATGCCCCAGCCATACCACCATTTGTTTCTCACAACTGTGCACGAATCAATGTTTGCCATCGGATATGATTTCGTCAACCAGCCGATGCCCATGCTGAACCTGATTTCTTTTTCATCAGCCTCAATAACAATACGATAAAAAAACAGAAGAGTAACAATCAAAATGGGTAAAACAACCAGAACAGGTAAAAGGCTGCTGTTTTCCCTGATGGTAAAATGCATGATGACGATAAATACTATGGCGGCTATAAGTGCATAAAGTACTAACCCGCCTGTTTGAGTGGCTCGAATTTTCATTGTATTAAAATATTGGGTGAATAAAATTGTGAATCAAAATCTTTGAAACAACTTCTGAAACCAGAATGCCCATGATAAAGATCAGGACAGCTCTGTTGCCTTTCAGATTTACAGAGATGCTGAATGCTCTGTAGGAAAGTATTATAACATAAATGGTAAGGGCGATTATTATGAGTGTGCTCAAACCAAACAATGCACTTTGCCAGAATTCGGGCGGGGCAATTTCATCACCTGCGAGCATTCCCAACATGTATTCGGATATTGCTTCCGAATGGCTGAATGTATTTGCAAGTGGTGCAAGCAGCAAAGGTGCTCTTGCCAAAGCTACAGTACCGGCAACATCAATCATTCTGATACCTGATCTTGAAAATATAAGTCCTGCTAAATAAAGGACAAGAGCCAAAGTCACATAACTGATAACCAAATCGAACAGATAGATATGATAAGGATGCTGTATTCCGAAATGAATATCTAATACTCCGTCGAACCTTGTTTGCCAGAAGTATCCTGTTATTGAGGTCAGTACCAAGGCCGCAAGTCCGTATATTAGTGCTTTAGCTCCGGCAATGGTAACAAATGGGTTGGTTAAAAGTTGTCTGGTCTTGTTCATGGTTGTAGAGTGTGTGATTTTTCTGCAACTGTAATTCTTTTAATCAGATCATCAAGCATGTTTCTGACAGTAGGATAACTAAGGTTGAGGTGTTTTGCCATTTCCTTAAGACTGCCGCTTGCTTTGACGAAGTCCAGAATAAATTGTTGTTCATCTGCCGATAGCCGGGTGATAGCCGGTAATGTAAACAACCCTTCGATAGTTGTGGAGCAACGCTCACAAATCAAACTTTTTACTGCTAGTCCATGACTGCAGCTGGGACAAATCAGTGGGAGTTGTTTGATCATTATCTGTGTTAATTATTTTTGCAAAGATACAGAAATAATAAATTAAGTCAAGTAGAATATTAAATAAGTTTAAAAAAAGTTTAATAAAATTAATTTCTTTAGTAATTATGTTGGCTCAACAATGAATAGCAACCCTTCAGACGAGCATGTAAGATGATCGAGTACCCGGAGATAGACGGAAAGAAGCTATTATTGGCTGAACGTTACTGTATTTCAGATGGAATGAAAGAAATTAATTGCAATCCAGATACGGTTTCTGGTGTTGTTGTCCAGAAAAGAGTCTACTCTGTATTCTATCCCCAACTCGATTTTTCCGTTGGAGCCAACAGCATAACCTGAGTAGCTGGCAAGTCTGATTTCCAGGTCCTGGTCGCTGACAGTCCATGAGTAGAGGTACTCATTGTTTGCTTTAAGGTAGAACTCTCCCGGATCGATGGCCTGACCTTGAAGCGGGAAATCTGCTGATGCCCTGTAACGAAATCTGAATTCAGAGTCCTCGGCTGTTTCAAAGGTTTGATCTGCCGCAAGCCTGTGCGATAGCCTCATGCCGCTGTAACGCCGCACAAGGGAAATTTGCTGAATGGCACGGTGACTTATGCTTCCCGGCTCTGATCTGAGCTGGTAACCGGCTCCGATGGTGGTATTCAGACTCACTTTGCGGGCAGCTATAAGTGAAAGGTCAGTAAGCAGGTATTCAAAGGCAGATGCTTCATGATATATTTTTTGTCTGCTTTCTGCTTTGGCATGAATCGACCAGTCGCGTGGAAGCTTTTTTGTGATATTCAAAGCAGGAAGCAGTCCAATCTGAACCTGATTTTGCGCCATACCGTTAAAGAACAGCAATACGATTGCGAAGAAGGATAAAACCGCTGCTTTCATCTCAGAATTCGATGTTGTCGGAGTTTTGCATGACAATCCCTGCACTTTTAATAAAGGAGCCATGATCAGTAAACAGGTATTCAACCATTTCATATTCTCCTTCAGATCTGGTCGATACAACAACCTCATAGCGCACTGTAATTCCTTTAACGATAGTATTGTTTTTTACCGATTCAATTACCAGGCTTTCGTTTCCCGAATATTGAACCTGTAATTTTAAAACTTTTTGCTTTTCATGCTTTTCGTGCAGGTATTGAACAATATTTTCATAAACTTCTACAGGAACTTCCTCGTCTTTAATGACTATTTCGACATCCTCGAATGAGCCGTCAGCAGCAAATTCAATGCTGTGAAGCTTTTTGTTTATTTTGGTCTTTGCTTCGAAAGAAATCTGATTGAAACCGGTTTCGCGGTACCACTTCACACGGGAGTCCGGCTCAAGTTGTCTCACAAAATTCCGGGCTTGTTCTGGCACGAATTTTTCCTGAACACGAACCTCTTTTTCAAATTTGCTTTGACCGTTCAGGTGAATCGCCAGATTGGTCAGAACAATGACAATCAGTAAATTTTTCATACGACGAACATTGTTGTTGCCTTAAACAAATTGTAATTGCACAAAGTTCATGAGAATCACTATATGCTGTTATGGTTATGCTGTTAAAAATGCAAAAATTCTTTGACTATCAAAGATAAGAACACCATATCCGGACGGAATCTTTTCTTTAATTGCAAAAAAAAAGCTGAATCTTTCTGATTCAGCCTTTGGTATTGAATAGTTTATAAACTATTTTTTATTTGCTGAAGCATAGGCATCGAAATCAAAGGTAAGGGCAAATCTGAGTGTATTTTGAAGAGGATTGTTACGGCTGTCGACAGGGATAAGGTAGGAAAAGTCGAGACCGAAAACACTATACTTCAAACCGGCTCCAAGTGTAAAGAATTTACGGTTTCCTTTGGTTTGATCCTCATAAAAAAATCCTCCTCTGAGTGCAAAAACATCGTTATACCAATATTCGGTGCCTACGCTAAAACTAAGTTCACGCATTTCCTCACCAAAGCCATCAGGCGCATCGTAGAATGACTGAAGCATGCCTCCTACAACCGAGACCTCGTTTGATTTACCATCCTGGATGATGAAGTTTCCTGAGTTATCAAGAATGGGTCTGGCATTGCTGTCGAGCAATATCCGCGGGGGAGAGGGGACGAGCAGTTTGTTGATATCAATTGAAAAAGCCATTTTGTTATAGTCGTCGAGCTCAAGTGTTAGCGTTGGTCCCATTTTGAGGTTGGTAGGGATAAAATCCTTTTTGATGCTCGATTTGCTGTAGCCCATTTTGTTTCCGATATTGGAAATGTTGATACCCCAGGCAAAATTGGATCCGATATCGCTGAACCAATTAACATTCTTTTGCCAGTAGACTGCCACGTCGGCCGCAACCGAAATGCCGGCAGTTGTTTCTGCACCCTGAACATTCTGTCCGAGGGTTAAGTTTGAGTATATAAACCTACCGGCAACAGCACCTGAGAGGTTGTCGGTGAGTTTTCTTGCATAGGTGGCGTCAAATGCCCACTCACTTGGTCTGTAGTAGACTCCTGTGATACCATCATTGGTAAAGAAAATATCGCCAAGTGTAAAAAACCTCAATGAAGCAGCAACGGTAGACATGTCATCGATTCTTTTGGCTCCTGCTACATAAGCCAGATTGATATCCGGAACAAGGTTTCTGAGCCAGGGGCTATAGGCCAGCCCGATGCTTAAGTCACTTTTGATTTCGGCAAATTTAGCGGGATTCCAGTGCATGGAGTATACATCGGGCTCACTTGAAACACCGGCATCGCCCATTGAACCTGCGCGGGCATCTGGTGCAATCATCAAAAAGGGTACAGCGGTGGTGATCACATTCAGCCCGGAGTTCCTGCCTGAAAGATTCCCGTAATTCTGGGCCTGCATCATTGATCCTGAAATGATCAGTAAGGCTGCGATAAAGAATTTAAACTTCATATTTTAATTTTGATATTACTTTTTTGGGTGCGCAAAACTAACGAATAATCATGAAATATATTGTTGCCTGAATATGAACATTTTGTTTAGCGGCTGATGATTAATTTACTGTTGAGGATTCCTGACACCCCATTTTTATCTTTAGCTGTCAACCTGTAAATGTACAATCCTCCGGGAAGCAAATTGCCTTTGTGGTCTCTGCCATTCCAAAATAACTGATCCGATTGTCCGCCGGCACTGTTCACGCGCCCTTCGAGGCTGGCAACCCATTGCCCGTCAATCCTGAAAATATCGATGATTATGTCAAACTGTCCATTCAGTTTGTTGTGGTTAAACCTGAAGGATGTTTCATCAGTAAATGGATTGGGAATATTCATTAAACCCGAAAGATTTAAAGGAGCCAGTTCATCCAAAACAAACCAGGTTTCTGCTTCTGTGGAATTATTATGCAGATCCCAGGCTTTCAAACGGACAGTATGTTTCCCCTGAGGAAGTCCGTTCATTGGGAATAGTACTGTGCCATCCGTATAGCTATCTTTATCAGGGAAATAGTATTCGTTGAGAATATACTTGTTATTTGCTTCGTCATTTATTGTGAGTGTAATGTCGCGGCCGATGATATTTCCCAAATGGTTTATTCCCTGCGGATCGGCCAGTCGGGCGATTAAAACAGGATTGTCGCTGATTAAACCTCCTGTTTTAAAAGAAAAATCATTGATATAAAGTCCAACATTTGGCCCGTTTTGGTCGGGAACAATTTCTTCATCGGTGCCACCGACAATCAGGTTTTGATAAACACCAGAAGCATCGGTGAAACGAACTGTATCAACCGCATAATAGCTTATCCGGCCTGATCCGTATTGAAAGCTGATATCTTTAGGCAACATGAATTCAAAACTAAACTCACCGTTAACAATACTTATTTGTCCCTGATACAATAATTTGTCAAAGTAGGAAATGTTCACTGGCTGACTGTTGTTGTCGTTTCCGAGAGTACGGTAGATCGATTTCTTGTCAAATACCTTTGGATACAGGTATCCGTTGAAGCCAACATCTGTCTGGCCGTTAGTTAGCACAATCTTACCGCTTATTTTTACATGTGACATGGCATTTATGGTGTCGGGCTCGAGACCGGCCTGTATTGAATTGAATGTTGTTGTAACAACTCTTTTGACAGGAGATACAAGGCGAAGAGCCGGGTCACCAAGCAAAACAAAATTATAGACGGAAGAACTTGGCGGGTTTTTGCTTGCACGCATCACATCACCCAAACGGGGCAGTTGCGGATTGTTGCTGCTAAACATGGCTTCATACAGTTTCTTGTTCAGCGCAAAGTTTGAATGTGCCCAGGCTAAACGGGTTGTGGTCATCAGGGCAACAGCACCGCCTCTGGGGTTAAGGATGAGTTTTTCACCTGCTGATTCGAAATGTGGGTCGTCGAAACGACTGAATTCGCAGGTTGCTGTTATGAATAGCGGCAATTGATTATAATTTGAAAGCCCGATAATGTCATTCACCGGGAATACGCGCTCATCTGTAAGCCCGTTTACTCCGCCGTGACCAGTATAGTTAACAATAAGTTGTCCTTTGCTGATCAGGTCAATCAATTTGGTATTGGCTTGAGGATAGCGGTGACCTCCAGGCACTGATACCTGCTGGTAATTGTCGAGGTAGAGTTTTTTTATATTCAGTACGTTTCTGGCTGTATCAACTACTTTGGACAACGACTCAGCCTGATCAAGGTGCAGGTTGTTGTCCTGATCGTCTGCAACGAACAGAATCTCGTTTCGCCATCCCTGCATTACTTCTTTGGTATTGCTCAGATAGGAGCGTATTTTTCCGACCATTGAGGCGGCTTCTTCGGCTGTTCGCACAGGGAGTCTGCCGATGCCAAGATCAACAGCACCTGTCATATTAAAACCTTCATCGTATCCGAGCAATCCGAAGAAATCATCACTCACAAAACTTCCTGTTTGTGTCAGAGAATTTTTCGACTGGTATGTCGGAACAAAATTTGTGTTCTCGTCAAGGCGGTTTTTATAATCATAAGAAGCATCGCCAAACAGCAGCAGGTAGCGCATCCCTCCGTTGGTCCTCAAATGAAGCATCCGGGCAAAGTCGCGAATAGCTGTTGCATCAGGCACACCAGATGCAAACTCATTGTATACATCCTTGAGGTTTACCACTCTGCTGATCAAACCTTCATCCAGAAAATGTATTTCTGATAATTCAATCGCCTGCTCAAGAAAGTCGGGATGACAGATGATCAGCATATCACAGTCGGTAATTCCGTGCAGATTTTGATTGGGAATCTGCTGTGCTCCGAGAATGCTATGATATGCATCCGGTTCATGAATGATATAAGTCCGCAAACTGTCGGTGTGTGCAACAAACTCAAAACCACCCTGATATTTAGTAAAAGTATGTTTGACAGGCCTGAGGGGATCAGTGATCTCCCATAAATCATAGTTGTTCGATGTTGCATTTGCTGTGAACCGGGTGATGTTTCCATCGCCGATAACAGTGTAGTCCCTGAACTCGAGCTGCCCGCCTCTGAAGGTAATGTTTCTCCAGGCATTCAACCTGATATAGTTCAGCCATCCTCTGGACCCTATATCGTTGGCATGGAACCTGACCTTTATTTCGATGTCAGGGCTTTGTGGGAAAAATGTCAATGTTTTGGTGCTTTCGCGGGCAAAGGTCGACTGATTGACAAGCAGTTTCGTCATTACATCCTGATCGATAACCAGACTGTCGTTGATCCACACACTGTAAGCTACATCTTCTGTGACGGATCTGCCGATATATTGTATTTGAAAGTAGACAGGCTCAGAGAACAGTATATCCGGAAAACTGAACAAGAAGGTTTTCTCACTGTCTGTATTATCGAAGCTTTCACCAAACCATTCTTTTCCGCTGAGCAATAGGTTTTCCAATTCCTGCTCATGGTGTGCCATATCAACAAATTTTTCTGTTTCGCGGGTGACCTGACCTGTTGCCTGGTTTTTTTGTTGCAACCTTAGTCCGGGTGTGTCAGCTACAGTAAGAAAATAATAAAGGGTGTCGCTAAAAAGGTTTACCTGATGCTCGAAACGTCCGTTAAAAATATTGTATGGCCATTCAACGGGTCCTTCAGCATAGAAAAGGATATAATCTGTTGGGTCGAAAACGTTGTCTTCCTGCCCGTGTACATAAATTGCATTTTCTTTCAAGTCATCAATACGGTCACGTGTGTTTGACTCAGGTAGCATTCCATTGCCGTTTCCGTAGATGCGGATGTTTCGCGGATCAATTGAGGCAGGTAAAATCCCTATTGCAGTTAACTGATCATAGCTTATTCGATGGATTCCTTGTTGGTTTACGGCCATTTTGTACCAGATACCCTTGTTCAGCACCGACTCGGAAGCGTAAGCAGGAGTTGGTTCTTCAGCTTTTAACTCAAAAACAGGTAAGGTGCGAAAATGTATCAGAAAGTGTCGAAGCCGTTCAAGGTTATGTCCGTTTTTGCGCATTGGAACAATGAGCAGTGAATGAATTCCGGTTTCACCCGGCAGATAAACCCGGAATTCGTTTCCAATAAGGTCTTCATCAGCGTATGGGTTTGCTCTGTCAATCGGAATAAGGTCGGTTTCGAGAATATCCAGTTGAACATCAGTTATTTTCAATCCCGATCCGTTCGGCAAAATTGCCTCAAAAACGGGCAAACTACCTGTTTCAGCTATCAGAATGGAACCGGTGAACTCAGGTATTCTGAATGTTTGTCCATTATTTGATCGGATATATTGATCAGCAGACCAGTGAATAGTGAATTCCACAGGTTCAGGAGTCAGATTTTCGTGCTGGCCAATAACCCGATTACTGATTATGGTGAAAGCAACCAGTACGATCAGAAGGATTATGTTATGAAGGTTAAATGTTTTCATGGCCAGATTAATTAGGCATATAGATCAATTTTGATTGTATTTCACCCACCATACCATCTTCGGTAGTCACTTTCAGACGGTAAAGATACAAACCTTTGCCCAGTAAATCACCTTGTGCTGTGCGCCCATCCCAGTCAATGGGTTCAGAGCGGAAAGCAGATGGGGTGATATTGCGGGTTATTTTTGTAATGGTGCGCCCCGTAAGATCATAAACAATTAACTCAACTGATAGTTCCTTTCCTGTCTGGTTGTGGTTAAAAACAAAACTCGTTCGTTCACTGAAAGGATTCGGGAAGTTAATCAGGTTTTCAAGCTTGATCGAATTGCCCGGTACAACAACAAAATCGATGGTGGCTTCGGATGAATTGTTAAATACGTCCCAAACCTTAAGTTTCAGGCTATGATGACCTGGTTTCAGGTTTCTGAATGGGTAACGAATACTTCCGCTGGCCTGACGGTTTATTTCTCCCTCATAGAATTCGTTGATTACCGTAGTTGAACTGGTGGCTCCTGAAAGGGTGGCAACAATGTCGTGTCCGATGCCCGTTCCTGTTGTGTTGATTCCGTTTTCATCATCAATATAAGCAAGTAGTATGGGGTTTTCGTTGGTCATGCCACCCGGGACAAAAGTAGTATCGTTGATAAACAAACGAATCAATGGTCCCTGATCATCAGATGTGCTGTTTTCGTTGAAGCCTCCGATAACAATGTTTTCGTGGTATCCGGCTGCATCCGAATTCAGGTCTGTGGCATAATAACTGATTCTTCCGGGTCCGTATGTGTAGGCGATATCTTTGGGAAGCATAAATGAGAACTCAAAAGAGCCGTCAGTTATCTCAGCCTTACCGTTGTATATGATGCTGTTGAACAGATAGAATTCTTGTGGATATCCGTTTTCATCTCCTTTTGTGCTGATCTCTGAGGCTTTGTCAAAAACAGTGGTATAGAGGACTCCATTGTATTGTGACAGAGCAGTTCCGTTGTCATCAGCAACATACCCTTTGATCGTGACCACATCCAGAGCTTTCAGGGTGTCGGGTTGTTGTCCAATTGGGTTTCCATTGATATGTGTAGTTATCACTTTGTTATGTGGCAACGCCAGTTGCAGGGCAGGATCACCAAGCAGCACAAACTTTCTGTCGTTCGCATCGCCTCTGAGTTTTGATCGCCGGATTACATCACCAAAACGAGGATACTCTCCATTGTTTTTCGAGAACAGGTTATCTTTGAAAATAGCAAGATTTAATATCCGGTTAGCAGACGCATAGGTTGCGCGGGCCGTTGTAAACATGGCAATTGCACCGCCTTTGGGATTCAGTATTACCATTTCGCCTGCAGAGGTTCGCTGCGCATCGTCATAGCGGCTGAATTCACAGGTAGCTGTAATAAACACAGGCATATTGTCATAATTAGTCCATCCATTGATATCAGCGATTTCCAGAAATCTCTCGTGCCCCCAGCCAACTTCTCCGCCATGTCCGGAATAGTTCATGATCAGCGTGCCTTTGTCCATCCTTTTGTTTATGGCATTATTTACATCAGGAGCTTTCTGGCCTGATGGTGTTGCAATTTGCTGGTAGGCGTCAAGATAAATTTTATCGAAATTTATTGCCCTGACAGTTGAATCTATTTGTCTGTAAAGATATTCGGCATCACTGAGGTGCAGGTTCCCATCACTGTCATCTGAAACAAAAGTGATCATGTTTCGCCAGGGACCGTGCACTTTGTCTGATGAACTGGTATAGTGGAACACTTTGTCAACCATTTGTCGTGCCTCTTCAATACTGCTGACAGGTAGTCTGCCTATTCCAATATCAAGCAGGTCAGCCGTATTGCCTCCTTCACCGTCATCCAGATAGCCGTAGTAATCGTCAGAAGCAATTGAGCTTACAATATTCAATGAGGGAAGCGACTGCCAGGTGGGTACGTAATTGCTGTTGCCGGGTAAAATATCCTTGTAATCAAATGAAGCGTCACCAAAAAGAAGCAAGTAACGGATTTGTTTTCCGGGGCTGCTGTCTTTGTAAAGCATACGCATGAAATCTCGAATGGCTGTGATGTCCTGAGCCCCGCTCGAAAATTCGTTATAGATGGGTTGAGGAGTGGTTACAAAAACATTCAGTCCGCTTCGGGTGCGGTGAAAATCTGCGAGCCTGTTCGCCTCTTCGATAAAGTCAGAATGACTGATAATTACATAATCAATGTTACGCAGACCATGAAGGTTCTGATTGTCCACTTTTCCTAATGGTTCAACGGTCATAAATGAACTTCCGTCAAAAGCAATAAACTGCCTGATTGAGTCGGAAGGAGAGAGAAAACTAAGGTTGTTGTCTTGTACATTTGTTTGCACCTGAAAGGGATTAGTGGGTATGGTGATGTCCCATACACGCACTTGCTGACCAGCACCACTTATGGTAAACCTATTTGTGCCGCCTGTGAGCACAGCCTGTGGATTTCTGAATTGCAGCTGAGGACCGTCAAAATATAGCTGACGCCATAAATTTATGCTGATATAGTCGAGCCATCCTCTTGATGATGAGACGCTTCGCTGATATCTGAGCTTTATCTCCTGATTTCCGGATAATGGAATAAACTTAAACTCGGTTCTTTTGTCTTTGGCGAAGCTGTATCCCGTTTGGGTTGTTGTCTCCATATTCAGTGAAGCTTTCTGTTCGCCATTGGCATCGAAAACAAAAACTGCCGGATTAAAGTTTCTTGATGCTACTTCACTTACAACAAATGCCTCTTTGGAGGAATTTACATTGGAAAAAGGAAAAGTAAAAGTTCGTTCGAGGGTAACATCAAACAACTCACCATACCAGGTTCGTCCCGTGTTTGTGAGGTTATACAAGTCGTCCTGATGCAAGGCATAATCAAGAAAATCATTCACAACAGTTTCGGTGTTGCCCGTATGATTTTGAATCTGTATACGTTTGCCGGAGCCAAGGTCGGATGTTATGAAATAATAACTATAATCGTCATAATAGTTGTTCCTGTGGTAAAAGTATCCGTTAAAGGGATTGTATTTCCATGTCAATGGCCCTTCAGCAAACATAAGGACGTAATCATTCTGATCGAATTTTCCGTCTTCTTCGCCCACAACCTGAATCGGGATCTCTGCGAGGTCATCAATTCTGGGTTCATTATTTTTTTCGGGCAAAGGAGCTCCACCATTGCCAAAAACACGGATGTTTCTGGGATTGACCGTTGCCGGATTAATTCCCAGAGCCTGAAGTTCAGAGTATCCGATACGATACATGCCGGTTTTGCTGATCCTGAATTTATGCCAGTTACCTGTTGCCAGAATTGATTGTGTGGCATATTTTACGGCAGTTGTATTTTCTCTCTTATTATCCGGACTGAGTTTAATGTTGGCTGTAAATGAAATCAGCCTTTCGGTTTTGTTCTCCTTCTGGATAAACCTCAGTGGTGTGACAAATATGTTGAGGACAATACGGTCGCGTGTGCGGCTGATGTTGTACGTATATATAAAGGTGTTCCCCACAGAAATTTGTTTGGCGATTTCTTGTTCCCTCTCAGGGACTAATTCGGTTACCAGATCATCAAGTACTAATTCGGCTTTCAGATGTTCATCGTGAACATCAAGCTGGATATGGAACAAAGGAGTTCTTGAGTCGTACAGGTCAAATGAGGCACCAATAAAATTAAGCCTTGAAGTGGTTTCATAGCCATCCATCTTCAGGCTGTCCGGTTCTGACCATTCTATCTTGTACTTACCAGTATATAAAACTTCCTGTGCATGAGCGATGCCCGATAATAACAGTACAGAAAACAACAATAATGATAATTTCATGGTGTGGTGGTTGTTATTTCTTGCCAATAATTCGATCCTCAGACCTGAATGAATAACTGGTTTTGTTTTAAGCTGGCTCTACAAACGTAGCAATTTTTGCTTAAACATAATTGCAACAAAAAAATGTTTCGACACCAACTGCTTTGAGTCTATCAACGAAATCCTCCGGAAAATATTGCTGTGAGAAGTTTTTCTTAAACAAATGTTATTTCGTAATGAAAATCGTTGTATCATTGTACGCCATTTCGCAACCAAAACTATAACAGATCAATGTTGAAAAAGTTTGTTATTATCATCTTTTGCGTATTGATGGCCGGGGTTACAAACCGGCTATTTGCGCAAGACCCGGCCTTTTCTCAGTTTTATGCGAATCCTCTTTTTTTGAATCCGGCGCTTACCGGGTCCACTGAATGCGGAAGGATTCATCTGAACTACAGGAATCAATGGCCTTCGCTAAGCAATGCATTCATAACTTATGCTGCAAGTTACGATCAAAGTATTCCGGGAATCAACAGCGGTATCGGTCTAATGTTTATGAACGATCAGCAGGGTGACGGAGCCTACAACAGAACATCAGTCGGAGGCTACTATGCCTACAATTTGAAAGTAAGTGAGCCTGTTGTGGTTAGCTTTGGCGTCAAAGGGGCCTACTATCAGGAGAAACTGGATTGGAACAAATTTATATTTGCCGACCAGATTAATCCTACTACAGGCCAGATTTCTGATATCAGCAGTGAGACACCACCTTCCAAGACAAACGTAACAGCAATAGATTTCGGTGCTGGTCTTATGATGGGATATCTTGACAAACTTTTTGTTGGTGTTGGTGTTGATCACCTGACCGAGCCCGATTTGTCATTTTATGATAACTCGGAAAACAAAATGCCGATGAAGATTACTGCGCATGCCGGTACCATGATCAATGCCACCGAAGGCACCTTCGGAGGCTATTATCAGGGCGACATAATGCTTCAGCCAAACATATTATACCAGCAGCAGGGAAAATTTCAGCAGTTGAACTTCGGTTTATATGTGAACAAGTATCCATTTGTCATTGGCACCTGGTTCAGACATAATTTTGATAATGCTGATGCTGCAATCATTCTGGTTGGACTTCATTACGACAACTTCAGGTTTGGTTACAGCTATGATTACACCATGTCAAAACTAGGTGGCGCCAGCGGGGGTGCTCATGAAATTTCTTTTGCATGGGAGTTCTGTGTATATAAAGAACCGTCAAGAAGACGCATCAGGGCAATAAATTCACCCTCTTTTTAGTTATTAAAAATCTAACATTATTTTCAAAACGTAAATAAAAATGTTCAGAATCAACAAATTACTAACAGTTGCCATGCTGCTTGCCTCTGCAGCAGTCATAAGTTCCTGCAACAAAAAAGCTGTTTCGCCTACAACAGGTTGGAAGTATAATGATCCCAAATCTGGCGGATTTGAAGTTGCACAGTCGAAGGAGCAGATTACGGCTCCCGGTCTCATCGCTATTGAGGGCGGAACTTTTGTCATGGGCGGAACCTACGAGGATCTGATGTATGACTGGAACAATATGCCCCGCAGAGTAACCGTTTCTTCATTCTACATGGATCAGACTGAAGTCAGTAATGTAGCATACCTTGAGTATATATACTGGTTAAACAGGGTTTTCGGACAAGATTACCCTGCAGTAGTACAAAAGGCCCTGCCTGATACATTGGTGTGGCGCAACCGGTTGGCCTACAATGAGCCATTGGTTGAGATCTATTTCCGCCATCCGTCTTATCATGACTATCCTGTGGTTGGTGTAAGTTGGTTACAAGCCAATGATTATGCGAACTGGAGGACAGACAGAGTTAACGAAAATCTGCTGATCAGAGCTGGAGTGCTTGATTTTGATCCTGATCAGAAAAATGAGAACAACTTTAATACGGAAGCATATCTTGCCGGACAGTATGAAGGACTCATCAAGGAAGGCAAAGAGGATCTTGATCCCAGTGGGTCTGGTGTCCGTAATGTCCGCTTTGAAGACGGCCTGATGGTCCCCCGCTACCGTCTGCCCACCGAAGCCGAATGGGAATATGCAGCACTCGGACTCGTTGGAAACACACTTTATGAGAGGGTTGTAGAACGCAGGGTTTATCCCTGGAATGGTGATGGTCTCAGAACAGATGACCGCAGATATTATGGCAGCTTTGTTGCTAACTTCAAAAGAGGCCCCGGAGATTATATGGGCGTTGCAGGAAACCTGAATGATGGTGCTGACCTGCCTGCACCAGTTGGCTCATATTGGCCCAATGATTACGGCCTCTATAACATGGCCGGCAACGTAGCCGAATGGGTGTTGGATATCTACAGGCCGCTTTCGTTTGAAGATGTACATGACTACAATCCGTTCCGCGGAAACATATTTGTGAATAAAGCCAAGGATGCAGATGGATTCCTGGCCCAGAAAGATTCACTCGGACGTATGCGGTATACCGAAGTTACACCCGAAGAAGCAGCAAATCGCAAAAATTACCGCAAAGGTAATGTTGTGAACTATGCCGATGGCGACTATATGTCGACTATCCAGAGCGACTGGCTCAGTGGTGTTGATGATCCGAGTTCAACTGAGAAAATGTATGATTATGGCGTTACAACGCTTATAAGTGATAAATCCAGAGTTTATAAAGGCGGCTCCTGGGCTGACAGGGCATATTTTATGAGTCCCGGCGTCAGAAGATTCCTCAATGAAGATGAAGCCTCTTCTTCAATCGGTTTCCGCTGTGCCATGAACAAAGTAGGAAGCCCGTTAGGCAGCGCCAAATAAGCCTTTAGTGAAGGTGTTTGAAAACCTCAGCTTCCTTGAATGCTGAGGTTTTTTTGTTTTATTTTTGTTCAATGAATCAAGATCAATTAATTCAACTTCACTCTGTTTTTCTCGCCTCATCAGGCGTGTCAACCGATTCAAGAAAGATTTCTAAAGATTGTCTTTTTTTTGCGTTGAAAGGTGAACATCATGATGGAAATCAATTCGCACGGTCAGCTCTTCAGCAAGGCGCTTTGCTTGCAATTGCAGACGACCCTGCCCTTTGTAACACTCCCGGGGTATTTATTGTGGATGATGTTCTCACATCATTGCAGCAGTTGGCAACCTTTCACCGCATGCAATGCCCTGCCCGGGTAATCGGTATCACCGGATCGAATGGGAAAACTACGACCAAGGAGTTGATAACCAGAGTTCTTGCTAAAAAGTTCAACGTGGTTTCTACTTCCGGCAATTTGAACAATCATATTGGTGTTCCGTTGACATTGCTTCGAATCAAGCAGGAAACCGAAATAGCAGTTGTTGAAATGGGGGCAAACCATGTTGGTGAAATTGACTTTTTGAGCAGAATTGCACGACCTGATTTTGGATTGATCACCAATATCGGCAAGGCACATCTCGAAGGATTTGGCGGTATTGAGGGTGTTATCCAGGCAAAAACTGAATTGTACCGTTTTATCAAAGAAACCGGTGGTATGGTTTTTCTGAATATGGATGATGCCCTGCTGGCGAAACATGCTCAGGGGATAAAGCAATATTCCTACAGCAAAACAGCACATTCCGGGATTCGCGGAACATTAGTCAAGGCAAACCCGTTTGTACATTTTCAATGGCAGATACCCGACTCGGCTGTGACATTTACAATCCAAACCAGTCTTATCGGCATCTATAATCTTGATAACCTGTTGGCAGCAGTTGCTGTAGGGCATTTTTTCGAGGTTGAACCAGAACTTATCAATGCTGCAGTTGAATCTTATCAACCTTCAAACAACCGTTCGCAATTGATTACAAAAGACGGATTCAATATTATCATGGATGCCTACAATGCCAATCCGGTCAGCATGTCGGCCGCAATATGCAATCTGGCATCATTGGGCTGCAGCAGACCTGTCGTTGTGCTGGGAGATATGCTCGAACTTGGCGAAGATAGTCAGCATGAACACAAAGCCATACTTGATCTGCTAATAACCATGGGAATCACTGAAGTGTACCTTGTTGGCACCGAGTTTGCTGTAGCAGCCGGTTCATATGGTTTTCCGGTATTCCGTGATGTTCACGAATTAAATAATGCATTGAGGGAATTTTCATGGACCGGAACACATGTTTTAATAAAGGGTTCGCGCGGAATAAGGCTCGAAATGCTTGATTTCATCAATGAGAAATAAACGGTTCTTCAGATAACATATATTATGGAGCAACCCAATACTGTAATCGGTCTCATGTCAGGCAGTTCTTTGGATGGACTTGATATTGCATACGTTGTGTTTTGGAAAGATAATCTTCAATGGAAATTTGATATTCAACATACTGAATGTATCGCATACCCGTCATTCTGGCGCAAAAGGCTCAGCGATGCCTTTTATGCCGGATCATCGGAGTTGCATGATCTACACCTGGATTATGGTACGTTTATCGGAAGAGAAGTGAAGCTTTTTATGGATAAATTTCACATTTGTCCTGAGCTGATTGCATCGCATGGACATACTGTTTTTCACAAACCTGAGGAAGGCGTGACACTTCAGATAGGAGATGGCAACAGGATAGCCGATTTGACTGGCGTCATGGTGATTAATGATTTCAGGTCCGAAGATGTGCTGAAAGGAGGGCAGGGAGCGCCATTGGTTCCTGTTGGTGACAAACTGCTGTTTTCAGCTTATGACGCCTGTATCAATGTTGGCGGCATTGCTAATGTATCGTTCGATGATTCCTTTGGAGCCCGACTGGCATATGATATTTGCCCGGCCAACCAGATTCTTGATTATCTGGCCGCACAGGAAGGCTATGCTTATGATCCAGGCGGAGCGCTGGCTTCTGCAGGAAATCCGGATAAATCTTTACTGGAGAAGCTTAATCAACTCGATTATTATCAGCGCTCTATTCCGAAATCGCTGGGACGCGAATGGGTGGAGTCGGATGTGATTCCTTTGCTACAGTCATACAAAATTGCAGTCAAGGACTTGCTGCGGACTTACACAGAGCATATGGCCTTTCAAATTGCGCAGTCACTGATGACGCTTTCCGATTCATCAGATGTATTGATTACGGGCGGTGGTGCCAGAAATAATTTTCTCATCGAAAGGATAAAGACACACACTCCGCATAGAATAGAAGTACCTGATCCTGTTTTGATAGATTTCAAGGAGGCATTGGTTTTTGCTTTCCTTGGATTGCTTCGCTGGAAGGGAATAACGAATGTATATAAGTCCGTTACGGGAGCCGGATCTGATAGCTGTGCCGGCACAATTCACCTTCCATAATTATTATACGAAAGACTCGCTTCAGTGTTTTCCGATTATGTAACCC
Organism: Bacteroidales bacterium; assembly: GCA_024710405.1. Classification (GTDB taxonomy): domain Bacteria; phylum Bacteroidota; class Bacteroidia; order Bacteroidales; family F082; genus UBA6192. Next base: position 68,034 of record JANJUV010000018.1, read on the forward strand.
ACTAATTTGTTACTATAAACAAAACCAATTATACCTGAATGGCAGGGTTATTGCAATATACCTTGATGACAATTTGTTTTCACGGTTTAAGTCTTAAAGGTAAGAACGAAATATTTTTCGAAGATGTAAGTTATTGTTAACAGCGGTTTGTTTACAACAGTCCGAAAGTTTGGATGGTAGCTTTGGAATAAAGAATAATTTTATACAAAATTTGAACGTATGACAGAATTGTTTTTGTTTGCACAAACGGTTACCAACGACCTGAGCGGTGCAGGTCTGGCAGATGCAGCTGCTGAAGGTGAAATAAGCTTGTCTGTGGTCGAACTTGCGATGAAAGGTGGTTGGATCATGGCTGTTCTTGCGGTATTTTCCATCATTGCAGTATATGTTTTTGTCGAGCGTTATCTGGTTATTTCCAGAGCAGCCGAAAGCGACCGCAATTTTATGAACAACATTCGCGAATATATTCATGCAGGCAAGCTGGACGCGGCACTTGCCCTCTGTCGGAACAATCCGACACCTAACGCCAGAATGATAGAAAAGGGGCTTTCGCGAATAGGTAAACCACTGAATGATATTAATGCGGCTATCGAAAATGTTGGTAAACTTGAAGTGAGTAAGCTTGAGAAAGGTGTTGCCGGACTTGCAACCATTTCGGGTGCTGCTCCTATGCTGGGATTCTTGGGAACCGTCATTGGGATGATTAAGGCATTTTATGATATGTCAATGGCAGGCAACAACATAGATATAGCATTGCTGTCATCAGGTATTTATCAGGCGATGATTACAACAGTTGGTGGCCTGATCGTAGGTATTTTGGCTTTTATCTTCTACAACATCCTTGTTTCGCGCATCGACAAAGTTGTATATCTGCTTGAAGCCAGAGCGACAGAATTTATGGATGTATTGCACGAACCTGCCCGCTAGAAACAAATAAACTTTTTGACATGGCTATTCAAACAAGAAATAAGCGAAATGCAAGCTTCAGCATGGCCTCTATGTCGGACCTTGTTTTTTTGTTGTTGATCTTCTTTATGCTCACATCAACCCTTGTGTCGCCGAATGCCATTAAACTTTTGTTGCCGCAGAGCAGCAGCAAAACAATGGCAAAACAAAGTGTAACTGTTTACATCAACGAGACGTATCAGTTTTTTGTTGGCGAGAGCAGGGTTACTGAGTCTGAATTGGCTAACCGTATCGGAAGCAACATACAGGGAAATGCCGAAGCAACCATAGTGCTTAGGGCAGACAAAACAGTTCCTGTACAACATATTGTTACGGTAATCGATGCTGTCAATGATATTAACAACAGTACAGGTGCCAAACACAAGGTCATATTAGCAACCTCACCAAAGTAAACGTCATGGCAATAGACAGCGACAAACGGAAAGGTATTATCGGCACCATTTTGTTCCACCTGATGTTGCTGATTGCATTGTTTTTCCTTGCATTGCGCACCCCATTGCCGTTGCCAGGTGAGGAAGGTGTCGAAGTGGATCTTGGTTACAGTAATACAGGAAGGGGCGAGATTCAACCGGATGAAATGGCTTCAGCAAGTGAACCGCTGCCGATGCCTCAACCTTCAGAAGCGGAGGAAGTGAAGGAAGAAATAGTGACACAAGATATAGAAGAGGCTCCTGCCTTGCCTGAGCCTGTTAAAGAAAAGCCGGAAATAGTGAAGCCCGAACCGGTCAGGGAGAAACCTAAAGAGGCCCTTAAGGAACCTGTCAAGGAGCCTGAAATAGTTGAGGAAAAGCCAAAGGAACCTACTGTTAATAAGCGCGCCCTGTTCAAAGGTTCAAACACATCCTCTGCTGAAGGTGGTTCTGAAGGCAATATAGAAGGTGCAGGCGATATGGGTAAACCAGATGGTCTGAAAGACGTGAAACGTTATGACGGTCAGGGCGGACAGGGTGACGGACCTTCTTTCAGTCTTGGCGGAAGAGGTTCAAAGTATCTGGACAGACCCGTGGGTGATTTCAGGGATCAGGGAAACGTTGTGGTTGATATCTGGGTTGACCGGAATGGTGTAGTCAAAAAGGCTCAGGTACAGCCAAAGGGCACCACCGTAACCGATCCATCTGTCAGAAACATGGCCGTAAGGGCCGCATTGAACTCCACCTTTAGTGATGACAATGCAGCAACAGAGCTACAAAAGGGAACAATAACCTATACTTTCATTCTCAGAAAGTAATATGCTCCGGACTGATTCATAAGTATTGTTAAGGGCGTCGGAATGGCGCAAATGTTAGCGTTTAATCTTGTTGATATTATAACCGGATATGGCATATTTTCAATAAGTAACAGAGATGATTTTGCCCTAATTTTACCCGATGAATTACAGGGAAACTATACTGTGGTTGTTTGAGCAACTACCAATGTATCAACGGATCGGAGCCGCAGCCTATAAAGCTGATCTTCATAATACTGTCAGTCTGCTCCGATTACTTGGTAACCCTGAGAGTTCGTTTCGTTCAGTTCACATCGCAGGCACCAATGGCAAGGGCTCCGTTTCCCATATGATAGCAGCCGTTTTGCAGGAAGCCGGCTTGAAAACCGGACTTTACACATCACCACACCTGAAAGACTTTCGCGAAAGAATCAGGATCAACGGTCAATTGATCTCAGAAGAGGCTGTTGTTGCGTTTGTGGAGCAATACAGAAAGGACTTTGAACAGATTGGCCTGTCTTTTTTTGAGATGACCGTTGGTATGGCGTTCGATTATTTCAGAGCAGAAAAGGTTGATGTAGCTGTGGTGGAGACGGGCATGGGGGGAAGGCTCGACTCGACAAATCTGATCACACCCGAACTGAGTGTAATCACTAATATCGGTTACGATCACATGCAGTTTCTGGGGAATACCCTCGCTCTTATTGCCGGCGAAAAGGCCGGCATCATTAAGACATCGGTGCCTGTGGTAATTGGGGAATCCCATGACGAAACGAAGAATGTTTTTATCGGGAAGGCTGCAGAAATGACTGCGCCGATAATGTTTGCTGACCAACATTATGATGCCTCCCGACTCGACAAACCTGATCCAGATAACCAGTATTTTGATGTGTGGAAGGAAAGTAGTCTCTATCTTGAGGATGTCGCCTTGCCGCTGCTTGGTCATTATCAGGAGAAAAATATCGTCACAGCAGTTTGTGCTCTCGATCTGTTGCGCGATACCTTTCAACTAACCAACAAGCATTTTTATGAAGGCTTGTCACAGGTCATCCGGTTGACAGGGTTATCGGGCAGATGGCAGGTTTTGGGCCGCAATCCGCTGGTGGTGGCCGACACGGCACACAATACTGATGGTATGAAATGGGTGGTAAGGCAGTTGCTCCAGCAGCGGTTCAACAGACTGCATATTGTTCTGGGCGTTGTGCAGGACAAAAAAGTTGATGATTTACTCAACTTGCTTCCGCGAAATGCAACTTATTATTTTTGCAGGGCAGATATTCCAAGGGCTCTTGATGCTGACGCGCTGAGCGAACTGGCTTTTGGTATTGGTTTGCGTGGCGAAGTATATGGTTCGGTTTATGCAGCATTTCAATCAGCACGGAACAATGCCGGTTTTCAGGATATGATTTTCATCGGTGGAAGTACCTTTGTTGTGGCCGAAGTGGTGTAAACTCAGCACTATTTTTTATTGTAGTTAGCTCAAAACAGTTCAGAATCATTCGGTTATTTTCATGAACTTTGCATCTGATCAGAAATTAAAACTAAACCAAATGAAAGCAAATCAAAAACAGATCAAAGAGTTTCTTAATTACAGGCATATAGGGCTTATTGGCGCATCAAGAGACACTAAGAAATTTGGTAATCAGGTACTCGCACAATTAGTTTCAGAAGGTTTTGTAGTTTATCCGGTACACCGCGAAGCTGACCAGATTAATGGGATACGCTGTTATCGGACGGTTGATGATTTGCCGGCTGAAGTAGAGTCAGTTTGTCTGGTTACTCCAAAGAATGCAACGGATTCATTTATTCAGCAGGTTCTTGACAAAGGCATTAAACAGTTATGGATACAACAAATGTCCGAAGGACCTGAGAGCAAGAGGATTGCCATGGAATCTGATGCCAACATTGTTATGGGAAGGTGTATATTCATGTACACCAATCCCTCAGGGGTTCATAAGTTTCACTGGAGGTTGAATAAGTTGTTCGGAACAATTGCCCGATAAACAACGCTTAGAGTAAACACAGCTATTTTTTATTCAGGCTGTGTGTTCTTTTTTCGGTTCTCCGGACTCAGATTAAACATTTCCGGATATCGGGCGGTTTTTGTTTTGTAAAACTCCTCAATGATTCGGAAGTCGCTGTCAAAATTGCCGCTTGGATAAATCAGCCGGTCGAATCCGGCAGTTTTTGATTTATAATCGATAAATCCAAGTACCAGAGGTACCTGTGCTTTCTGTGCGATAAAATAAAAGCCACGTTTCCAGTTGTCAACTCTTTTTCGGGTTCCTTCAGGAGTGATGATGACATTTAATTTTTGGTAATTCCCGAACAAACCGGCTACTTCTTCCACAAGATTGTTTCGTTTGCCCCTGTCAACGGGTATTCCACCCATTGCCTTGATCAGGCCGCCAAATGGGAATACGAACACTTCCTTTTTGATCAGAAACTTAACAGGTACACCCAGTTTGAAATAGGCCAGCCTTCCAATCACAAAATCCCAGTTGCTTGTATGGGGTGCAGCAAGAATGACACATTTTTTGACATCAGAAGGGATGCTCCCGACAATTTTCCACCCTGCAAGCCAGAGGATAAAACCGGATATATATTTCATGTTTGGATTTTACAGCGGGCAAAAGTACGAAAATGATCTGTCACCGCCCGTGGTAGTTAAACTGATAAAAACCTGTGCGAGATTTCAGCACAGGTTTTTTGAAAATTACTGAACACAATTAACCTGCTGTTGTGATTGCTTTCTGCAGGCCTGATCAATTGTTATTCTTCGGGAAGTAAAACCAATCGCAAATAGTTTTCAGGTGTAAAATATTGGTTTGCTGCTCTTTTCAGGTCTTCACTGCTTATGGAAGCAATCAGTTGTTTGAACTCATCAAAAGTGAGCATTTCCTGTTTGTTGTTCCACGCAAAATCGAGCGATGAGCTCCAGAAATTATTTTGTTTTTCGTTGGTTTCACGTTCACGGATCGTGGTTTCTTTGATCTTAACCATGTCTTCGGCTGTTGGTCCGTAAGCCATTAGTTTGTTGATTTCAAGAAACACAGTTTTCGACAAAGTGTCAACAAGATCGGGATTTGTGCCCCAGTTTATGACGATGTTGTATACTGGTTCGGGAAACTGCTGGTTGTTCTGGCTTGCACCGACACCATAAACACCGCCAATTTCCTCACGCATATTCTCGCGCAGTTTGATCGAAAATGCCCGCATCAGCAATGCGAGTTCTGTGCGGTTAATCTGACTCCACTCGAAGTCGTTTTCCATCATTATGGCAACCATGCATTTGTATTCACTTCCTTTCCTGACCACTTCATCGGTGATACCATCAGGAAAAGTGGTTTTGACGTTTCGCCATTCCAATGCCGGCTTTTCGGAGGGAAGGCTTCCCAGATAGGTCGCAAGCAGTGGTTTGATGTCTTCGGTGTCGAAGTTGCCTACAAACACAAAAGTAAATCCTCTGGCTGTTCCATACAGCTTGTCAAACATGGCATAAACCGATCCGGCATCGAGGCTGTTGATTTGCTCTTCTGTTGGAATGACGATGGTTCTTGGACTGTTTTGGGTGGCCAGCTGTCTAAGTTTTTCCACGAAAACAGTCTGGGGATTGGCTCTCATAAACCTAAACTGGTTCAGCATCTGTGATCTCATGGCTTCAAAAGAGTCATTATCGCGGCGGGCACCTTCAAAGTAAGCATAAATCATTTGAAGCATTGTTTCCAGGTCTTTTGGACTTGCATTACCGCGAAACCCATGCCTTGTTTCTTCAACAAAAGGCTGAACACTGACTACTTTCCCCGTGAGGTACTTTCCAAGTTCGATGCTGCTGAAACTGCCGATGCCGCTGGCACCAACAGCCCTGGTTATTGTTGAAGCCGCGAATGCATCTTTATCGTCAAATACAGAACTGCCACCGCTGCCAAATGAAGTAAGCAGTATCTCATCGTTTTTGTAATCAGTAGGTTTTAAAACGACTTTGACACCGTTTTCGAGTGTAATTTCGGTCACGCCAAGCTTTTCGATCTTGTTTTCACCAATAATCTTACTTCCTTTAAGCTTCTTTGATACCAATTGAGCACCGCTCACCTGATCAACATATGGTTCAACCTGAGCTTTGCGTGCTGTGCTTATGGTACGTAAAATTGTTTCCTTATCTGGAATCCTGACGCCTTCTTTTTCGGGAGCAGTAACTACCACAACCAGATTCTCTTCAGTGATCCATTTGGATGCCAGACTGTTTACTTCGTCAATGTCAATTAAAGGCAGTAATTGTCTGGCAAGAGCGAGTTCGTTCTCAATTCCGGGAATGGGTTGCTTATCGAGGAAATGACTTGTGTAGGCACGCACGTAGTTGGATGAATTCGTCTTGTCTTTTTCTTTCTCCTGTTTTTCAAGCCGGGTCAGCAACTGTGTTTTTTGACGTTCCAGCTCGGAAGGATTAAAACCAAACCTGAGCACTTTTTCGTTTTCCTTGACAAGTGTTTCTATAGCATCTTCTATTCTGTTCTCCTTTACACGAGCATTCGACACATAAGCGTCCATGGAGCGTCCCAAAAATCCGCCGTAGTATGTTGATGCGAAAATAAATGGCGATGTGGGTAATTGGTTGTATTCTGAGAGCCTTGCATTCAGCATGGCGTTATACAGGTTTCTTTTGAGACTTTCCTTGTAGTCGCCTAAGTTCTCAATCGGTTTTTTGTCGTGTTTGTAAATGATCATCAGCATATTGGACGTTGCTTCCTTGTCGGATGCAATGGCAATAAGCGGTTCTTTATTGCCCGGAATACCATACCTTACTCTTTCGGGTGCGTTTTCCGGATTTTGAATGTGAGCGAAATGTTCCTTGATTTTATTTTCAGCCATTTCCACATCTATATCGCCAACAACGACCACGGCCTGAAGATTTGGCCTGTACCAATCGCGGTAGAACCGGCGAAGAGTTTCATACGAGGCGGTATCGATAACGCCTATTTGCCCGATCGGTAACCTGTCGGCATAGCGTGAATCTTTGAAAATTACAGGGAAATACTCTTTGCGCATCCGGTCGTCAGCACCCAGACCGAGTCTCCATTCTTCGCGGATAACACCTCTTTCTTTATCGATTTCTTCGTCTTCATGGGTAACAGCATGAGCCCACTCTTCGAGCACCATGAAAGCCGAATCAATCAATCCCTGCCTGTCGGTGGGCAGTTGAAGCATATACACTGTTTCATCGAAACTGGTGTAGGCGTTCAGGTCGGCACCGAACCGCACGCCGCTTTTCTCAAGAAAATCAATCAGAGCGCTTTTGGAGAAACGTTGCGTGCCGTTGAAGCACATATGTTCAACAAAGTGCGCAAGACCCTGCTGCTCATCGTCTTCAAGTATAGAACCCGCATTGACGACCAACCTCATCTCCACTCTTTTCTCGGGCATCTTGTTGTACTGAACATAATAGGTTAACCCGTTTTCGAGCGTGCCGATTTTCACTGAAGGATCAACCGGTAATGCTTTTGTCAGGTCAGGTTGTTGTGCCCATAAGTTGCCTAGCATGCCAAATAGCATGACAATGATAGTTAATTGTTTTGTTATCATGTGTTTATATGCTTAATTTAGGTTTCCTGATGTGTTTGATATACTACGATATTAAATAAATCAAAATTCAGCTTCCAATCCTAACTGGTTCTTCAATTCGTTCAATTCAGGCTTGATGCCGGCAAGTTTTTCAAATTTCTCTTTGTCAGTATAGGCAGCTATTTCTTTTGGCTTTTCGACCACATTGGTTTGAATGCTGATCATTGTATTCTTCAGTTCTTTTTTCAAAAAATCTGTGAGTGCATTCATGTTGAGCCTGTCATCTGCGAGCAGGGCATTGTCTAGTGTTATTTTAATGACATGATTTTCAATTAGTATTGGTTCATATCTCATGAGTGCTCCTGTGAAACCGGGTGCAGTGTTTTTGTAGGATGAAATGAAATTCTGCCAAGCGGTTATCAATTCCTGCTGGCCGAAAGCTGTGTTGCTGATGGGTTCCGCTTTTTCTTCACTTGTGCTTTGTTCCTGTTGTTTGATGATCTCATTTATTGATGTAGAAAAAACCTTCTTGGCAGGTGGCGGTATTTCGCGTGGTGCCGGTTTGTTTTCATCCATGCTTCTGGCCTGAATAGAAGAGCTGGCTTGTTTTGCTGATGCAGGTGGAGGAGTTTTTTCAGCAACTGCACTTGCGGGGCGATCCTGACTTGTATATGCAGGCTGGTTTTTGAGCGGCTGAGTTTCCGGCTTGTTTTCTGCCTTTGAAGTCGTGTTGGCCGAAATCTGGCATATACCGAGCAGGGCTATTTCGAGGTGAAGTCGTTTATGGTTGCTGCTTTTGTAGTGAATATCGCACTGGTTCATGATTTCGAGCGACCGGAGCAGAAATCCTGCCCTTGCGTTCAGAGATTGAGCGGTGTAGCGCTCCCTCAGGCTCTCACTCACATCCATTAGTGAAACGGTAAGTGGATCCTGTGCTACCAAAAGGTTTCTTAAATGACTTCCAAGGCCAGTGATAAAATGTTGCCCGTCGAAACCATTGCTTATAATCTCGTTGAGAATCAGCAGCGTTTCGGAGGTGTTGCCTTGTAGCATACTCTCAATGATTCGGAAGTAATAGTCATAATCAAGAACGTTAAGATTTGAAATCACATCCTGATAGGTGATTGCAGCTCCCGAAAAACTCACCATCTGATCAAATATCGAGAGTGCGTCCCTCAGCGCTCCATCAGCTTTCTGGGCAATGATATTGAGCGCTTCAGGATCGGCTTCAACATTTTCCTTTCCGGCAACATAGGCAAGATGCGACGAAATATCCTCTATGGTGATTCTTTTGAAGTCGAAAATCTGGCAGCGGGAAAGTATTGTAGGTATTATTTTGTGTTTTTCGGTGGTTGCAAGAATAAATTTGGCATAAGCAGGTGGCTCTTCTAGCGTTTTCAGAAAGGCATTAAACGCAGCCTGAGACAGCATGTGCACCTCGTCGATTATATAAACTTTAAAACGTCCTATCTGAGGAGGAATGCGCACCTGATCAACAAGGTTTCTGATGTCGTCCACTGAATTGTTGGAAGCAGCATCTAACTCATGAATGTTAAAGGATGCTGATTGGTTGAACGAAACACAGGACTCACAACGATCGCAGGCTTCAATATCATGTGTTGGGTTCAGGCAGTTGATGGTTTTTGCCAGAATACGCGCACAGGTTGTTTTGCCCACGCCTCTGGGACCGCAGAACAGGAAAGCCTGTGCAAGAATATTGTTTCGGATCGCATTTTTCAGTGTTGTGGTAATGGGCGTTTGACCAACTACCGTGTCAAAAGTAGACGGCCTGTATTTTCGTGCCGAAACGATAAAATTATCCATATGTGGTAATGAAGAAAAATTCAGTCAAAGATAAGCGATTTATTGCTTGAAGGAAAGTATAGGGTAAGATTCGGTTTGTTTTGTACAGCATATTGAATGATCCTGACGGACACATCACTTTTTTAGGCATTCCACAAGCTTTGTTAGCCGTTATGAGAGGTTTTGTTGTATTTTTGACTCATTATGCCCGATATCCTTATTCTCGTACCAAAACTGACCAACCGCCTGCGTTATGTCATGCAATTTGTAATGGGCGAACAACTTGGTTTGCATCATGAGTTGACAACAAATAAAGATGAATTCGGGCAGTTTCAGGGTGCAAAGATGGTTTACGGTGACGTACCTGTGGCAGACGCGATGTTTTTGAAAAATTCAAGTTTGTTGTTTGAACGCGACATCCTTAGCCAGGAACTAAAACCATTTATATATGATGGGGTTTTGGCTTTGTTCCCTGTGTATCATCGTCAGTCTTTCTTGCCATTCGATATGTTTGCGGCCAGTTTTTTTCTGATAAGTCGTTATGAGGAATACCTGCCATTTGTGCGCGACATTCACGGACGTTTTGAAGCATCTTCGGGTATTTTGCAACAATCCGGCAATCTTGATAAACCCGTTGTAGATTACTGGATAAGAAAACTGAGCATTATTCTTACAGAAAGGTTTAGTGGGCTCAGAGTAAAACGAAATAGATATACTTATATACCTACTTACGACATTGATGCAGCCTGGGCGTTTCGCCATAAAGGTGTGTTTCGTACGACGGGTGCATATCTGAAAGACCTGATTGCAGGCAACTGGGCCGAGATTAAATTAAGGACTGAAGTATTGCGTGATAAAAAGCCTGATCCATTCGATACTTTCGGGTTGCAACTCTCACTGCAGAAAGAGTTTGGCCTGAGGCCGGCTTACTTCATCCTTTTTGCTGACTACGATGTAAACGACAAGAATATTTCAGTTCGCAATCCCAGTTTTCAGAATCTGATCCGTATGTTGGGGGATTATGCTGATGTAGGCATTCACCCTTCCTATAATTCCTTCATGAATAAACCCAGATTGAAACTTGAGATCGAACGGTTGTCGCGTGTTCTTAACCGACCGGTTACCATGAGCCGGCAACATTTTCTCAGAATGAATCTGCCGTCGGCTTACCATAACCTAATTGATGTCGACATAACGGATGATTTTACAATGGGTTATGCTTCAGAGCCTGGCTTCAGGGCCGGAGTGGCGCAAAGTTTTCAGTTTTACGACCTTGACAACGATATAAGCACAGGATTACGGATTCATCCGTTTCAGCTAATGGACGGGACTCTTTGTGATTATTTGAAACTGCAACCTGAACAAGCTGCACAAAAGGCAATAGAATTAATCAGAAGGGTGAAGGAAGTTGATGGAACTTTCATCAGTCTCTGGCACAATGAGTCTTTAAGCGACACCAAGCGATGGTTAGGATGGTTAAGGGTGTATCAAGAAATTCTAAAGGAAGCACTTCCATAAGGCCATGATAAGACATTTGAAGCACAGGGAGATTGACAAGATAAGATGGGACAAATGCATCAAAGAGTCCTTCAATGGCCAGGTTTATGCATGGACATGGTTTCTTGATATTGTGCATCCGGGCTGGGAAGCACTGGTTGAAGGTGATTACGACAGAGTTATGCCCCTGACCTCAAACAGGAAGTTTGGTATCAGTTATATGTTTCAGCCATTTTTTGCACAACAACTTGGGGTTTTTTCACGGAATATTCTGAATCCGTTAATCATACGGAGTTTTCTTGAAGCTATTCCCGGTCATATCAGGTTTGTCGAAATAAGGCTCAATTCGCACAACAAGGTGGACGAACCAGGATACATGCCCGTGCATCACCTGAATCACGAACTCGACCTGATCAACACTTATGACAAGCTTCAGAAGAAATACAACAGCAATACACGCAGAAATCTCAGGAAAGCGCAGGAAGCCGGCCTGTCATTATCCAAACACATCAAACCCGACGATGTAATCAGGCTATTCAGGATGAATCGTGGCCGCACCATCAGTCATTGGAACGAAAATGAGTATAACCGTCTGAAAAAATTGGTTTATCAGGCAATATATCGTGGTCAGGGTTTTGTAGTGGGTGCGTATACACAGCAAAACGAATTGTGTTCGGGTGCAATATTTGTGCGCAGCCATGGAAAACTCGTATTTCTGTTTTCGGGATCAAGCCCGGCAGGAAAGGAGCTCCATGGTTTGACTTTCATACTTGATTCGGTCATACGCGAACATGCCCCCGGCCATCTTGTGCTCGACTTTGAGGGAAGTGATAATCCCGGACTCGCGCAGTTTTACAAAGGTTTCGGGAGCAAGCAAACAACATATCCCGGAATAACAATCAACCGTTTGCCTCTGTTGCACCGCATAGGGCTCAGCGTGCTCAGGAGAAGAAAGAAACAATTATAGTCGATGTTTATTTTCCCCCTCCATTTGTGTGTGAGCAGGAATCTCTTGGCATCAAATCAAAAATCTATTACATTTGTATTCATTAAAAAATGAAGCTTTATGGTAAAGAATCTAGGGCTTTTAAACTCGGTCTTTAACCAGTTTATCGCCGAACTTCGAAATGTTGAAGTGCAGGGCGACAGAATGCGCTTCAGGAGAAACCTTGAAAGGTTGGGCGAAGTGTTTGCCTATGAAATCAGCAAAGAACTCGAGTATGAACCCACAGATATCAGCACGCCGCTTGGTGTTGCTACGATACCTCTGCTGAAAAGCCAACCGGTGCTGGCAACGATTCTCAGAGCCGGTCTTCCTATGCATCAGGGAATGCTGAACTATTTTGATCATGCCGACAACGCCTTTGTGTCAGCCTATAGAAAGTATGACAAGAATGAGGACTTCAGCATTCGCATTGAGTATTTATCCAGTCCCGAACTCACCGGTAAGGTGTTGATTCTAAGTGATCCGATGCTTGCTACAGGAGCCTCTGTGGTGATGGCACTGAAAGAACTTTTCGCTTTAGGCACCCCGTCAAAGGTATTCGTAGTGTCGGCTCTTGCGAGTGTAGAGGGGATAGAGTACCTTAAAAGAAATTTTTCTCTTGCCGATTTGTCCATTTATGTCGGCGGAATAGATGATGAACTAACAGCACAGGCCTATATTGTACCGGGTTTGGGTGATGCCGGTGACCTTGCATATGGTAAAAAATCAGATTAATTTCGTATGAAACAGCTTGCTGTCGAAAATATTCGGATTTCGCTTGATTCGATAAGAAACCAGTGGCTCAGAACCGTATTAACCATTGCCATAATCGGTTTCGGGATCATGGCACTGGTTGGTATTCTCACAGCTATTGATTCTGTGAAATTCTATCTGGTTGAGAATTTTACCATGATGGGTTCCAACACATTTAACATCCGAAACCGCGAGATGGTGGTGCATATGGGTGGTCGTAGGTCAAATGCACAGGCTTATAAATCAATATCATATCAGGAAGCCAGGCAATTCAGGGAGCTGTTTAGCTTTCCCGCAGCTACCAGTATCATGACTTACGGTACTGGAATAGCCACTTTGAAGTATGAAAATCAGAAAACCAATCCGAATATTCAGGTAGTCGGAATCGATGAAAACTACTTGTTTAATGCAGGATATGAACTGGATAAAGGCCGTAATCTGACAGCCCATGAAATATCCGGCGGCGCACATGTAGCCATAGTGGGAAGCAGAATTGTCGAGGATCTTTTTAAGAATAACGAAGACCCATTGGGAAAGTTAATCACAGTTGGGCCGGGCAAATACCGCATTATAGGTGTGCTTAAGGAAAAAGGTTCGAGCATTGGATTCAGCGGCGATCGTTATTGCATGATTCCTCTCAGCAATGTCAGGCAGTATTTTTCGCGACCCAACATGAACTTTACACTCAGTGTCAGAACTACTTCAACTGAAGAGATGGATGCTGCAATTGGTGAAGCAACAGGGGTTTTCAGGGTGGTTCGGGGAGATAAAACCGGACAGGACAATAGTTTCACCATCACAAAGAGCGACAACATTGCCAACATGCTCATCAGCCTTACAGGTCAGATTCGATTCGGAGCCACGGCTATCGGGCTGATCACCTTGTTTGGTGCCGCTATTGGTTTGATGAATATCATGCTTGTTTCGGTTACTGAACGCACCCGCGAAATCGGTATAAGGAAAGCCATGGGTGCAACCCGTCGTACCATCCGGAATCAGTTCCTTGTTGAAGCAATTGTCATTGCGCAAATAGGAGGAATCATTGGTATTCTTGCCGGAATAGCGGCAGGTAACGTGATGAGTTATTTCATTGGTTCCACATTTATCATACCCTGGCTGTGGATTGTAGTCGCGGTTTTTCTTTGTTTTGTAGTCGCACTTGCTTCAGGTATCCTTCCTGCTAACAAAGCTGCCGGACTCGACCCTATAGAATCACTCAGATACGAATAAATATAAGATAAACAATTAACCCTAGTATTATGCCACAACGCTACGATGAACTGATTAAGAATAACCAAATCTGGGCCAATCAGAAACAACAGACTATGCCTGAGTATTTTGCGCGGTTGAGCCATTCTCAGAAACCACCATTTCTGTATATTGGCTGTTCCGATTCGAGGATGCCGCTTGATACCTTTACCCAGACAGAACCCGGCGAATTGTTTGTGCACCGCAATATAGCAAACCAGGTGTCGGTTACCGACATAAATTTCCTATCGGTGCTTGATTATGCAGTAAACGTATTAAAAGTAAAACACGTGATTGTATGTGGACATTATCGCTGTGGCGGAGTGGCAGCCGCCTACGAAGGTAAGGTAAAAGGGCTCGTTGGCAATTGGATCAACCCGATACGGGAGTTGGTCCTTGATTACAATGCCGAACTCAACCTGATCGATGATATTGAGCAAAGGCTCGACAGGCTCTCCGAATTAAACGTCATCAAGCAGGTTGAAAACCTTTATAAAACCAGTATTGTGCAACATGCTTTAGCTGAATGCAATGTGTGTTTTCAGATACATGGTTGGGTGCTGGATCTGAAAACGGGTCTGATCAAAGAGCTTGAACTTCCTTTGGAACAATGGAAGGCCAAAGGTTTAGTACCGGTTGGAATGGCGCAATAGCGAAGGGAGTAATACATTACTTTACGGCAAACAATAATAATTAAAAAATACGTAGTCAGAAATGATACAAGGTAATCGTGACGGATTCGGTAGTCGCCTTGGCGTAATTGCTGCTGCTGCGGGTTCGGCAGTTGGTCTTGGTAACATATGGAGATTTCCTTATGTAACCGGGGAGAATGGCGGTGGAGCGTTTTTGCTGGTTTATGTGTTGTTTATCCTTGTGATTGGAGTTCCTGTAATGCTTTCCGAACTAGCTCTGGGTCGACGGTCTCAACGAAACGCATTGGGTGCCTTTAAAAAACTTGCTCCGGGAACCTGGTGGCACATCATCGGAATGATGGGTATTGCAGCAGCTTTCTTCATACTGGCATTTTATACTACAGTTAGCGGATGGACACTTGAATATCTGTTTTTGTCTATCGGAAACAGTTTTGAAGGACAAAGCAAGGAAGAATTAAATGTGACATTTGAAGAGTTTCGTAATAATGGTTATCTGCCCTTGCTTTGGCAGCTTATGTTCATGTTATTCACCGCACTGATCGTATATAAGGGAATTAAAAACGGTATTGAGAAATACACGAAACTTCTTATGCCTGCACTTCTATTGATTATAATAGTATTGGGCATCAGGGCTGTAACTTTGCCAGGATCGGGTGCCGGACTTACTTTCTTGTTTCAGCCCGACTTTTCAAAAATTAATGCCGATGTTGTCCTGCAAGCTCTGGGTCAGGCATTTTTTTCTCTCAGTATCGGTATGGGAGCATTAATAACTTATGGCAGTTACATCAAAAGCAACGAAGACCTCGGCAAGACAGCTTTTTCCGTCACGCTTACCGATACCCTGGTAGCAGTGTTGGCCGGAGTCGCTATTTTCCCTGCTGTGTTCGCTTTTGGCATTGAGCCTCAGAGTGGGCCCAGCTTAGTGTTTATCACCTTGCCGATGATCTTTCAGGAAATGACGGGTGGATATTTCTTTGCGCTGATCTTTTTTGTGCTGCTGGTGATTGCTGCGTTAACATCCACAATTTCCGTTCTTGAAGTTGTGGTGGCTTATGTTTCGGAAGAGTTAAACATGAGCCGCAGGAAAGCGACTATTTTGTCGGCCGGCAGTATCTCTGTTCTCGGTATTTTATGCACATTGAGTCAGGGGCCTATGCCCGAAATTCACATCGGAAACAGAAATCTTTTCGATATCCTGGAGTTTGCATCTGCTAACATTATGCTGCCTCTTGGCGGGCTGCTCATTGTTCTGTTCGCCGGATGGTACATGAAACGAGAGGATTTGTATGATGAAATCTCAAATAAAGAAACCCTTAAGATACACCTGATCTGGGCATATTATTTTATAATCAGGTTTCTTGCGCCAGTCGCCATTGCACTTGTGTTCCTGAATGGACTGGGTTTTTTCGGGATGTTTGGCGAAGGAGATTTCAGTTAAAAGACGAATATTAACCGCTGCATGTGAAAAACATCTGGCAACAGTTTAAGGATTTGTTTGGGTTTTCGGTCCGTGAACGGAGGGCTTTGTTGCTGCTTTCTGTTGTTTTTATTTTGCTTCTGGTGATAAATTTGTTTTCGGGTTATGTTTTCACCTCAACCAGACCTTTGAATAATCATTTATTTGAGCAGGCTGTTGCTGAGCTGGCCCTCCGAAAGCAGTCTGACAAAGAAGCATTTGCTGAGGTTTTTGGCAAATCCGATCCTGATGTTGCCTATGCACAGTTGAAACTTACGCCATTCCCCTTCGATCCCAACCAACTACCTGAGGAGGAATGGCGAAAACTGGGGCTGGCCACACATCAGATCAGAGCCATCAAAAACTACGAGAAGAAGGGCGGAAAGTTTCTCAGAAAGGAAGACCTGAGCAAAATTTACTCCCTTTCCGCCGATGAATACAAGATTCTTGAACCTTTTATCCTTATTGAGCCCCGACACCAGAAGCCGAAGCATCGTGAGGCCGATACGGTGCAACGGAAAAGCGACCGGATGGAGAAGCCCGAATTCATGGGTGTCCTTGAATTAAACTCGGCCGATTCCCTACAACTGATTCAACTGAAGGGTGTTGGCCCCTGGACGGTCCACCGAATCCTGAAATACCGCGAGCGACTGGGCGGATTCGTGCATGTGACGCAACTGAACGAAATCAAAGGTGTTGACTCGGCGCTGGTAATTGCCATCGGTCACCAGCTAACAGCCGACACTACCATGATCCGTAAAATCAACATCAATAAGTACGAATTCGGACAACTACTGGGCCATCCCTACCTCAATATGACCTACACCAAAGCCATCGTAAGGCACCGCGAAAGACGCGGCAGGTTTGCCTCCTGGGACGAGTTTGTGCAGATTGTGCAGCCCGACAGCCTGAGCGCGCAGCGGCTGAGACCTTATGTGGCGTTCTGATGAAGGAAAATGTTTCATTACTCGCCTGACTTTTAGACTGCATGCTAAGACTTAATCCGATACTTTTCATAAAAGCTAAAAGTTAAAAAAGAACCGTATTTTAGCGGCTAAAACCGATTAGCTATGGAGCAAATCTCATTGAATAAAGTGTTGTTAATGTTGTTGTTGGGTGTTTTTATCGCTTCCTCATGCAGCACCAATCGAAAGGCGACTGAGCGAAAAGTAACTGTTTGTCATGACACGTTGGACGCAAGCAATATAAGCTTTCCCGAAGGAAAATATTACACTTTTCGCTTTGATGAAGCAAGCGGATCGGCGGGGATTGTGCCCGATAAACTGTTGAAAAGCCTCAGTGAAAATGGTATTAACTGGGAACAAGCCTGGTATAAATCTCCTGCACGCATGTGTGTGCCCCCGGGAAACGATATGGGCATGATGGTGATCGTCGAGCCGGCGTTTGTGTTGAAAACCAATGGGAAACAACACGACCTTTCGGCATATGGTCTGATCGAAACTTCAGCGCCGCATTTGGGTGAATGTGCCTTCAGGGTGCAGCATTTTCAGCGTAAGATTGAATAAAAAATGTGCTGATGCTCATTTGAAATTTTATTGATTAGCTGTCAAAGAAGCAGACGGATAACTTGCCGGGTCGGTCAGGATGATCACTCCTTTCTTCGGAAACGGTACACCACCGTGAGGTCTTTACGGTCGGGTTCGGGTATATTCCAGTATTCTTCTTCGGGCGGTTCGGGCTTCCCGTTTCCGGATTCATCAGTTTCATCTTCTCCCTCCCAGGTAAAGGTGGGGCGTTGAGGTCCTTCTTTGCGGAAGAAGTACGCAAGCAGCAACCCCGTTACCAATCCGCTCAGGTGCGATTCCCAAGAAATGTTTTTTTCGGGGAAGAGCTCAGGGAATATTCCCCAGACGAAACTGCCATAGAGGAAAACCACCACCAGCGAAAGGGCCATCAGGCGGTTTTCCTTGCGGATAAATCCGCTGACCATCAAAAAAGAAGCCAGACCATAGATTACGCCGCTGGCGCCGATGTGGCTGGCGTCTCTGGCACCTGCCCACACCCAGAAGCCACAAATGAGCGTGGTGAGCAGCAATATTCTGAATGCCAGCGAACGGTAGAAATAAAACAAGGCTGCGGGCAACACAAGCATGGGAATGGTGTTGGCAAAGAGGTGGTTCCAATCGCCGTGTATGAAAGGGGAGAGGATAATGCCGGTCAGGCCGGAAAGCTCCAGTGGTCTGATGCCAAACTGTCCTGCGCTGAAACCGAAAACAATTTCTGAACCTTTTACCATCCACATGAGCGAAACAATAATTGCCGGAAACACAAAACTGTTGATCAGCTTGTGTTCTTCCGCATTTAATTTCAACTTCTTTGCCATTGGAAGAGTGGCAACAAATACTGTTCCGTTAATTTTCAAGCAATATTGTCAGTTTTTTTTTGTTTGTCTGCAACCCAACGATCATAGCGGTGTCGTTATGATCAAGTAAATAAAATTCAATAAATCTTAATGTTATGAAGACTAAAATCTTTTTTCAGTTAACACTTCTTTGGGTTTTCGCATGCACCAGCCAGATCATTGCCCAGATGCAGGAGGATGAAAAACCTGAATTCAAAACCTTGTTTCAAACCGACAAACCTGTACGCATGAGTGGTTTTGGGGGTCCGAACGTTGAGTTTTCTTCTTTTGGAAAAGACGATCTGGCAGTTTCTGTAGGAGGTGGAGGTGCCTTCCTTATCAACAATCGTTTTTATCTTGGTGGCTATGGTCAGGGTTTGGCTACCTACCACTATCTTACAGATTTCCGCACCTATGACCCTGTCAGCAAAAAATGGATTGACTACAGTGATAAACGTGTCAATTTCGGTCATGGTGGTTTTTGGGTAGGTGGAATTTTCAGGCCTGAAGATGCGATACATTTTGGTGTGAGCAGCAAGATAGGTTGGGGTGAAATCAGTCTGATAGAAGATGAATATCAGGAAGAAAGATATCAGCCCTATTTTGTGGATCATGTTTTTGTGCTCACCCCACAAATTGAGGTGGAGGCCAATTTGGCACGGTGGCTCAAGATCAATGCTGCTGTTGGCTACAGATTTGTGAGCGGGATAAACCGTTCCTATCAGGCTTATGATAATTCCGGAAATCTTCTGGGAAGCAAAAATGTTTATGAAACAGCCGATTTCAACAGCCCTCAGGCTAACGTAACATTTATTTTCGGATGGTTTTGGTAAACCTTTAAGCGTTTCATTTGTCTTATCCTGATAAAACATTCTATGTTACAAGAATATATCCGCAAGCTGTTTTTGTCCGCTTTAATCCTTCTTCTGAGCCTGATGGTGTTGACCGTAAAGGCTTCGGATGAAACCCCTGAAAGGAAATACCTTACGCTGAATGGTTTTATTCGCGATGCCGGTTCAGGAGAAACTTTAATTGGTGCTACGGTATATATAGAACCAACCTCAGGTGGCACAATAACAAATACTTATGGTTATTACTCGGTGCGCTTGTATTCGGGTTTGTACACATTAACCTATTCCTATGTTGGCTACGAAAAGCAGTACAGGACAATAAATATGCTGCGTGACACAACCATAAATGTTGATTTGGTGTCGGCCGAACAGTTGCTTGGCGAAGTAGTGGTGAAGGGTGAAGCCGCAACTGAGCGGATTTCCAAAGCCCAGATGAGTGTGAACAAACTTGAGATAAAAAGTATAAGACAGATTCCCGCGCTCATGGGCGAAGTTGATCTGATCAAGGCCATTCAGTTATTACCTGGTGTGCAGGCTACAGCTGAAGGAGGTTCGGGTTTCAGTGTCCGGGGCGGTAGTCCTGACCAAAACCTCATCCTGCTTGATGAAGCCCTGGTGTACAATCCATCGCATTTGATGGGCTTCTTTTCGGTGTTTAATAACGATGCCATCAAAGGTGTCGAACTGTACAAAGGTGATATACCACCCATGTATGGCGGTAGGCTTTCGTCGGTGGTGGATGTGCGGATGAACGAAGGAAATTCAAAGAAGTTCTCAGGACAAGGGGGCATCGGGACCATATCTAGCAGGCTGATGATCGAAGGACCGATACAAAAGGATCGGTCTTCCTTCATGCTTGCCGGAAGAAGAACCTATGCCGATTTATTTCTGGCCCTTTCAAGTGATGAACAGATCAGGGAGAATACGCTTTATTTCTATGATTTCAACGGAAAGGCAAACTATACCCTTGACGACAAAAACAGGATTTTCCTCTCGGGATATTTTGGGCAGGATGTTTTTTCCAACGATTTCTTCGGACTGGGATGGGGCAATCAGACATTTACAGCACGTTGGAATCATCTGTTCAATAATCTGCTTTTTTCAAATTTTTCGCTGATATACAGTCGGTTTAACTACAATTTGGGTGTTCCTGAAGGCCAGCCCAATGCTTTTGACTGGACAGCATCCATGAAGGATGTAACAGCGAAGTCCGATTTCACCTGGTTTGCCGGAATAAATCACACACTCAGGTTTGGAGTTTCCGGCACATGGCATGTTTTCTCACCGGGCAAAGCCAAAGGAATCGGTAGCGAAACGGTGTTCAACGAATTGGAAATGCCCAAAAACAGATCGCTCGAAACCGGAATATATTTGAGTAATGACCACAAAATCAGTGAACGTCTTATGCTTAAATACGGCCTCAGGTTCAGTATGCTCAACAATGTGGGCAAGGCTACGGTATATACCTTTGACGAGGATTTCAAGCGTGTGGATTCGGCAAATTACGGGACAGGTAAAATATACAATACCTACACCGGCCTTGAACCCAGAATCAGCCTTGCATACACACTCGATGAATTTTCCTCAGTAAAGGCAGCATACACTCGAAACGTACAATACATTCATCTGGCCCAGAATTCTACTGCCGGAACCCCGCTTGATATCTGGTTTTCGAGCAGCCCAAATGTAAAGCCGCAAAAGGGAGATCAGTTCTCGCTTGGTTACTTCCGCAATATCCGTGAAGCCTCTCTGGAGACCTCTTTGGAAGGTTTCTACAAACTGAACCACAATGCCATTGACTTTAAAGATCATGCAGAATTGCTCCTCAACGAATATATCGAAGGGGAGTTCCGGTTTGGTAAAGCCTGGTCTTATGGACTCGAACTCCTCTTCAAAAGATCAGAGGGCAGACTAAATGGCTGGGTGAGTTATACATGGTCGAGAACATTCCGTCAGATCGATGCCATCAATAACGGAATTAAATACCCTGCAACCTATGACAGACCGCACGATGTTTCGATTGTGCTGAATTATGAACTCAGCAAGCGGGTCAGTCTGGGGGCCAACTGGGTTTATGCCACCGGATCGGCAGTTACATTTCCTACAGGACGTTTCAAGATCGGAAATACAATAGTGCCGGTTTATTCTGACAGAAACTCCTATCGTTTGCCCGATTACCACAGACTGGATGTATCGGTAACCCTGCGCAGCAAGGAGAAACCTGGACGCAAATGGCAGGGTGAATGGAATTTTTCGGCTTACAATGCTTATAACCGCAAAAACCCATGGGTAATCAACTTCCAGAGCGAACTGGATAATCCGGATGTCACCTATGCTGAAATGACCTACCTTTTTGCTATAGTCCCCTCTATCACTTACAATTTCAAATTTTAATGCTATGAAGACAACAAGCACAGCAGTTGTGATTTTGATTTTGATGTCGGCATTGTTTTCATGCACTGAACGCATCGATATCGAGCTTAAGGAAAACTTCAGGCGCATTGTGGTTGAAGGCACAATAACTTCTGACACTACAGCGCATAGGGTCAGGCTGACCACCACGACCAACTATTTCTACGGTGAAGAACCACCTGTTGTAGCCGAAGCAATAGTATATCTAGATAACGGAAATCAGAAGATTCAGCTTGATGAGACTCCCGTTGGAAGTGGTGTGTACCAGACCCCTGCGGACTATTATGGCATTCCCGGAACTGCTTATCAACTCGAAATCAACATAAAAGAGCCTATTGGTGATCAGGACTTTTTCACGGCAAGTAATACCATGCCCGAAACTGCACTCAGCATCGATTCCATTAGTCTGGAATATGAACCAACCTTCGAAATATGGTTTGTAAAATTGTATGCCCTGGACCCTCCAACCACTGATTTTTACCGAATTGATGTACAGGTGAACGACCTTTTGATCAGCGATACGGCTTCACGGGCACAGGTTACTGACGACCGTTTTTTCAACGGCAACAATACCAATGGACTCACAGTATCTATTCTCAGAAAGGATGAGGTTAATGTAGGTGATACAGTTACCCTCTTGCTTTCATCCATTACGGAAGACTATTACAGGTTTTTTATGCAGTTGCAGATGGAATCGGGCTTTAGCAGCCCCTTGTTCAGTGGACCACCCGCAAATGTGACTTCGAACATTAAAGAAGGAGGCCTTGGTTTTTTTGCTGCCATGGGTCGTGCCCGGAAAACACTGATTGTAACTGACGAAGTCTGGACCAACACCGGACGATAGCAGGAGTTGAGCATAGAAATGTGATAACTTAGTTTTAGTTTATTTTGTTTTTCTGCAGGTCCGATATTCAACGTAATGACCGGGACATCCTCTTCATGCAATCATCATTATTTGTACTTTTGAACTTTAATCGCGCCTATGAACCTGAATGCACTGACAGCCGTTTCACCGATCGACGGACGTTACCGCGACAAAGTGACCGAACTCGATGATTTTTTTTCCGAGTATGCCCTGATCCGTTATCGTGTGATGATTGAAGTGGAATACTTTATTGCTTTGTGTGAAATACCACTTCCGCAATTATCAGAGGTTGACAAGTCAGTTTTTGATGACCTCAGATCCCTTTATGAGGAATTTTCGATTGATGATGCAGTCGAAGTGAAACAGATTGAATCAGTTACAAATCACGATGTCAAGGCAGTAGAGTATTTTCTGAAGCAGAAGTTCGATGTCTTTAATTTGGCCGGCGTAAAAGAGTTCATTCATTTCGGACTTACTTCACAGGATATCAATAATATTGCTTTGCCTTTATCAGTCAGAGAATCATCAGCACTTGTCCTCATGCCTGCCCTGCATGAACTGCACAACGAGCTTGCCGCAATGGCAATGGAATGGAAACAGGTGCCAATGCTTGCACGCACTCACGGCCAGCCTGCCAGTCCAACACGCCTTGGAAAAGAAATTCAGGTGTATGTTGAACGGCTCCTGAATCAGTTCGAACTCATCAAAACGATACCATTTTCGGCAAAGTTTGGCGGTGCCACCGGCAACATGAATGCTCATGTAGTTGCTTATCCAAACATAGATTGGGAATTATTTGCCAACGTATTCGTGCAGACACGTCTTGGACTCCATCGCCAGAGGACGACCACTCAAATTGAGCACTATGATTATCTCGCTGCCTGGTTTGATGCAATCAAAAGGATCAATACCATACTCATTGACTTGTGTCGTGATTTGTGGATGTATATTTCAATGGATTATTTCAGGCAACAAATCAAAACCGGTGAGGTAGGTTCGTCAGCTATGCCTCATAAGGTAAATCCAATTGACTTTGAAAACGCTGAGGGTAACCTGGGCATCTCGTCCGTTATTCTGGAACACCTCAGCGTCAAGCTTCCGATCAGCCGCCTGCAACGCGACCTGACTGATTCAACAGTAACCCGTAACACAGGAGTTCCTCTGGCCCACAGCCTCATCGCCATTAAATCCATCCGAAAAGGATTGTCAAAGCTTATGCTTAACGAAGAAAAAATCATACGTGATCTGGAAGATAATTGGGTGGTGGTGGCTGAAGCCATCCAAACTATTCTACGCCGCGAACAAGTCGAAGGCGCTTACGAAATCCTCAAAGGACTCACCCGCACCAACCAGAAAGTAACCCGGCAATCGATGCTCGATTTTATCAATTCACTGGAACTTCCTGAGCATGTTTTGGAAGAAATGCGCCAGGTAAGTCCATTTAACTACACAGGTATTGACCTGTTAAGCTGAATCTTATGAAGAAATTTTATCGTCTGCTGCGCTACATTAAGCCATACTGGCTTTATGCCATGCTTAATGTGCTGTTTAACCTGCTGACCATTGTTTTTTCCTTGTTTTCCTTCGCTCTGCTCATTCCTTTTCTAAATCTTTTGTTTGGTACCGACTCATTAGTTACTGAAAAGCCTGAATTAGCTTTAAATACTGAATCGCTTATAGATAACCTGAATTATCTCATCAGCACCATCATCATCCAGAAAGGTCAGCTTCAGGCTTTGGGCTTTATATGCATGGTGTTGATCAGTGCATTTTTTTTCAGAAATCTTGCCAGATTCATGGCCATGTATTATATGGCCAAGGTGCGCATCAGTTCGGTAAAGGATATACGCAATGATTTGTACACCAAGATTCTGATACTTCCATTATCTTTTTATACACGGCAACGAAAAGGCGACATCATCACGCGTGTAACCTCAGATGTACAGGAGGTAGAGTATTCCATCATGAATTACCTCGAAATGCTGGTGCGAGACCCCATTACGATAATGGCATATTTTGCATTTATGCTCAGCATGAGTCCGTCACTCACGCTTTTTGTGCTTTTGATCCTGCCTCTTACCGGTTTTTTAATCGGGCAGATCGGCAAAAGTTTGCGTAAATCGAGCAGGATCGGGCAGGCTCGTTTTTCAGGAATGCTTTCCACTATTGAGGAGTCAATATCGGGTTTACGCATAATAAAAGCATTCAATGCAATTGGTTATTCCGACAATAAGTTCAAAGACCAGAACACGCTCTACAGCAAGCTTATGGTTAGTATTTACAGGCGTCGCGACCTGAGTTCTCCTTTGAGTGAATTCTTGTCGTCATTGGTCATTATTGTCGTTTTATGGTTTGGAGGACGGCTTGTATTGTCTGATTCACCGGCCATCAACGCAGCTGATTTCATTACGTACATCGTAGTCTTTTCCCAGATTATTCCACCGGCCAAAACATTTTCGCAGGGCTTTTTCAATATACAGAAAGGTATTGCTTCTGCTGAGCGCATCTTCGAGATACTCGATGCCGAGGAAGTCATTGTAGAAAAGCCTGACGCCAAAGACGTGCATGATCTCAGAAATGGTATTGAATACAAGGGTGTTAGTTTCAGATATGACAAAGATGAAGTGCTCAGGAATATAAACCTGAAGATCGGTAAAGGCAAGCTGATCGCACTGGTTGGAGAGTCGGGTGGCGGAAAGTCAACATTGGTCGATCTTCTGCCGCGGTTTTACGATGTGATAGAGGGTTCGATCACCATTGACGGGATTGATATCCGCGAATACAAGATTGAAAGCCTGCGTGGCCTGATGGGCATTGTTACTCAGGAAAGCATTTTGTTTAACGATACCGTGTTCAACAATATAGCGTTTGGTAAGCCCGGGGTTGGTCGTGAAGAGGTGATTGAAGCTGCACGTATTGCCAATGCCCATGAATTCATCAGTCAACTGGAAGATGGTTATAATACGTTCATTGGCGACAGGGGCTCAAAGCTTTCTGGCGGACAGCGGCAAAGACTAAGTATTGCACGCGCCGTGCTGCGAAATCCACCCATACTGATCCTTGATGAAGCAACATCCTCACTCGACACTGAATCTGAACGACTGGTGCAGGATGCATTGGCACGAGTAATGGCAAACAGAACCTCAGTGGTCATTGCCCACCGCCTGTCGACCATACAGCACGCCGATGAAATAGTTGTTATTCAGAAAGGTGAGATCGTCGAAAGAGGCAGGCATGAAGAACTTATTGCAAAGGGTGGGGCCTACAAAAGACTTTTCGACCTCCAAAGTTTCTCTTGAGGCATTGTCAACGGTGACCGGCAATCTTGGCACATTGACGGAATTCTCTATTTTTGCACAAAATTTTATTCATGGACCTCAAAAAGATCGTATCCATATCCGGTAAACCCGGTTTATTCAAAGTTACCGGACAAGGTAAGCAAAGCGTAGTTGTTGAATCATTGATTGATGGCAAGCGTTTCCCGGCTTTTGCACATGACCGGATGAGCTCACTCGAAGAAATAAGTATGTATACCCAAAACGGCGACAGGCCTCTGAAAGAAATCTTCAAGGCACTGAACGATAAATTTGGTAACGATATTGGATTTGATCCAAAGAAAGCCGATAACAATTTACTCAAGTCTCGATTTGCAGAAGTTGTCCCCGACTACGACACCGAAGCCGTATATTCATCCGACATCAAAAAGGTATTTAGCTGGTATATGCTACTCGTTGAAAAAGAATTGCTTGATTTCAATGATGAAGAATCTGAACAACCGGCTTCGGAGGTGCATGACGAAAACAACGCATCTCAAACCGAATAGGAATGTACCGTATCCTTATCAGGCCGCTGCTTTTTCTGGTTTCACCCGAAACAGTGCATCACTGGGTTGTGGGGATATTGAAATTCGTATGTGCTGTTCCCGGTGCAGCAAATATTATCAGGCGATTCACAACAGTAAATGATAAACGCCTTAAACGTGAATTGTTTGGAATTCAGTTTGCCAATCCAGTCGGTATAGCTGCAGGCTTTGATAAAAATGCTCAGGTATTTGATGAATTGTCGCATTTTGGATTCGGACATATCGAAGTGGGTACAGTTACACCAAAACCACAACCCGGTAATCCTAAACCGAGGCTTTTCAGACTCACGCGTGACAAGGCACTTATCAACCGTATGGGGTTTAATAACCACGGGCTGGAAGCAATGGCGCAGCGCTTGAAGCGATGGCGGTTGAACAAATCTGTCGCGGCTGCCACTCGTCCGGTCATTGGCGGCAATATCGGCAAAAATACGCTGACACCCAACATCGAAGCAGTTGAGGATTATGTGACCAATTTCAGAGGGCTATTTGAATACGTGGATTATTTTGTTGTCAATGTAAGCTGTCCCAACATCAGTAATTTGAAGGAACTTCAGGATCAGGACGCGCTGATGGAAATACTAAGCCGCATTCAGGCCATTAACAAATCAATGCCAAAACCAAAACCAGTGCTTTTAAAGGTGTCGCCCGACCTTAACAACAAGCAGCTCGATGAAGTTATCCAGATAGTGCGCGAAAGTGGTATTGATGGCGTTGTTGCTACCAACACAACAATCACACGAAATACGCTGAGGAATGACAGTCAGCGTGCCAGTGAAATCGGACAGGGAGGGCTGAGCGGCCAACCCTTGCGCGATCGTTCAACAGAAGTGATCCGTTATCTGGCCGAAAAATCCGGTAAGGCATTCCCGATTATTGGCGTGGGCGGCATAATGACGCCTGAAGATGCCATCGAAAAACTAAAGGCAGGCGCTGACCTTGTTCAGGTGTACACAGGCTTTATTTACAGCGGCCCCTTTCTTGCCCGTAAAATCAATAAAATGATCCTGAAAAAGCTGTAACTACCAGCTTTCACTTGGAATATCTGGAATAGACACATTTCTTATAAGGTCATACATAAAACATGATTCGCTATTTGCGATTCAATAAACTTATATGTATGAAAACCAAAACTACTTCCAAACATTTTATTTTAGTCGTATTGCTGATGCAGATGTTTCATGTTCGTTGCATAGCGCAGGAATTTGTGTATGTTTGCCCTAAACCGGGATCAGAGATGATTCAGCCAGGTCAGGCTATATTTCTGAGAACGAATAATGAAATTGACCCGTTTGCCTTGTCGTCTGA
This sequence comes from Bacteroidales bacterium, assembly GCA_024710405.1. Lineage (GTDB taxonomy): Bacteria > Bacteroidota > Bacteroidia > Bacteroidales > F082 > UBA6192. The sequence continues at coordinate 95,818 of JANJUV010000018.1, forward strand.
GTCGTTTGCAGTGCATGGAACAGCCAGCGGAAACATCAAAGGTGAAGTTTCTCTGCTTTCTGACAATAAGACAATCGTTTTCCGGCCTGATGCTGAATTTATACCGGGTGAGTCAGTTCATGTAGTTGTAAAAGAAGGATTAAAGCAGAGTGATCAATCCCTTGTCAATGGCATTTCATTTGGTTTCAGGATTGCAGCAGCACAAAATGAACCCCAGACGCATTATTTGGATTTTACAGGCCCTTCAAACAATGCAGTCATTAGTACTGATGCTGAGATAGAAAATGAATTTCTCAGCAGCAGATTATCTGTTCCGTTGCCTGACGATTTTCCACCAATCTATATAACAGCAGACAATAATCCGTCTCCGGGTTACTATTTCCTGTTCAGTAACGCGCAGAATCCTGATCGCTCTTCATATATGATGATTCTTAATCAGAAAGGTGTGCCTGTTTTTTATCGAGGGCAATCAAACAGGGGTAATGATTTTAAACTTCAGCCTAATGGTTATATAACCTATTTTGATTTTATCACAACCCGATGGACAGAGATTGACAGTAGCTATCAATTCAGAAGATATTATCTGGCTGATAACGGATACACTGCTGATGCACATGAGTTAATCGTCAAGGAAGACGGTAGCTATTGGCTGATGATCTATGACGCTCAACCTGTTGATATGAGTCAGGTGGTGGAAGGCGGTGATCCCGAAGCCATTGTTGTAGGCCTTGTTGTGCAGCATTGTGATGCATCCGGTAATGCATTGTTTCAGTGGAGAAGTTGGGACCATATGCAAATCACCGATTGCGATACCTCCTGGGTCGATTTAACCGCAAATCTGATAGACTATGTGCACGGTAATGCCATCTCGTTTGATGAGAATGGTAATGTGTTGATATCGAGTCGAAAGCTTCATGAAATCACCAAGATTGATTACAACACGGGTAACATCATCTGGAGGTGGGGCGGATCGCAAAATATGTTTCAACTAATAGGTGACGACCGTTGGTTTTCGGCACAGCATTCAATAGAATATCAAGGAGATAATATTTACACTATGTTTGACAATGGCTTTCTGGTTGAACCTGAATACTCACGTGGACTAGTTTATGAACTGGATGAGATTGCTTTGACCGCAACTTTGATTAATACCTATGAGAACAATCCGTCTGTGTTTTCATGGGCTATGGGACACATGCAGATGCTGCCTGATGATCATGTTGTTTTGGGTTGGGCAACCAATCCAGACAACTTTGTGCTGACCGAATACCACCCTGACGGAACAAAAGCCTTTGAAATTGTGAGTGAAGGCATGAACCTGATAAGCTACAGGGCCTTTAAGTTTCCATGGAAACATTCCGTTTTTTATGTTTCCGATGATTCCTTGAATTTTGGAACTGTTGGTATAGAAACAGGTGAATCGATTCGAGAGATAATCCTACGCAACCTACAGTCGGAAACACTATTAATCAACTCAGTTTCTATAAGTGATAGTGCTTTTGTTTTGTTGAGTGAACTTCCGGTAAGTGTTCCCGGAAATGGTGAAATCACGCTGACTTTTGGCTTTGAGCCAACAGAAGAACTGGATTATAAGGCTGATGTTTATCTGGGCACGTACAGCAGCTCAGAATATATCGGACTTTCGGTGTTTATGGAAGGCATAGGCCTGCTCACCGGCTTGTCTGAAGAAAAAAATGACTCAGGATTAGTCTTTTATCCAAATCCGGTCAAAAGTGGGAGTAAGTTGCATCTTCAAAATACTGGCGGACTGCAGATTCAGGCGATCGGGCTTTTTGATATAACGGGTAAATTATTGGTTCGCATAAATTCAGCTGAAGAAAAATATGCATCAATAACCATCCCCGAACTAAAGCCTGGTATTTATTTATTGGAAATGCACACAAACAAAGGAGTCTTGTGTGAACGTATAAGTGTACGTTAATCAATTACCTGTTCGATGCCATCATAGCGTGTATTTCGGTGGCCACCACGCGGTTAAAACCGAAAGACATGCTTTGATAGTTGACCAGATCTACGATTGTGCCAATAAGGCATAATCCGGCAGTAAAGAAATACAGAATGCCCATTCCGATCTGGTTGAGGATAATCCTGTGGATGCCTGCAAATCCGAGGAATCCAAGCAGAGTGAGCAGTAGCACCAATTGTGGATCTTTGCGACGTGCCCTGTAGATATTGGCAAAATTGCGCAATTTCTCTTCACTGTATTCCTGCGTGAGGTTTTGCAGAAAAAGCATTTCTTCGCCTTGAATGTCAGGCATTATTTCATAAATCTTTGTCATAGTTGGGTTTTTTTTGTTGTTGGTATTTGATGTTTTGATAAAAAACCTGTAAGGATCTCAAAAAAAGTAACATTATTGCTGGAAGGCCAAGCGGGTGTTGACGAAATGAGCCATAGAAGTCGCCATGAAAGGCAGAAGAGACAGAATGTCCGAGTCCGCAGCCCGGGCAACTTTCAACTCCTGCAAGGTGCAACAAACACAAACTTTGCTGGGTATTTGCGGGGTCCATAAAAGCAAGCAGGCACAATGCAATGATCCAGACCGCACCCTCAAGATTAAGCCGGAAAAAACTGATTGCTTTTTTGAGTTTTACCTGCATGAGACCATTATTTTTAAGCGAATATAATAAAATGTGAATATTAAGTAATGAATATAACTCTGATGAACTCCTGTGGTCAACTCAAAATGTTGACCTCAGGCTCGAGCAGAATACCAAACTTTTGTTTCACAGAGTACTGCACATTCATTGCAAATTGATGTAATTCGCCACCGGTGGCACCACCATGATTGACAAGAACCAGTGCCTGCTTTTCGTGCATTCCTACATTGCCGATCCTTTTGCCTTTCCATCCGGCCTGTTCAATCAGCCATGCTGCTGAAACCTTAAAAAAACCATTTTCATCAGGATATGACACAATATCAGGAAACTCCCTTCGCAATCCCTCGAAAACCAATGGGTGAAGAATGGGATTCTTAAAGAAACTTCCTGCATTTCCGATCTTTGACGGATCGGGAAGTTTCGATTGCCTTATTTTTTTAATGATTCTGCTTATGTCGCTGATTCCAGGGTGAGTATTTCCTTCTTCAGAAAGATGTTTTTTGATGTCGCCATAATCAGTTTTCAGCTGGTGCTTTCTCGAAAGTTTCAGTCGAACCGACAGTATAATGAACCTGTTTGGATGTGAAGTTTTAAAAATACTGTTCCGGTAACCGAATTCGCATTCTTCGGGGCCGAAGGAGACAGTTTTGCCCGTTTGCAGATCAAAAGCCTTGAGCGAGACAAAATTATCCTTGAATTCTACTCCGTAAGCACCTATATTCTGAAGCGGTGCTGCACCAACCGTGCCCGGTATCAGTGCCAGATTTTCAATTCCTCCCAAACCGTTCTCAACCATCTTATCCACGAAATCCGACCAGTTTTCGCCTGCCCCGACTTCAACAATCACGCGTTCAGGACCATTCTCAACAACAGAGATGCCGGGGATGCAGATGTGAATAACAAGTCCTTCGAAATAATCATTGATAAATAAAACATTGCTGCCCAAGCCCAAAATCTGGTGTTTGAATTCTCCAAAAGCATCAGATTCAAGTAACTCTGAAAGGTCTTCTTGTTTGCGGATGCATACATAGTGTGATGCAAATACATCAAGGCCGAAGGTATTTAACCCCTTCAGGTAAAAATTCCTTTGAATTTCAATCATTAAAAATGAATAATCCAGTTTCCTTAATCGGATGCTAAGTTATAAAGCTTTTGAAAACTGATCACATAAATGATGAAAAATATCTCATTAGAGACAATTTTAATTGTCATAAAATAATGATGTGGCATTTTGAGTTATTATCCAAACAGGAAACAGTTTAAAACAGGTATGAGGGCTATTGTAGCTGTGATCAACGACCTATTGACCGACCAACGGGTACATAAATCCTGTATGGCATTACAGCAATCCGGCTATGAAGTGATTCTTATCGGACGTTCATTACGCACAAGTCCGGCAATGCCTCAAAGACCATATGCTTGTGTTCGCATGAAACTGATGTTCGAAAAAGGCCCTTTATTTTATGCTGAGTTTAACATCAGATTATTTCTTTATTTGTTTTTTAGCAGATTCAATCTCCTTGTAGCCAACGATCTGGATACAGTTCTTCCGGTTTTTTTTCTTTCACGTTTGCGTCATGTACCGATGATATTCGACAGTCACGAGTATTTCACCGAAACCCCCGAACTGGTTCACCGACCTGGTGTACAGAAGGTTTGGAAAAGTATTGAACGATACGTCCTCAGACGTTTACCATGGATGATCACCGTAAACGATTCCATTGCGGCTCTGTTTGAACAGGAGTATGGTATAAAAGTGCATGTGATACGAAACATCCCGCCGCGCTGGCAGTCTTCTGAACGCATAAACAGACAGAGTCTTGGCTTGCCTTCAGATCGTCCATTGCTGATACTTCAGGGCTCGGGAATCAACATGCACAGGGGAGCCGAAGAGTTGGTTGAAGCCATGAAACACCTTCCTGATGTCACATTGCTCATCATCGGTAGTGGTGATGTGGTTCATAACCTTCAGCAGCAGTCAGCGCAACAAGGAACCACCGACAGAATAAGATTTATGCCCCGTATGCCTTACGAACGAATGATGCAGTTTACGGCAAATGCTGATCTGGGCTTTACACTTGACAAAGATACGAATCTGAATTACCGCTATAGTCTTCCTAATAAAATCTTCGATTACATACAAGCCGGAACGCCTGTTGTATCAAGCAACTTGCCCGAAGTGGCCAAAGTAGTCAAACAGTATGGCGTTGGTTGTGTGGCTGAAAGCCACGATCCGGTTTACCTGGCCGGACTCATTAGAAACATGCTGACCGACAGTGTTGCCAAAGAGAATTATGCCACAAACTGCAGATTGGCTGCCGAAGAACTGTGTTGGGAGAATGAACAACAAAAACTGCTCGACATTTATGGGTCAATTCGCAGATAAACACCTGCATATCGTATCTTTTGATGTGCCCTGGCCTGCCAATTACGGAGGTGTAATAGATGTTTATTATAAGGTTGCTGCCCTTGCTGCACATCATGTTAAAGTGCATTTGCATTGCTTCGAATATGGCCGGAAGCAGGCTGCTGAACTTGACAAGATGTGTTATGAGGTGCACTATTATAAGCGTGATATTTCCAAACGACATTTGTTTCGGCAAACACCATATATTGTTTCTTCACGCAGTTCTGAACTTCTGATTCAGAATCTGTTGCAGGATGATTACCCTATTTTGCTTGAAGGATTGCACACCTGTCAACTGCTGGATGAACCCCGATTACTGGGCCGCAGAATCTCAGTACGTACACACAACATCGAACACGAGTATTATCTGCACCTGGCCAAAGCTGAGCCGGGATTATTTAAAAGATATTATTTTCACAATGAGTCGGTCAAACTGAGGAGGTATGAGCCTGTGCTGTCAAAAGCACAAGCTATCATTGCCATTTCGCAGAAAGACGAGCAGTACTTTTCGTCACGTTATGATGGTGTACATTTCATTCCTGCTTTTCATCCTCATCGGGAAACACTTATGAAGCCTGGAAAAGGCAGTTATGCACTGTATCATGGCAATTTGTCGGTGGCCGAAAACTTCAGTGCAGTGAAATATCTTGTTAATCAGGTGTTCACCGACATGAAGACGCCGCTCAAGGTAGCCGGACTTAATCCTCCTGCCCATCTGATCAGACTCATCGAACCCATCCCCAACATTGAATTGATTGCCAATCCGTCAGACGCTGAACTGTTTAAGCTCATCAATGAAGCACATATTAATGTTTCGGTAACCTTTCAGGCTACCGGTTTAAAACTGAAACTGCTGAATACTTTATACAATGGACGCTTCTGTCTGGTGAACGATGCCATGTTGAGCGGAACAGCACTGGATGATTTATGCGTGATTGCCAATGATGCCAAAAGTATGCAGGCTGCTGTTAAAATGTTGTTCAGGAAATCCTTTACGCAGCGTGATATTGACCTCAGGAAACTAAAACTGGGAATACTCTACCACAATGGCAATAATGTAGAGAAGCTGATAGGTCTGGTATGCTGATTCTTAGCTAAGCGAATTGCCGGACGACACAATGGTGCCTTCCTCGCATTTGATGATACGGGCCGGGAATTTGTGGATGAGGTTGTAATTGTGAGTTGCCATGAGCACTGCCTGCCCGTTTTCGCTGATATTCATCATCAGTTTCATAATGCCATTTGACGTTTCCGGATCGAGGTTTCCTGTTGGTTCATCAGCGAGGATGATTCCCGGTTTGTTGAGCAACGCCCTTGCAATAGCCACACGTTGCTGTTCACCCCCCGACAGCTGATGCGGCATTTTGTAGCCTTTGGTAAACAGGCCAACTTCTTCAAGCACTTCACTTATGCGTTCTTTCATCAGAACTTTATCTTTCCATCCGGTGGCTCTGAGCACAAAGGCAAGATTGTCTTCCACACTACGGTCTTCGAGCAGCTGAAAGTCCTGAAAAACGATGCCTAGTTTCCTGCGCAGAAAAGGCACATCATCAGGTCTCAGGCTCCGAAGGTTATAGCCTGCAATCTGCCCTTCACCTTCGATCAGCGGAAGTTCGGCATACATGGTTTTCAGCAGACTCGACTTGCCGCTGCCGGTGCGTCCGATCAGATACACAAATTCGCCTTTACTGATGCTCAGGTTTACTTTGGTGAGCACAAGGTTGTGCTTCTGAAAAACAGAAGCCTCGCTGAAATACACAATCGGATCGTCGGATACGGGATACATGAAGCAAAGGTAGGGAAAAATGAATTATTTGACACTTAGTACTAATCCATGCCACTTTTCCGAATGCGATTTACTGTTTTTGAGCAAACATCAAAACCCTTTCAATCGCGAATAGTAGATTTTTGTAATTTCACCTGATCAACATATGTTTACTGGAAATGATTCATTTATGTAATTCTTGTGTAGAATCTAATTAATCGTTGATTATTTGATTTGAATCATGTACAGTTGGAAGTTATAGATTAGATAATTTTAAATTGAATAACTAAGTGATGTGCATGCAACCCAATACGATCTACCACATCTTCAACCACGGCAATGGTTTTGAAAACCTGTTTTTGCATGAGGCCAATTTCCATTATTTTTTGGAAAAGTATGTTTTGTATATTTCACCCATAGCAGAAACTTATGCCTATTGCTTGATGCCAAACCATTTTCATTTTGTGGTGCGTATTCTGGGGCATGAGGAGATTGAACGGTTGGCGGCGGGTGGCGGCGCGGACGAGGACGATAACTTTTCCAAAGTTCAAAACTTTGGAAATGTTTTAACAACCGACGCCGCCACAATCAGCAAATACGTCTCAAAACAGTTTTCAAACCTTTTCAGTTGTTATACGCAATCATTCAACAAAGTTTACCGGCGCAGAGGCTCTTTGTTTATTAAAAACTTCAAACGTGAGCCCATAACTGATCACACCCACCTGCAACGTGCGATCATTTATGTGCACCGAAACCCGATCCACCATGGATTTTGCTCTGGTTATTTGCAGTGGGAGTATTCTTCATATGGTGATGTTTTCAACGAAAGAAAGGGACTTGTGGATGCTGACAAAAATTTTGAGATGTTTGGTGGAAAGCGCATGTGGATGAATCTGCATCAGGAATCGTTGGTAATGATTGAACAATACAAATTGTCAAAAGGCATGGAAATATGATCAAACGAACCCTGTATTTCGGTAATCCTGCTCAGTTGCGCAAAAAAGACATGCAGTTACACATTGAACTTATTGGCTCAACTGATTTGCAAATAGTTACAGTTCCTATTGAAGACATTGGCATGGTTGTGCTGGATCATCCGCAAATCATGCTCTCTCAGGCGCTATTGGCCTCATTAAACGAAAACAATGTGGCCATCATTAATTGTGATGCCAGACATTTGCCTTACGGTTTGATGTTGCCGCTGTTTTCGCATCATGCATTCACCGAACGAATGTACCAGCAGTTGGAAAGTTCATTGCCTTTGCGAAAAAACCTTTGGCAACAAACAGTTGTGGCAAAGATTAATAATCAGGCAAAGGTGCTGGCAAAGATTGGTGTGCCTGTCGAAAGGATGAAATACTTTGCCGGTTTGGTCAAAAGTGGCGATCCCCAAAACATCGAAGGAAGGGCGGCAGCATATCATTGGGAGCATTTGTTTGGAGCTGAAAGTGGTTTTTCACGCTCAAGAACAGGTGATGCGCCCAATCCGATGTTAAACTATGGTTATGCAATTCTGTTGGCAATAGTTGCCCGTGGTCTGGTGTCGAGCGGATTACTACCATCGTTGGGGATTCACCACCGTAATAAATATAACCCATGGTGTTTGGCATCCGATATAATGGAACCGTATAGGACTTATGTAGATCAGATAGTTGTAAAACTCGCTGCGTCCTATCCGGAGAGTAATGAGCTAACACCCGATATTAAAAAGCATCTATTACAGATACCGGCAGTTGATGTATTGATTGACGGAAAGATGAGCCCTTTAATGGTTGGTTTGCAGCGAACTACAGCTTCTTTATCAGCCTGTTTTGAGGGATCATCCCGCCGGATCATATTCCCTGAAATAGTTTAAATTTTGACAATTCAATCTTTCGAACGGTTAAACCAATATCAGATCTTGTGGGTATTCGTATTTTTTGATTTGCCAACAGAAACCAAAACTGACCGGAAAAACTACGCTTTATTCCGTAAGAAGCTTCAGAAGGATGGGTTCACTATGTTGCAGTATTCAATTTATGTTCGCCATTGCAACAGCAGAGAAAATGCTGATGTACATATCAAAAGGGTTAAAGGGTTTTTGGCCCCGAAAGGAGAAATTATAATTTTCAGTTTGACCGATAAGCAATTTGGTATGATGGAATTTTTCAGGGGACCAACAGAAAAAACACGCCCTTCAACCCCTCAGCAATTGGAGCTTTTCTGACAGAAATAAAAAATCCTGCCAAATGATGGTGACAGGATTAAGTACGAAGCACTTTTTTTTCTTTAAGAATAGCAAGCAACACGCTCAAATTCAGTTTTATAGACCAGTCTCTGTTGTGCTCGGTATTTCAAAGATACAATCTAAACGCAATTCACAACTTATTGTGTTCGGGCCTGCCATTGCTGTTGGTTGTGCTCGGTATTTCAAAGATACGATCTAAACGCAATTCACAACAAACCGAATCGAGCGTAAATACACGAGTAAGTTGTGCTCGGTATTTCAAAGATACAATCTAAAAGCAATTAATAGTATGTTTTAACATTTCTCAGTGGTTTACCGGGATTAACTCATGATGAAAACCAGTTATCAAATTCGATTTATTACATAACAAACTGATTATTATTTGATATTCAGTTAATTACAAAATATTTAAAAAAAAGAACAGATTTTTCTTGACAATAATGATACTATTATTGTATATTTGTACTGAATTAGTAACATATACCTTATCATGGTAACAATTTTAAATAAAAAGCAATCCGCCATATTGTCCTCGGGAAGGGAATTATTCTGGAAGTATGGATTCAGGAAGGTTTCTGTGGATGAAATATGTAATGCGGCCGGATGCAGCAAAATGACTTTCTACCGGTACTACACCGATAAGTTGTCATTGGCCAAAGCTGTTTATGATGAAGAGGTTGACCAGGCAATTCAAAAATTCAGGAATATTATGCAGGCAGAAACACCGGCAGATGAGAAGCTGCAGGCCATGCTCAGTCTGAAATCTGACTCAGTAAATAACATCAGCCCGGAATTCCTGAAAGACTTTTACAGCGACAACGATTCGGGATTAAAGGAGTTTATCGCTGAAAAGACAACCAAAGTATGGAGCGAGATTATTTCCGATTTCAAAGAAGCCCAGCAACGTGGTGTTTTCAGGCAAGACTTTAAACCGGAGTTGCTGCTTTATGTTTCTCAGAATATTTCAACTCTGATCAATGATCCATACCTGCTGCAGCTATATGGAACACCTCAGGAGCTCATTATGGAAATAACACGCTTTTTCACTTATGGAATTGCCCCAAACAACAATAAAATGAGCAGTAAATGACACGCCTCAGCCTATTTGTTTTGTTTTTCACCATTCAGGGACTGAGTTATTCTCAGACTAATGACACCCTGTTGTTCAGCGGGCAGGCATCAGCATGGCTTAATTACAATTTCAGCCAGGATATGTCGCTTTGGGCCGGAGGCAGATACATTCCTCAGCTTAATTACAGTTATAAAAATAACAGCAGGATGTTTGACGCAGAAGCTTCAGCCAACATTTCGGGTAGCCTGGGTACAATTCCTTTTGATTCAATAAATACCTCTGGTTCGGTAAAGCCATATCGTTTGTGGCTAAGATATTCAGGTGAGCAGTTTGAAATACGTGCAGGTTTACAAAAAATTAATTTTGGCTCATCTGCCATGCTCAGGCCATTGATGTGGTTCGACAAAGTTGACCCGCGCGACCCGCTTCAACTAACCGACGGCGTTTGGGCGGTGCTGGGCAGATACTATTTCCTGAACAACGCCAATCTCTGGATCTGGGGAATTTTGCCTTCCGAAAATCTGAAAACATGGGAAATAACCGGCTCAAATCCCCGGTTTCCTGAAGCTGGCGGACGGTTTCAGTTCCCTTTGAAATCGGGAGAGATGGCTTTTAGCATGCATACAAGAACCGCACGTTCAACTGACAATAATTCAGGGCTGCCTGAATACGACAAAATTCCTGAATACAGGTTTGGACTCGACGGAAAATGGGATTTAAAAATCGGGCTCTGGTTCGAGGCTACTCATACAGCCCTGGGAAAAAACATGGGTATTGCCAGCCATCTGACACTTCTATCAGCCGGAGCAGATTATACTTTCGGTATTGGTAACGGACTTAATCTTACAGTTGAGCACCTGCAGGCCATGTCGGCTGACAAATCTTTCAAAAAAACGACAACCCTGGCATTCAGCGGATTATCGGTAAGTTATCCGCTGAATATTTCAACAAACATCAGTTATATGGCTTATTATGACTGGCGAAACAACAACAGCTACAACATCATCAACATAAAACAAACCATCAGGAATTTCGATCTGCATATCCTGGGATATGTGAATCCGGTAAATTACCAGATGCCCTATTCTTCAGGCGAAAGCCAGATCATGGCAGGGAATGGAATTCAACTGATGCTGGTTTATCATCATTAAAGGAACAAACAAAATACCAACTGGTATGGAAACACAAACAATCATCAGTGTTAAGGAAATGTACAAGCGTTTTCCGATGGGCAAAACAGAATTCACGGCACTGGAAAACCTGAATCTTGATTTTGCACAAGGTGAGTTTACCGGACTGATCGGGCCCAGCGGCTCAGGAAAAACCACCTTGCTCAACATACTCGGTTCACTTGATGTGCCTACGCTGGGAGAAGCAACTGTACTCGGCAAATCTATAGGCAAATTAAACACTCATGAAGCAGCCATGCTTCGGCGCGAGAGCCTGGGTTTTATATTTCAGAGTTACAACCTGCTTGCCGTTCACACTGTGTTTGAGAATGTTGAATTTCCGCTGCTTCTGCTAAAAATCCCATCACAGGAAAGGCGAAAAATGGTTCAGGAAGCTTTGGAATGGGTAGGCCTCAGTGATAAAATTCGTTCAAAACCTCCGCAGCTTTCCGGGGGGCAATGTCAGCGGGTGGCGATAGCGAGGGCAATGGTCAAAAAGCCAAAGCTGGTGCTGGCCGATGAGCCGACTGCCAATCTTGATGCAGCCAACTCCCATCATATTCTCAAAACCATGTTGACCCTCAATCAGGAGCTGAAAACCACTTTTATTTTTGCCACCCACGACGAAAAGGTAATCAGCTATCTGAATCGTAAAATTTACCTGCTCGATGGCAGGGTTGATAAAGATGAAGTTGTAACCCACAACAAATAAGTCATGAAAATCGCATTAAAACTTGCCTGGCGCAATTTAACCGGTGCGGGCTTAAGAACCTGGCTGAATGTGCTTGTGCTGTCATTTTCTTTTGTAGTCATCATTTGGCTGAAAGGAATCATGACCGGATGGGATCATCAGGCAAAAACCGATATGACTCAGTGGGAAATAGGCGGCGGACAATACTGGCACGAATCATATGACCCTTACGACCCGTTTACCCTTGCAGGAAGTCATGCCAAATTACCTTCACAGCTTCAAAATGCTAAGAAGGCTGGAGACCTGACCGGATTGTTGCTTACCCAGGGTGCAATTTTTCCTGAAGGACGCATGATGTCAGTAGTTATAAAAGGCCTGGATCCCGGACAAAGCATACTTAAACTTCCTTCACGGAAATTGGACACCACAGCATCGGCAATACCGGCAATTATCGGCAACATGATGGCCAAACATAGCAAATTAAAGGCCGGTGACTATGTTACCTTGCGATGGCGCAATGCAAATGGCACTTTCGATGCCACTGATGTACTGATTACAGACATTTTTTCATCGAATGTTCCGGCTGTGGATGCCGGGCAGATCTATATTCCACTGGCAACCTTGCAGGAAGTAATGCTGCTGCCTGATGAAATCAGCCTGATTGTTCTGCGCGACAAAACTGATGGCTGGAATGAAATACCGGGTTGGAATTACAAATCAAAAACAGAGCTCACAAAACAGGTGGATGAAATGATAAAAACCAAATCAGCCGGGCAAACTGTGTTGTATTTCATCTTGCTGCTGCTGGCCATGCTGGCGATATTTGACACTCAGGTACTTTCCATTTTCCGGCGGCAAAAAGAGATTGGAACCTATGTTGCCCTGGGTTACACCAAACAGCAGGTGGTTGGGCTTTTTACCGTTGAAGGCAGTATGCATGCGGTACTGGCGGCTTTACTTTCTGCAGCTTATGGACTTCCATTCCTTTCCTGGCAGGCAAAAGCAGGCTGGACAATGCCGGTAGATACCAGCGAATTTGGTATGGCCATAGCCCAGACTCTGTATCCTGTTTATAGTGCGGGCCTGGTTATTGGTACAGTGCTTACGGTTACCATCACTACAGCCATTGTCAGCTATTTGCCGGCAAGAAAAATCGCCAGAATGAATCCAACAGATGCTTTAAGGGGGAAACTGCAATGATAAAATTTCTGATAAAAGGCCTATTGCGCGATAAAAGCCGCAGCAGATTGCCAATTATGGTTGTCGCCATCGGAGTAACGCTAACAGTGTTTATGCATGCTTATATCACCGGATTTATGGGTGATACCATAGAAATGAATGCCAGATTTACCACAGGTCATGTAAAGGTAATGACCCGGGCATATGCCGAAGATGCCAGCTTGCTACCCAACGATCTGGCTTTGATGCAAATTGAAGAACTGCTCGATTCCTTGCGCAGCCTGTATCCTGATATGAGCTGGTCACCCCGAATTCAGTTCGGAGGCTTGATTGATGTGCCTGATTCTGCCGGTGAAACCAGATCGCAGGGCACGGCCATCGGCTGGGGGCTGGAACTGATTGCAAATCAAGATGAGCTGAACCGGCTTGATCTGCAGAAAGCCCTGCGAAGCGGACATCTCCCCCGAAAATCCGGCGATGCTCTGCTGAGCCATACCTTTGCAGGTAAACTTGGTATTGCTCCGGGTGATGAATTTACCCTGATTTCTTCCACCATGAACGGCGGAATGGCTATGTATAATTTCAGGCTTTCAGGCACTGTGCACTTTGGAGTAGAGATTATGGACCGGGGCAGCATTATTGCTGACCTTAAAGACGTTCAGCTGGCCCTGGAAATGGAAAATGCTGCCGGTGAAATTACTGGATTCAGTAATACGGGATTTTATCATAACAATCAGGCTGAAAAACTCTCAGATAGTTTTAATAGTAAATTTAAAACTGATGATGAGTTTTCTCCGGTTATGCTAAGCCTCAGCCAGCAGGGAAATATGGGGCAGTATGTGCAGATGTCGGAAGTGTGGTCGGCATATGTATCGCTCATTTTTATTTTTGCCATGTCGCTGGTGCTGTGGAATGCAGGACTTCTGGGCGGGCTCAGACGCTATGGCGAGGTTGGCATCAGGCTGGCCATAGGCGAAAGCAAAGGCCACGTTTACAGAAGTATGATTGCTGAATCGGTTTTCATTGGTATTGCCGGCTCAGTAACCGGAACGGCTATCGGACTTGGATTTGCATGGCTGCTTCAAACTTACGGACTTGATATCTCAGGCATGATGCAGGGCGCTTCACTTATGATGCCTACTATCATTAAAGCCAGAATCACTCCAACCGACTTTTATATCGGATTTTTTCCGGGTGTGATTTCAACCGTGATTGGAACTTTACTTTCAGGCATTGGAATTTACCGCAGGCAAACTGCAAAACTCTTTAAAGAACTCGAAGCTTAAAAAATTAAAACTATGATCAGGAAATTCACAAAATCAGCACTTTTACTGTTGCTTCTGGCCCTTGCAGAAATTGCCACAGCCCAGGACGGAGCAGCCATACTTGAAAAAGTGGATGCCAATATGTCGTCGGACAACAGAATTTTTGAGAGCAGCATGACCATTCATACCAAACGGGGCAGCCGCACCATCACCTCAAAAAGCTGGTCGGAGGGGAACAACAAGTCGTTTACTGAATACCTTTCGCCAGCAGCAGAGAAAGGAACCAAAATGCTGAAACTGGAAAAACAGCTCTGGATTTATTCGCCTTCTACCGACAGAACCATTCAACTTTCGGGTCATATGCTCAGGCAATCGGTTATGGGCAGCGATTTATCGTATGAAGATATGATGGACGACCGCAAACTGAATGAAATTTATAGTTCCGAAATCAAGGGACAGGAAAAAATCGGAGACCGCAATACTTTTGTTCTGTTATTAACTGCAAAAGTGGAAGATGCCGCTTACTATACCCAAAAGATATGGGTGGATGCCGAGCGTTTTGTCCTGCTGAAACAGGAGTTGTATGCCAAAAACGGCAAATTGCTTAAACGCATGGAAATGAGCAATGTAATTCAGGTTCAGGGCCGTTGGTTTCCGGCAACGGTCATCTATAAAGACATGCTTAAACAAGGCGATGGCACCGAGTTTAAGATAACTTCCATCAAATTTAACCAAACCATTCCACCCCATCTCTTTACCAAGGCATCGCTCAAACAATAGGCTCAAAAGG
>JANJUV010000002.1 GCA_024710405.1 Bacteroidales bacterium
TTGCTTCAAAATGGGCTAAAAACACAAAAGTCAGCCCTCAAACGAGTTTGGGTTAGCCGGGCGATTAGCTGCGCTGATCCCACCTGAAGCCCTCTGTTTTCTTCCTTAAAAACTTCCCCTCGAACTACTAACAAGCAACCCACAACAAATTACAAGTAACAAGAAACAAGAAACAAGAAACAAGAAACAAGTTCAGGATTAGATGCGCTGATCCCGTTGGGGAGGGCTTCAACCGTTTAAGGCGTGGCCGGTGGCCTTAACTAAAAGCTGAATGCCAAACCTCAAACAAGTTTGGGTTTGGCCGGGAGATTAGCTGCGCTGATCCCGTTGAGGGGAGGGCTTCAACCGTTTAAGGCGTGGCCGATGGCCTTAACTAAAAGCTGAATGCCAAACCTCAAACAAGTTTGGGTTTGGCCGGGGGATTAGCTGCGCTGATCCCGTTGAGGGGAGGGCTTCAACCGTTTAAGGCGTGGCCGATGGCCTTAACTAAAAGCTGAATGCCAAACCTCAAACAAGTTTGGGTTTGGCATTCAGCTTTTAGTTACCGCTTCGCGGACGCCTTAAACGGTTGGCGGAGGAAGAGGGATTCGAACCCCCGGAGGCTTTGACACCTCAACGGTTTTCAAGACCGCCGCAATCGACCACTCTGCCATTCCTCCGCTGCAAAAATACAAAAAATCTCAATCCTTCAAGACACTGCCAATTTATCTTTTCACATGACAATATTCCTCTAACTTGAACCTTTGAACCGTATTCTTGTTGCATTTGCTTCAGGCAAGAAGTTTACTTACCTTTGTATATATTACTGATTACACAATTGCATTTTAATCAATTGATACAATAAATATTACATGAAGAAACTGCTTCTGTTCCTTTACATTTCTATGGCTACAGCCACGATTCTACACGCACAAACAGATAACCTCAGGGCTTATTTTTCTTATGCTACCTTTCATATTCCCGAAAAAGGCTCTTTTGTTGAAACTTATCTGGCAGTAGAAGGCAATAGTGTTGTTTACAAAGCTGATACAGACGGCACTTTCAGATCCAAAATTGAGGTTACTTTAATTTTCAGAATGCAGGATACCATACGAGATTATGCTAAGTACGAACTCAAAAGCCCCGCTGTTGAAGACACATCCAACGTCAATTTCGGTTTTATCGATCAGCAGCGATTTCTCCTTGAAGATGGTGAGTATGACCTAGAGATCAATATTGCTGATGTGTACAGCAACCATCAGGGATTCAAGACTTTTGAGAGAATCTTACTGGAATATCCCAACAACACAATCAATATCAGCGGCATCCAGTTTCTCGAAAAATTCGAGAAAACCGAAAAACAAAGCACAATAACCAAAAGCGGTTATGACCTCATTCCTTTGGTTTATGCTTTCTACCCTGAGTCGATGAATACGCTTAATTTCTACGGGGAAATTTATAACACAGAGAAACTTCTCGGACCACAAGAACCCTATATGGTGAATTATTTCATCGAAAGCTTTGAAAACAATAAAAGAATGCTGGAGTTCTTTTCGCGTAAAAAAATGACCGCTTCACCTGTTGGTATTCTCCTTCAAAGACTTGATATAACAAGGCTTCCTTCTGGCAACTATCAGTTGGTGGTTGAAGTCAGAAACAAGTCAAATGAACTTCTCGCCCTCAGCAAATCATTTTTCCAGCGGAGCAATCCCGGCATACAGCATAACCTTGGCGACATCGCTTCCTTAAACATCACCAATACATTTGCAAGCAGAATCACCAATGCTGACACACTTAAAGATTGCCTGATGTCGCTCGCACCGATATCAACGGAAGCTGAAAGAAGTTTTGCCAGTAGTCTGATTACTTCCAATGATATAACCAATATGCAAAAATACCTGTACAATTTTTGGTCAGGACGTAATCAGGAAAACCCCTCCAGAGCCTGGGACGAGTATTACCTCGAGGTAAGAAAAGTGCAGGCTGCTTACAAAACCAAGACAAAACAAGGCCATCAGACAGACCGTGGAAGGGTTTACCTGAAATACGGGCCACCCAACCTGATCACGGAAAACTACAGCGAACCGGGGGCATATCCTTATGAAATATGGCACTATTATACTCTTGGAAGCCAGCGAAACAAGAAATTTGTTTTCTACAGCAGGGATATGGTTACCAATGACTTTGTGCTGATCCATTCTGATGCCATAGGAGAGCTTGCCAATTATCGCTGGCAATTAGATATCTACAAAAGAGTCTGGGACCCGAACAACATTGACCAAACAACACCGGATGATACATGGGGTAACCGCGCATCACGCTACTACAATCAGCCCAGATAAATTACATTTTTTTTCGTTTAATATACAATAATTAAAGCAACTACAAGCATTCAATGATCCATTTGATCATATGATAATGCGATGCAATGTAATGCCATGACACTGTTGCATGCAAGAAAAACCGCTACCTTTGCCACCAGCAACTGATTATGAAGCATTTTTTCAGCAAAAGCCTGTTTCTTGTTTTAAGGGCCTTCTTGTGGATGGTTGCATTACTGCCATTCCCTGTGCTTTATGTTCTTTCGGACATTCTGTTTGTTTTCGTTTTTTATGTTATCAGGTATCGTCGGAAAGTAAGCTTTGAAAACCTCAGAAACAGTTTCCCTGAAAAGAGCCTGCGTGAAATCAAAGCCATTGAAAAAAAGTATTACCGGAATCTTTCAGATATCGTATTTGAGTTCATCAAGATTGAACACATTAGCCGCAAGTCGTTAAACAAAAGAATGATCATTAAAAACCCTGAAATATTGTCAACGCTCTATGCTCAGGGTAAAAGCGTTTTCGTGGCCATCGGACATTGCGGCAACTGGGAGTGGCTGGGAAAAAAACTCGCCCTGTCCACCCGACATAATGCATATGCAGTAATGAAACCAATACACAACCCTCATTTCAACGATTATATGACCCGGCTAAGGGTTCGGTTTCATACTCCCAATCTGATAGAATACAAAAAAACCCTTAGGGTGCTGGCAAAAGCCAAAGACGTTTTGAATGCAGTACTTATCGCTTCGGATCAAACACCCACATACGGCGAATCGAAATTCTGGACGACCTTCCTCAATCAGGAGACCGCCTTCTTTCTGGGTCTTGAAAAGATTGCCATCTCACTTAATTATGCAGTTTTGTTCTTCGACATACAAAGGACAGGCAGAGGACGATATGAAATACAGATAACACCTGTGGCTATTGATCCGGGTGAAACACAAGCGCTCGACATTACTAATGCCTATATCAGACTTTTGGAAGATGCAATACGCAACAATCCAGATAACTGGCTATGGTCGCACCGAAGATGGAAACACAAAAAAAATGCATGATGCATGCCTAAAGTTGCCGTAGTCATATTGAACTATAACGGAAAATCTTTGCTGGCAAAGTTTTTACCGGGTGTTATAGCATGCAGTTCTGATGATGCAGAAGTTATCGTTGCTGACAACGCATCACATGATGGGTCAATAGAAATGCTCAGAGAGAAGTTTCCGGAAATTAAAACGATATCGCACAGCACCAACGGCGGCTTCACTAAAGGCTATAATCAGGCTCTGGCGCAGATACAGGCAGATTATTATGTACTGCTGAATTCAGATATTGAAGTTACTACAGGTTGGATAAGTCCCATCATTGAACTGATGGAAGCAGACAAAACAATTGCCGCTTGCCAGCCCAAGATTCTTTCTCTGGTTTTGCCTTCACATTTTGAATATGCCGGCGCAGGTGGCGGTTTTATTGACAGATATGGCTACCCGTTTTGTCGTGGACGTTTATTCAATCACCTTGAAGAAGATTCAGGCCAGTATAACGACACCAAAGAGGTTTTCTGGGCCAGTGGTGCCTGCATGTTCGTCAGAGCTGATGCATATCATCGATTCGGCGGACTCGACGACAGCTTCTTCGCTCATATGGAGGAAATTGACTTTTGCTGGAGGTTGAAAAATGAAGGGTTTAAAATTATGTATTGCGGTGCTTCCACAGTATATCATATCGGAGGCGGCACACTGCCAAAGATATCATCACGCAAAACGTATTTCAATTTCCGCAACAATCTGTCCTTGCTTGTAAAAAACCTGCCTCGTCAGGTCATGGTGCAGATAATCGTTTCACGCCTCTTCCTGGATGGTGCAGCCAGCCTTAAGTTTCTCCTGGAAGGCAACATCAGCCACTTCTTTGCGGTATTCAGAGCGCACATGCATTTTTACAGAAAACTTCCACAGCTTCTGTATAAAAGAAACAAACTCAAGCAGAAATTCGTCAGCGGAATGTATCAAAAGAATATTGCAGTGGAACATTTCCTGCTCAGAAAGAAAGAATTTGGCGAATTAGACCGCAATTTATTTACCGGCTAAGCCATTGACCAGACTGTCAAGTGCAATACGATAGCCTGCCAGCCCAAATCCTGTTATACAACCCGTACATGCAGCTGCTGTGAGCGAACGGTGTCTGAATTCTTCACGGCCAAAAATATTGGAAATATGGACTTCAACAACGGCAACCTGACGCATCCTCAAAGCATCGGCCAGGGCTACTGAAGTGTGCGCAAACCCCCCCGGGTTGAGAATAATGCCATCAAAATTTCCCGCTGCCTGCTGAACCTGATCAATCAGTTCGCCTTCGTGGTTGGTCTGAAGGTAGGCCAGTGTGTGCGCCGGATAAGCTTGCCGTAAATCTACCATGAAGGAATCAAAGTCAACTGTACCATATATATTTGGCTCGCGCTTTCCAAGTAGATTTAGGTTTGGCCCGTTCAGAAAAAGAAAATTCATCGCATCAGGATTTGATCAACGCAAAATTAATCTTTAAATGCAAATTATCTATAAAAATTATATTTATTTGATTATAAAGTAGTTAATTTACGAGCTGGTTTTTGAGTAACATCTGGTTGATGTGAAAAAATAAAAATTTGCTATCTTTGCCATGCTCAAACAATAGGGGTGCCTAAGCCGCGAACAGCGGTAAAGTAAAGGCTGAGATCACACCCTTTGAACCTGATCCGGGTAATGCCGGCGAAGGGAAGAAGTAAGCAAGATCCCGTTTTCCTCTATTGATTTAATTTTTTTAACAACGATTAAATCAATACACCATGAAACCAAGAAAAACAATTTTGATCCTTCTGATGCTGGTGGCAACACTGGTAACACATGCACAAACAAAACTTTCTGGAAGAGTTGTATCATCAACAGACAACGCAGCCATCCAGGGTGCTCATGTATCGGTATCAGGACACAATACCCGCGCCTATACCGACAAAAACGGTTACTTCATCCTCGACATTAGTCTGGAAGGTAATGAAGTACTTGAAGTAACACATATTGCTTTTCAACCGGTTTTTGTACACCTCAGACCTCCAGTGGATAATCCGCTAAGTATCCTCATGGATGAAGCAGTTTACCTGAATGAAGAGGTGATCGTTAAAGCAGGCAGGGTAATGCAGGGTTCGCCCTTGAGTTTCTCAAACATTCGTTCGCAAGAAATAGAAAAATTAAATTTCGGTGCCGACCTCCCCTATCTGCTGCAATCCACTCCATCACTGGTAGTTAGTTCAGATGCCGGTACAGGCATTGGATATACGGGACTCCGTATCAGGGGCAGCGATCTTACACGTATCAATGTCACCCTCAACGGGATACCTGTTAATGACGCCGAATCTCACGGAGTGTTTTTCGTCGACCTGCCCGACCTTGCCTCCTCTATCGACAACATTCAGATTCAACGTGGAGCAGGCACTTCAGCAAACGGTGCGGCGGCTTTTGGCGCAAGCATCAATATTAAAACACGCATGGTAGATGAAGAGTCAGGAGGTTTTGTGCATTCAGCAGCAGGTTCGTTCAATACCTTTAAGAATACCGCCGGCTTTTCGACAGGCCGCAACAATTCAGGTTTTGCACTGACAGGTCGTTTAAGTCAGATTAAATCAGATGGGTATATCGACCGTGGTTGGTCTGACCTAAAATCATATTATCTGGCCGGTTCGTGGAGCAACAGAAACATCCTGATCAGCCTTCTGGCCACCAGCGGGATTCAAAAAACCTATCAGGCATGGTATGGCATTCCGAAAGACAGTCTCGAAACAAACCGAATGTATAATCCCAGCGGCGAAATGTTGGGTTCCAACGGAGAACTTCTGGGCTACTATCCCAACCAAACCGACAATTATCAGCAGGATTATTACCAAATGCACTTTGCACACAGAATCAATCCATTGTGGCACCTCACGGCCGCAGTCTTCCTTACTAATGGTAGCGGATATTACGAAAGCTGGAAAAACAATCAGAAGCTCGATAACTACGGTGTCAATGATATACCTATAGGCGATACCCTTATTAAAAGGACAGACCTGATTCAACAAAAGTGGCTTAAAAACTCCTTTTATGGCTTCCACGCAACCGCAAACATGGAGCGAAACCGATTGAACGCCAGTTTCGGCACAGGATATACTATTTACGACGGCGATCATTACGGATTTATCACCTGGGCAAAAAACTATCCCAATGGGGAAATCCCTATAAAATGGTATGATAACAACGGTTTGAAATCCGATGTCAACATATTTGGAAAGTTGAACTATCTGCTCACAGAGAAGCTTTCAGTTTACGGAGATGTGCAATTCAGGTATATACACTACACTATCAAAGGAATACATGATGACTTAAGGGACATCAGCCAAACCCACAGTTTCAGATTTTTCAATCCCAAGGCAGGCTTGCTTTATGCCCTGAACCAGTCTTCCGAACTCTACGCATCTGTATCTGTTTCGAACCGCGAGCCTAACCGATCGGTGTATCGCGATGCCGACCCCGGACAGCATATTACGCCTGAAAAACTGGTGAACTACGAGATTGGCTACGCGAAGAGAGAGGGCAGGTTTAGCTGGCTAAGCAATGTATATTACATGGACTATAAAAACCAATTAGTGCTCACAGGTAAAATAAACAATGTAGGTGCAGCTATTATGACCAATGTCCCTCAGAGTTACCGGCTTGGTATTGAAAATGTTCTGGGTGTTGAGATCAGCAAACAGCTTGATTTCAACCTCCACTTCAGCCTGAGCACGAACAAAATAATTGGGTTTTCCGAATTTGTTGATAACTGGAATTACTGGGATGACCCTGATAACGAACCATATCAGTATGTTAATGAGTTGGGGACAACCGACATTTCGTTCTCACCAGGAATTGTTTCCGGCGGATACCTTATCTATTCACCAATTAAGAGACTCAAAACGACACTAACCGCCACTTATGTCAGCAGACAATATCTGGACAATACTTCATCTGAATCACGGAGTCTGAATCCATATCTGATCAACAACTTACTCATTTCATTCGCTATACCTCAAAAACTACTGCACACCCTGGAATTGAGTCTTGTAGTCAACAATCTGTTTAACGCACAATTTGAAAACAACGGCTGGGTGTATAAATATATGTATGAACAAAAAGAGGGCGTTCTTGACGGTTACTTCCCTCAGGCAGGAATACATGCAATGGCCGGACTGATGATTCGTTTCTGACACAATTTATTATTAATTAGTGAGTTGTTTATCGCCGATTCAGTTGCTATCTTTGTCATCATCGTTTGCGCTCATTCTCAGCCTGAATGAAAACAGACCGAATATTAAAACAACTGAGGTTTAACATATACGAAAGAATACCATGATAAATGTAGATATAGAATATGACAAAGGCAATGATTTGCTTATTCATCGCATTGATGATGAGACACTTGAACTTCGTGAACATATTGAAAAAGTATCCAGTTTCATGGAATATATTGAACGCTTTCAGCCTTACAGGGTTTTAATACACGGCCCGTGGAACAACCTCAGGTTCGACATGCAACTCAAAGGCTGGATCGACAATGTTCTGCTTCCTCAGGTAAGTAAAACCAGAGTCAGAAAGATTGCGTTTTTGATCGACAATCTGCCCGAAGAACTATTAAACCTTGTGGATGTGCAAAACCAGAAGCTCAGCATCAGAATATTTGTAAATCAAAAAGATGCTTTGCTCTGGCTTATCAGTGAATAATTACTGCTGATCCGTAGTTCACATAATCTTTCGCTGTTAAAAAGTAAATTCTTACCGTATTACTTTTTTTGGCTTGTATGTCTGTTGAAATACTATTTTTACTGCATCCAACCTAAAAAAACAATAGTATGGTTCCTAAAATTTCCACCTTAGGCGGTTATATCTTTGAGTATCAAAAAAGTGTAACAAATCCAACAGGTTTTTGGTCAAATATTGCAGAAAGCTTTTACTGGCGTAAGAAATGGGATGACATTCTGGAATGGGATTTTTCCAAAGGCCATGTTCAATGGTTTAAAGGAGCAAAGCTCAACATAACGGAAAACATTTTTGAGCGACACCTGTTTTTCAGAGGAAATCAAGCCGCAATCATCTGGGAACCAAACAATCCGAATGAACAGCATAAAACCCTTACATATAATGAGTTATTTGTTGAGGTTAATCGTTTTGCCGCAGTTCTTACACGTTTAGGCATAAAGAAAGGTGACAGGGTTGCCATCTATTTGCCAATGGTTCCCGAATTGGTTGTGGCCATGCTTGCCTGTGCCCGTATCGGTGCTGTACATTCGGTAATATTTGCAGGTTTTTCGGCACAATCCCTTGGTGAGCGAATTCAGGATGCCGGTGCTAAACTTCTTATTACTTCAGATGGAGGCTTCAGGGGATCCAAAACAATACCTATCAAGCAGATAGCAGATGAAGCCATGAGCAATTGCCACTGTGTGAGCACAGCTATTGTGCTCAAGCGAACCGGAGAAGATATTCCAATGACATCAGGAAGGGACATATGGTGGCATGAGCTTGTCAACGAACAGGAAACTAATTATCACGCAACAGAAATGGACGCTGAAGACCCGCTCTTTATTCTGTATACCAGTGGTTCGACCGGCAAGCCCAAAGGACTGGTGCACAGCACCGGAGGCTATATGGTTTATACTGCTTACACTTTTAAAAATGTTTTTCAATACGGAGATGGCGATATATATTTTTGCTCGGCAGACATTGGCTGGATTACCGGCCACAGTTACCTGGTTTATGGACCCTTGTTGAGTGGTGCAACCTCACTGATGTTCGAAGGCATACCTACCTGGCCGGATGCAGGCAGATTTTGGGATATTATTGACAAGCATCAAGTTAATCAATTTTATACCGCGCCAACTGCCATCCGGTCGCTGATGGCACTCGGCCTTGAATGGCTCGACAACAAAAAACTGCATTCACTTAAAGTGCTTGGAACAGTAGGCGAACCCATAAATGAAGCAGCCTGGCACTGGTATCACGACCACATTGGCAAAAACCGATGTCCGATAGTTGACACATGGTGGCAAACTGAAACCGGAGGCATTATGATCAGTCCGATGGCAGGAATAACACCGACCAAACCCTCCTATGCCACTATGCCTCTGATGGGCATACAGCCCATGATTGTGGATCAGGAAGGAAAACCTCTGTTGGGGAACAGTGTGGAAGGCAACCTTTGCATCAGCTATCCTTGGCCGGGTATGGCCCGCACCATTTGGGGAGACCACGATAGGTTTGTAAAGACCTATTTCAGCACTTACCCCAATATGTATTTTACGGGAGATGGTGTAAAGCGCGACGAAGACGGCTACTACAGAATACTGGGGAGGGTGGATGATGTGATCAATGTTTCGGGGCACAGACTAGGTACAGCAGAGATTGAAAACGCCATCAATGAGCATCCACTGGTGGACGAATCAGCCGTTGTGGGATTTCCACACCCCATTAAAGGCCAGGGAATATATGCTTTTGTGGTGTGTACACATTTCAGTACAGGTGGCGTAGAAGGCATCCGGAACTCGATCATGATGGCCGTATCGAATATGATAGGACCGTTTGCCAAACCAGATAAAATTCAGATAGTTACTGGCCTGCCTAAAACAAGATCAGGCAAGATCATGAGGAGAATACTACTCAAAATAGCAGAAGGCAAAACATCTGATTTCGGCGATACCACTACCCTGCTCGATCCCGACATCGTTCAGGAAATCGTAAAAGGAGCCCACGCACTTTAATACTCTGCATATCTTTGTGGCGTGATCAGAAGCCTCTTCTTATGCGTGTTTGTTTATTTGTGCACATCCAGTCGTGGCCAGTTGGCTGACTTTTGGATTGAAGAAGAAGTTGCAGGCACATTTGCATCCGCATCATCTTTGATTTGGGACCCGACGGAGCATCTGCTGTTTCTTGCTGAAGATGAGCAGGGAATCGCACAGGTTTTCAGAATCGACCCCGGTTCAGGTAAATCTGAAAAACTCACCAATGACACCATTTCCAAAATTGCTTTGTCGTTCGACCAAGCCAACGATCAACTTTTGATAAGTCTGGTGAAAGCAGGTAAGAAAACAGTAATCCGACATGATGAAAGCATACTAAATGCAGAACCTCTTATTCCGAGACAGCTTCAGCACGAGCAGGCACATGTTAATGCAAAGGGAAATATGGCGGCATTCATCGGTAAAGAAGAAAACGAGCGGCATTGGAATCTCTACACATATGATTTCGTTTACAACAACCTAAACAAGCTTGGTTCTACCAATGCTGACCATGCATACCCGATGTGGAGTCCCAATGCTGATCTGCTCAGTTTTGAATCCAGGCAACCTGACGAAAGCTTCACAAAACTTAGGGTGATACATTGGTATGGTAAGATTCATCTGGAAATAGCCGACAACGATTATCATATTAAACAGGCGTCGTGGTCACCAAATAATCAATGGCTTGCCTATGTAATGGAGAATTATGGCAGTTCGAAGCTGGTGATCTGCCGGAAAAACGGAACCGACAAAACAATTATATACGAAAGTTCCCGAAAAATAAGCTACCCTGTCTGGTCTGCAAGTGGCAGTTCAATAGCATTCATGCTCAGTGACGACAATGGTCAGACCAAAATATACCAGTTGTTTCAGCATTAATGCTGAGCTCTCTTTACATTAAGTTTTCAGATACATTAACACAATAGTTTTAGACAATATAGAAAAACTGTGTTGAAAAAAAAATCATAGCTTTGTCCCACAAGAAAGTAATGAATAAACCAAAACAGAAACATCATGAAATTCAGAAATCTTATGACATTAGTGCTTATTACAGCGGTACTTGCCGGGTGCAAACAGGAGGTTAAAATTGAATATCCTGCTGCCAAAAAGGCGGATCAGACTGATGAGTATTTCGGTACTGTTGTTGCTGACCCTTATCGTTGGCTTGAAGATGACAATTCGGCCGAAACAGCTGAATGGGTAACCGCACAAAACCTTATTACACAGGACTACCTTTCAAAGATTCCCTTCAGGGATGCATTAAAGACAAGGTTTGAAAAGATATGGAATTTTCCCAGATATGGTGTTCCTTTTAAGAAAGGCGACCGTTATTTTTACTTCAAAAACGACGGCCTTCAAAACCAGAGTGTGCTTTATATGCAGGAAAGTCTTGATGCGGAGCCTCAGGTACTGCTTGATCCCAATACACTTTCTGAAGACGGCACCATTGCTTTGGCCAACATAAGCCCTTCGAACGACGGGCAATTGCTTGCCTACTCGATCAGCCGTGGTGGCAGCGACTGGAATGAAATAGTAGTGATGCGCATTGCAGACAAAGTGATGTTGAGCGACACCATTTTATGGGTTAAGTTTTCAGGAATCTCATGGCATGGTGATGGGTTTTTCTACAGCGCCTATGATGCTCCGGCCGAAGGCCAGAAGCTGTCGGGCGCCAATCAGTTTCACAAAGTTTTCTATCATAAACTAGGCACATCTCAATCAGAAGACAAGCTTATTTTTCAGGACACTGAAAATCCACAGAGAAACTTTTACGCTGGTGTAACCGACGATGAAAGATTTGTATTCATCTCCGAATCACAATCAACCAGCGGCAATGCGCTGTATGTAAAAGACATGTTAAATCCAAATGCTGATTTCGTCAAAATAGCCGAAGGATTCGAAAATGACTACGCACCAGTGGATCATATTGATGGAAAATTTCTGGTCATGACCAATTTCAATGCCCCGCTCCAGCAATTGGTGCTGATTGACCCGGCAAACCCTTCTCCCGATTCATGGACAACAATAATTCCCGAGAGCAAAAACGTGCTTCAATCCGTTAGTCTGGTTGGTGACTTAATGCTGGCCACCTATCTTGAAGACGCCAATTCTAAAGCTTATTTCTTTGATTATCAAGGTCAAAAAGTGCAAGAGCTCGAATTGCCTGCCATTGGAACTCTGTCGGGCTTCAGCGGCGAAAAAGGTGAACAAACAGCATTTTACGGATTCACTTCTTTCACCTTCCCATCCAGTGTTTACAAGTATGATCTCAGCAGTCACGTTTCAACTGAATACACCACAAGTGAAGTTGATTTTGATCCGGAAGCCTATGTGACCGAACAGTTGTTTTTCACGAGCAAAGACGGCACCAAAGTACCTATGTTTGTTGTTTACCGTAAAGATTTGAAAAAGAATGGAAAAAACCCTGTTTTGCTTTATGGTTATGGTGGTTTCAACATCAGCCTAACCCCGTCGTTCAGCATAGCAAGGTTGCCATTTCTCGAAAGCGGAGGTATTTATGTAACTGTTAACCTGAGAGGTGGTGGTGAATATGGCGAAAGCTGGCACAAAGCCGGAACCAAGCTGAGCAAACAGAATGTGTTCGATGATTTCATCGGTGCTGCAGAATACCTTATTGCTGAAAAATATACCAACCCTGACAAAATTGCAATTTTAGGCGGTTCGAACGGAGGTTTACTGGTAGGCGCCTGCATGACTCAGCGTCCTGACTTGTTTAAAGTCGCGATACCCATTGTTGGCGTTCTCGACATGCTTCGTTACCAAAACTTCACTATAGGATGGGCATGGGCTGATGATTACGGACGCAGTGACGAAAGTGAAGAGATGTTCCGCTACCTGCTTGGATACTCACCACTACACAACATTAAGGAAGGCACAAACTATCCGGCAACACTAGCCATCACAGCCGACCATGACGACCGCGTTGTTCCGGCGCACACATTCAAGTTTATGGCTGAATTGCAGTCAAAACATCAGGGAAGCAACCCGGTACTGGTCCGCATCGAAACCAAAGCAGGACATGGTGCAGGCAAACCGACATCAAAGCTGATTGAGGAAAGTGCCGACATGTATGGATTTATCATGCATAATCTTGAAATGAAACCAAAATTTTAGATTTTTTTAAACAGTATATACAGAATAAAACCTCGTTGACATATTCTCGAACCAGTCAATGGTAAACATTGACTGGTTTTTTTTATTCGGATATGGCTGATTGGCAAAACCTTGGCAAGCTGGTTATATTTGAGTGCATGAGCATCTAACAATAAGAATTAATTCACCTCCCTTTAAGCGTTTATTCCCATCAATCTATGGATTGAAGTTCGTGTTAAACCAAAATCCGATATCCTTTCCTGACAATCACAAGATTTTGTGATGAATGCCGGAATCAAGGAGTTCTTTTGCAGACCCTAATAAATTCTCAGGATACCCCTCTTGCCCAGCAATGACCAATCGGCCCAATGCTCCTGAAAAAACGCACCTTTGTAAGGAACCTGAACAAACCAATCATCAGATGCTGTGTACAAATCCGTGAAAACCTCAGGCGCAGAGGGGTTCACCTGAAAAAAGTTTTCAGAAATTACAAAACCCGGATCAACAATTTGATTCAAAGCATCTGAGAAATAATATCCAAAAAGATCATCCTCGACAGAAGTCGGTTCCCCATTTATTCCGTGCACTTTGAAAATACCATCTCCGGTATTGTCATTAACATTAAAAAACAGATTGTTGCTTATTGCAACCCTGCCTTCAATCCATTGATTATAGCTGTTGTCGCGAAAAGCCGAATACTCAAGTAATATTCCATTATCCTGATTTATGAAAACACTGTTCCTGATCGTTCCGGCTGCATTTGTGTTAAAAGTAACTATCTGATCACCCTGACCGTTGCGATACCCTATAAGAGTTACATTCAAAAAGTTGGGTGCCGAATATGGAAAAACAACTTGTTTTTCGAGACTGTTTCCATCCGCTTCGAGCATTCTGTCGCCTCCGGCGGGAGATTGTACAGCACAGAAAAACTGCACATTACCTCTATAACCAAGGTCATAATCAAAAGCATCATCACCGCAGAAAGCCACGAGCAGGTTTCGAATATTCACAGTGCCTCCAAAACACTCCACACCATCATCCTTGTTTGAAACAACTTCAACAAATTCGATTCTGGTTTTACTGCCGACGCCACCCAATGTCAGACCGTTGATCTCATTGCCCTGGCCTATATTGGTGCCACCATGGCGTATAGAAACATACCTCAGTACTCCGGAATCATCCTGATCAAATTGCCCGCCATAAACAGCACGTGGTTCGCTCAGCGGAAGGCCTTCAATGATTGCTTCTCCACCCGGATTGTTTATTGTTGCATTTCCCAGGATAATGATACCTCCCCAAAGTCCTTGCGCATAGACCGGAACTGAGCCTTTAAGGTCATCCGCTTCAGCTGTAAAAACAATCGGCTTCTCTGATGTTCCTTCAGCAATGATGCGCCCTCCGCGCGCCACTACCAAAGCAGATGCATTCTCAGCCTGACCGGATTTGAAACGAATTACAGCTCCGGCTTCGATAATGAGTTCCTGGCCATCATTAACAAATACTATCCCATCGATCAGATAATCAACACCGGCTTCAAGTGTCCTGTTTCCGATGCCTATTCCGGGATCTCTGATAACGACAAAATCACCGTCGAGGCTGTAATCACTCTTCCGGCATGAACTCAACAAGCAAGACAGCAAGCCTGCAACGATCAGAATTTTAAACATGACTATAGTTTGAATTCAAGATTTAAATACAATGACCTCCTGTTCTCAACGTTGACAGCAGAAGGAAACCAGTCCTGATAATTGACTGACATTCTCACATTTTTTATTGGCCGGTACTCAATGCCACCCAGCAGTGCTGAGCCATCTTTGGCCAGATTCCATGGTCTGCCAGGTTCACCAGTAATACCTGATGATAGCCAGTCGTAACGTAAAAACATACCGTATGATCCTCTGAAAGTGTATCTTCCATAGGCGGAATAACCAAATCTGTCTCTGTTTCGTACAAATCCCTCATTAAAACGTGTATTGTACTCAAAAGCAAGAGCATAGTTTTTAGTATAATAACCCACTAATGATGCTATGACAGCCTCATCAATCCGCTTGTGGGCATAGTCCGAATACAACCTGATCAGCAGGTTTTCAAATAGATTGAGGTTTGCTCCAAAAGATACTTTGTAGGTGTTATCGTTTTGCAGTTGTTCATAACCCTCTCCATTCATCACCATAGCATCGAATGAAAACATGCGTGATGGTTTCCAACTGGCATTAACTCCAATATCTGCTCTGGGCCCAAAACGGTATTCATCTATAAATGACTTGTACACATACCTGTAATCCCATATCTTCTCCTGATATTCAACATTGAACAGATCGATAATTCCACCTTTAAACTCCCAATTACCACGTTTATATGTCAACGAGGCAGTTTTAAAATAAGCATACCTTTTCAGTATGCTGTAAGGTGAATCATCGTTCGGACTGCCAATATCCAGCACAATCTTCATCGACCAGTTTTCCTGCAGTGCATAATCATATCCAAGATATGCACGCCGCACCTCGAAAGAAGTTTTACCCGAACTCTTGCCAACTGGAGCTGTAAAATTGGAAAAAACCCTCAGTACAGGCTGACCGGATGGCTTGAACGGAAGACTGTCGGTTTCAGCCCTTGCCGTATTACTCAAACCATTGAAAAGGCAAGTGAATACAATTAGAAAGCAAGATAAGTTGAATAAGGAACCTATACGCCAAAAACCCATGTTGGAAATCAATTTAGTATGTCAATTATGTATAGCAAAGAAGAAATTATCCGGAAAGGTTGAATAAGAAACCAATCTGGGCGAAAAAATGCCATGCTAAATTAGGGACTATTGCACAAGGTACAAAAAAAAAATTACACTCCTTATTCAGTTGTTTTACTGAAACTTACGGACACAAGGACAAAAACCAGAGCAGATTTTAGAAGAAAGATAACCCATAAACCACCTATGGAGTTAACAATTTCTTAACCTTGACAGGATGATAGTAAGATGAGATTCGTTAATATTGTAACATAAACCCGATAAGTATAAAGCTGTGGAAAACATCTACTTATTTTTCGTTATCGTACTATTTGTACTTGCCATTTCCGACCTGGTTGTCGGAGTAGCGAATGATGCTGTAAACTTTTTGAATTCGGCCATTGGGTCAAAAGCGGCACCATTCCGCATTACCATGATTGTTGCAGCCCTCGGTGTGTTTGTCGGGGCAGCATTTTCGGGTGGCATGATGGAAATAGCCCGTAGCGGGATTTTTCATCCCGGCCAGTTTGATTTCTCCGACATCATGCTCATTTTCCTGGCGGTCATGATCACTGATGTTATTCTGCTCGATACCTTTAACACACTGGGTTTGCCAACCTCTACAACGGTTTCCATTGTTTTCGAACTGTTGGGAGCCTCTGTTGGTATTGCGATCATGAAGATCATGCAAAGTGACTCACCCCAGCCAATCAGCGATTTTATCAATTCTAGCAAAGCTCTGGCCATCATTTCAGGCATCTTGTTATCCGTGGTCATCGCATTTACTTTTGGGGCTTTGATTCAATACCTTGCCCGAATCGTATTCTCATTCAATTACGAAAAACGCTTCAAATACTTTGGTGCGATTTATGGCGGTCTTTCGGTGACACTTATTGTCTATTTCATGCTTATTAAGGGTGTCAAAGGAGCCACGTTTATGAGTGATGAAAGTGCACGGTGGATTATGTCGAACAGCGGGCTTATTCTCACAGCCAGCTTTATTGGTTTTACTGTTTTATTGCAGATATTGAGCCTGCTGTTCAGGCTAAACATATTAAAATTCATTGTTTTGTTTGGCACTTTTGCGCTTGCCATGGCCTTTGCCGGAAATGATTTGGTCAACTTCATCGGTGTCCCTTTGGCTGGTTACGAATCGTTCAAAACATTCATGAGCGTTCAGGGTGCCGATCCCGACTTCTTTAAGATGGATTCGCTTGCCGGTGCCATCAAAACACCTACTTCATATTTGTTGCTTGCCGGCCTGGTGATGGTGATCACCCTGTTTACTTCACGCAAGGCCAAGAGTGTGATCAAGACAAGCGTGGATCTTAGCCGTCAGGATGAAGGTGAAGAGAGGTTTTCATCGACTCCCCTCTCAAGAGCAATTGTGAGACTCGCAGTGAACACCTCATCAAAGATTACCAGATTTGTTCCGGATAGCGTTTCAGCACGCATTGAGAAACAATTTGTGCCACTTCCACATGACAAGAACGACCACAATGCACCCTCGTTTGATATGATCCGGGCATCGGTTAATCTGGTGGTTGCCAGTATGCTTATTGCGCTTGGCACTTCATTGAAACTGCCTCTTTCCACAACCTATGTTACATTCATGGTGGCCATGGGATCTTCGTTGTCTGACCGTGCCTGGGACAGAGAAAGTGCAGTTTATCGGGTAACAGGAGTGTTTTCGGTCATTGGGGGGTGGTTTTTCACTGCCCTCTCAGCATTTGTAGTTTCATTTGTTTTGGCAGTTCTGTTTTTCTTCGGCGGAATCTTTGCCATCATCGCAATGATTGTCATAGCCATCTTGTTGGTAATCAGAACACATAAAATTCACCACAAACGCGAGCACAAAAATGATGAGCTTGAGCTGGAGATCAGCAGGATCAGCGATGAAAACATACTGGAAACCTGTATTGACAATGTTACCTCGATGCTTAACCAAACACAGCTTGAGTACAAGAAGACTATCTCGGGCCTTGCAGACGAAGACATTAGCAGTCTTCGTAAAGTGAATAAAGCTTTGCAGAAAATGACCAAAAAGGCCAAAGATCGTAAAGCAAATATTACCACTATCATCAACAAGCTGAGGGAAGATTCAATTGAAAGCGGACATTTTTATGTTCAGTCACTTGATTATCTCCGTGAGATTATCCACAGTCTGAATTTCATTGTAACACCTGTATACGAGCATGTAAACAACAACCACAAAAAGCTTAATCAGGCGCAGATCAGCGAGATAAAAAAACTTGGACAGGATCTTGGAACATTCCTCACAAGAATTGCCACTGACATCAGCGACAGTAATTTCAATAATCTGGAAAGCATTGTCACCGAACAACAAAAGAATATTGCAATGATTGACCTGTTCAGAAAGAATGAAGTGAAAAGAATAAAAAAAGAAGGCACAAGCACACGCAACAGCCTGTTGTTTATGACACTGCTACAGGAAACAAAAAACCTGCACCTTTTCGCATTGAATCTTTACAAAGCACAAAGAGACTTCGTAACCTTCAAACATACACTATCTAATAACAAACGGGGCTGATTTCGTTTACTGCTTTGTCGCGACAATAAAACGTTCTTTACCATTAATGTCGTGGTAAACTGAAACACCGGAGAAGCCTGATTCAGTAAACAAATTACTGACAGTTTCACCCATTCTCTCATGTATTTCAACCATCAATCTTCCGGTCGGAACAAGGCAGTTTAATGCCATTGAAGCCAGTTTCCGGTAATAAAAAACAGGGTCTTCATCAGGTGCGAACAATGCAAGATGAGGTTCCCATTCCAACACATTACTTTTCATATCAATTTTGTCGGCATACAAAACATAAGGAGGATTACTCACAAGTAAATCAAATGTACACGGCTGATATCCGGAATCATAAGACTGAATATCGCAGACAAAGAAATCAACATCCGCATCCAGTGACAAAGCATTCTGACGGGCAACTGAAAGGGCTTCACTACTGATGTCGCAGCCCTGCACCCTGGCCTGGGGACATAATTTCTTGATGCTGATTGCGATGCAGCCTGAGCCTGTGCCCACATCCAGCACATTTGAACTATGCTCCATACGTCTGCAAAAATCTGCAGCAAGGTTGACCAACTCTTCGGTTTCTGGCCTCGGAATCAGCACTGAAGTATTAACAAAAAACCTGTGTCCGCTGAAATGGGCCACCCCTGTAATATATTGCAACGGTTTTCCTGACTTCAGTTCTTTTACAGCGAAATGTAGTGTAAGCATTTCAGATTCAGAAAGTCTGTGACCCGGTTGAAAAGCGAGTTTCAAACGATCGAAACCGAAAAAATGTTCCGTCAGGGCAAAAACAAGTTGCTTCGATTCATCTGATCCGTAATTTGGCTCAAGAAATTCAGTATAATATCTGACAGCATCTCTGAGCAGGTTCGTGGGCACTTTCATGAAGCCAAATTAATCAAATATCCGACTGCAATCAGGAGTTTTGTCTCGCCCGTATAGCTAAATTTGCAGCCACATCCTGATCATAATATGTTGTACTTGCTCTTTACTACCTTTCTAGGATTCGCTATATTTGTCGTTTTCAAACTCTTCAAAAAATTTGGCATCGATAATCTTCATGCCATTACGGCCAATTATGCAGTTGCTTCAAGTGCTTCTTTGCTTGCATTCAACGATCCGGTTAGTAGTTCAATGATACTTAATGCACCCTGGTTTCCATTAGTAATACTAATCGGAGCATTGTTCATCGGAGTTTTCTTTTTGTTTGCCTATTCTTCCCAGAAGGCAGGTGTGGCCATCACAGCAGTCTCCAGCAAAATGTCTGTTGTCATACCCGCAACAGCTGGATTTATTTTATTTTCCGAATCAATCTCTTCAGTGAAAATCATCGGCATTTCAGCAGCTTTAACGGCCTTTTACCTTACTTTCAAAAAAAGTGAACGCCTCATTGCTGATCCTAAAACGTTTTTTCTTCCGGTTTTTCTGTTTCTGGGCACAGGAACCAATGATCTGTTAATGAAAATAACTGATTATTATTACATAGAGCATGATTTACTGTTGCTTCTGTCGGTAATTTTCTTTATTGCTTTGGTCATTGGGTTGTCCCTTTTAGGCTTTGCTTTGGCAACCCGTAAAAAAACTTTCAGCCTGAAGAGTCTTATGGCGGGTATTATCCTTGGTTTCGTTAACTTTGGATCCACCTATTTTCTTTTCAGAAGCATGGAGTATTACGATAGTTCATTAATGTTTCCTCTGCGCAACACAGGCATTGTCTTGTTGTCGGCACTGACAGGTTATTTTGTTTTTTCGGAACAGCTGAACAGGACAAACTGGTACGGTATATTGCTGTCAGTTTTGGCCATAATAATGGTTGCAGCAGGATGATGAATTCCGACACCTATTATATACCTGCTGCGACCGGCAATTCTGTTTTCAAGGACAAAGGAAGCCGGTTCATTGGCTATTGCTTTGCCTGCAACAGTGAAGAAAGCTTCAAAGATGAGCTATTGAAAATAAAGAAACAGTATTACGATGCCCGTCATCATGTGTTTGCATACGTGCTCCAACCCGATCAATCGGCATTCAGATCGTCAGACGACGGCGAGCCCGCGGGCACAGGCGGTAAACCTGTTTTGAACCAGATTCTGTCTGCAGGCCTTACAAATACGGCTGTTGTTGTAGTGCGCTATTTCGGGGGTATTAAACTGGGTGTCAGTGGATTGATTCAGGCATACAAGTCGGCCGCCAAAGAAGCCATTGAAGCAGCCGGCAAACTTGAGATGACTGTTGGTGAATTGTACCGAATTAAGTTTGGTTACCCGTTGCTCAACGAAGTGATGCGTATACTCAAAGATGAAAATGCACAGATAAGGCGATCAGATTTTTCTGTTTCGTGCGATATCGAGTTCGTAATCCGAAAAAATGAGGCACAGAAAGTACACCATAAACTCGCAAATATATACGGAGTTGAAATCATACACCTTCTAACCATTTAATATTAAGCCAACTGAAAACTCAATTTCCGAAAACGGATACAGGTCACTTAATACGTAAAAAAAAATCAAAAATCAATGAAGTTTTTTCTTTTTTTTTCACTTTTTGTTATGGATATTTGTTGAAAAATCAACCGCTCCTCATACAAAGTTATGTGCATAAGTATCAGCTACTTGTTTAGCTGGCGGCAGATGTTTGTGTGTTAATTGAAAATTAACTGATTGAGATTCAACTAGAATGAAAAAAAGGCACGTTGAGGTATGGGAAAACTGTCTGACTGTGATCAGAGATAATGTACACAGCCAAAGTTTCAAAACCTGGTTCGAACCCATTGTTCCCATCAAGCTCGAAAATAATGTACTGACTATTCAGGTACCGAGTCAGTTTTTCTACGAATGGCTCGAGGAGCATTACATCGGTCTTCTGAAAAAGACAATAAAGAAAGAGCTGGGTGCTGACGGTCGGTTGGAATACAGTATCATCATGGACAGCAACTATGACAACAATACCCCTTACTCGATCAGGTTTCCGACAAGCAACCTGAAAGCAACCAAAAACCCTCTTGTATCCATGCCCTTAGACCTGAATAAAGGCACCTCGAAAGACATCCCTAATCCATTCATCATTCCAGGCCTTAAAAAGATTAAAGTTGAATCACAACTCGTTGAAAGTTACTCCTTTGATAGTTTTGTTGAAGGCGACTGTAACCGTCTTGCACGTTCTGCAGGCTTCGCTGTTGCTGAAAATCCGGGGAAAACAGCTTTTAACCCCTTGCTCATCTTCAGCGGTACCGGATTGGGCAAGACCCATCTCGCCCATGCCATTGGCCTTCAGGTGAAAAACAATTTTCCGGAAAAAACTGTGCTTTACGTTCAAACAGAACAATTCTATACACAGTATATTGAATCCGTCAGAAACAACAATCAGAATGATTTCGTGCATTTTTACCAGATGATCGACGTGCTGATCATTGATGATATTCAGTTTTTGGCAGGCAAAGACAAAACTCAGGATGTGTTCTTCCACGTATTCAATCACCTGCATCAAAACGGAAAGCAACTCATTATCACAAGCGACAAACCTCCTGTTGAACTCAAAGGAATGGAACCCAGGTTATTGTCGCGTTTCAAATGGGGATTATCTGCGGACCTTCAGGTACCTGATTTTGAAACCAGAGTAGCCATCCTTAAAAGAAAACTTTACAACGATGGCCTGCAGATACCCAATGAAGTAATTGATTATCTTGCCTATAGCATCACCAGCAACGTTCGGGAAATGGAAGGTGCGTTGATTTCGCTAATTGCACAGTCATCGCTCAACAAAAAGGCCATCACCATGGAACTGGCCCGCCAGATGATTGACAAATTTGTGAAAAATACGACCCGCGAAATCTCAATCGACTATATCCAGAAAGTCGTTTGTGATTATTTTGGTATTCCGGTCGATCATATCAATGCGAAAACACGCAAGAGAGAGATCGTTCAGGCGCGTCAACTGGCAATGTATTTTTCAAAAAAGCATACCAAGTCCTCATTGGCAACCATCGGACTGCATTGCGGAAACAAGGACCACGCAACTGTTTTGCATGCCTGTAAAACTGTCAGTAACCTGATTGATACCGACAAGCAATTCAGGACATATGTAAATGATATTGATAAAAAAATTCAGCATTAGCCTGATTTTCGTCGTATATTCGTGACATAAACCTAAATCAGTTATGCCATGAATGTACTGTTTGTTTGTCTGGGTAACACCTGCCGTTCACCGTTGGCAGAAGGAATTCTTAAAAAAATGTATGCCGATGCCGGCATAGATGCACTGGTCGAGTCGGCCGGTTTTGAATCATATAATATTAATGAGTCTCCCGATAGCAGGGCAACAAATGTTGCAATAAAACACGGCATTGACCTGTCACTGAAGCGCGCACGTCTGTTTTCGCCCGAAGATTTCGACAGATTCGACAAAATTTATGTCATGGATGGACACAACATGCAGGATGTCAGCATGATGGCAAGAAATGAAAAGGACATGGAAAAGGTTGATTTTCTATTGAATGTTATAAAAGAGGGACATAATCAATACATTCAGGATCCTTACAGGGGAGGCATGGATGATTACGAAAGGGTGTTTGAACTCATGGAAAAAGCCTGCGAACGTATTCTTTGGTTGGCCAAACAGTAAAAAAGTAGTTATAATTTAAACCCATGACAGATCGTCCGGATAAAGACACAATCGTTTCTTCAGCGGGTCGCATAGCGCCATTTATTCACAGAACCCCTGTGATGACATCCGAAATTCTGAATCAGCATAGCGGTAACAAATTGTTTTTCAAGTGCGAAAACTTCCAAAAAGCCGGTGCTTTCAAGTCAAGAGGAGCAATAAATGCCATTCTTAGTCTTGGCAAGGAGCAAAAGATACATGGTGTAGCCACCCATTCGAGCGGCAATCACGCTCAGGCACTGGCAAGAGCTGCTGCCATAGCCGGAACAAAGGCCTATATCGTTATGCCATCAACGGCGCCAAAGGTAAAAGTGGAAGCTGTTAAAGCATATGGTGGCTTGGTGACCTTCTGTGAACCAACACTCTCTGCGCGGGAAGAAACCCTAGAAAGTGTCATTGCACAAACAGGCGCACACGAAATACATCCCTATAATGATTATCGGATAATGGCCGGACAAGCGAGTTGTTTCATGGAGATGAATGAACAATGCGGACCACTTGATGTTGTCCTTTGCCCGGTTGGTGGAGGTGGCCTGCTCAGTGGGACAGCACTGGCGATGCATTATTTCAGCCCTTCTTCAAAACTGATTGCCTGCGAACCCGAAGGCGCTGACGATGCCTTCAGGTCGTTCAGGTCGGGCACCTTGATACCATCCGGTGAAACAAACACCATTGCCGACGGCCTGCTAACTTCATTGGGCAACCTTACCTTTCCGGTCATTCAGGAACTTGTATCGGATATCGTCACCGTTTCGGATCATTTTATCATAGAAGCAATGAAATTGATTTGGAGCAGAATGAAGATTGTGGTCGAACCAAGCGCTGCTGTGCCATTGGCGGCGATTCTCCAGGGCAAAATCGCCCTTTCCGGTGCCAAAATCGGCATCATCCTTTCTGGTGGCAACATTGACCTGGATAAAATTCCCTGGTATGGAACATACTAAAACAGGCACCCTTTTTTTGATCCCTACACTTCTGGGACAATCAGATCCAACAGCAGTGTTGCCTGCAGGCACCTTGTCGGTGATCAGAAAACTGGATTTCTATATTGTGGAAAATGTTCGGACCGCCAGAAGGTTTTTGGGTAAGGCAGGAACAGAAAAAGCCATTCCCAACTTAACTTTTGTGGTTCTTGACAAGCATCAGGGTAACGAGGATATAGCAACCATGCTAGCACCGGCACTTGCGGGAATCGACATCGGACTGATGTCGGAAGCCGGGAGTCCGTGCATTGCTGATCCGGGAAATACTGTTGTTGAAGCTGCTCATAAACTAAACATCAAAGTAGTACCGCTTACCGGTCCGAATTCAATTCTTTTGGCGCTCATGGCTTCGGGATTCAATGGACAACAATTCGTGTTTCACGGTTACCTGCCTGTGAAACCTGATGAAAGACAAGAAAGGCTGAGGACTATCGAAGGTCGGTCGCGAGTTGATGGAGAAACTCAGATTTTCATCGAAACACCCTACCGGAACAGGCAATTGTTTGATGCTATCCTGAAAACATGTCAGCCGGCTACAATGATGTGTATTGCCGTGAATCTAAGTATTGAGGATGAAGAAATCAGATCGATGACTATAGCACAATGGAAGAAAAAAACACTTCATTTTGACAAGAAACCTGCTGTTTTTTTGCTTTGGCATCCAGGCCCTTATGCAAAACGATGATCAGTGTGTGTAAGTTTATTTTAGTGGTGGTGTCCGTGAGGCCCGTGAACATGTCCATGAGCAATCTCTTCGGCTGTCGCATCGCGAACTTCAAGAATTTCGCCTGAGAAGTGCAGGCTTTCACCGGCAAGAGGATGATTGAAGTCCATCTTTACTGTGTCGCTTCCAACTTCAACTACAATGCCATCAAGCGGGTTTCCATGCTGGTCCTGCATCGTAATAGTGTTGCCAATCTCAAGCAGCTTCTGATCAATTACACCATTTACTTCGAATATTGACTTCTCCAGATCAATGATGGCTTCTTCGGTCACTTCCCCATAACCTTCCTCAGGACTAAGGCCAAAACTAAAGGTGTCACCTGCCTGCAGGCCTTTGAGGCTGGTTTCAAACTTTGGCAGCAGTCCTCCGACACCAAAAAGGTAGACGAAAGGCCTTCCTGATTCAACTTTTTGAATTAATTCACCCTGAGCATTATCCTGCCTGAGTTCGTAGGTAAGTGTGACCACTTTGTTATCCTCAATCTTCATTTCAATTGGATTAAATAAATAATTGATTTTCAAACATGAATTTCTACTGGCAAAGGTAGGCCTTTTTTTTTGTCCACATCCTGACTACATGAAGAATATATGTAATTTAACCATGTGAAACCAAACTGTAGCTGTGGGACAGGTTATTATCGAAACTAAATCATTGTCAAAGCATTATGGCCGGATAAAGGCTGTTGACGGGCTCAACCTGAAGGTTTGCAGGGGTGAGGTTCATGGTATTCTGGGTCCTAACGGCAGTGGCAAAACCACAACACTGGGTATAGTACTTGGCGTAATTAGGCCACTATCAGGAACCTACAAGTGGTTTGGCAATGAACCTTCGGCAACAGACCGCCGCAGAATCGGCTCTACCCTTGAAAATCCCCTGTTTTACCCTTATCTAAATGCATCAGATAACCTTAAAATCATTGCCGATATCAGGGATTGTCCGCACGACGGCATTGATGATGTGCTGCAAACTGTAGGACTGAGCGAACGTAAAAAGAGCCGTTTCAGCACTTTTTCCATGGGCATGAAGCAACGTCTGGCGATTGCTGCTGCCATGCTCGGCGATCCTGAGGTTCTTATTTTCGATGAACCAACCAACGGTCTTGACCCACAAGGCATTGCAGAGATAAGAAATCTGGTACGACACATTGCCGCTAATGGAAAAACCATACTTATGGCAAGTCATCTGCTTGATGAAGTACAAAAACTATGCACCCATGTAACAGTACTGCAGCATGGCCGTTGTCTGTATAGCGGGTCAGTGGGTCAATTTGGTCATTCTGAAGACGTTGTTGAGGTTTCAACAGATGACAATACCGGCCTGAAAGCCATCCTTGAATCATGGAAAGGTTGTTATTCGGCAGAAGAAGTGCAGGGCAGGCTTCATGTGAAGTTGAACTCCGGTTTCAGTGCATCATCACTAAATGAATATGCTTTTTCAAATGGGCATGTTCTTGGACACATATCCTTGATTAGCAAGACACTTGAGCAGAATTTTCTGGACCTTTTAAAAAACAACCTATGAGAATACTGTTTCGCATCGAAGCACGTAAGCTATTCAGGAGTCCTGCATTCTGGCTCATTCTGGCACTTTATACTGTCAGTATTATT
This sequence comes from Bacteroidales bacterium, assembly GCA_024710405.1. GTDB lineage: Bacteria > Bacteroidota > Bacteroidia > Bacteroidales > F082 > UBA6192. Next base: position 26,471 of record JANJUV010000002.1, read on the forward strand.
GTTATTTTGTCGGGCGCAGAGGCTTTTATGAATAAAGTTGTTGGCGATGCCCGCAAAAACAGCCCTATTCCAATACCTGAGTTTTCGCTCTACGCTTTTCCATATATATGGCACAACCTGACCTATATTGCCGGTTTGTTTAAGTTTCTTTTGGCTTTTACCATCATTTTGTTCATTTGCAACGAGTTCAGCTATCGTACAATACGGCAACATATCATCACCGGAATGAGTCGCGAAAGTTTCTTTTTGGCAAAACTACTTTCAACGGTAGCTTTAAGTTTTTATGCAGCCTCTATCGTATTTGGAGCAGGTTTGGTACTGGGCTTTATTCATTCGGGAGAATCAGAAACCATTAATTTCTCCGCTAAGCTTTTTTTTGTTGCTGTGTACTTCCTCGAAGTGTTTGCCTACTTTAGTTTTGCAGGCATGATCGCTTTTTTGGCAAAAAAAACAGGTGTCGCAGTGATAATATTTGTCATATACGCATTTATTGCCGAACCCACTTTGGGTTTCAGGCTTCCTGAAGAGGTTTCATGGTATTTGCCACTCAAAACGTTTGGCAGAATGATTGATGTGCCGAACACTTCATTGATGAAACTATTTGGGGTTAACTTCAGCGAAACCGTTAAATGGATTGATGTCGTTATGACATTAATATATACTTCGGCAACAAACCTAATTATTATGTTAAAGTTAAAATTTAGTGACTATTAGAATAGAAGTTCACCTATGCACATCAACCTGATTGTTAATTTGTATATTTGCCTTCAAAAGAATATATACAATTATCTATATTGATGATTAATATATTAATTGACACAGAGTTGCCTGCATGAGAAGAAGGACCTTCAAAACCAATACGCCTGAGACATTTCAGCAATATCGCATCGGTTGGGGCAAAAGGCTTTTTGACATAATTTTTTCCTTGCTTGCGCTCATAGTGCTCTCGCCTGTTTACTTATTCATTGCAGTGTTGATTCGTCTCGAATCCAAAGGCCCGGTCATTTACGCTTCAGAGCGGGTAGGAACAGGTTATGATATCTTTAGGTTTTATAAATTCAGGTCGATGTATATGGGATCAGAAAGCCAGGTAGGAAAACTTTCGGCGTTGAACGAATACCTCATAGCACGTCATAAGAACCTGATAATCGACGAAGAAAACCGCTGCCCTGATTGCGAGCGTCTTGGAACAAATTGCTCTCCCTTGTTGTATATTGACGGAGCTGAAATTTGTGAAAATTGGTATCATGAGATCAAACGCAAAGTAAAAAGCGAACCCACTTTCTTCAAGGTGAAAAACGACCCCAGAGTTACACGTGTCGGACGATTCATACGCCGCACCAATCTGGATGAGTTACCACAGTTTTACAATGTACTCATCGGCGACATGAGTATTGTCGGTAACAGGCCGTTGCCCTTGTATGAAGCCGAAAAACTCACCACCGACCAATGGGCCTACCGATTCATGGCGCCTGCAGGTATAACGGGCTTGTGGCAAACAAAAAGAGACCGCTTCAAATCAGAAGAAGAACGCATAAATCTTGATAACCAATATGCTGTGGTTAGTTCCCCTTTATTTGATCTGATCATCATTATCAAGTCAATGCCGACATTTTTCAGAAAAAACAATTATTGACAGTTTGTTTCGCTTTTGTTCTCAGAGACATGCAAAGCCGGATGTAACCACAGGCCTGTTTGTCACGGCACTCATTACATCAATAAGATCCATTACTTTTCCTCAGCAACCACTCAGCCGAAAGCATTAGAATAATCAGCAGCAGCAGCAATGATTTGCTGATCAGAGGCTCGAACCGTTCACTGAAATGCACAACAGTCTTATAAGTTTCATTGCTGTTGAGTTTCCCTGCCAATTGCAGGATGTCGGCAGGATAATATAGTTCTCCTCCGGTTTTAGCCGCAATCTGTTCCATAAGTCCGTGATCTGCAACAGCCGTCCGCGCCTCGAGCGACCCGGCTACAATCCGGAAATTACCCTCTGCCACTATATCACCTTCAGGCATTGAAACCCTGGCGACGTAGCGGTATAATCCTTCGTCAAATCTCCCGGCATTAAGCTGATAAATATCTTTAAACCTGTTGAAAACGAAAGGGAACACAATTCCCGTTTCCGTCTGACTGATTTCAATGGACAATTCGGGTTCATTATTTCTTTCGAGGCTTTTGTTAATCAGCTCAGCTTCAATCCTTACATCAGTATTAAATGGAATCTCCTGAGCCACCTGAATGCGCAGTGGATTATCATCGTCATTGACAACCAAATAATTAACAGTTTTAGTCATCAAGGTGTTAAATGCTTCGTGAGATCCGTTTCGTTGAAAATCAAAATGCCTCCAACGCCATATACCGGTACCGGCCAAAACCCCAATCTTTCGTTTATTACCGGCACCAAATGCAAACAGAGCCTGAGGGGTTACCACACCTCTGATCTTCTGGTGTAACAAATTTATCGCTGAGACCTCTTGCTGCAATCCACCCAGGCGAACCATCAGCGGGGGGAACTGATTAATTCGTTCTGTTAGTTCCTGACTCAGGTTAAACAAGCTGAAGTTGATATTAGCCGAGGGATATGACTCCACCATGCCCGGCTGTTGTGTATTGAGTAAACGAAATGCGCTTTGAATTTCATTCCATCCTCTGACACTTGTTCTTGTTCCGGGAATAAGCAACAGGGACATATCGCTATTGGCTTGCAGCAATTCTACCGCAAAAGCCGAAAGCCCCCCCTCCGACGGAAGCTGGTGCAAAATCAGCAGGTCAGCATCAATGTCGTGAACCGTTGATTGTCTTTCCCATAACAATTCCACCTCGTAGGTGTCACCGAGTGCCGCAACCAAAGCACCCAGGTCAGGATGAGGTGAAGCAGCCATTATGAGTACCCTTGGACGTTTGTCGATAATCTCGACATAAAACTCACGAACATTGTTCTGAACAACAACCTCTCCGGGAAGTGTATTTGTTACGATTCTCATCCGATGCAATCCTGGTGCGGCATCTCTGACAACAAACTGCATGGTCGAGGAGAACCTGTCGCTGGCTATACTGAATGATTTCTTCGACAAGAGCACATCATTCATATATAGATTGACTTCGCCACTTTGTCCCTTAGCCATGAGAACCTGAATGGTTGCCTCGACAGGAAAATCGTTTCTGCCACTGACGACGCGATTGTATCTCAGGTCGAACACAGAAATGTCGGGCTTAATTACGGTATCGCCAAGCGCGACCGTGTAAACAGGAAAAAACAAATCGGACAATAAAAAGAGCGGGTTTATACCGGTATTGTAGATTCCATCAGAAAGCAAAACCATGGCTGCCATGTTTTTGTTTCTGTAATGTGCCGGTATGTTTAAAAAAACAGGTCCGAAATTGGTGCTTTGTTCACTGAAATCAGGTGTCATATTGGATCTGAGATCACTTCCGAATGTGTATTTCTCCACCTGAAATTTTGCAGAAAGCTCCTCAGCGAACTGTTGATAAAGCTCCGGAAACTGCTGCCTGTAGAAGGTTGAGTCAGGGTTGAGCAATAGTGAGGTCGAGTTGTCATGAGCCAGCAAAACCACCGGTTTTTCTGATCTTTTTTGCAAGCCCTTTACGAAGGGATTCAGCAAAAGCATGGCAATCATGAGTACTACCAAAAACCTCAGAGCAAACAACAAAATATTCATACGGGGCGAAAAGACCGGTTTACGCACTGTATAAAGCAAAACAGAATATGCCAGAGCCAGCAAGATGCAAAGCCCAAACATCCAGGCAGGATATTCACTGTTCAGAGACACAAACAAAAACTTTATTATTATCCTTCAGCAGAAAGAAACTGACTACCTGAATCACATACTCATACCACCACAAACGCTGATTACCTGTCCGGTAACATAGGCCGACAAATCACTGGCAAGAAAAACAGCGACATCAGCAACATCTTCCGGTTTTCCGCTTCTACGCAATGGTATAGTTCCAATCCATTGTTGCCTTACTTCATCCGAGAGTTTATGCGTCATTTCCGTTTCAATAAATCCAGGTGCGATGGCGTTACAACGTACGTTTCGGCTTCCGAGTTCCTGAGCTATCGACTTGGTAAATCCAATCATACCTGCTTTTGAAGCTGAATAGTTTGACTGTCCGGCATTTCCGTTAACGCCCACTACCGAACTCATATTGATGATTGAACCAGATTTCTGTTTTAGCATTATCCGTTGAACGGCTTTGGTAAGGTTAAAGGCCGATTTCAGGTTAACAGCTATAACGACGTCCCAGTCCTGCTCGGTCATACGCATCAGCAGATTGTCACGGGTTATACCTGCATTGTTTACGAGTATATCAATCCTACCAAACTCTTTGATCACTTCTTCTGCCAGTTTTTCGCTTTCATCGAGCGAAGCTGCGTTGGATGCATAACCTTTTGCTTTGACTCCGAAAGCGGCAAGTTCGGCTTCCGTTGCCTGCATAACTTCATCATATTTCAGATCAGAAACAGCGACATGTGCACCTTCGAGTGCAAACCGGATGGCCAGTGCTTTGCCAATTCCTCTGGCTCCGCCGGTGATCAGGGCCACTTTACCTTCAAGTAATTTCATATTCCTGTGTTTTTTTGCCAAAAGTACAAATTATGAGTGAACCAATTCCTGATTCAACCATACAGTGGCTAAATGAGACACTTTCTTTAATCGAAGTGAAACTTAATTTCGGCACCTCCGGTTGGAAGATTTGAAATTGTCGTCCGCCCGTTTTGCAGGCGCATCATGAGACTGACTGCAGTCAGGGAAAGACCTATTTCTTCGTAGGCCTCCATAAGGTTATCGCTTAAATCATCACTGTATTTGTTTAACAACTCATGTGAAAACCCATTATTAGAGTCACATATATAAAAATAATGTGCAGTTTCGTCATGTTCATAACCTATTGTCAGATTAGCTCCGGCTGGCAGATGATCGGCGAATGTTTCAATGGCAATGATAAAACATTCGCGCAAAAGGTCAGGTTCACACAAAATCATGGCATCAGACGGATAAGTTCCCAACCTAAGACTGATGTTCTTATCTTGTAAAAGTTTGTCGCTGGCATCAGCTGCCATGTCGAGAATCACATTCACCGAAGTGGGAAACATTTCAAAATGACTATTTCTGGACTGCAAGGATGTAATCAGAAGTGCTATGTCGCCGAAGCGCGCAAGCCTTCCTGCCGCTTCTTTCAAATACTGTATGTATTCTTTTTGTTCGGCATCGAGAATTGTCTGATCAAGCAGGCCGGTAAGTCCTGTTATGCCGGTGAGTGGAGTCCTCAGTTCGTGACTGATGATGTTCAGAAAATCATTCTTTGCCTGATCAAGCCGGGCCAGCTGTTTGTTTGCTATTTCCAGTTCGGCTGTGCGCTGTCTTACTTTATCCTCCAGATGAAGGTTCAAGTTGCTTAATTCCTTCCTTTTTTCCACGAGGTCAATATGTGTCCTGACCCGTGCGATCAATTCAGCCGAGTTAAACGGTTTCGTTACATAGTCCTGTGCACCAAGCGCAAATCCTTTGACGATACTTTCCTGATCGTTTTTGGCTGTAAGAAAAATAACAGGTATGTCATGGCTTGAAAATCTGCTTTTTAATTCCTTACACACATCATACCCGTCCATCACAGGCATCATGATGTCCAACAGAATACAATCGAACTGTGTTTCTCCGACAAGTTTCAGCGCATCGGTTCCATTGGTTGCAAATGCAACCCTGAAACCTTCATCAGTAAGTATCTTGCCCAATACCTGTATGTTTCGGGGCAGATCATCGACAATCAAAATGTTGTACAATGCCATTGGTTTAAATATTAGTCCGACGTATCCGAAATCTGACGGCTGAGGGTTTCAAATTGTTTCAGGTACTTTTTCGTGTTTTCGACATCAAACGCCTGAATATAATCTTGAAGCTGAATAGCGTAGCGCATCAGTTTGCTGAAGTTTTTCTGCTCACCGTAACGCAGCAGTTCCTGTGCAAAGATGGCCGCATCTTCAAGAAAATGACTTTGAAGCGCTTTTTCCCAGAGCTTAATCAACGGATTTATTTCTTCATCACTTAGTTTGCTTTTTGCATGAGCCGATACTATTTGATTCTGCAATCTGTTTTCAATACTTAAAAGGACACTCCGCATTTGTGAAGATGTCAACGGACGAGGGAAAGCGCCGGTGAAATTCAGCGGAGCAAAACTGCTTTGCGGGCCGACAGAGCGCAATAAAAAAACGTGATCGAACAGATCATTTAACCGCCCGTTCTCTTCTGAAGCACATGTAAGTTCATCAACCAGCGCAAACTGAAATTCCTGATTTAATGATGTTTTCCATTGATTATGATCTGTAGAAAGAAGAAGTAATTGTCCTTGATTGTTTCGGTAAACTTCCAAAGCGATGTCGCTCAAAGCCTGATCATAAGTCAGCAAAGCTATACGGGGTAATTCTGCAGATTCATGGTCTTTAAACATGAATTTCCCTGGAGAAACTGAGTGCTGAACCGATTCAAAATCAATGTTTCTAAAAGCAAGTTTGAACAGGGAACCTTTTGAAGGCTCACTGAAAACTTCAATCGTACCGTTCATCATTTCCACGAAACGGCTTGTGATGGTGAGGCCAAGTCCGGTGCCCTGATGTTTCTCACCGGCCGAGCCCGACTGGTAAAAAACATCAAATATTTTTGAGACTTCAGCGGGATGAATACCTTTTCCGGTATCTTTTATATGAATATGCAGGTCAGTAGTATGCTCTTTTTCACCCGCACCTAAGAAAGCTGTAATACTGATCTGTCCGTTTTCGGTAAACTTACATGCATTACTCAACAGGTTGAACAACACCTGCCTGAGCCGCTGGCCACTAAGGAAAATCTGTCCTGGCATACCCTCCTCAATGTAAATCTTAAGGGTGTTGCTATTCGCCGTAAGCTGGGGCTCGAACATTGATTTCATCTCTAGGAACAGGTTTTGCAGGTCAACAGGCCCGCGGTCAATCTCCATTTTACCGGCTTCAATCTTTGACAGATCCAGAATATCATTGATTAGTGTCAACAGATTCTTTCCACTGTTGCGTATTGATTCAAGATACGACAATTGCTTTGAATCCTGCAATACATTGGACAGAATGTCTGCAAATCCGATAACGGAATTCATGGGTGTACGTATCTCATGACTCATATTTGCCAGAAAAATACTCTTGGCCTTATTGCTTTGTTCGGCTTCTTCCTTTGCTTCAAGCAATTTATCAGCATAAATCTGCAATTCCTTCTGCGTCTGTTCGATCTGACTGTTTTTCTCGAGCAGAAGCCTGTTGTTTCGTGTCCTGATTCTGATAAAATACATCAGCAGAATTACGGCAGCGACAGAAACAACAAGGAAAAAACCAATGAGAAGATTAAAAAACTGCTGACGCTTCAGTCTAAGAGCACTGATCTCACTCTCACTTTGGAGCAAGGCAATCTGGTTTTCGCTTCGTTCGCGGTCAAAAAGGATCTGCATCTGCCACACCCGCATTCGTGTTTGCTCGTTCAGGATACTGTCGTGCATGGCTGCGGACAACTCATAATAGCGAAGTGCCTGCCATGGATCACCTTTGAGCTTATACACCCTGAACATCAGCCCGAAGGCTTCTTTGAGATTGGCTTTTGTCATGGTGTTGTCCGAAAGCTCGATTCCTTTTTTGATAAAGGGTATGGCCTTGTCAGGCTCATTCATGTCAACGTACAGTTTTCCAGCCTGTATGTAGCTGTATGCCAGAAAATTGAAATCCTCTTGCTCGCGGTTCAGCTCTAATGCAAGCAGATGAAAATTAAGCGCTTTATCATAATTTCCTTGCAGACGGTATACGTTTCCAATGTCGTTATAGCATATGGCTATTCCTTTTGCGGAGCCAAGCTCTCGGTTCACTTCAAGCGAAAGCATATAGTATTCCATAGCTTTGTCGAGTTCGCCCCTTTTCATATACACATTTCCAATATTGTTCAGGTTGATGGCAACCCCGAGCAACTGGTTCATAGATTGTTCTATCCGCAGACATTTTCTGAACCATCTCAGCGCTTCTTCATAATTGCCCAGCAGGTACTGAATGTTGCCAAGTCCGTTACCTGCAACCACATATCCTTTGGTGTCATTTATTTCCTCAGCGAGTTCAAGTGCCTGTAAGTGATAATCCATACCTTTAGTGTAGTCGTCCAATCGTCTGTAAACTACACCCGTATTGTTCAGCGCCCGAATTTTGGCATCAGGCCGGTTTAGCGAATCTGCTACTCCCTTTTCGAAAGAATGAATATGTAATGCAAGGCGATAGTCGGACTTGTTGCGTGCCGAAACACCCTGATAATCCATTCGCTCCAGCAGCAGTCTGATCAAATGCTCGTTTTTAGCTGTATTCAATGATTTGGCATAATAATCCATGCCAGTGCTGCCCATAAAAAGACTGTCGGAGCTATACCTAAGATTGAAGGCTATTTCAAGATTGGCCAACACACGGGCCGAATCACTGGCTTTCCAGGCAATGCTTACTTTATAGAGGCTATCCAGATCAACCGAAGCCGTTGCATGGTGTAAACTCATTAGGGCTAACGCGATATATATCAGCAATCTGCGTTTAAGCATGTTTTGTAAGTGAATAGTTGATCTGCTGTTTTATTCTAAAGAATGAGCCAAATTACTGATTTGTTTTTAAACACAATAAATTCTTTGAATAAAGGGTGTGTTCTAAAGGCATAATTATTTCGGAAAAATGTGAGAATTACCGACAAATAACATTGTCATAAAAAAAACCCGGGCGAACCCGGGCTTGGGTGGCTAATGGGATTCGAACCCACGACCCTCAGAACCACAATCTGATGCTCTAACCGGCTGAGCTATAGCCACCGTAATTGAGGTCGCAAATATACACTTTTTTTTTGTTTATAAGCAAATGAAAAAAGCCGCGGACATATGGCGGATTGCTCACTACAGGAATAAAGGATTACATTTGTGATTGAAATCATTAAAACATGGATCAGGGCTTCAAATCAAGTTCTCCTGCATTTCTGGCCTGGAAGAAATTCTCTAGAAACACAACAGGAATGATTTCTTTATCCTTTATTGTCTTAAGCATCATTATTGCACTTACCGGTTATCTGATCACTCCTGACAAAAGTCCAAATGCCAATATGCAATTGCTGGAAATATCCACCATGAAACCAGGGTTCAGGGTAAGCCTGCTCAAACCGCCAGTGGGCGGTAATTCGGAAAGCACAGGATTTTTCAGGAAAATGTTTTTCGGATTGCCCGACAAAAGGCAAATCATTCCCATACGGTCTTACAAAATCATTGGAGATAGTCTGCATGCAGTTATTTATGACCCCGACTCGACCTCGCTGTCGGTTTCATTTCATCTGCTTGCACTTACTCACCCCGGGGCATCAGACATAAAGCATACTGACGGGCAATTCAGCTTTAAAAATGCACAGGATATGCCTGAGACCAAATCGCGTGAAGAACTGATAGATGATATTCATAAAAACTGTCTGAGTTATAGCACTTATTGGCTTGGTACAGATCAGTTCGGGCGGGATATGCTCAGCCGACTGATCATAGGAACCAGGGTAAGTTTGTCCGTTGGGTTTATCTCGGTGTTGATTTCTTTGATCATTGGCATATCGGTCGGAAGTATCGGTGGATACTTTGGTGGTCGCACAGATGATTTTGTTGTCTGGCTGATCAATGTTGTGTGGTCGTTGCCCACGCTATTGCTGGTGATTGCTATCACTTTTGCCTTAGGTAAAGGTTTCTGGCAGGTTTTCATTGCTGTTGGACTGACGATGTGGGTAGAGGTGGCACGCATTGTGCGCGGACAGATCATTCCTTTGCGTGAGAAAGAATATATTGAAGCCGGCAGGGCGCTGGGCTATAGCAATTTAAGGATTATCTCCAGACATGTTGTTCCGAATATCCTTAGCCCGGTGATAGTTATTTCGGCGGCAAATTTTGCATCGGCCATTCTCATCGAGGCCGGACTTAGTTTCCTTGGTCTGGGCGTTCAGCCTCCTGTTCCATCATGGGGCAGCATGATCAAAGAGAACTACGCATATATTATACTCGATTCAGCCTATTTGGCTATACTCCCAGGCCTGGCCATTATGTTTATGGTAATGGCTTTCATGCTGGTGGGTAATGCGCTGCGCGATGCACTGGACGTGCGACTTCAGGGTTCGGATGAATGAGCCAGAAGGGGCTTCATCCAAATATAGAATCAGGTTACGAAAGCCACCTAACTCATCAATCACAAAACGCCAATCTTTCAGAACCTTTCATCAGAATTTGTAGGAAAACCCACCAAACAACTGTAGGCCCTGAACAGGATAGTTATAAAAGCGTTCGTAACGGGTGCCGATCATGTTGTTCAGCTCCGCAAAGACCGTAAATTGTTCGTTTATAAGGTATTCGGCACCAAGATTCAGATCAAGCCAGGGTTTTAGTTCCTGCTCATTCAGCACACCATTGCTCCATACAGGAGCGTATCTCGGCCCTTCAAACTGCATCGATGCTGCAAGTATCAGCTTTTCGACAGGCCTTATATCAGCCCCTGCCTTAAACGTAAACATTGATTTATGCCATGCACGCTGCTCCCTTTCGGGAGAATAACTGTTTACGGCCAGTTCGCCTTTAAGGCTGACCGTTTGATTCAGCTGAAATGCAGCATCAGCCAGAAAAGCAAAATGACCGACATTGTCATACAGAACCGTAAATTTATTATCCCAGGCTTGGATTGTGTCAGTGACAAAAAGTGCCATCTGATTAACCTGAGCATAATATACAGCAGCATGCAGATCAATATTTTTGATCAGGGCTGCCCGCATACCGGCTTTAAATTCCAAAGGCGTCCTTTCCCAGATCACGGGTACAATAGCATCCATGAAAGGATTAGCGTTGCTCAATGCCGTGAATCCATTCCGCTTCAGTCCTCCGCCAAGGGTGGCATAAACATCAAGGGCATTCTCAAGCAGGAAGAGGTTGGCACTGATATCGGGCGCTAGCAGTGTCTGTGCACTGTCGCCAAAAGCCATATCCATCTGTACACCTGCCCTGAGCCTGAAAAAATCGCCTGACATACCAATAGCAGGGACAAGCCTGAGTTTACCGGCTGATCCCGCGTTCAGAGTGTCTGCATAAGCAAAATAATCGACTCCTGCTTTTAGACCGACAGACTGCCTTCCGGAGCCAAACAGTTGCATATCTTTATAGGCATCAGCATCGAGAAACAAATGATTCTCAGAGGTCTCGTCTCGGTTTGATTTTCTGTTAAAGCCAATTGTGGCTGAATGATGTAGGCTGCTTATGTCATCATAGCGGTTTTCGAGGCCCGCATTTAAACCTATTGTATGATATGCCTGCCTGATCTCATCTTTTTCGGGTATTATATTAAAATCATCTGGCTTAAAACCATAATAATTGAGCTGGTCATTCCGGTACACAACATTGCCGGTAATACTGTGGTTCGATAATTCGTGGCGCAACCCGAAATTCAGTGCATTGGTCATGAAGTCGGAAGGTGCATATTCAGGAATATCAGTCCATGAAGACAGATGTCTCAGCCCCAGCGATAAATAAGTCTGATCGGCTATTTCCGAATGATGCCTGTAGAGCAGGCCCGGTGACAGCAGACTGCCCAATCCAAACCTGAAATAGTTGTTAAATGCAGATGTTGCCCGATCGGGAACCACTACAAGTGCCGGTATCTTTTCAAGTTCTGTTTTGGTCTCCGCCAACTTATCAATAAAGGAGTAGCGGAGTTCCGGTTTACGGAACTCAGCCTGATCCAGACCGGGTTCGACATTGATTTTCGAGAAATCTCCGATTTGAGGCTGAAAAGAGCCTACAATGGTAACTCTTTCGTTGTGCGATTGCCCCATCAACTGGTGTAACAATGTTGCCGGAAACATGATTACTGCTAAGAAACTGATTGATATTATTCGTTTAAACATGATCGTTCTTGTTTTATCCGGTTCTATTTAAGCTGACTTAATTTGCGTGCTGCTTCCGAGCGCAGGTCTTCGCCCTTGTAATTGTCGATGATACTTTGCAGTGTTTCTCTAGCCTGAAACACATTGTCTTTCTTCACATACACATCGGCAAGCAGAATAAATCCGCGCGCAACCCAGTATTCATGTGCAGCGAAGTTATCTGCCAGTGCAAAGACTTTAGTTTCGGACTCGTCATATTGCCCGAGTTCATAGCTGATAACGGCAAGCAGGTAAGCAGCTTCGGCGCCGAGTACATTTCTGGCATCCTGCGCAACAGAAGTTAGTTCTGCAGCAGCTGCAACAAAATTTCGTTGTTCAAGCAGTGATTTACCGAGTATATATGATGCCTGCTGTTGTTGCTCTTTTCCAGCCCTTTCGGCTGATCTAAGCATTCTGGCTTCTTTTATTGCATCCTCATAGCGCTTGAGAAAATAGCTGCTTTTCATGCTTCCTTCGAGGGCCTCAAGTTGCCGGAGTGGTTCATCGGTTTGACTATAAAGACGTTTATAATACTCACCTGCCTTTGTATAGTCTTCACGGTCGTAAAGAATTCTTGCTGATTCGAGCAAGGCCTCATCGGTGTATTGGTTATCGTGAAAATCGATAATAAACTTAAATCCCTGAAGGGCTTTGTCGGATTGTTTGTCGCGCAGGGCTATGCGTGCACGATAATAGTTTGCGGTCAGTATGTTTGCTCCCGAAGGATATTTATTAATATAAGTTTCCAAAGCTATTGCTGCATCGCTATACCTTCCTTCGAGATAGAAGTTTTCAGCCATGACAAAGGCGAGCGAATCCTGTTCGGTACCGGTGAATCTTCCTGCTCCGGATTTTTCGGCATATACAAAAAAGTCCTGAAGCTTATTCATTTCCATATAAATAGCTTTCAAGGTATTGAGTGCTTCGCGCGATTCGGTAGTGCCCGGATAGTCCTCCACTACCTTTTTAAGGCTTGTTATGGCACGGTCGTTCTGGTCGTTGTTAAAATAGATCAGGCCGGTTTTCATCAGCGCCTCCCGGGCATATTGCGAACGGGGTTTTTCGCGGACGAGTCTGTCAAAATATGCAAGGGCTGAACGGGTGTCATTATTGACAAGACTTGTTGAGGCCATTTCGTAGAGTGCATTGTCGTAAAAGGCCGATTTGGGGTGGTTGCGCACTAATTCTTCAAGTGTTGCGATCTTCAGGTTGAAATTTCCCAGCGCACCAAAGCATTGTGCCTTTTGCAAAAGTGCATAATCTGCTTCGGGCTGGCGGGCCTTGACGACCTGATCGTAGGCGTTTGCTGCCTCAGTGTATTGCCGGCTGATGAAATGGATGTCGCCTATCCGCAGCCAGGCATCATAAGTCAGCTTGGGCTGTTTCGGATAAGACTGATTTACAAACTGCCTGAAAGAAGGAAGCGCCTCCTGATATTGTTTCTGGTTGAAGTAGGTGTATCCAATATTATAGGATGCCAACGGGAAAACTTCAAGCTTTGATGCTTCGCGTTGAGCCAGAAAATCACGGAAATACTTACGTGACTGATCAAATTTCTTTTGTCTGTACCATGAATCCGCCAGCCAGAAAGTAGCCCTGGCAGTCAATTGGCCATCGGCTTTTTCGTAAACAGCTTTCTCAAAATAGGTGATTGCCTGGGCAAACTCAGCCCGGTTAAACAGCTCAATACCTCTCGAATAGGTCAGTTGCTGATAAATCGTCTGCAGCTCGCGGCTTCTGGGCCTGACTTTCTCGAGCGACTCAAGGGCAGCCTGATAATTGCGAGAATTCAGATATAGCTGAACAATATAGGAGGAGGCCTCATTGCGTCGTTCGGCGGAAGGGTTACCGGCCAGATAAGATTCGAGTGCCTGAACTGCCTGATTATACGGATCGGCTCCGGCCTCAATACTTAGTCTGGCATAATTGAACAGGGCATCTTCGCTTATAGCGGCATCAAACTTTGATTTGTGGGCTGAGAGAAAGGCATTGCGGGAAAAATTGGTCTGTCCTGTCTCATAGTAAGCTTTTCCAAGATAGTAGTAAGCATTTTGGCTGAGTGCATCGTCCTTGCCAACAGCCTGCTGAAAATTGAAAATGGATTCCTTCACCTTTCCGGTTTTGTATTTTGAATAACCTATCTGATAATGGTCGTCGCGACTGAACTGCTTCCTGCCGGTTTGCTCATAAATAGTGTAGTATTCATGGGCCTTTGCAAAGTCCTTGTTGCGGTAGTATGACTCGGCCATCATGCGGGCAATGTCTGGCCGGTGCTTCTTGTCGGCAGTGTTCATGACACTTTCGCCCATACCGGTAACCTTGTCAAAAGCTCCTTGATGGTAATGAATCTGCAATACATAAACAGGTATCTGCCTGCTGAATGCCCTGTCCTTCTCTATCAGCCTGAAATGCTTCAGGGCATCGTCATAATTAGCTTTAAGATATTGTATATGTGCATAATAGTAAATCGAAGGGTTTTGCCAGACGCTTTTTTCCTGTTTAACCTTTCCAAAGTTTACCAAAGCCCGATCGTTATCGTTGGTTCTGAACTGTGCAAAACCTGTTTTAAAAAAATACTCATTTCGTTCGGCTCGTGTTAGAGATGATGGGCTCACCTGCCGGAACGAATTAAGTGCCTGTTGAAAATTGTTTTCCTTGAAATACACTCTTGCCTGAAGCAGTGTGATTCGCGACATCCAGCGGCTTGACCTGTATGTATCGGCAAAACCCTTCACTTTGGCCGAAGCATCTTTATCACCGGATTCAATGGCGCAAACAGCATCATAATAAGCTGCATCGACATAAAGTGCTGATTGGGGATGAATTTCCGAACTCAGAATTACCCTGAACTGTTCTCTGGCGGCAGCATACAATCCCTTCTCGAACAAATCAACTGCTTCGCGATAGCTTTTGTCGGGATCAAGGTGAACAGCACTTTGCTGTGCTTGTGTGAACAAAGGCACAACAAAGAATAACGCTATTGTTACCAACATTTTACAAAAAGAACTCTTACTCATTTAGTTTGAATTTTTGCGTGTATAAAAGTATCAATAGTAAATTTCTGCATGTCCGGCAGGCAAAATACTTTTCAACAAAGCTATGTTGTCATCTGATATGAAATGCAAACAGACTATTTGTGATTGATTGCAACGTCATTGATAGAGTGTTAAATACTTCATATTATTCCATGACATGATATAGAAAACGCAATCACTGGCGTCTTATTGCAAAAAGGCTGCGGCCGGATGGCCGCAGCCCTGAGTGGCAGCCTGGTAAGCAGGATTCTGTTGCCCGCCTATGGCGGGCCATTGTCATTTATCTAGGCCTGCAGTCACCTGCAGGCTCTTGCGGCCTACCCGCCGGTATCGGGCGAGCCACCCTTAGTCTGCACATGGCAGAACCACCGGCATATTTGGCCTTGCAGCCCATAAGGTTTACCCCTGCCTGATGTTGCCACCCGGCAGCGTGAGCCCTTACCTCACGTTTTCACCCTTACCCGTTTTTGACGGGCGGTAATTTTCTGTGGCACTCTCTGTTCCCCCCTCCGGAGGACCTTCCTGTTAGGAAGTATGGCGCTCTCTGCTGTCCCGACTTTCCTCATTCCGCACGAAACGGAACGCGACAATGTCAGCTGCCAGAAGGCAAAATTACTCAAAATCAGACTACAAAAATTCCGAACCTATACATGTCTTTGCTTTTTGGTCTGTCGTTCTGAACGCTATGCTCATCAATTAACTAAAGAACATTATGTGATAATTATATAATGAATTGATAATGAACTAATAAATCTGATATGAGACAGATTTCTGATCCGTTATACGACAGCAGCGCCTCCCTCATTGCTTAAAAAAACAGTTACTTTTGCCAACATTTTTATGGTTCCACCATCAATGGCAGGCATGCGTGATCTTACGGAAGGAAAAGAAGGCAAACTCATTCTGAGTTTTGCACTGCCTATGTTGTATGGCAATATTTTTCAACAGATGTATAATATTGTTGATAGTATTGTCATTGGAAAATATCTTGGCAATGAAGCACTTGCAGCCGTTGGCGCGAGCTTTCCGCTTATTTTCACACTCATCTCTTTGATTATCGGCATTGCGACAGGAGCCACCATTATCATTGCGCAGTATTACGGCGCAAAAGACCTGCTGAATGTTCGAAGAGCCATTGATACGCTGTATATCTTCCTGTTTTTCGCCTCCATCGTTCTTACCCTTATCGGTGTCATCAGCAGCCGTGCCATCTTCAGGCTAATCGACCTGCCCGAAGAAGTTATTCCTCAGGCCAGCCTGTATTTCAACCTGTACGCGACCGGGTTTGTGTTTTTCTTTGGTTTTCAGGGCACAACAGCAATACTTAGAGGACTGGGCGATTCACGCACTCCTCTGTATTTTCTGGTTATTTCAACCCTGGTCAATATCGTCCTTGATATTGTTTTTGTGGTTGTATTCGGCTGGGGCATTGAAGGTGTGGCCATAGCCACCATTATTGCACAGGCAGGCGCATTTATTTCGATCATTGTTTATCTGCACCGCACCAACGACATGCTTATTTTTAAACCACTGAGCATGAAATTCGACCGGGAGATCTTCAGGAGGAGTATGCAGATAGGACTTCCGACCGGTTTTCAGCAGACCTTTGTGGCTGTTGGCATGCTTGCTTTGTATAAAGTAGTTAATATGTTCGGCACCAGCGTGATTGCAGCCTATGCCATAGCCATGCGCATTGATTCGTTTGCAGCGTTGCCGGCCATGAACTTTGCCGCTGCTTTATCGTCGTTTGTGGGGCAGAATATTGGAGCCAACAAGCATGAACGGGTGCGCAGCGGACTTCATGCAACCTTACGAATGACTACTTATATCTCGTTAGGAGTTACAGTGGTTGCCTGGCTTTTTCCCACTTCAATCATGAGTATGTTTACGAACGATCCCGAAGTGGTTGAAGCGGGCAAGGATTACCTGTATATAGTGAGTGTGTTCTATATTGTTTTCTCGACTATGTTTGTGTATAACGGTGTGCTTCGTGGTGCCGGAGATACGTTGATCCCCATGTTTGTCACTCTGTTTTCGCTGTGGGTGGTACGCATTCCCATATCGTGGTTTTTAGCACAAAAAATGGGTCCTGAAGGAATATGGTGGGGCATTCCGATAGCATGGGCGCTGGGCGCCTTATTTTCCTTCCTGTATTTCAGAACCGGGAAATGGAAAACAAAGATTGTCATCAACCGCCGTAAACAGTCTTAATACAACAGAAACAAAGCTTGCAGGCTGAAGCTGCGGCCCGAAAAACTTTACGCAGGTATGTCTGATTCGTTTATCTTTGCGCCCCATGTCAAAGGACAGCATACGCATCAAAAACAAAAGAGCAAGCTTCGAATATTTCATTGTTGAAAAATTCGTTGCCGGCATCGTGCTTACCGGAACCGAGATAAAATCCATTCGCAGCGGCAAAGCCAATATCAATGATGCTTACTGCACCTTTAAAGGCCATGAGTTGATCGTTCAGGCCATGCATATTGCCGAATACACTTATGGAACTTACAACAACCACGAACCCAAACGCGACCGCAAACTACTGATGAATTTCAGGGAACTCAAAAAACTTCTGGTGAAAGTGCGTGAAAAAGGATTTACAATCATCCCCGTCACGCTGTTTATAAACGAAAAAGGACTGGCAAAACTCGAAATCGCACTGGCCAAAGGAAAACATCATTACGACAAACGCGAAGACCTGAAAAAGAAAGATTCTCAGCGCGAAATGGATCGCTATAACCGTTATTAAGTCTATGAAAACTCCCATGCTTATCATACTACTGCTGTTTGCAGGTCTAAACACAATGGTGGCTCAGGAAAAAATCAACTGGATGAGCCTCGAAGAGGCCTTGACCAAAGCGAAAAAAGAACCACGGAAAATATTCATCGATATGTACACAGACTGGTGCAAGTGGTGCACCGAGATGGACAGGAACACCTTCAGCAATCCTGTTATTGCCGCATACATGAACAAAAACTACTATGCGGTGAAGTTCGATGCCGAAGGCCAAAAAGATGCACAGTTTAACAACAAGACTTTCAAACAACCTAAGCCCGGACAGAAAAGAAGTGCCCACGAGCTGGCCATCTTCCTGCTCAACGGCAGATTATCCTACCCATCGTATGTGTTTGTCAACCCCGACCAATCAGTAATCACAGCAGTTCCGGGGTATTATCCTCCGGCCGACTTTGAACCCGTGCTTCATTTCTTTGCTACCGAAGCCTGGAAAAAAACCAATTGGACAGATTATCAGAAAAGTTTCAAAGGAAAAGTGACCAAATGAAAACGAGAGTTAATACTGCATCCCGTACAATCTTCTTTAGATATTCAATTATTGAATTTGATTTCAGTGGTGAGGGAATCGGTTAAAAACCGAAACCGAAACCGATTCTGAACAAGGGGTTTTCGTAGGGGGAATCAATAGTTTCGTTCAGATTGTAGAGAATGATGATTGAAGCATAGCTGCTGCCCGACAAATACTGCCGTAATCCTCCGCCAACAAAGACACTGTGCACCAAGGCTCTTTCGCGTTCAAGGTTAAAATACACCTTTTCGTAGCTCAACCACTCATTCTCAGCATGTAGCAACAAGCCCCTGAAAAGGTCGTATGTGGTGTAAAAACCTCCACCATAATTATGCGTAGAAAACTTAAATGACCCGTCTTTATAGCTGTAATAGTTATAGGTGAGCCTGCTTCCAAGTTCCCATCTCGGATTCAACATATACCCCAATTGCGGTGCCACAAGAATATTGGAACCATTGCTCGAAAACCCCAGTCCGAACCCTCCGCCGAACACCCACTTGCGTTCAAATTCATTTTGTTCCTGAAAGAACTGTGCCTTCAGCGTAGATGTTACTGACAGCAAACAGAAAACCAACAATAAAAAACCAATTCGTTTCATAACCTTCACATGAATAAGTGTACGAAAATACAATAATTCGTTTGCAGTCACGTATGAGCTTTGTTGATTATCTTTGCAGAAACATGACGGAAACAACTAAATTTTTAAATCTAAGATCGGAATATTTCGCAGCAGGTCTGCTGTTGATCACTTTACTGCTTATTGTTACCACCTCTTGCCGTAAGGATGAGATTGGTTCCAGTCCTTTATATCAGCTATCATTTTCTGCCGACACAGTGATATTTGACACCGTTTTCACATCCATTGGCTCGGTGACCAAACAGCTAATGGTATATAACAAAAACAGTGAACGGATCAGAATTTCATCTGTAAGCCTGCAGTCGGGCGCCCAGTCCGCTTTCAGGATCAATGTTGACGGTGCAGCCGGCAATACGGTAAACGATCTGGAGATTGCTGCCAACGACAGCGCTTATATCTTTGTGCGGGTAACCGTTGACCCTTCGGATGAAAACAATCCTTTTGTGGTGGAGGACGAACTCAGGTTCATGACCAACGGCAACGAACAACGCATCAAACTGGTGGCATGGGGCCAAAATGCGGTTTATATCCTTGCCGACCAACAAATTGAGGGTTTCCCTCCATTCAGTATCGTTGCCGACAGTCTGCAGACAACAGTGTGGACATCCAACCGGCCTTATGTGGTTTACGGATATGCCCTCATTAACTCCTATGGTACACTGATTATCGAAGAAGGCACGCAGGTGCATTTCCACGATAAATCAGGATTATGGGCTTTTGCCGATGGTGTACTCAAGGTGAAAGGAACCTTGGAAAATCCTGTGGTTTTTCAGGGAGACAGGCTTGATCAACCCTACCGCAACGTTCCCGGCCAATGGGATCGCATCTGGCTGATGGAAGGCCGTGCCGGCTATGATCACGAAATTGACTATGCAATCATCCGCAACGGATACATCGGCCTGCAGGCAGAATCATTCCTGCGACCGACATCTAATAAGCTGATTATCAACAATACCATCATTGAAAACCATACTGGATTGGGGCTGTTTGCACGGCTTTTTACCATAGAAGCAGACAACCTCGTTCTTGCCAATTGCGGTAACTACACAGCAGCACTGACCATGGGCGGAAGCTACACTTTCAGGCATGCCACCTTTGCCAACAACTGGTCATTCAGTCCAAGAAACAACCCCTCACTGTTTTTGAATAACTACTTCACAGACGCAGAAGAAAACATAGTAACTGTTAATTTCCAGTTTTATGCCGGCAACTCTGTCATCTATGGTTCCGCAGTTGAAGAGATTCAAACAGATTTTAAGGCCGGAGCCGATTCTGCCTATGTTTTTGAGCACTGTCTTGTAAAAACCGGACGAAACTTCACCGACTGGCCAGCATTTGTCAATTGCCTCAAAAACGACGACCCACTTTTTGTGGACTACTCAAATTTCGACTTCCGGCCCGATTCTCTGTCACCCCTGATTGACAAGGGAAACATCAGCATTTCAGCTGAAGTCCCTCACGACCTCAATGGAACTGACAGAAGCCAATCACCGGACATCGGCGCTTATGAATTTGTACCAACCGTAAAGCCACACGCAAAATGATCTTAGCCATAGGAGGTGTCAGCAATGCGGGCAAATCGACATTGGCAACCGAAATTCAAGATGTCCTGCCCGAAAAAAAAATCAGTATTATTTGCCAGGATGACTTTATTGCTGATGAGAAATTTTTTCCGATGATCAACGGCAGACCCGACTGGGAGCATCCTGAATCCATCGATCATGAGAAGTTTATGCACAGCATCACATGGCATCACAAACAAGACAATCTGGTTATCGCTGAAGGGCTGCTTGTTTTTCACCATCCCGAAACGCTGCGAATGTTTGATAAAGGCATTTTCATTGAGATCGAACGTCATACTTTTCTTCAGCGGAAAAACAACGATTTTCGCTGGGGGCCTCAGCCCGACTGGTATCTCAGGCATATCTGGGAAAGCTATATGAAACATGGTCAAGCTGAAAACTGCAGCTTCCCTCTGCTGCGCATCAGAGGTGATCAGCCGTTTGACATGACAGCCATCAGGCAATTCATTCTTTATGGAACAGTGGATTGAGCAGGCGAAAGCCTTTGTCGGCGAACAGCTCAGGGACGCAGAGCCCGGGCACGATTTCAGTCATGTAATGCGTGTGTACCAAATGGCACTTATATTGGCTTCAGGGACAAAGGCTTCAACAACGATTATTGCTCTGGCTGCTCTGCTTCATGATGTAGCCGATGCTAAATTTCACGGCGGCGATGAAGATGCCGGGCCTGAGATGGCTGCTCAATGGATGAAAGACACCGGCGTTGACAAGAAGACGATCTCAGATGTTACGGACATCATCCGTCATATGTCATTCAGGCATTCCTTCGGGATGAAACAGGAGCGCAGCATTGAGTTTAAGATAGTTCAGGATGCCGACCGCCTTGACGCCATTGGTGCCATCGGTATTGCACGCGCCTTCAGTTATGGCGGCCACCGCAACAGGCCCTTTTACAATGAAAACCTCGTGCCTGAAACATTCAGCAGCGGAGCCGAATACGCCCGGTCCTCTTCGCCAACCATCAATCATTTTTACGAAAAGCTTCTCCTGATCAAAGACAGGCTGCACACCGATGCCGCAAAAACAATTGCCTTGCATCGCCACGAATTCATGCAGGCTTTTCTAAAGCAATTCGACGCAGAAAAAGAAGGCCATGCATAAGAAACCGCTATAATCAACAAGCTTTAACAAGAATTTAACCAATTAGACTATCTGTTTAAGGTACATTTGTATCGCCTAATCGCAAAAACGATGATCACCGGATTTTTAACCGACTTTTTGCACGAACTGTGGAAACTCACTGTAGAGATGTCGCCCTATCTGCTTTTCGGTTTTCTGTTTGCGGGCATACTCAGGGTGTTTTTTCCACGTAAGCTTCTCCTTAAATATATGGGCCAACCCAATCTGAAATCGGTGTTTCACGCCGCCATGCTTGGAGTGCCTATGCCTTTGTGCTCATGCGGTGTGTTGCCGACAGGGCTCTCGCTCCGTCATAACGGAGCATCCAAAGGTGCCACCAACGCCTTTCTGATCAGCACCCCCCAAACGGGTGTCGACAGCATATTGGTAACCTATTCCATGCTGGGACTTCCATTTGCCATCGTAAGGCCGATCGCTGCTTTGGTAACCGGGCTGGCCGGAGGCGCCCTCACCAACTGGCTCACACGCGAAAAAACAGAACCTCAGGCCAAAAACAATGCTCAAGACGACACCCCCCCCCGGACCATCAGCTATATGCTTCGTTATGCCTTCGTTGAATTCCTTCAGGATATTTCAAAATGGCTGGTTATCGGACTGATGATCGCTGCATTAATATCTGTTGTGCTGCCCGATGATTTTTTCAGCGCATTCATACCCAATGACTTCATAGGCATGTTCGTCATTCTGCTCGCGGCCATCCCCATATATTTCTGTGCGACCGCCTCTGTGCCTGTTGCAGCAGTGCTCCTGATGAAAGGACTGTCGCCCGGTGCCGCACTGGTGCTGCTTATGGCAGGCCCTGCCGTCAACTCAGCCTCTTTCACTGTGCTATTCAAATCCTTCGGCCGGAAAGAAACATGGATTTACATACTGACCATTGCCTCTGGCGCCCTGATCTTCGGCAACCTGATCAATATGCTGCCCCACGAATGGTTTAGCATCATGCAAGACGGCCCCCACCACCATCACCACCATGGCCTCATCCCCGAATGGGTGGGCACGGCCTCAGCAATAGTGCTTACATTGCTGGTTATAAATGCATTCGTCAGGCGTTATTTTAAGAAACATTCAAAAATGGCAACAACCATGCACACTTCAGACAACCACAATGTAACAACAATTTCTGTCGGCGGAATGGAATGCAACCATTGCAAAAACAGTGTAGAAACCAATCTGAGTAAACTTGACAACATACAGCAGGTGGTGGCAAACCTTCAGGACCAAACTGTGCAGCTTACCGGAGAAAACATTGACCTCGATCAGGTGAAACAAACACTCGATACACTCGGATATCGGTTTGAAGGCCAAAAATAATACTTGTATCAGTGTAAAGCCGAAAATACCTGAACACAACATCGCGGGTTGTATTTCGCCTTTGATCCGCTGATCGCAGGCTGTTATTCCAATGCTTAAACTTTAGTTAATACTGAGTTAAGCTCTTTACTTTATCTTTTTGTAGTTTTGCTGCAAATGTTCTGTTTAAAACGATTGCGAAATACTGTTACGCTTACTCTGATTGCTGTGCCTGTGTGGCTTCATGCAAACGGGATTGCCTTGCGCTATGACGGCCTGTCAGAAAGCACAGCATTCATATTGTATCTTGAACAGTCGCATGCGTTCGTATCGGCCAATTTGTTCACTTTCGATCAGAGAACAGCTGAAAATATCCAAATTGCACGCAAGGAACTCAACGGAAAAATGAGCGATGAGTTTTCTTTCACGCTCAAAGAAAACGGCACCAGTCATAACTGTCTCACGGGCAGGTTTGTGGGTAGTGCCGACACCCTGCTTCTTAACGTAAATTGTACGGATGTTTCAACCGATGTGCTGCTGATCCGTTCAACAGAGGCCAGGCAATCATTGCAGTTTCTCCGTTATGTGGAAACAAGCTATGTGCAGCAAGGCACGACAGATCAACATGAAGCTAATCTGGAACTTGATGCCATATTGGCCACAGCCCGCCAAAACAGAGCCTTGTCTGATGCACTGATCCGCTTTGCTTCCCTGCCCTATGACAGTACCGGTCAAATGCCTTTCGACAGCCTGATGAAGCAGGAAGGACGGCGATATACAGAGCAATTCAGGCGAATGGCCTCAGCTGATGCAGAAACTTCCGGTCATAACAGACTCACTGACTGGGAAAGGGTGCAGCTGATGCAGGTGGTGCTGAACAGCCATGGATTGCTATGCCTCGAAAAAACAACCTATGCCTACACCGGAGGAGCTAACGGACTCACCAACATAAGCTATCTTATCGTGGACGATGACGGAAACTCCATAAGCTGGAAAGATGTTTTTCATAGCGACAGTTTGTCCGCCCTCACACGACTCATCAACCAAAAACTGCAACAGTTATATAGTCCCGGCAACCCTGCCCCATTGACCAAAGCAGGGTTTTTCAGCGGAGAGGCAGCACCAAACGAGAACAATTACCTCAGCCACGACGGTTTTTCTTTCGTGTATAATGTTTATGAAATAGCTCCAAGGAGCATGGGCGTCATCCGTGTGCAGCTCAGCCCCGGAGAGTCCCTCCCGCTTGCAGCATCAGCCGCATGGCGCGAAAAACTCCGGCATATTTTCTATCCTCAAAACATGATGGAGCCATGAACACCACAGGATTGATCTACGATCTTCTGTCCATCTTTGGTTCGCTGGTATTCTTTCTCTATGGGATGAAAATCATGAGCGAATCGCTGCAGAAGGTCGCTGGGCACAGGATGCGCCACTACCTGTCGTCGATCACCTCAAATCCCTGGAGAGGCCTGTTCACCGGTATGCTGATCACCGGCACCATACAGTCATCTTCTGCCGCAACAGTGATGCTGGTGGGATTCGTCAGTGCAGGCCTTATTCCAGTGCTTGATTCAGTGGGACTTGTGCTGGGCGCAAACATCGGCACAACCATAACTTCCTGGCTAATCACCTTTTTCGGATTTAGTTTCAACATCCGCCTTGCGCTTCTTCCATTGCTTGCACTCACTATTCCTTTGTATCTGTCAACCAACTCTTCGCGCAAATCAGTGGCTGAGTTTTTCATGGGCTTTTCCATCATGTTTTTTGGACTTCAGTTCCTGCGTGAAACATTGCCCGAAATCAATCAGCATTCAGAGATTATAAGCTTTCTGGCCCGACAGGCTGAAGGCGGTTTTGATTCCACCCTTCTTATTGTGCTTACCGGAATTGTTGTAACCATCCTCATTCAATCCTCCACTGCCACCATCACCCTAACTATGGTGATGTTCAGCAAAGATATCATCAGTTTTGAAGTTGCCGCCGCTCTCGTCATCGGCGAAAACATTGGGACTACGGCCACGGCCAATATAGCAGCCCTTATTGCCAACCGCAATGCAAAACGCACTGCCCTGATCCATACGCTGTTTAATCTTACTGGTGCTCTATTGTTCCTCCCCTTTCTGCAATGGTACATGCAGGGTGTTGAAAACCTTTCCCACCTGTTTCTTGGCCCGGACAGCCATGAATCTGAGATTTTAAAACCTCTTCAGATCAGTATATTTCATAGCGGATTTAACATCACAATGGCCTTGATCCTGATTCATTTCACCGGCCGTCTGGTGTGGCTGGCCAACAAAATTATTTCCGTTAAACCCTTCGAAAGCAGCGAAAAGGCCCTCTCCTACCGCGACAATCTGGTCTCGTCCACCTCAGAGATCTCGCTGCTTTTTGCAATGAAAAAGTTGCATCATATGGGCCAAAGCGTCAGCAATATGTTCGACATGATCCCCAATCTATTACTGGAAAAAGAGCCGGAGCGGTATGCGCAACTGCTCGAACAGCTGCGTGACCGCGAAGATGAGACCGACCGCAAGGAAAAAGAAGTGCTGGAATACCTGTCGCGTCTTACCGAAAGCAAACTCAGTTCCGAGGGGTCAAGGCTTGTCAATTCAATGATGATTGTAGCCAATAACATCGAAAGCATAGCCGATATATGCTACAAAATGTCGAAGATCATCGACAACAAAAACGCTCAGAAAGCATGGTTTACGCAGGAACAACGAAACAATCTGAGCGAAATGTTTGGCCTGGTGCAGCACTCATTGCTTACGATGAACCAACAACTTGCTCAGCCCGAACCCAAAAACATGCCTGCATATGCTGACATCGAAGAAAAGATCAACACACTGCGCTATAAACTGCTCGATCAGCACCAGAAAGACCTCAAGGATTCAAAATATTACGTCAATGCAGGAGCGTTTTATCAGCAACTTGTAGTGTATTGCGAGAAAATTGGAGACCACAGTTTCAATGTGTCTGAGGTGCTTACAAAACACTAAAAACACACCATTGCTTCATCATGTTTTGTTTCGGCTCGCCTGATACCATTCTGCTCAGGATCAAGTATTCATTTTACAGCTGAATCTGATGCATGCCTGAAACAGAAAAACTTAATTTCCTTGCGTGAAATTCGCGATACAACAGATCTGGTTCAGATTAAAAAAGTAATTACCAGCCGACTGGTTTAGTAAAATCTTACAGGATATAAAAGGAGGATGCCCTTGAAGTCGGGGCAAATCGTAAAAAACAACAAAAACGATTTGCGCTTCAAGGGCATCAAGTTCGAACTTATAAAACAACCAACCAATTTGATTGCAAATATATTTCTTTTAGTGTTACAACAATAACAGTAATTAAGTTAACGGTCGCATTTTTTAAGTTTTCGGAAAGACCTTTACATAGCCATTTCGAGCGCCCGGTTGAGAAATAGATTGAACCCTTTCATTCTGCTGAAAATCTGCAAAATATATTCAACGGAACCGGAAGCAGATAGCTGTGCATCACTTAGATTATGTCCGACAACGTAATGTTTATATTTTAACAGTTCTATGGCCAGAAAATCAGCAGGATACCCTTTAGGCGGGCGTTGAAGCTTTCCTTCGTCCATCAAAGTGCCAAATATATTCCTGAATTCCCTGTGACCAATAATCTGTTCAAATTCAGCACTATTAAAATAGATTTCGCGCCTGATGGCATTAAGCTCCTCAGCCGGTGGGCCGTATATACCTCCTCCGGCAAAACTTTTTCCAGGCTCAATATGCAGGTAATAACCCGCCGTTGGCTTCGACTTGCCGCCTTTGTTGAAAAACATGCCGATGTGGGTTTTGTAGGGCGACTTGTCTGCCGAAAAACGCACATCGCGGTTGATCCTGAAGATGCACTTGCGCGCATCAGTTAGTCCCAGAGTGGGGTCAAGCTGATTCAACCCCGCAAGCAGTTTCTCTGCAAGGGCTGTAGTTTCTTTTTTAATAAGCTCATATTCATCCCGGTGCGCATCAAACCATTCTTTGCTGTTGTTGTCGGCTAGCGCACCAAGAAAAATCATTACTTGATCGTTCATAAGTTTATCAGTTTAAAAAAATCAGAACTACCGCATTAATAAAAACGAAAGTACATAATCAAATTGTTAAGTCAGCGAAGCCAGCAAATTTTTTCATACATTCGTCCGTTTAACTGACACACAACATGCGGATACAATCTGTTCTTCTGATCCTGTTTCTCTTCGCATATTATACCCTTTCGGCCTTTGAAGGCGTGGCCACTACTGGCGCACGGTCAGCAGGCATGGGGCGCGCTTCAGTAGCACTGAGCGACCTTTGGTCGGTGAACAATAATCCCGCAGGCATGGCGCTGATGATGCAGGCGGAAGCCGGAGTGTATTACGAAAACCGATTCCTGATGAAGGAACTCTCGCTGAAAAGTGCTGCATTTGTCCTGCCTGTAGGGTTTGGCGTGCTCGGACTGAGTTTTAACCAGTTTGGATACAATTTATTTAATGAAAACAAACTTGGGCTGGCTTATGCACGCTCGTTCGGGCAATACCTGAGGATGGGAGTCGAACTCGATTACCTTTCAACACGTTTTGGAGAAGGCTATGAAGCTGCCGATAACATCACCTTCGGTTTGGGGGCACAGTCAAACCTCACCGACAAACTTGTTGTCGGCGCATGGGTATTTAACCCTGTGCGGGCACGGCTCTCCTCATACACCGACGAAAGGGTTCCGGTGGTCATGCGTGTTGGCGTGCATTATCAATTTACAGATAAATTTTCCGGCACTGCTGAAGTGGACAAACAATCAGACCGCAAGGCCGACCTCAGGGCGGGTCTCGAATATACCCTTACCGAAACTTTCTATGCCCGTATGGGTCTTTCCACCCAACCCGAGATGCTTAGTATAGGAACAGGATTCGACTTTGGCAGGCTGAAACTCGACATCGCCGCCTCTATGCATCAGGTACTCGGAGTTTCGTTTCAGTCAGGGATCAGTTATCAGTTCGGCAAATGAAAAAAATCCGTATTTCACTCTTGCTGTTTTCGGCAATCCTGCTTGCCTCCATGAGTCATGCCCAGCAGCCCGACACCTTAGGGCTGCGGTTGCAGCAAATGATGGAAGACCAACTGGAACGCATCACCGAATCAGCCGAAGAAAACTACGATTTCACCGACCTTTTGGAAGATTATCAGTTTCTTGCCGAAAACCCTGTAAACATCAACTCGGATGACATCATGCTGCTCGAGCAACTCAACCTGCTCAGCAGCCTTCAGGTGGAAAACCTGCGGCAATACATCAAAAAATACGGAATGCTATATACCCTGTTCGAGCTTTCGGCTGTTGAAGGTTTCGACGATCAAACCATTGAACTGATCAGTCCGCTGGTGTATGCTGGTGAAGTGACAAAAACCGAAAAGATAAAGGTTGCCAATGTTGCCCGTTGGGGAAAACATCAACTAATTAGCCGGGTGGAACGCACCCTCGAACAACAAAAGGGCTATAGCCCAATTGATGAAGCCGCCTGGAATGCATCACCCAATGCCCGTTATCTCGGAGATCCTTATAAGATTTACGCCCGATACACCTTTAACTACCGGAACAAAATCAGGGCGGGGATAACCATGGACAAAGATGCCGGCGAAGTGTTTCTGAAAAACAGCCTACCCGACTCGCTGGCTGCAACCGCAGAAAACAAAGTCCGGAACGGTTTCGATTTTTACTCCATACACCTGTTTGCTTCGGGCATCGGGCCGCTGAAAGCTATCGCTCTGGGCGACTACCACATTGCTTTCGGACAGGGACTCACTTTGTGGTCGGGGCTGTCGTTCGGCAAATCAACCGACCCGAACGGCGTCATGAAATACGGGCAGGGAATCAGACCCAACACCTCGGTGAACGAGGTATTCTTCATGCGCGGTGCCGCAGCCACCTACGGTTGGAAAAATATAGAACTCACCGCCTTTTACTCCAACAAAGACATTGATGCCTCCATTTCGCTGCCCGATACACTCGATGATGAAGTGATCTTCGCAAGCAGTCTGCAGGAAACAGGTCTGCACCGTACGATCAGCGAACTCAGCAAAAAAGGCACTGTCGGACAGGAAGTTTACGGGGGCAGGCTTAGCCTCACCTCCAATAGATTCGAAGCAGGCGTTACGTTGCACGAAACCAGACTGGATGCCGCCTTGACGCCCACAACCTATCCCTACAACCAATTCAGGTTCAACGGAAAAAACCTTTCGAACCAGGGGATTGACTTTCGCTGGGTAATGCCTCAGCTGATACTGTTCGGAGAGGTTTCGCGCAGTAGTAACAGTTCTCTGGCAGGTATAGCAGGCATGGTGGTTCAGCCGGCTTCATTTGCGCACCTCACCCTTGCCTGGAGGCATTACGACAAATCGTACCACAACCTGTTCACCAACGGGTTTGGCGAAAGCACTGGCACCAATAACGAATCGGGCATTTATGCCGGACTCCGCACCGGCCTTTCAGCGCGATGGAGCCTCACAGCCTACGCTGACCTGTTCCGCTTTCAGTGGCTTCGCTACCAAACCGATGCGCCAAGCTTCGGACAGGATTACTTCGTGCAATTCGACCACAGACTCAGCCGCAAAGCTGACTTCTATTTCCGGTACCGGTACAAAAACAAGATGACCAACGACAACAGCAGCTGGCAGCGTATCGACCCGGTGACAATTTATAACAAACAATCTGTCAGGTTTCACATCAGCTATGTGATTTCTCCTGTCTTCATCTTCAAAAACAGGGCCGAATGGATCATATACAAGCAGACAAACCAGCCCGAAAGCAATGGTTTCCTGATTTACCATGATGTGCTGTACAGGCCCGGAAACAAACCCTACGATTTTACACTGCGCTATGCCATGTTCGACTCAGAATCGTACGACAGCCGACTCTATGCCTACGAAAACGATGTGCTCAATGCCTTCAGCATCCCTGCTTTTTCGGGCAGAGGCACACGGATTTACCTGCTGATGAAACTCAGCCTGCACCATTCGCTCGATCTGTGGTTCAGGGTGGCACAAACCTGGTATGCCGACAGAAAAACAGTAGGAACCGGCCTCGACCTCATCGAAGGCAACCGGAAAACGGATGCCAAAATACAGCTCAGGTGGAAGTTTTGAGGCACATGCGAAATTCAGAATTCCTGATTCACGAAAGTGGTTGATTTTTTGTGGTGCAAGGCGTCATGTGTGTTTTGTGATTCACCAGACAACACTCAGTCTGATTTTAAAACACTGATTGTCAATCTTCGATCTTAAATAAATATAGGGATTTAACGATTTTTGATTTAAGAGTTTAGATTTCCGATTTTTGAACTTCGGCATTTCGACAGGCTTCCTTCAGGAGGCTCAGGATGTCATGATGTACCGCAGACTCAGCTTAAAATTTTAGAAGTGGCTGTTTCACCATCTGACATCTCTTCGATACGAAATGGAGTTTTCGCCAAGAGCAAAATGAAAAGTTCCACGCCGCGCCTGCCGCGAGAAATACTTTTTGATGTATGAATTATAATTTTTATTGTGGCTGAAACATTTAGTGAATACCTGACGCCAACCGCAACGGCTTGAAAAGAGAAACCGACCCGAGCATCAGCATCAAAATAATCTCATTAAAAAGCAAACTTGCCCTTTAGGTCGTATATTTGGGAAAACTTTTAAATAATGTTCGCCCACTGCTGAAGGCTGCCATGGGTGTAAAATACGAATCTGCATCATTTAACTGGTCAATACCATGAGCAAGAGAATTATATTTATTGTATTATTTCTAGTCATCTTTGCACTGGAAGGATTCGTCCAAAGCAATTTCAATTATGAGGTTTCATTGATTCCTGTTTCAGTCTCCAACCTTTCGGGACTGCAATCCTACGCTTTTGCGCAACATCAGGAAAAATGGCTGATTCTGGGAGGCCGAAAAGACGGGCTTCATGCCCGGCAGCCATTTAATGCATTTCCTGAATCTCATAATAACACGGAGATTTTCGTGGTAGATGTTGTCAATAATCAATTATGGTCCACTTCAGTGAACGAGTTGCCTGTCAGTATAAAGGAACAATTACAGTCCACAAATATGAATTTTTATCAGGATGCTGACAGTCTGTATATCATCGGAGGCTATGGTTTTTCAGCAACATCAGACAACCACATAACACACCCTTTCCTCACTTCCATAAATGTTCCTGAGCTCATTACTGCCATTCAAAACAATCAAGCAATTACCCCATGTTTTAAACAAATTCAGCATGATATCTTTGCTGTAACCGGTGGCCACCTGAAAAAGCTGAATGGTTTGTTCTACCTGATCGGAGGTCACAGATTCGATGGAAGATACAATCCAATGGGGAATCCGACATATATTCAGGAATATACAAACCAAATAAGGATATTTTCTATAAACAATTCGGCGCAACAGCTGAGTTATGGCAATTATTCTTCTATTACGGATCCTGTTCACCTGAGGAGGAGGGACTACAATTTGCTGCCACAAATTTTTCCTGATCACGAACAGGGTTTTACCATCTCTTCAGGAGTTTTTCAATTGAATGCTGATTTGCCATTTTTATATCCTGTTGACATCAAGCAAAACGGCTATACACCCATCACTTCATTCAATCAATATCTGAGCAATTACCATTGTGCTCTGGCTTGCTTATATGATAGTGCCGGTAACAATATGCACACATTGTTTTTTGGCGGGATGAGCCAATACTATTACCAGGATGGAAATTTGATTCAGGATGATTTAGTTCCATTCGTAAAAACAGTCAGTCGCCTCACCCGAGATTCAGGAGGTAACCTGACCGAGTATCAGCTGCCTCTCGAAATGCCGGCATTGGTTGGTTCGGGTGCAGAATTCATTCCCAATTTACATTTGCCACATTTTTCAAATAAAGTAATCAAATTAAACGAAGTAGAACAGAGCCATTTCATGATAGGCCATATTTTTGGCGGTATCCGCAGTCCATTACTGAATCCTTTTTCCAACAACCAAACAAATCAAACATCTGCCGATAATACTATTTATGAGGTTTGGCTAACGGAAAATCCACTTTCGACCAACGAACATAAAATCGATGGAAAAAACCCATATAAGATTACCATCCATCCTAATCCCTTTAAGAATGATTTCCGTATAAATTTTCATTCCGATAAAGAGGTTCATGTAAATTATCTTTTAACAAACAATTCCGGACATATCCTTCTTCAATCAGAAGATATTTTATGCGCATCCGGAAACAACACAATAGATGTGAATTGGAACAACAAAAAAAATGTGGGTCAACTATTTTTAACCGTAATTATTGACAACAAGTTTTACATGAGCAAAAAGTTGATAAGAAAATAATCGACACGAGAAACCCGTGATCAGATGTTGACCCAAAGACGTGGGGCATATCCGTATGCTAGAAAACTTTTTTCCAACCAGTACCTCAGCCGGAAAATATGAAATGAACGTAATTCAGCCCAACCAGAATCAACTGACCAGAAGCCAGAGGCCAGAAATCAGAAACAAGAATCAAGAATTCTACAGCTTATCTTTACAAATCCGAAAAATACTGGATAAACAACCTCTTACATGAACAACTTAAAAACACCTGCCTTTATCCTTCTGTCAGCATTAGTGCTGTCTTTTGGAGGATGCCGTAAATCTGGCGATGAGGATAAACATGATTTCCCTAAGAAGATCAGTTATTACATCCACAACATCAGGCCATCATATCCTGTTGAAGGTCTCATTTTCCTTGATGTTCAGCCACATTTGCAATCCACCGAATACACCTGTGGTCCGGCAGCTGTGGTTACATTGCTGAGGTATTATGGCAGACAAGGCAACGAGATGGACATTGCCGAAGCCATGGGAACAAGTTCTGAAGTTGGCACCAACCCGGGGCAAATGACCGGATGGCTCAAAAACAATGGCTTTGAGGCCGAATGGCATCAGGAGGGTTCGCTCGAAATGCTTCGTGAACATCTGGCCAATGACACTCCCGTATTGGTTGAATGGAGTGATTGGGGAGGCCATTGGGCATTAGTAGTTGGTTATGACATCCGCGATCCGCAAAACATTATGGATGATGTAATCATTTTTGCCGATCCCTATGATTACCATGACGACAACCCCGACGGAATAACATGGTTCAATGCCCAGCGCTTTTATTATATGTGGTACGACGCATTGCTTTTCGGAGATGTGATGAAAAGAGTACATATTATTGCAAAGCCGGTTGCCTTGTAACGTTCTTTATAGCTCAAAATCAATTAGATTCCTTGTATTCATGAATGGTAGATGCAATCAGCCTTAGCACATTACGATTCTTATTTATAAACACCAACAAGAGGATAACTTTTCAGTATATATGTCATTAATATCCGTCAGTCAGCTTACCTTTGCATAAAACCAGTTATGTCCACACTGCTCCGCATCCTCAAAAACAAATACTTCCTCACTCTGTTGGTGTTTGGGGTGTGGATGGCATTTTTCGATCAGAACAAATACCAGAATCAGCGCAGGTTACAGGAATCACTAAACAAACTCGAACGTCAGAAAGCCTTCTTCATCCGCGAAATTGACGAAAACCGCAAACTCACCGATGCCCTCACCAACGACACAGCTCTGATGGAGCAATATGCCCGTGAAAAATACCTCATGAAAAAGCCCAATGAGGTCATCTACCTCATCGCGAAAGAAAACAAATAAATTTACCATTTTTTAACATGCTGCATTGCAACCGCCTGCATGCTTTCTGCGTCTTTCTAATAACTGATAATCAGGTTTTCAGGCTTTGTCAGTTTTGATCATCATGCGCAGGGAAGTTTTAATACGTATTCGGCCCTACTGACGTTATCAAACAGATACAAACTGACAATTTGCTTATTGATAGCCGTTGCAGGTTTTAATACTTGACTGTCAGTCTGTTCGCTGTGTATTACTTCTATGCGTAAAGTGTGTTTTCACAACAACAAACTTTCCGGCCCGGATGAACAAAGCACAGCATTGAATGTTAAAAGAATAAAGTAAACAATAATATTTCAAACAATTATGAATACCTTGTTGAGTTTGATCGGGCTACGCCGGAAGAGCAGGATGCGCAAACCTTTGCCGGTTGCGCGTGTCCGTTACCAGTTTAATCTTCCCGGCATACGCAATTTCCATTTGCTCCCGCTTTCAGGCCTCAGGCAGCCATTTTATGTTTTTTCGGCCTTCAAAACCCTAAAACCTGCTGCCCACCTGAAACCCAAAGGATGAAATGAAGGCAGAAGAACTGCTTATAGCCCGGGGTTTGGTAAAACATTTCGGGCCTCAAAAAGCTGTGGACGGTATTGATATTACTGTTCGCAAAGGCGACATATATGGATTTCTGGGGCCTAACGGCTCGGGTAAAAGCACCACCATCAGAATGATGCTTAGCCTGATACGTCCCGACAGCGGCTCGGTGGTTATGTTTGGGATGCCTCTTGAAGCAAACAGGGCGGCCATACTCAGCAGAATTGGCGCCTTGATCGAGCGTCCTGATTTCTACCTTTACCTCAGCGCCCTGAAAAACCTTGAGCTGCTGTGCCGCTATTCGGGCATCAATGCTAACCACGAACATATGATGGAAATACTGCGGCTTGTTGGACTGGCCGACCGTGCCCACAGCGCGGTGAAGACCTTCAGTCACGGCATGAAACAACGTCTCGGCATCGCACAAACCTTGCTCCACGACCCCGAACTGATCATCCTCGACGAACCTGTCAACGGCCTCGACCCGCAGGGCATCAAGGACATGCGTGACCTGATACTGAAGCTGAACAGCGATAAAGGAAAAACACTGATTATCTCCTCCCATATCCTCCGCGAGATGGAACTTATTGCCAACCGCATGGTGGTGATCAACAAAGGAAAAGTAGTTGTGGAAGGCGATGTCCGCGAACTCACCATGCAGGGCAGGCAACGTATGGTGCTCGTGACGAGCAACCCACAGAAATCCATTTCGCTGCTCACGGAAAACTTTCCCGGAACCGAATTCAGCCTCAACAGGCTCAACGAGATACAGGCCGAGGTTGACCCCGTACGTGTGGAAGCCATAAACCGTCTGCTGGTACAGCACGACATAGGGGTAAGGCAACTGAATGTGATGAACAGCCTTGAAGATTATTTTCTGAATATCACCTGATTATGATCAACCTGATTCAACTCGAAATGTTCAAGCTGTTCAACCGTGGGTTGGCATATATTGGTTTTGTGGCAATTTTTCTCATTGTGCTTGTCATACAGGTGGGTATGTATGTCGAGGGGCAGCGCCTGCTCGACTTCCTCATCCAAAGCCTGTCGGAGGTATTTTTGCTACAGGGGAAGCTGATCAATGTGTACACTGTTACTTATATCATACTCAACAGTTTGTGGATACATATTCCGATACTGGTAGCAATTGTTGCCGGCGACATGGTTTCGGGCGAGGCCGGGAGGGGCACATTCAGGCTGTTGCTCACCCGTCCGGTTGGGAGGGCCAAATTACTTGCAGCTAAGTTCATCACGGCTCAGGTGTATGCCACCTTGCTTGTGGTGTTGCTCATGGTGATGAGTCTGGGCATAGGCCGGTTGTTTTTTGAGCATGGCGATATGATTGTGCTGATGAACACCATCAACATTTTCGATCAGTCGGATGTGTTGTGGCGTTTTATGGCGGCTTTTGGTTACGGTATCGTCAGTATGTGGGTGATCGCTGCGCTTTCGTTTCTTTTTTCGGTTCGGGCCACCAACTCGCTCGGACCTGTGATCTCGGCTATGTCGGTTGTTATTTTGTTTACGATCATCTCCAACTTCAGCGTGGGTGTGTTCGAGCCGGTGAAGCCATTCCTGTTCACCTCTTACCTAAACGGTTGGCAGCTGTTCTTTGATGATCCTATTGATTTTGTGCTGATCTATAAATCACTGGCTGTGCTTGTAGCACATATCACCGCGTTCTATCTGCTGTCTGTGTTTATTTTTGTCAGAAAAGATATTACATCATGAGTGTTTTTGTTCGGTTATTTTGTGCACTGATGTTTGTTGCGACCCTTATGGCCGGGCCGTTGTACAGTCAGGTTGATGCGGCTTCTTTGCTTTCGGCAGTGATGAAAAGAAGCCAGGAGGTGCAGAGTTTTGAAGCCGATGTGGACATAGATGTGGATGTGGATTTCATCCGTATACCGGTGAAGAAAGGCAGGGTGTTTTATAAGTCGCCCGACAAGTTCAGGTTCAGGGCCACCGGATTTGTGCTGATGCCCAAACAGGGGCTTAATTTCACCATGAATGAGATTCTGAATTCAAAACATGCCGCCATCCTTGCCGGTGAAGAAGAGGGCAACCACAAAATCAAGATAGTTCCGTTAGACGACATGGCCACTTTTGTTCTGGCCACTGCCTGGATCGACCTGCAGCAGCCCCGTATCAACAGACTTGAGGTAAGCACACAAAATCAGGGAAACTACACCCTCGATTTCGTTTATGGGCAACTGGCGTATGAAATTCCGGTCGAAACAAAGATCAGCTTTGAAATCAGCCAGATCGACATCCCGATGAAGTTTATCGGAAACCTGAAGGTCGATAAAAAGAAAGCCGGAGAAAAATCATCCGGCGCGGTAACGCTGAAATACAGCAATTTTAAGATCAACGGTGAGATTCCGGATGCGGTTTTTACGGATACTTCTGTCGGGGCTGATCTGAAGGAGTAATTTTATTAGAATTCCATTCCGCCGCCTTCATCCATCATACCTTCTCGGCGGTCAGTTGTCCTTTTCTTAGCCTGATTGATGCGGTAGTTGAAATTGAGGGTCACAACGGTTGAGCTCCACCGAAAGTCAGACTTGGTGTAGAAATTATCCCCAAAGGTTTCAAAGGAATGGGTGCGGGTGGCAAACAGGTCGCGTATGTTGAGGGTAATGGTTCCCTTGTTTTTCAGAACATCGCGGCTGGCACCCAGATCAATAAACCACGAAGCCAGGCGTTTACCTTGAGGAGTGTCGCTGCCTGCATCGTAGTTCACTGCAAGTTGCAGGTCAAGTACTTTTCCTAAGGTGATCCTGTTGTTCATTCTTCCTGTCCAGCTGTAAAAATCAGTTTCATATTGTTTTCCGTAAGCTTCACCATCGGTCATGCTCCGGAAGAAGTTCAGGCTCAGGTTGGCGTTCCAGCCCCGGAGCGGACTGTGCGATCCTACAATTTCGATACCAAAAGATTGGTTTTTGGCGAAGTTTTCAGGACGGATAAAGATCACTCCTGTTGAATCGTCAATACGCTCAATACGCTGAAACACATCGGTGCTATAGCGGTAATAAGCTGTTGCATTGAGGCTCGACTTGTCCCAATAGCGCAGGTATCCGGTCTCGTACGAATCCGTATAAACAGGCTTGAGCGTTGGGTTGCCAGTCCATATGTTGCGGTTGTCAGCAAATGAACGGAAGGGATTTAACTGCCAGAAACCAGGACGACGTATCCTGCGGCTGTAGCTGACCTGCACATTGTCAACTTCGGTGAGTTTATAGGTAAAATGCACTGAAGGAAAAGGATCAATGTATTCGTTATCGTCTTCTTCATCAGTATCTTTCAACAGGGTGGATATATGGGCGTATTCGAACCTGAGGCCTAGCTGATAACTGAATCTGCCCACATCGTTGCCAAACATGGCATAGGCTGCCAGTATGTTTTCATCGTAGACGAAATGGTTAGTGAAGTTTGAGTCTGTCACAAAGATTTCGTCAAACATCTGATTCGTCACTTCATAATCATTGTCTATAAGTCTGCTCTGCCATTTCAGTCCGGTTTCGAGTTTGGCTTTT
This sequence comes from Bacteroidales bacterium, assembly GCA_024710405.1. Classification (GTDB taxonomy): domain Bacteria; phylum Bacteroidota; class Bacteroidia; order Bacteroidales; family F082; genus UBA6192. The sequence continues at coordinate 64,273 of JANJUV010000002.1, forward strand.
CCTGTGAAGGGATGGAAATAGTCTGCCTGTGCTTCGAAGTTGCGCGAAATCTCGTTGTTGGCACTTTTCTGTACCTGTGGCGACGGCAGCACCGGAAGCGGACTCTGGAAGAAGGTTTCTGTTATAGTGGCCTTTTCGGTTTCGTTGTTGTCCGAATATTGAAGCGATGCCGTAAACAATTGATCTTTCTTGCGAAACTGTTTCCTGTAGTGCAGTGAATATTCGAGGTCGGGGTCTATCTCTTCCTCATCGTCAATCCGTTCGCTCTGCCCTATCATTTGTTCAAGCACATAATCTTTGTAAAAGACCGATGATTTGTTCATTTCGTCTGAGTAGCGATACATGAGACTGAAGGTGAGTGAGTTGAGCGGATTGAAGAAGTACTCCGAACCCAAACGGATTGTGTTGGACCATGCTTTACGCCTGCGTTCGCGTTCCTGATCGGTGACGTATATCTGATCGCGGGTGAACTCACGGTAGAGGCTGCCCGAACCGATGCGTTCATTGTAGTTGACGGAGTAGTTGGCAAAAAGATTCCATTTGTTGTGGCGGTAGTTGGTATTGATGCCCAGGCCTGCCTGCAGTGGATATCCGGTGGTTGCGTCGATGGAGCCGTTGAAGCCCTGACGGCGGTCTTGTTTTAGCACAATGTTTATGATGCCGGCTGTTCCTTCTGCATCGTAACGCACCGACGGGTTTGTAATGATCTCAATCCGCTCTATCATATCCGACTGAAGGCTTCTAAGTGCGTTGCGGTTGCTGATTCCGGCAAGGCCCGACATTTTTCCATCGATCAGGATACGTACCCCTTCGTCACCGCGCAAACTAACATTGCCTTCGATGTCAACCGTTACTGATGGGATATTCTCAAGCACTTCGATGGCATTGCTCGCTTTTGAAGTTATGTCTTTGCCTACATTAAACACACGTTTGTCGAGGGTCATTTCTACCTGGCTTCTTTCGGCTATCACTTCAAACTCCTGCAACACAGCCGCATCGGGCCTAATGAACAGGTCGCCCAGGTCGAGCTGGTTCTTGCCTTTCTCTACAAGGAGGTCCGACAAACGGAGTGTGCCATAGGCCAGAAACTGCACGGCTATGTCATACACGCCCGGCTTGAGTTTGATGTCGAACACACCATTCGGGCCACTGATACCCCCAGTGACAAAAGCAGAATCAGCAGCCTGAAAAACCATGATGGTGGCATATTCAAGAGCTTTCTTGCTTGACTGATCAACAATTTTGCCTTTAACCCCTGAGGTAAGGTCGGCAGGAGTATTCGATCCGGCCAACGCATGTTCACCGAACAGAAATACCATAGACAGGACAAATAAGATCTTTTTCAAAACAGATGAATTAAGTCTTTAAAACGTTATTCGGAACATAAAGTTCAAACTGTAACTTTAACAACTTTCGCGGTGAGCTTATTCCGACAAAAACCATACCTGGTGTTAAAATTCATTAATAAAAGTATTTAAACTGACAAATGGTGACAATTCTACAGGCACTAATTTCAAGGGAGCCCGAAACGCGACAAAAAGCTTCATGGCATAGTGGCTATTGTGGATCGACATCCAGTCCGATTTGTATGGCCTTGAATGATTGTTGTGCAGAAAACTGTTTTATCAGCTGCATCAACACCTCTTTGGATGCCAAAGGTGACTGATTGCGTGGTATTTTGAGCAGTATCTGTTTAATATACAGATTTTTGATTCTCGACACCGGAGGATATTCAGGTCCCAATACTTCTCCCGGAAACTGTTTACGTAGTTGTTCGGCCAGCCAGTCTGCTCCTTGATGTACACGAGTATTTTCACGGTGTTTCAGAACGATCAGTATCAGGCGGTAGAAGGGCGGATAATGGTATTGTTCGCGGATATTCAGCTGTTTCAGGTACATATTGCCAAAACGATGGTGCACCACATCGTCCAGAAGCGGATGACCGGGCTGATATGTCTGAATGAAGACTTTGCCACGTTCGTTTTTACGTCCGGCACGTCCGCTCACCTGTGTCATCAGCTGAAAACTTCGTTCAAAAGCCCTGAAATCAGGATAGCTGAGCATGCTGTCAGAGTTGAGTATGCCCACTACTTTAACCTTACTGAAGTCAAGGCCTTTGGTGACCATCTGAGTGCCGGTTAAAATGTCTAGCCTGCCCTGTTCAAAATCTTCGAGTATCTGCTGAAAGGCATTGCGGCTGCGGGTGGTGTCCAGATCAAGCCGACCTATTTTTGCCTGTGGCAATAGTAGTCCAAGCTCCTCCTCAACTTTCTCGGTGCCAAAGCCATGCATCCTGAGCGCTGTGCTGCGGCACGAGGGGCATTCAGAAGGTAAGGCTGTCGAAAACCCGCAATAATGGCAACGTAGCAATTGCTGCTTTTTGTGGTAGATCAGGCTTACGTCGCAGTTCTTACACTGAGGCACGTAGTGGCAGTGGTCGCATTCGAGCCTGAGAGAAAAGCCCCTTCGGTTCTGAAAAAGGATGATCTGTTCCTTTTTGGCAAGTGACTTGTTAATGGCTTCCAGCAGAGGGGCACTGAAGTGCGACTTCATGGTTTTGCGACGGGTTTCTTCGCGCAGGTTCACAACCACTATCTCGGGAAGCTCGGTTCCGCCAAAGCGTTCAGTGAGCTGCACCAGCCCGTAGCGTTTGCTGCGTGCATTAAAGTAGGATTCCAGGGAAGGTGTCGCCGAGCCCAGCAGCACTTTGGCGCTTGACAATGAAGCCAGTATTATAGCAGCGTCGCGGGCATGGTAGCGCGGTGCAGAGTCGTGCTGTTTGAAGGAGGAATCGTGTTCTTCATCCACAATGATCAACCCCAGCTTCTGGAAAGGAAGAAAAAGTGCCGAACGTGGCCCAAGAATCACCTGATGCCTGTTGGTGTTTCCCTCCCCAAATGACAGCACATCCTTCCATATCTCGGCTTTCTCGTGTGGATTATACCTTGAGTGATACACACCTACCGATGCTCCAAAAAACTTTTTGAGCCTGTTAATGATCTGGGTGGTGAGTGCAATCTCAGGCAAGAGATACAACACCTGTCTGCCCGACTGTATGACTTCATCGATCAGTTTGATATACAACTCCGTCTTTCCGCTCGAGGTAACTCCGTGTAGAAGCACCACATCTTTTTTATTGAACTGACTTTTAATATCGGCCAAAGCCCCGGTTTGCACCTCGCTAAGGCGTAACTCTGCCGGTGAAAGGATTCCTTGCTGGTCTGAAAAGCGGCTGACCGTAATCCGCGATGTTTCGAACACTCCCTTGTCAATCAGGCTTTTCAGCTGAGCACTGCCTGCCCCGCTTTTTTCCAGCAGCACCGATCTCGACACATGACTGTTTTGACTGCCGCTTCCCCGTGCAAGGCTGAGATAAGCCAGCACCAGCTCCAGTTGCTTATAGGCTCTGATGGAAAGCTCCTGCATCAACCGTTCCATTTGCGTCTCATCCCTGTATAATTCGTTCAGCGATACTACTGCTTCGGTTTTGGGGATAAAACGCTCGCGCAGTTCTTCTTCCATCACAATGATTTTGTTGGCAATCATGCTGTTTATCAAAGGCATCACCTTTTGAAAACCCACAATTTTTGCTACCTCGCTCAGGCTGAGTCGGGGCTGTATCATCAACGCCTCAGTGATGAGGTATTCATTGTCGGAAAGTATCTGCGCATCGGGCCGATATCCTTCGGCCAGGGTGATACCCGTTTCACTCGATAACCGGAGCGCAGAAGGCAGCCCGGCCTGCATCACTTCACCGTGGTGGCACAGATAATACTGCGCAATCCAATTCCAGAAGTTCAGTTGCAAAGTGTTGACGACTGGTTTCTCGTCGAGTACGGCCTGAATATATTTCGGGGTGTAGTCCTTCGGAACATCCTGATGCACCCTGAAGACCAGAGCCGCATAGATCTTTTTCGTCCCGAACTGCACTACCACTCTTTTGCCTGTTACCACATCCTGAAGCATCTCGTGCAAAATACGGTAGGTGAACATCCCGGGAACCGGCAGAGGCACAATAACATCGGCAAAAAAAACCTGTCGGTCTGAGGTATCGTTCATAAAACAAAAATAGACTATTCAATTGACGGCTCTTAACGGAAGACGCATTTTTGGCCTCATGCCATAAAAAAAACGCCACCTTCGGGTAGCGTCTTAATGGCTTTCAAAACAATACAATCAGCACTATGGCTCCGGAGTGTAGATGTTTGATTGGTTGCGGTATCCCTGCAGATTTCTGTACCAGTCGCTCGACAGTTGTCCTCCACTTTCGGCCCATTCGGCAAACTTCAGGTGGGCATTGAGTATTTCAACTTTTTCAACCGGATAATCAAAGCGCTCGACAATGTTGATTGCCCAGGGAAGGTTTCTGTCGGTCTGGTAGTAACGTCCTGATGACGGCACACTATTGTCGTGCCCTGTTCCCAGCAGACCTGCATCGGCCAGAGCTGTCGGTGCTTTGTTGGGCAGGTGCACTTCTACACCTCTTTGTTTGTCAACAATGATGAAGGGGTTGTAAGGAGGCACTCCAAGTTGGTTCAGTGGTACTGGTTGTGTAAAGGTTACAGTTACATTCAGGGTATCGGGAATAACGAAAGGAATGCCCGGCTGTGTGTTCACTCCGATGGAGCCTCCGGCTGCAGGCAGGATACGATAGGCATCATCCCACACGATTACCACGGCACGTTCGTGTCCGGCTTCGGTGTTGTTTGTACTGAGCACTATATAATCACCGGACACATCTATACCGTCAACATTTGCAACACGTGATGACGCCACCGGTAATTCGAATCCAAATCCATTGTGGAAGTAGGCCCCATGGGCACGCAAGATAAATGTGGCCTGCAAGGAAACAACCTGATTGCTTCCATTGGTTATTTGGTTGAAGTTGTAGTCAATTACGGCATCGTTGAAGTCATAGTCGCCCGAATAAGGCCAGAGATCTTCATATGCCAGGGTTCCATAGTCACCCTGAGTGAAAAAATAATTGTTGAATGCCTTTGCCGGATCGTCGGGATAATCATCAAAATTATCAGGAACCCCATCTGCATCGCGGTCGGAACCTGTGTAGTCAACAATTGGCAACTGAGTAACATCCACCGCCTGTATGGGGTTTGCGGTCACAAAGAAAACCGCATCATTGAAATCATGGTCGCAACCACTTTCGGTTCGTTTAATATCTTCAATACCGAGCAGCATATTCTTTCGACCCGGGTCGTACAGAAGAACTGTTTGTTGTTTCTGTGTCGAATTTCCTGCATTCAGGTGCTTATCCGAATACACCTTCCAACGGCCATTGGTTACCTGACCGTTTACCCATCCATCGGCAATAAGCACCCATGCAATGGTTGTATTGGTATTGAAACGGCCAATATAGACCTTGTTTCCGGGCTGCAGCCCTCCCCCGCTTCCGGCCATTGAACCATTCGGAAACACAACAGTGATGGTGTCTATCTCGTTTGGTGTAGCCGGTGCCTGACCGGTTGTATAAGTGTAAAAACCCAACACATTCCTGTAACCTGCACCTTCGGTGACAAAAGTTACCCAAACATCGCAGGTTTCCACCAAACGGACATTATGGTCATATACTGATTGAAAATATTCTGGATGAGAAACATCAAGCCTTACCCGCTCTGGAAGTGTGTTGTTGATATCGGCCAGAAAGTCAGCTGTAATCGGGTCGTTCTGTGGTTCAAGATAAGCAGGCACTCCCTGATTGTTGTATGCGCCCAGAAATTTTATATAATTATTTACTGCACTTGGTTGCAATAGATTTTTGAGCACCGGGGGATCCTGTTTTCCGCCAATAACAAGCTCAAAGCCTCCATTTACAAGAGGCACCTCATGTAGGTTGGGCAATCCGACATAGTCAGTTGCAACCCATAATTGGGTGTAGTATGCAGGAACTTCATAGTCAACAATGTAGTCTCCGTTTTGGTCTGTAACTCCACTGACAATCAGTTTTCCGCCCTGCTCCGGGTCGCCCGAAAAAATCGAAAACTTCGCCCCCTTTATTGGTTGATCAATATTATCAAGTGCCGTGACTGAAAACCGCCCGGAAATAGTGGTTGACCAATCAAAACCATCGGGGACTTTAAGTCCTTCCATGACTGTTTTTTCATCGGGCTTGCCCTGATCCTTGCGGCAGGAAGTTAACATGCCAAACAGTAATACAACCGTAAACAAGAAATAGCGGAATGTTCTCATTATAAATCGTTGTTATGTTTTATTATATTCAAAGTAAATACCAAAATTGCATTTATTTATCTATCAATTTGTTAAGTTAATATCACATGAAAAATATGTCTAAATACGAGAACAATTTCCATTATCTGGACATCAACAAAGCATAGCCTACCAGTTGATCATAGTCTGTTCCGGGTCGCTTATAATATAGGTATGCCTTGTATTCATTAAGGGTTTCACGGTGATCGCCCTCAAAGAACACAACATCGGCTTTGCCGCATCCGTGTTCCATGATACAATAGAGGTAGTTATAGTAGCCTTGCTTCAGAAACAAACTAAGTTCATAGGCTTTGAGGGCGTAATTGTACTGCATCCGGGCCGATTCGTTCAGGCTCCAGTCAGTGAGTTCACCGATCACATACACTTCGCCATGGGTAAGCGGCACGTGATATTCGAACAGGAACTCCACCCAGGCATAATCACCTTCGGTCTCGGTCAACTGGTCTTCGCGGGCTTTAACCAGCCGCCTTCCCCTGATGTCCTGTTCGTTGACATAATTTTTGCGAGCCCTTGGCTGATCGGGCCACAGTTGAATCACATAGTAATCATCTTCCTGAAACATGCGGCTGATGCGTTCTGACTGATAGCGAAAACTCTTAATATCGAAATTCCTGTATTGGTTGCCCCCGTCGAACACAGTTTCTTCAGCATATTCATAAGTTAGTTTTTCACCCGTATTGTGGCTAGGCTTAAGTCCGGCAACCATATTGTCCCACCTTCCGTTTTGCCTGATACTGAGGTTGAGGTTCTGTTCGGGGCTTAACACATACAGGTTTCCAGTGAATACAGCAACATCGATCTGTTGCTTTGTCATGCTGTAATCAAGGTTGCGCGGATATAGCGGCAGCGACAACTCGACCCTTGCCCTGTTGTCGAGCACATAAAACCGTCTGGTGAAAAGAACATTTCCATCGTCGAGGCTGTTCTCGTAAACAATAAGCAGATAGTTTCCTGACAACACCGGCTTCATCTGGTCATCCGGAAAAACAAGGGTGTAATGAACGTAGGGGGTCAAGGTATTCACTGAATACTGATAATTCCTGATCTCGCCTTCTTCGAAGCCCTGCACGAACTCATTCTTTCTCAGGGAGGAGGGTGTCCAGTCGTGGTTACAGTGCTGTATGGTGAAATAGAGCACCGGAGCATCAACACCAAGCAGATCGAACGACAACCGCAACTTGTCGTTTCCAACCAGATTGATCAGAGGATCTTGAAGTGGTTCAAGTTCAGGATGAAGCAGCACAGTTTTCACATCACGATCATACACTGCATTGTCAAAACCAAAAGGAAACTGTCCGGATACCGTCAATGTATTCAGGCACATGATGAAGACAAGTAGCAACAAGAATTTATGATTCATATGTTTAGATGTTAACAAAGAGACTGAAGCATGAGTAATATAATCCAAAGATAGAATAGTTTCGTTCACCGTGCAACAATGCATTTCTCTGTCTGAATGCAAAGGTTTTCTGACACGCAAAACATCAAAGGTTGATCTATGTCAACATTGATTTTGATATTGTTCAACAAATAATGTGCAAATAAACAGTAATCGATTGTATTTTAATTAACGCAAATAAATTCGTTTCTTTGCAGCTTATTAAAACATGCACACAGGTAGATATGTCAACTGTCACAAAAATCAGAAAAGGTCTCAATATTAACTTAATAGGTGAGGCTGAAAAAGTGATCAAGGAGTTGAAGAGTGATCATTTTGCCGTTAAACCCACCGACTTCATCGGTGTTTTTCCCAAGATGCTGGTAAAGGAAGGCGATACGGTAAAAACCGGAACGCCCTTGTTTATTGACAAGAACCGTGAGAACATTATTTTCACGGCTCCTGTAAGCGGTGTGATCCGGGAAATCAAAAGGGGGGCAAAAAGACTATTGCTCGAAATCAAGATTGATGCTGACGGAAAAGATGAGTATGTTGATTTTAAGGCAGAGCAACCCTCGTCACTGAGTCGCGAACAGGTAATTGAAAAGATGCGTCTCAGCGGGGTATGGCCGCTGATAAGGCAGAGGCCTTATTCGGTGATTGCCGATCCATTAGCCGAGCCCAAGTCTATTTTCATTTCCACCTTCGACACCTCTCCTTTGGCACCCGACAACGATCTGATCTTACACGGACAGGGAGAAGATTTTCAGACCGGACTCGATGCACTGGCCAAGCTCACCAAGGGCAAGGTACACCTGAATATTGAAGCCGAAACCACACACTCAAAGGTATTCACCAACTCCAAAAACGTACAGATCAACCAGTTCTCGGGACCTCACCCCACCGGCAATGTGGGTGTACAGATCAACAGGCTCGATCCAATCAATAAAGGTGAGGTGGTTTGGTACTGTTATCCGCAGGATGTGGTAACCATCGGAAAACTATTTCGCAAAGGGCATTATGATGCCACTCGGGTGGTTGCACTCACGGGCTCCGAGGTATTATCGCCTGTGTACTTCCGCACACGGACAGGGGTTGCCGTTGAAGACCTCGTCAAGAAAAACACCACTGATGTAAAGAAACGCTATATCAGCGGCAATGTGCTCACCGGCAAACAGGTAGAACTCGACAGTTACTTGGGTTTTTACCACAATCAACTTACAGTGATTCCGGAGGGCGATTATTATGAATTTTTGGGATGGGGAATGCCCGGACTGAAGAAATTCAGTGTTTCGCGCAGTTTTCCGGCTTTTTTATTCAGGAACAGAAAATACAGGCTCGACACCAACCTGCATGGAGGCGACAGGGCATTGGTGATGACCGGACAATATGAAAAGGTGTTTCCGTTCGACATTTACCCCATGCAGCTGATCAAGGCCATTATGGTAGAAGACATTGACCTGATGGAAAACCTTGGAATATATGAAGTTGACGAAGAAGACTTTGCCTTGTGCGAAGTAATTGACACTTCCAAAACGAACATTCAGGAAATCGTCCGCAAGGGGCTCGACCTGATGCGCAAGGAAATGAGTTAGTGAATTGAACACATTAATTTTGCTATAGAAATGAAGTTATTAAGGGATTTTTTAGACAAGCAAAAACCACACTTTGTCAAGGGTGGGCGCTTCGAGAAGCTGCACTCTACTTTTGATGCTTTCGAAACCTTCCTGTTTGTACCCAACAAGGTTACATCCTCAGGGGCGCACATCCGCGATGCCATCGACATGAAGCGCACGATGATCATTGTTGTCGTTGCCTTGCTTCCTGCTTTGATATTCGGCATTTGGAATGTCGGCTACCAGCACTATCTTTCACAGGGCTTGGCCTATGATTTCTGGCCAATGTTTGGCTTCGGGCTGATGAAAGTGTTACCTATTATTATTGTATCATATGTTGTGGGGCTAGGCATCGAATTTGCCTTTGCCCAGGTGAGGCACCACGAGGTTAACGAAGGTTTTCTGGTAAGTGGCATGCTGATACCACTGGTGATGCCACCTGATGTTCCGTTGTGGATGGTTGCCATAGCCACCGCCTTTGCCGTGATCATCGGCAAAGAAGTGTTTGGCGGCACCGGCATGAACATCCTCAACCCGGCGCTCACCGCACGTGCCTTTCTGTTTTTTGCCTATCCGTCAGAGATGTCGGGCGACCTTGTGTGGATTGCCGAAAAAGCAGATGCATATTCAGGAGCCACACCACTGGGACATCTGCTGGTAGGCGAGGTTGATAAGATCCCATCAGACTGGGCCATGTTTCTGGGCACTATTCCCGGCAGTATCGGAGAAACCTCCACGCTTGCCATTTTGCTTGGAGCCATCATCCTGATTGCCACCGGAGTCGGTAGTGCCAGGATCATGTTTTCGGTTGTTGCCGGCGGCTTGGTTATGGGATGGTTGTTTAATCTGTGGGGAGCAAACGATTACATGAATATTCCCGCTTATCAACACCTGATCATGGGCGGATTTGCTTTCGGAACCGTATTCATGGCTACAGACCCTGTTTCGGCTTCACAAACGGGCATTGGCAAATACTATTACGGATTCCTCATCGGTATGATCGCCGTGTTGATACGCGTGTTCAACCCTGCCTATCCCGAAGGCATGATGCTGGCCATTCTGCTCATGAATGTCTTTGCCCCGCTCATCGATCACTATGTGATTCAGTCGAACATTAAAAAACGCCTGAAAAGGGCAAAAGTGGCTGTTAAAGCTTAAATTAACAACTCAGAATCAAACGCATATGTATAGTAACGCCTATATTTTCAGATATGCCTCAATTATGGTGATTCTTGTAGCAGCGGTGCTGTCAGCAGCAGCCATGCTCCTGAAGCCACTACAGCAACGTAATGAGGCAGTGGATAAGATGCAGAGTATCTTGTCGGCAGCCGGAATCCATGATGTGGCGGCAGAAGATGCCATCAGGATCTTCAATGAAAACATCACCAATATGATTGTCATTGATAACAAAGGCAATGTGGTGGATGACTACACCGGCGAAGGTAAAGAAAAAAGCCGCGCTTTCAGGATCAACTTGAAGGACGAGTTGTACAAGAAATCACAGAATCGTGATTTTGAACTGGCCATGTATGTGATCAACCTCAACGGCGAGCTGATTTATATCATACCGCTCAGGGGTGTTGGACTTTGGGGACCGGTTTGGGGCAACATAGCCCTGAAGGACGATTTCAACACTGTTGTCGGAGTAACTTTCGGACACAAATCCGAAACACCCGGTCTTGGTGCCGAAATCGAAACCCCCATCTTTGAAGATCAGTTTCCCGGAAAAACTTTATTCGATGAGCAGGGCACATTCAAATCCATCCGCGTGATCAAAGGTGGAGTTGCCAACCTTCCATCTGCTGCTCAGCTGCATGCCGTTGATGCCATTACAGGCGGAACAATCACCAGCAACGGTGTTGGCGATATGCTCAAGAATGTGCTTGAAAGTTATGAACCCTACTTCAAAAACCAAGGATAACCATGAGTACTGCGAAACAAGAAAAAGAACCTTTGTTCTCACCTAAGAACAAAAAACTACTGACCTCTCCCATCAACCTGAACAACCCTATCACGGTTCAGGTACTTGGTATTTGCTCGGCTCTGGCCGTAACCGCCAAACTAAAACCGGCCTTCGTAATGGCTGTTTCTGTAGTTGTTGTTACCGCTCTGGCCAATGTGATTATCTCCATGCTGCGCAACGGCATTCCTCCCCGGATCAGGATCATCGTTCAATTGGTCGTTATTGCCGCGCTTGTTATCCTTGTTGATCAGGTACTCAAGGCATTTGTTTACGATGTAAGCAAGCAGCTTTCGGTATTTGTCGGTCTCATCATCACCAACTGTATCATTATGGGACGTCTCGAAGCCTTTGCAATGGGCAACAAGGTTTGGCCCAGCCTGCTTGATGGAATCGGCAACGGACTGGGCTACGGCCTCATCCTTCTTATAGTTGGTTTTGTCCGCGAATTGTTTGGCTCAGGAACACTCTGGGGATATAATGTTATTCCGGCAGGAGCTTTCGAAATAGGCTATATGAACAATGGCTTCATGATTCTTCCTCCGATGGCACTGATCATTGTTGGTATTATCATATGGATCCAACGTTCTAAAAACCCTGAACTCTTCGAAGAAAATTAGTATCAACCCATTCAATTTAAAGGATATGCAAGAGATATTTAATATATTCGTCAAGTCGATCTTCGTTGACAACATGGTATTTGCCTACTTTTTAGGCATGTGTTCGTACCTGGCCGTGTCCAAAACCGTACAGACTTCTGTAGGACTTGGCATCGCTGTCATTTTCGTGTTGGGCATAACCGTGCCTGTCGACTATCTGCTGAATGATTACGTTCTGAAACCGGGCGCGCTAGTTTGGCTCGACTCCGGCCTTGCCGATGTTGACCTCAGCTTCCTGAGTTTCATCGTGTTCATCGCCATCATCGCATCAATGGTTCAGCTTGTGGAAATGATCGTTGAGAAATTCAGTCCTGCGCTGTATTCCTCGTTGGGAATTTTCCTTCCACTGATCGCAGTAAACTGCGCCATCCTTGGTGGTTCGCTGTTTATGCAGGAACGTGAATACCAAACGCTGGCACAGGCCACCTCATTTGGGCTGGGTTCAGGTGTGGGCTGGTTTTTGGCCATTGTGGGCATTGCAGCCATCCGCGAAAAAATAAGATACTCCAATGTTCCTGCTCCGCTCAGGGGACTGGGAATAACCTTCATTATCACAGGCCTCATGGGCATTGCCTTCATGAGCTTCCTGGGCATCAAACTATAGTCTATTAAGTGTATAACATAATCCAGATATAACATGACTCTGTTAGTAACCGGTACAGGCGGTGTTGTCGCAATCAGTATCGTTTTCTTCCTTTTTGTTATTCTCCTGCTCGTGGGCCTTCTGCTATATGCACGTAAAAAGCTTACCCCGCAGGGAAAGGTGAAAATAACCATCAACGGCGATAAGGAACTTGAAGTCGATCCGGGCTCTACCCTCCTGTCGACCCTCTCGGCCAACAAAATATTTTTACCTTCAGCTTGTGGCGGTGGTGGCACCTGTGCCATGTGCAAATGCCAGGTTCTGGAAGGCGGTGGCACCATCCTGCCTACCGAAAAAGGTTATTTCACGCGCAAAGAACAACAGAACAACTGGCGCCTTGGCTGTCAGGTGAAAGTGCGAGAAAACATGAACATTCAGGTTCCGCCCGAAATCTTCGGTATCAAAAAATGGGAATGTGAAGTTGTTTCCAACAAAAACGTGGCAACCTTCATCAAAGAGTTTGTGGTAAAACTCCCCGAAGGCGAACATCTCGATTTCCTCTCCGGAGGTTACATACAGATTGATGTGCCCAAAATCGAAGTCGACTTTGCAAAAGACATAGAAGTGGAAGACGAATATCGCGAAGAATGGGATAAGTTCAAGATGTGGGACCTGAAAATGAAGAATACAGAAGAACAATTCAGGGCTTACTCCATGGCCAACCATCCTGCCGAAGGAAATATTGTGATGCTGAACATCCGTATTGCCACACCGCCCTGGGACCGCAAAACGAATGGCTTCATGAAAGTGAATCCAGGTGTGTGCTCCTCATTCATCTTCTCGCGCAAACCCGGCGACAAAGTGATGGTTTCTGGCCCCTATGGTGAATTCCATATCAAACCCACCAAACGCGAAATGATGTTCATTGGCGGTGGCGCCGGAATGGCCCCCATGCGGTCACATCTCTTTCACCTGTTCCACACCGAAAAGACCGACAGGAAGACAACTTTCTGGTATGGCGGACGATCTAAACGTGAACTGTTCTATACCGAAGAATTTGAGGAAATCGAAAAGAACTTCCCGAACTTCAAATTCGAAGTTGCCCTTTCAGAACCACTGCAGTCCGACAACTGGAACGGCTACACTGGTTTTATCCATCAGGTTATACTCGACAATTACCTGAAACAACATCCTGAACCGGAGGAAATTGAATATTACCTCTGTGGACCACCCATGATGAATGCAGCAGTATTCAAAATGCTCGATGAACTTGGCGTGCCTGACGAAATGATTGCCTTTGACGATTTCGGAGGCTGACATAAACTGATAAAACCCGGCCCGACGCCGGGTTTTTTTTGTGATTCAGACCAGAAACAACGCTGTAAAGAGCACTTTCATGTATCATTGATTTCCTTTTCTTTTTATATGAGGCTTTGATATTTGTTTACTTTTGTATGGCAGGTATATTTTCACGAAAAGGCTGCTAAAGTGAAAAGCCGGCCTGCTGCTCTGAATCAAAAAGCAGCTAATGATTTTGGATGATCAATGAATCTAAGGATGAAAAAATTACTACTTAACATTAGTTGGCTTTTGCCCTTATTAGTAGCCCTTTATGGCTGCACACCCAAAAATCAGCTGCACAAAATTAATTTCACCGGAGAGGCACAGGGCACTTACTATGCCATTACCTATTATGATTCTGAAGGCCGAAATCTGCAGCCTCAGGTTGATTCACTGCTGAAAGCATTTGATCAATCGGTGTCACTTTGGGTTCCTGAATCTATCATATCGCGTGTTAACAAGGACGACACCCTTGTCGTCATCGATGAAACTTTCAGATATAACTTTTTGCTGTCAAAAGAGGTATCGGCTGCCACCGGTGGAGCGTTCGATTTTACGATAGCACCTTTGGTAACAGCCTGGGGGTTTGGCCTCAAGAAAAGGGAACAGATAACTACACAATTGATCGACAGCCTGAAAGCCCTTGTTGACTACCGCAAGGTGAGCCTCGAAGCCGGCAGGGTTAACAAAGACGACAGCAGAATAAAATTCGATTTCAATGCAGTTGCCCAGGGATATTCTGTTGACCTGATCGGCGCCATGCTCGAATCATACGGAATCAGCAGTTATATTGCCGATGTTGGAGGCGAGGTTTTCGCCCGAAACACTAAACCCGATGGGACAGAATGGCGTGTTGGCATTGAGAAACCGGCTCAGGACAAGGAAAATCCGCAGGAAGTTCAGCTTATAGTGGCCTTACAGGACAAAGGTATTGCCACATCGGGAAACTACCGGAAATATTACGAAGAAAACGGCAAACGATATTCCCACACGATCGACCCTTCCACCGGCTACCCGGTTGATCATAATCTGCTGAGTGTAACCGTCATGGCCGGAAACGCAGCACTTGCCGATGCTTACTCAACCGCTTTCATGGTGATGGGTGTCGAAAAGGCTTTGGAATTCTTGAAGACCATGCCCGACATGGATGCCATTTTTATTTCTGCGGGCGAAGAAGGAACTTACGAGACTGTGATCACATCTGGTTTTCAGGAATGCATCAGGGAATAACAGAATTTGCCTCAGTGCTGAAGCCTCCTGATTTCTCTACGTTGATTTGGTTAGTGGTTAAAAGATGGTAATTTGTTCCATCCGTCAGGCTAGTGATTATGCGAAGTCTGCTTGTTCTCGCAGCTTCCCTCGTTGCCTCCGCAGCCGCAGCCCATTCGCCTTCCCTGAGCATCAACACTACTGCATTGTTTTTTGAACTCACCACCTTTGAACACAAACATTTTGATGGCAATGCCTGCTATGGCCAGGCCTACCAGGATAATAGCTATGATGAATAATTTCAGAAACATTATATCGGCATTAGAATGGTTAAAAATATCAGGCAAAAATACACCTATTTCAGGAACAACTCTGCATCTGGCACACGAATATCCCTGAATCAACCAATTAACAAGAATGATGCATAAAATGTTCTGCTGCTCGTTAGTCAGACCTGAGAAAATGCATCAGAATTCCGGCAGCAACGGCCGCATTCAGCGACTCGGGAAATTCTTTTACGGATGAATATCTGGCAATTGTAATCGGATGAGAGATCAAAGACAATAATTCAGGACGAATACCATGCGATTCACTACCAATGAGGAGTATTCCTTTGTCTAGGCTCCTTATCAAATCATCGGGCGGATTACCATTCAACACAGCTCCGGCCACCGAAATTCCTTTCTCTCTGGCACTACTTAAAATCCTGCTCAGGTCATCTTCAATAACCTGCACCCGAAACACCGACCCCATGCTGGATTGCACTACTTTTGGGTTGTACACATCAACACATTGTTCGCTGCAATAAACCTTATCCATCCCAAACCACTCGGCAGTGCGCAGCAAGGTTCCCATATTGCCGGGATCGTTTATACCATCGAGTGCCAGACTCCAACCAAGTTGTATGGTGTGAGCATCAGCATCAGATGCGCGCATTCCGGCCACAGCGAGTATTCCGGGTGGAGTGCTGAGGTTTGACAAACGTGCCATGTCGTGTTCTGGTACTATTTCAATTGAAACTCCATCAGGTAATGGAAATTCTCCGGACGACAAAAACTGTTCGGTAACATAGACTGCTTCGATGGTTAAGCTGCTGAGGAGCAACTCAGACACCAGTTTTGCGCCTTCGACCACAAACCTGCCCTGAGCTTTGCGTTCACGAGCCTGTTTCAGGTCTGCAATAAGTTTTAATGATTTACGGCTCAGCATAAAAAAAGCCTGATTCTGTCAGTGAATCAGGCTTTAAAAGTACTATTATTCCGGCTTTACTCGGCAAAAACCTCAAAATCAATTTCGAACTGTACCTCCTTGTGGAGTTTGATCTTTGCTTTATACTCACCAACTTCCTTGATTGTATCGTCGCTAAGGTGAATCCTTCTACGGTCGATATCAATGTTTTTGACTTCTTTGATGGCATTGGCAATCTGTACCGAGTTTACGGAACCAAAGATCTTGCCCGAAGCACCGGCTTTGGCGGGGATACGCAGGCTGGTGCCTTCGAGTGACTTGGCAATGGTGAGGGCTTCGTTCTTGATTTTTTCTTCTTTGAAGGACTGCTGACGTTTCAGTTCGGCAAGCACCTTCATATTGGTTTCGTTTGCAATGATAGCCATTCCGCGAGGAATGAGATAATTGCGTGCGTAACCGTCTTTTACACTAACCACCTCGTTGGTAAAACCAAGGTCGTTTATATCCTGTTTGAGTATTACTTTCATTGTTTATTCCTCCGATGGTTATTTAAGTAAGTCAGCTACATAAGGCATCAATGAAAGGTGACGGGCTCTTTTCACGGCCTGTGCCACTTTTTTCTGATACTTGGTTGAAGTTCCGGTGATGCGGCGGGGCAGCAATTTGCCTTGCTCGTTCACAAACTTGAGCAGGAAGTCGGCATCCTTGTAGTCGATATACTTGATGCGGTTTTTCTTGAACCGGCAGTATTTTTTCTTTTTGGTGTCAACTGCTATCGGGGTCAAATATTTGATTTCTGAATTTCCTTGTGCCATTGTTGTTCGATGTTAATGGTTGCTGTTGTACAAATTAGGCTTCTGTTTTTTCTTTTGAGGCATCCTGTGCTTTCTTGCGCTTTTTCTCGTTGTAAGCCACAGCATGTTTGTCAAGCTTAACGGTGAGGAAGCGCAACAGACGCTCATCACGCTTGTATTGCACCTCTAATTCGGCAATCAGGTTGCCCTCGGCCCTGAACTCGATCAAGTGGTAAAAGCCTGTAGATTTCTTCTGAATAGGATAGGCCAGCTTGCGCATGCCCCAGTGTTCCTCGTGCACGATCTCAGCACCATTGTCTTTCAGGAAATCCTGATACTTCTTTACCGCTTCCTTCATCTGTTCTTCAGACAAAACGGGAGTTAAAATGAAAACGGTTTCGTACTGGTTCATAATTAATTTGTTAAGTTTAATGAATGATTAAAAATGGAGTGCAAAGGTAATAATTTTTTTTATCTGACAACTAATTCACTACAAAATAATGAAATAGACCCGAATAAATACACAAAAAAAAGGACCTTTGGAACCATTTCGATGTGCCCACTAAACAATCAGGCAAGTCATGCCTGAACATTCATATCCGGATAGCAATTCAGAAGCATCTGGCGACAAATAAATCTGCTGGCTTCACCATCACCAAATATTGATGGGTAAACAGATGGCGGATGTGCATCAAATTGTTTCCAAGCCAGCACAACAGCTTCATAATCAGCATTTGCAATGATAGCTGCGCCAACTTCAACAATCTCTTTCCATTCGGTTTCCGACCGAAGAATGATACACGGTTTCTGAAAGAAAAATGCTTCTTTCTGCACACCTCCCGAATCGGTGATGATCATAGAAGCCTGCTGCTCGAGCCTGATCATATCGAGAAACGAAACAGGTGGAATAAGCTTGAGGCGTTTTTCTGCAGTCGCGGCCAACAACACTTCAGGCTCCAGGTTGCTGTTTAGCAGCTTTGCGGTACGCGGGTGCAGCGGCAGCACAATGTTCAGTCCACTTAAGGAGATGATTTCGAGCAATGCCCTGAAAATGGCATTTAGTCGCAGAGGCTGGTCAGTGTTGTTATCGCGGTGTATGGTGCTCAGGATAAACTTTCCTTCGCCAATGCGAAGTTCTTCAAGTATGCTGCTTTGGGTAGCCGCAAGTGTGGCAAAATGCAGGCTGTTGTCGTACATCACGTCGCCGCAGTGAAATACCTTGGGATTGTCGGCTGTGTAGGGAGGAAGCTTGTCTTCGGCAAACCCTTCACGAATCAGGTTGGCATATCCTGTAGGGGTGGGTGCGAACAAAAGCGTGGAACAATGATCGCACAAAATGCGGTTTATTTCTTCGGGCATGGATTTATTGAACGAACGAAGCCCTGCTTCGATGTGCACAACGGGCACATGAATCTTTGATGCCGCCACTGCACCAGCCAGCGTTGAGTTGGTGTCGCCGTACAGCACAATATAATCTGGCTTTACTTCGAGCAGGATTTTCTCTATTCCTTCGATCATCCGTGCTGTTTGCACACCGTGGGCTGCTGAACCGACATTAAGGTTGTAATCAGGTCGGGGAATGGAAAGCTCCTGAAAAAAAACTTCCGACATGTTTTCGTCGTAATGCTGTCCTGTGTGGACAATTACTTCAGTGATTATGTGTGCAAAGTGCTGTCTGATGGCGCGACTCAGGGCTGCTGCCTTAATGATCTGCGGCCTGGCTCCTATTATGGTTACAATTTTCAGTGAATTCATTCAGTATCGGCTTATCTTTTAATATTACAACATCCCTTCATCGGCAAAACTGAAATACTCGTCGTGGCCGATGATAAGATGATCAATTACTTTGATGTCGAGCATATCGCCGGAGGCAACCAGTTTCTTGGTAAGCTTAATATCGGCATCACTGGGTTTGAGTTGTCCAGAGGGATGGTTGTGGCAGAGGATGATGTTGCAGGCGCTAATATTAAGGGCTGCCTTGAAAATTTTCTTCGGATCGGCCACCGTTCCTGTCACCCCGCCCTCGCTGATACGTTCGATACGCAGCACCTTATTGGCCTGATCGAGCATCATCACCCAGAATTGTTCGTGGTCGAGATCAGTAACAGCCGCATAGAGGGCTTCAAATGCATCGCGGCTGCTTTTCACGGCAGGTTTCCCGAGTGCTTCTGAAGACCTGCGTCGTCTTCCAAGTTCCAGCGCGGCGATAATACTGATGCCCTTGGCCTCTCCAATGCCTTTAAACTGCCTCAGGTCATTCAGACTCATCTTTGACAACTCAACGAGGTTGTTGTGGTTATGTTGCAAAATTCGGCGCGACAACTCCACAGCCGACTCCTTTGTGTTTCCCGAACCTATTAATATGGCTATCAACTCGGCATCACTCAGGCTGCTTTTGCCCTTCGACATAAACTTTTCGCGAGGCTTGTCGTCATCGGCCCATTCTTTTATCGGCGTCCGCCTTTCGTGTGCAGCCATAAGTTAAATTTAGGCGAAAATATAAAAATCACTGCAGAAATCACCATGTCTTTGATGTTCGGTTGGCAATTAATTATTCAGTGAAACCCGGTAAACGAAAAAGCCCCTCCTGTTTGTTACAACAGAAGAGGCAAAGTAGATATACTAAAACGATCTTATGCTAAACGTGCTACCTGACGGGTAATCTTTGAAATCAGGTTTCCGGCTTTGTTCTTATGAATGATGCGGCGCTTGGCAAGCTTGTCGATCATAGCCTGAAGCCTGGGCAACAAAGCAACGGCTTCGGTTTTGTCGGTGAGTCCCCTGAATCTTTTCAGCGTTGTACGCATACTTTTGGCGTAGTAGCGGTTGTGCAGCCTGCGGGTATTATTCTGACGAATGCGCTTGATAGATGATTTGTGATTTGCCATTTCTTTAAATAATTGTATTCACTGTCAATTTTGGGCTGCAAAGGTAAATAAAAATAAGAAACACAAACAAATCCATGGATCTTTTTTTCTGTTTATTCAGAAAAATGATAAATATCTGCCACCTCCAGAATATTCAACACAATATGATGCTCAACCCGGATGGTTTGTTTGGGTCAAAGCACGCATCATTCTTCGATCAGCAAACGGATTTGATCTTCAATCTGTTTTTGTCGTTCCTGTCCCTGGCGCACCTGAAAATCATACACATCGCGCATCTTCATACGCAATTCGTGGTCACGGACAATAAACTCATTGAATTCGAGCACCTGAATCATCTGTACAAAAAGAGTATGCAATTCCGTATGTGAAGCCCTGAATCGTTCGACCAATTCATGGACACCAGCCGCTTCAGATTCCGGCGAAAGATTCATCCGGACACACAGTGACCATAAAAACTGCCTGAACTTTTCTTTTTCGGTATGCTCCATATCAGGGCACGAAGATACATTTTGAGCCTCAGGCATTCATCCTAAATGCTGACAAGTTTTCAACAAAGAGGGATTGAACTTTCAAATAAGATATCTTTGTAGAGCGGGTGTATTATTCACAATACATTTTATTTCAAACAGTTAGAATTAACAGCATGTTTTTAGTTTTTGACACCGAAACCACAGGCTTACCTCAGGACAAACGGGCCCCCATTACTGATTTTGACAACTGGCCCAGAGCGGTTCAGATTGCATGGCAGTTTCACGGACCTGACGGCAGCCTGCTTGAAAGGGCTAACTACATTATCAGGCCTGAGGGCTACACCATTCCTTTCAATGCAGCTAAAGTGCATGGCATAACCACCGAACGTGCCCAGCGCGAAGGGCACGATCTGAAGGGAGTACTTGAAGCCTTTCAACAGGTGCTGACGAAAACCAGTTGTGTAGTCGGCCATAACATCGAATTCGACACCAGAATACTTGGAGCCGAATTCCTGCGCATGGGGATGGAAGCAGGTGTTATGTATGCCCATCAGGTGGACACATGCAGCGAAATAACCGCATCATTCTGTCAGTTGCCCGGCGGTCGGGGTGGCAGATTTAAACTACCCAACCTGGGCGAACTGTACCTGAAACTTTTTGGCCACAAATTCGACAATGCACACAATGCAATGGTTGATGTCGATGCCACCGCACGTTGTTTCTTCGAACTGATACGCACCGGAATCATTACAGCACAAGACCTGAAAGCAGAAGAAAGTCTTGTGGCTGCCTTTATCAAGGCAAACCCCAATCCTGTGGAGACATTTCTGACACAGGACAGTATAGATTTATCGAAGGAACAGAGCAGCCCGGAAGTGTCTTCCACTGCTACAACCACCTCATCCCATGAACCACAGTCTGATTTGATTTCGGCGTTTTGCCACCTCCGCAACCACTCCACCTATTCGGTCTTGATGTCCACCAGCGAAGTAGATGCCCTGGTCAAAAGGGCTGCCTCATACGGAATGAAAGCAGTTGGCCTTACCGACACATCGAACCTCATGGGCGCCTTTAACTTTGTGAATGCCGTTGACGACCACAATCAGAAAGAAAAAAATAAAGCCGGGAAAGACGGCTATGAGCCCAGAATGCTCAAAGCCATCATCGGATGCGAAATGTACATCTGCCGCGACCATACTGATAAGAGCAACAAAGATAATGGTGCATTGGTTCCATTGATCGCTAAAAACAAGACCGGATTCAGAAACCTCTCGTTGCTCAGCTCCAATTCTTACACTGACGGGTTCTATTATGTGCCCCGTATTGACAAAGATATGCTCCTGCAACATCGCGAAGGGCTGATGGCCACTACCGGCGGTCTCACCGGCGAAGTGCCTTACCTTTTGCTTAACGTTGGCGAAAAACAGGCCGAAGAGGCCCTGCTTTGGTGGAAAGAGCATTTTGGCGAAGATTTCTATATCGAACTCAACAGACACGGCCTCGATGAGGAAGATCATCTTAATGAATTCCTTCTACAGATGGCCGAAAAACATGACATTAGATATTTTGCCTCCAACAACACATATTATCTGAACCGCGAGGATGCCGATGCCCATGATTTTCTGTTGTGCATCCGCGACAACACCCGCAAAAGCGACCCCATAGGCAAAGGATATGGCCATCGTTTCGGATTCCCGAATGATATGTATTACTTCAGGTCGCCTCAAGAAATGGTACTGCTGTTTGCAGACCTTCCTCATGCTGTACGAAACATCACGGAAATTGTGGACAAGGTGGAACCTATTGTACTGAAGCGTGATGTGATGCTGCCTGAATTTGAAATTCCTGAAGCTTTCAGGATAGCCGAAGACATGGCCGATCACGGCAAACGGGGAGAAAACAACTACCTGCGACATCTGGCTTATGCAGGAGCATCGGCCCGTTACGGCCTGCTGACAGAGGAGATCACCTCACGTCTCGATTTTGAATTGGAAACCATTGAACGTACCGGCTACCCGGGCTATTTCCTGATCGTACAAGACCTGATCGCTGCTGCCAGGAACATGGGCGTTTGGGTTGGTCCTGGTCGTGGTTCGGCGGCCGGCTCACTCGTGGCCTACTGCATCGGGATCACCAACGTTGACCCACTTAAATATGGCCTGCTGTTTGAGCGCTTTCTGAATCCCGAACGCATCTCTATGCCCGATATCGACATCGACTTTGATGATGAAGGCCGATCGAAAGTGATTGACTATGTGACCAACAAATACGGCCGAAACAAAGTTGCACAGATCATCACATACGGAACTCTGGGAACCAAATCGGCCATACGCGATATAGGCCGTGCACTCGATGTAGATTTGGCTGTGGTAAACAAACTGGCTGCTTCAACACTCAACATCAAATTGGGTGATTTCTTCGAACTGAGCGACGAAAAACTCAAGGATAAATACCGCCCAGAGCAAATTGAGGCTGGTAACCAGCTGAAGTTGACCATGCAGAACGACAGTACCGAAAGCCGTATTCTGAGAAGCACCATCAAAATCGAAGGTCTTGTACGCAACACAGGCATACATGCCTGCGGCTTTGTTATCACGCCCTCAGACCTACGCGAACTGGTGCCGGTTACCATGCCCAAAGAATCCACCCTGTGGGCAACACAATTCGACAACGCAGTAGCAGAACCGGCAGGCCTTCTCAAAATGGATTTCCTGGGACTCAAAACCCTATCGCTCATCCGTGACACCATCGACCTGGTGAAACAAAGATACGGCATTCATATCAACCCCGACGAAATACCACTCGACGACCCCAAAACCTTTGAGCTTTTTCTGCACGGCGATACCATCGGCATATTCCAATACGAAAGTCCAGGCATGCAAAAACATCTTAAGGACTTGAAGCCCAACACCTTCAACGACCTTATTGCCATGAACGCCCTCTACCGGCCCGGACCAATGCAATACATTCCAAACTACATCCGCCGCAAAAACGGGCTTGAGAAAGTAAGCTACGATTTAGACGTAACCCGCGAAATACTTGAAGAAACCTATGGAATAACGGTGTATCAGGAACAGGTAATGCTGCTGAGCCAGAAGCTGGCCGGTTTCAGCAGAGGCGAAGCTGACACACTTCGCAAAGCAATGGGAAAAAAGAACAAGGAACTGCTGGCTAAACTGAATTCCAAATTTATGGAAGGAGGAAAAGCCAACAATCATCCCGAAACGACTCTGGAAAAAATTTGGAACGACTGGATTGCCTTTGCAAACTATGCATTCAACAAATCGCACTCAACCTGTTATGCTGTCATCGGTTTCCAGACAGCATACCTCAAAGCACACTATCCTGCCGAATTTATGGCTTCGGTGCTCAGCAATAACATCGGCGACATCAAACAAGTGACATTTTTCATGGAAGAATGCAGGCGAATGGGTCTGTCAATTCTTGGGCCTGACGTGAACGAATCAGACTACAGGTTTAAGGTAAATTCCAGAGGTGAAATCCGCTTCGGACTGGGTGCAATAAAAAACCTGGGCGAATCGGTGGTCACTGGCATACTCGAAGAACGCAACAACGGAGGTGTTTTTCGTAATGTATTCGATTTTCTGAGCCGCATCAACCTGAAATCCTTCAACAAGCGATCGATCGAATCCATGGCTATGGCAGGTGCCTTCGACTCGTTTGAGGGCATTCACCGGGCACAGTTCTTTCACCGAGAAACTGGCGAAACAGCCAACTTTGCCGAAAAAGCTATCCGCTATGCAGCCCAGCTGCAGGAAAGCAAACAGTCGGCACAAATCAACCTTTTTGGTGAAGAAAGTAAGGTGCAACTGTCCGAAATTAGTTTACCACAATGCGAACCCTGGCCGCGTTCAAAAGAACTTCAGGCCGAATTGGAAACTATTGGATTTTATGTGAGTAGCCATCCGCTCGACAGCTACAAAATCCCCATCAGATTTTTTACAAACAGCGGAATTAA
Source organism: Bacteroidales bacterium (assembly GCA_024710405.1). Classification (GTDB taxonomy): domain Bacteria; phylum Bacteroidota; class Bacteroidia; order Bacteroidales; family F082; genus UBA6192. Next base: position 88,581 of record JANJUV010000002.1, read on the forward strand.
TCTGCTCCTCACCGAACAGGAAAGCATGAAAGGGCGTAAACTGGTGTTTGCTGCCCAGGTGGTTTCTGCCGAGCATCTCACCTCTCAACAGGGCAAACCCTATGGGAAAGTAAAACTTGAAGACCAGCAGGCTACCATAGACCTGATGGTTTTTGCTGAAACTTATCTCAAATGCAAACACCTGCTCGATACAGGTACTTTTGTGATGGTTACGGCCATCCTGCAACCCTCATACCGCGATAAAGACAAACTAGAAATACGGGTACAGGAAATGGAACTGCTTGATAATGTAGTACGTATTCATACCAAAGAAATGAATATCACCTTAAGAACAGACCTGATGGACAATGACTCGGTGCAGACATTTATCGCCCTATTTCAGGAATATGCAGGAAAGTTTCCGTACACCGTTACGTTGGAGGATCAGGAACTGAACATCAAAACGAAACTGCACTCAACCAAAAAAGGTGTTGACCTCGAGCATCTTCTGCCCAAACTGGAGCAATTTGATTGGCTCGATCTTGAATTGAAATAAATAACTCGTATAAAACACCAGGACTGTTATGTGTGTTTATCATAAAAATCACTGAATCTGTATGTTGAAATTTTTAAACTTAATTTTAATCCGGTAAACCTGAACAAAAACCCTGTTTCATTACTTTTGTAACATTATATAAAACGAAATTTTATGGCATTAGAAGTAACCGATTCAAACTTTGACGAAGTTGTAGTAAACTCGGATGTACCCGTGATTGTTGATTTCTGGGCAGTTTGGTGTGGTCCCTGCCGTATGGTAGGCCCCATCGTGGAAGAAATTGGCATAGAATACTCAGGCAAGGCCAAAGTGGCTAAACTTGATGTGGACAACAACAATGCCACAGCCGCAAAGTTTGGCATCCGCAATATTCCCACCTTGCTGTTCTTCAAAAACGGTCAGGTGGTTGACAAACAGGTAGGTGCTGTGCCCAAACAAGTGCTGGTAAACAAACTTGAAGCCTTGCTTTGACCAAATAAGACCCGATAATCCGGTCTTATATCTTTAGTTTGAAACCAATTACACGCACATGGAGTATCACATAGATCCGGTGCGGCTGAGTCAGTTTGGCTCGCTGGAGTTTATTGCCCGTCAGGTAGTTGAAGGATTCATCACTGGACTACACAAAAGCCCGTTTCATGGCTTTTCGGTAGAGTTTGCCGAGCACAGGCTGTATAACCAGGGAGAGTCGGTCCGCCATATTGACTGGAAGCTTTATGGACGCACAGAAAAGCTGTTTGTGAAGCGCTATGAAGAAGAAACCAACCTGCGCTGCCAAATCGTGATAGACCATTCGGGCTCCATGTATTTTCCGATGAAGGAAAAGGCTGACCCTGACGACCCCAACAAGTTCGTTTTTTCGGTTTATGCTGCCGCTTCGCTGATGGAATTGATGCGCAAACAACGTGATGCCGTAGGCCTGAGCCTCTTTGCAAATACTCTCGGCACACACACCCATGCCCGAAGCAGCTCGGTGCACCACAAATACCTGCTCAGGCTGCTTTCCGACCTCATGGATACCTCCCTCGGACTCAATCAGGGCCAAAGTGCCGTAGCCACCACCCTGCATCAGGTTGCCGAACTGGTACACCAAAGATCACTGGTGGTGCTGTTTACCGACATGATGGACAACCAAAGCCAACAGGAAGAACTTTTTCATGCACTGCGACACCTGAAATACAACAAACACGAAGTGGTGCTGTTCCATGTGCTTGACCACAGCCTCGAGGAAAGACTAGAATTCGAAAACAGACCCTACAAATTCGTGGACATGGAAACCAAAGAAACACTCAGGCTGAACCCCCACGAACTACAACAAGAGTATCGCCGCCTGATGGAAGAACAACGCAAACAAATTATGCTCAAATGCGGACAATACAGAATTGACTATGTAGAAGCCGATATCTCAAAAGGATTCCACCAGGTGCTGATGGCATACCTGATCAAAAGAGGGAAAATGTTTTAGATAAGGTTGAAGGTATTAAAACTTAACCATCATCATAAAGAGAAAACCTACTTGTCTTTTCAATTCGGATCAAGAATTTGTTGTGAATAAGGATTAAATAGCACGCTTAAAAAGCCATGCCAGATAGATGCTGTATATCAACGTAGTAAATAGCTGTATCAGCAAAGGAGTTGAAACAAGGCTTCCGCCAATGAGCGCAAAACTGATAAAGCCAAATTTAAGGGCATAGTACACAAGTTTGCTGATAACGATTCCGCCGAAAATAGCTACGAAAACATGTTTTATGCGTCCGACAATGAAATAAAACACAAATACGTTTAACACCAATTCGGTTGAAATAAGAAGGGTTTTGTACACTGAGGGGTGTCCCGACACAAGGTAGGAAAACAAAGGCATCGTCAGCGCAATGATATACGCATTGGTCTTGTTACTGTGTACCATAGCGATGATGAGCATCAGGCGCATGGGCTCGATCAGGTAAACCGGTAATGACAGCATGTGTGACAAAGCAGGAATCGAATATATAAATGCCAGCGCAATTATATCGATCAATACTGCCCGAAGCGGGACTCGCTGCAGCAATGCAATGGAAATGGCTTTCATATAATTAATCTTTGATTATTTTAACAGATCGTCCTGTATTGGTTCTTAAGAAATAAAGTCCGTGAGGCAGGTGAGTTATGGTGATGTCGGTCAGGTATTGCCCGTTAATTGTGCCACTGAGGATTCGCTGACCTGAGGCATTAACCAGTTCATAAGTCAATTGTTTGCTACCCGTGTTTTTAATCCAGATTCTTTCCGAGGCCGGATTTGGGAAAACTTCGACTTCAGTATGTTCAATCTGGTTAGTTATACCAACAGACCATTCGTGTGCTTTTATCAATTCTATTCCTTCACCGATGCCGAGATTCCGGCTATAGGCCTTATTCAGCGAATCATTCCAATGCTCATGTACACCAAGCGAGGATATCAGAATGCCGTCATTGTCAGGGTCATAAACAATCCCCTTAGGCCATAGCGATTGATCGGCAGCCTGATGGAGGTAATCGTCAACGCCATGCCAGTTGGGACGGCACTGTGCAATTGTAGGCCCGTTGTACTCGGTGCGCAAAAAATCATGACAGACCGACTCAATGGCAACAGGATCGAGTGAAAGGAATATGGACGAACACCAGTCGCCTTCGAAAGGAATTGATTGCCAGTGAAAAGGAACCCCCAAAGCATCTTCACCCGGAAACAGCCCGTCAACAATCATCAGGAGGTTTTTGCCGCTCAGCAGATTGTGCATCATGATATCGGTTTGAATCCGGTAGAGTCCATATCCAAGCCTTATCGGGTCATCAGCATTGTCGAACAGACCCGGATGCAGGTGCATAGCCCATGTGCGTGTGAATGAACCAAAATGGTTTTTTGCATTCAAGGTTATTCCGGCTGTAGCGTGTGCTTTCAGTGTAGGGATGTTGATCAGATAATCCATTTCATCGAATATGGTAAACAGCTTATCGGATAACGAAGCAGGCATAACCGTACCGTTATCGGAATAAAACACCTTGTCGACGGCAGTAACTACAACAGGTACACGGCCAAGTGCTTCAACCTGCAGTTCGGGATGCAACAGGTTATTGCCCAGCACTTTTATTTCGGGGAATTCTGCTTTCCAAAGGTCAAAAAACTCCTTGTATATGTTTCTTGCCGGGTCGCCTACATAGATCATATTCTGGGGCACTCCAGCCACATAGACAAGTTGTCGGAGCATGGACAGCACTAAAAAAGGATTGGTTTCGGCTGCAAAATCATTTACAGCCAGGTTGTCATTTCTGCTCAGGTCAGCATAATATCGGCCGGTAGAAACTCCGCCATATGCCGTGGTTGCATTTACTTTGATAAAAACCTTCTGGTCAGTTTCATAACCGATATCACCGTATCCTTGACTGTTGTTGAAAAACCTGAAAACGGAATCCCATGCCGAGGGCAGATCGCTTGCTTCCGTGAGTGCGAGCATAGACTTTATCAACATACTGTCTATTACTGTCTGATCGTTGTTTTTGGCCATAAACCATGCATCGTCATCCGGATCAACTATCCCATTGCCATTTGATGTGTTTGTACAAGCCTGATTGGTTGCATCTTTATCCCACATCCAAACCACACGGCCTGGGAAAATTCCACGTGCAACTCCAATAGGCTCATTAGGTGGAAAATACCCTCTGATAGATGATGCTCGCTTTGCAAAGGAAATAGCTGGAAATTGAAAGAGTGAACCTAAAAATAACGAAACCGCGACCAGTAAAAACAAAATGGCTACTAAGGAAGTGCGACCGGCAGCGGCTCGTCTAAAACGTCCAAAAGCCCATACGGAACCAACGAGGCTACTCAGATAAACCACAAATCCAGCCATGAAGGGAGCAGTGGCCTGCATGCAGGGATACGCTGCACGGCTTGGTTTGGGAATGACACGAATCAGAAACCATAAAGTAGCCAACAGGCCAATCGTGAACGCAGTTAAACCGTTAGGAATACGGAGCGTCTTCAATGAACGAATAAACCGCTGAAAATTGTGTGGCAAATGCGGGATTGGATCATACATAACATCATGTTTTATATCCGGTTATAAACACTTGCTTTTAAAGGAACAAGACCAAAAACGGCTAACCTATTATTAATGCATAAGATTTTATTACAGGCTTAGCGTAATGTAAAATTACCAAATAATTACCCTTTTGCAGGCGCCAATACTTATTTCGTTTAATTTTCAGGGTTTCATTTTACAAAATCTGGTTTGTTTCGTCGCTTAAGAAGAGTCTTCATTGAAAAGTCTGGCAAGCTAGGATGTATTTCGGATATGCTCGACATCAAAAACCACAAGTATTAAACCAATGTTTATCAATACTTTAGTAGATTTGATTTTTGATTGTTGAAAGACGATTTGCGTTTTTTGAAGTGACCCTCACTCTTTTCTCAACTATGCTCTTAGCCTAATGTATATCCACCCCTCGCTGCATGAAGATCAGGTGACGCAGGGTATTGAATATTTCGCCCATGTATTCTTTAATGGCACGCACACTTCCGGGCAACACATAAGTAAGGCTTTCGCCCATAACACCAGCTACACCACGGCTCAGCAGTGCATTGGGTTTTTCGGTCCCGAATTTCAGACGGATACTTTCCATGATACCCGGAATTTCCTTTTCCATCAGGCTTCTGGCTACTTCGGGAGTAATGTCGCGTGGACCTATACCCGTGCCTCCGGTAGTAAACACCATATCATATTTTTCTTCCTTGGCTTTGCGAAGGATAAATCTGAGGCTGTCAGGGTCATCAGCAATCAGCTTACGCTCGATCTTGTGACTCCATCGGTTTGCGGCAAAAAATGACTCCAGTTGCGACACAATCTCCGGTCCGCTCAGATCTTCGTATTCGCCCCTGCTGGCACGGTCAGAAAGTGTAATCACCATCACCCTGAACACTTTGGGTTGATATAGAATCTTGTCGCCTGCTTTAACCTTACCACCCTTGATCACCCGGGCAAAAACACCTTCCTTAGGCATAACACAATCACCAACCTCATGAAATATAGCGCAATTTGAGCCATGGCACTTTTTGCCAATTTGGGTGATTTCAAGAATTACATCGCCGATTTTCAACTGGTCGAATGGTGCAGTTTCGTAAAGAATAAGCCCCTCTGTGGTGATATTCTCGGCAAACTCACCATAGTTTATCGGGCGCCTGGTTTGGGTTTCAAACTTTTTGAAACTTTCAACACCCAACAGGCTCACCTGCCTGTGCCAGACACCGGCATGAGCATCGCCGACCACTCCCTTATTGTTCAGTTCTATGAACTCAACCGGGGTTTTAACAATTCCTTTTTCGGTAGAAATATTCACCGAAACAACTTTAATGTTGGTTTTTTTGGTTTCCATGTAATTCTGGTCATTTGGAACGGGCTAAAATAATAATTTTACATGATTGTACCAAAAAAGTTTCTACCATGGAACATAATGAAAATACCAACGAAAAACTTGTTCGGGAAATCAGCCAACCACTTGAAAAGGCTTCGGGCTGGATAAAATTTCTTGCCATCCTCATGCTTATTTACGGAGGCATGATGGCCCTTTCCATCATCGGGCTCATTATTGCATGGCTGCCCATCTGGCTTGGTGTGCTGCTGCTGAAGGCTTCCAACAAATCGCGTTACGCATTTCTTTCGGGCGACAAAAACAGCCTCATTGAGGCTTTATTAAGCCTGAACAACTATTTCACCATTTATGCAGTAATGGCTATTATCGGAATTTGTTTAGGCGTCGTGTTTGTGTTGATTCTTCTGCTTACGGGTTTTCTGGCACAAGGTTTCGACCCGGAGATCTTCATGTACTGAACGACACTTCAAAGATTACAGTTATTATCCGATTTCATTCAGTAAGCAGAACAGTATTTTCTGATTACCGAATAAGCTTCCTGTACGCCCAGTTCGCCTGCCTTACTCAGGTCATCGCAGGCAGCTGACTCATTGCTTAGATACAAAAGTGTCAAGCCTCTGTTGTAATAGGCCTGAGCGAGTTGAGGCTCCAATCTTATGGCTTCAGTGTATTCATCAATGGCTTTCTGGAACTGCTTCATCTGCAGACGGATGGTTGCCGAGTTATACCAGGCATAGGCATTCTGAGGCTGTCTGCGGATGAGGTTTCTGAATTCAGCCAGGGCGCGGCTGTGGTCGGGAAGATGATCCTGTACTACGGTCCTGGAGGAAGATTGTCGCGGTGCCACCATCACATCCACGATCAGCATTTCGTCGGCAGCATGCACTTCTTCGAGCAAGGCAAACAGATAGCCTTTGTTAAGCATGAAAACCTCTGCCCACTCGCCACATGCTTCCATGTTGCCAAGAACTTCCAGTGCGTGGCGGTAATTGCCTCTGTCCTGATGATACAGGGCATAGGCAATACGATCGCCACATGCTGAAGGTGGTTGAGCAGTCACCGAATCGGGCAGGGTTTCATTAGCAGTGAAAACCTCATAAATAAGCGGACGGGTGAGGAGCTTCAAATGGTAACCTTCGGGAAGATGTATGATTTCGGAAGTCGGCATCATGGCTTGAAAACCAACAAGACCTGTGGAAGGCGGATCGGTTTTATTACTTAATACAAGAACAAACAAACCAAAAGGTGCAATATTAACTTCCCTGAACTGAACCCTTCCTGTCCTGGCTTCACCACTAACAAAGTCGGATTCGAAGGCAATAATACGCTCGAAATAGCTTGAGTCGGCATATCGTGCCATCAGCTCCGAGGCGTCCGATTCGGGGCCGTTGATTTGTGTGATGATAGCCATGGCTTTGTCGTAATCGGCCATTGATTCTCGTTTCCGACCCATATCGGCATAAACTACAGATCTGTTGATCCAGGCACCTGCAAAATCGGGAAACAACCTAATAGCGGCAGTAAAATCTTGTGCTGCATTGTTCAAATCACCCAGTCTGTAGCGGATGATGCCTCTATTGAACCAGGCATAAACATTGTCGGGATTGATACTGATCACCTCGTTGTACAGCACCTCGGCTTCTCTGAGCTCATTTCTATAACCGTGGACCAGTGCACGGTTATAGTATGTGAGGGCGTTACGTATGTCAAGCACATTCACCTTCTCGAAGTCGGCAAGAGCAGCAAGTGTATCGCCGATCTGCATATGAAGCAAGGCCCGCTGAAAAAATATCAGCGGATTGTTTTCATCCAGTTTTGCAGCCTGAACAAAATCATCCATAGCAGACTCTTTGAGTCCCATTTCGGCTTTAAGCATACCTCTTCTCAACCAGGCATCTGTATCAAAGTAATCATGATACACTGCTTTATCAAGGTCGGCGAGTGCCTGTTCCTGTTGACCGAGAAATCTTTTGGCGATACCGCGGTTAAGGTAAGCATAGGACAGACCTGGGTTGATCAGCAGTGCCATATCGTAATCACGCACCGCACCAGCATAATCGCGCAGGTGCATCCTGGTGGCTCCGCTGGCCACATGCAGGCTTGCATCAAAAGGATCGACCGAAAGGGCTTTTTCATAATCCTTCATGGCATTGTAGTAGTTGTTCACCCTGTCGTGCGCGATACCCCTATAATGGTAGGCCCTGACATATAGAGGATGTATGGATAATGTTGCCGAATAATCCTCAATGGCTCCCTGAAAATCACCCAGATTGAACTTGGCCACCCCACGAAGAAAATATGCCTCAAACAGATCGGGACGGGCATTGATGGCTGTGTTGAAGTATCTGATGGCATCCACAAAGCGCTCTTCCGACAAGCTGATTCTTCCATTCATAATGAAATGCCGGTGGTTAACCTGAGCATCAGCACCAAAAGATACGATGAGCAGCCATATCAGCATGAAGGAAGTAGAGCGAATACGAAACATCAAAACGGCGTTTTTGTCTTTTCGAGAAGTCTGATGTTCCCAATCTCCATTTCCTTGTCAACTGCCTTGCACATATCATAAACCGTGAGCAAAGCAATGTTTACTGCCGTTAAAGCTTCCATCTCCACACCAGTATTTCCGGTGCAACGTACTGTTGCGTGTACACTTACCCCCTTGTCAGAAAGCGAAGCCGATACCACAACATGGCTTAACACCAATGGGTGACACAAGGGTATGAGTCTTGATGTTTCCTTGGCGGCCTGAACACCGGCAATTTCGGCTATGGCAAGCACATCGCCTTTTTTTATCAGATTTTCGTTGATCAGCTTCAGGGTTTCAGGTTGAAGTCGGATGAATCCCTGTGCCGATGCTTCACGCAACAGAGATGGCTTCTGGCTTACATCTACCATTCGGGCTTTTCCGTCATTATCTGTGTGTGAGAACTGTGTCATATTATAGGGTTAATGTTGTTTTTAAGGTCGTCTTATAATCGTTTTTGCCCGGCAACTAAACTGCCGGATACCTGCACTCAGCCTCCGATATTACTAAACTGGTTGCTCATGTTGATAGAGCCACAAGCAGGTTTATTCATTATGGCAGCATTGTATGCTTGGGCAATACCCATTTCTCTGATGTTATAGGCCAGATCAGTAAACAGGCAGGGCTTCAGATCGCCGTTTGCTGTAAGTCTGATCCGGTTGCAATTGGAACAATTGCCACCTTCGCCACCTTCCACAATTGAAAACTGTCCGGCTTCGAGAATCATCTGTCTGATAAATCTGACAATGAGTCCGTTATGTTCACAAAACTCACGCACTGCCAATGCATCCGGCTCATCAGATGACGTGCGTACCACACAATTGATTTTGATTGGATCAAGGCCGGCTTCGCGAGCTGCTTCTATTCCCCGAAACACATCTTCGATTTGCCCCAATCGGGTGATTTCGCGATAACGATCGGGATCAACGGTATCGAGGCTAATGTTTATCCTCTTTAGTCCAGCTAAAGCCAGTGGTCGGGCAAACCTATTGAGCAGCAGGCCATTGGTTGTCATAGACAGGTCAGCAATTCCATTAATAGAGGCCAAAGATTCAACAAAACTTACAATACCTTTACGTACAAGTGGTTCGCCACCTGTAATGCGTATTTTTGTAACTCCATGATTTACTGCAAATTGAACAACATCCAGAATCTCCTCGTAGCTTAATATCTGGTCATGACTCATGGTTTCTACACCACACTCAGGCATGCAATAGGTGCATCGCAGGTTGCATCGGTCGGTGACGGATACCCTAAGATAGTTTATGTTTCGGTTAAATGAGTCGTACATGCACGAGTTCTCCTTCTTTAATTGATTCGGTTCCCAACGGAACTTCCATCAGGGCGTTAGCTCTGGTGAGTGCATGAATGTGCGCCGAACCGTGATAATGCACCGGAAAAACCTCTCCGCCTGAACTTATAATTGCAGGAGCAAAGCCAAGCCTATGCTTTGCTTTCCGGCTGTATGACCCACCAAGCGGCAACCGGAGCACGGGTGAATTGTATTCATGACCCATGAGTTGATATAGAAAGGGTTTGGCAAGCAACTCAAAAATATTGAATGACGACACCGGATTACCAGGTAAGGCAAACACAAAACTGTTTTTGTTTCTTGCAAAAACTGTTGGTTTTCCAGGTTGCACAGCAATGGTTTTAAACAATATCTTCATGCCAAGTTCATCGAGAATGCGTGGGACAAAATCAAAATCGCCCATGGAGATTCCTCCGGATAAGATAAGGACCTGACTATCCTGAAGACCACTAAGTATCTTTGAACGCGTGTCGAATTCATTGTCGGCAATAATCCCACCGTAAACTGCCAATGCACCCATACGTTGAACCTGTGCCATCAGTTGAACCGCATTGCTGTTTCGAATTTTTCCCGGACCGGGTTTGTATTCAGGCTCAACAAGTTCATCTCCTGTTGACATCACACATACATGAACCTTCTTATATACCTGCACGCTGCTTGCGCCCACCGCTGCCAGAACTGCCATTTGCTGAGGGAGTATCAAAGTGCCTTTGCTCAAAACCAGTTCACCGTCTCTGAGCTCTTCGGCCTTGCGGGCAATATTGTCCTTGGTATGTGACTGAACAACCTTCACCTGTTTTTCTCCAATTCCTGAAGTTTGTTCGACCATTACCACACAGTCGGCACCTTCCGGAATCATTGCGCCGGTCATGATCTTTGCGCAGCAACCGGCTTCAATGACTTTTGCAGGCACACTTCCTGCCGAAATTATCTCTTCGATATTAAGAATTACACCATCAGAAAGATCCTGCCGCCGACAGGCATAACCGTCAACAGCAGCTTTATTAAAAGGTGGCATATCCGCATCGCTGAACACATCTGCAGCAAGCACACGCCCTTGACATTCAGCCAGAACAACATTTTCAGTACCTGTAGGCTCAATATCCAACTGCACCAGCCGCAAAGCCTCTTCAAAAGATATCATACACGGATTTTCGGCAAAAATACTCAAAAACAAAGATCAGTTTCTGATATTGAGTAGTATTGCGTATGTCAGATGCATCAACAAAGCAATATCGCATTATATGCCTCTATGTCTGTGTTTTAAAGTACATAAGCACCGGATAAACCATACCTGCAATCAACATCAAAGTGATAAAAGGTCTGTTGATATTTTGCCAGGCCAGGTTTTTGTCTCTGATAGCAGAAACAGCATGCACATAACCAGAAAAAACAAAAAAGAAGATAAACGACCCAAAAACAGTCAGCTCGGCGAGTGTACCCCATTTGGCAAAATAAACAACAATAGCCATAAAAGTATAGGACAACAACGCAATAGCTGATTGCTTCTGATACTTACTCCCCTTTTCGTAACCTTTGGCTTCTGCTGCTTTATCGGCGTAAAGCAAACCTTCTAGTCCTGATATACCGGCAACAGCAACAATGACAATGGGTATCATGAAATTCAGTTGTCGCGCAGGGTCATATTCATCTCCGGCAAAACCTATCAGATAACCAAAAAAGAATGAAGCACTTACAAGTAATATTCTGAATACATCAATAATATTGGACAACATAGTTTCTCATGTTAGTTTAATTGATTCAAATATACTTCAATTAATCCAAATATTACAAAACAACATCATAATAATGTCGCAAATATGCAATCCGGTTGTAGTACCATAGCCTAGTTTTGCTCCGTTAAATAAAAAAAACTATTATGGAAAAACCAAATCTCATCGCATGGGTTGAAATCCCGGCAAAAGATCTGAACCGTGCTGTTGATTTTTACAGCACTTTGCTAAAAACCAGTTTCCAGGTGGCTGATTATGGGTCAGAAAAAATGGCCTGTTTTCCTGGAGGAGAAGGTGCCATCATTGAAGCATCAGGTTATGAACCTTCAAGTCAAGGCGTTATCGTCAGTCTGACAGCCACTTACGATCTTGACACTTCGCTTGAGCTGATCAAACGATCAGGAGGTAAGGTAGTGGTGCCTAAAACTAAAATCGAGGCTGATAACCGCGACTATTTTGCTATTTTCATTGATACGGAAGGCAACAGGCTTGGACTTTACGGCAAATAGTCAAAGAAAAACAATAACTGCCGGAATATGCAACCGGCAGTTATTAATTTTGACCTTTATAAGAAATGTTTACAAATGCTATTTCAAACATCACCTCCGTCGACCTCGCTATCAGGTATTATACGAAAATTCTGGGCGATGGACGCATGCACCATACAACCTCATACACAGCGTATTGTCCCAACGGGCACAACAGAGATTATTTTTTACCTTACTGACAGACCAATCCTGAAAGGAACTTATAAAGGTTACGAGAGCACATCTTGTTTTCATGGGCCGACGGATACTTATTTCGACCTTGAAGTTCAGGGAAACATAAACCTATTTGCAATCACCTTACAGCCTCATGGAGCATTCTGGTTTTTACCACAACCCATGCACGAATTATTCCGTCAAAATCTGCCACTTAGACTCCTTTTTCCGAAAACGGCATTGGAATGGGAAGAAAAAATAGCCCAGGCGGAAACATTTGACGAAAAAATAAAGGTTTCGGAAGAAATGGTTTTTCGACTGATTTCAAAAGAAACTGCCGGTTTTAATGAAAAGCGCATTGCCAGAACCCTCCAAATAATCCATCCTGAGCCTGGAAAGTGGTATATTGATCAACTGGCATCTGAAGCATTTTTATGCAGAAAACAGTTTGAAAGGGTATTTAACGAACAGGTTGGAGTTACACCCAAAAGATTTCTCAGAATCATCAGGTTTCAGCGAGCATTGTTTGAAAAACAAAAGAACCCCGAACTGCCGCTTGCAGCCTTAGCCTACCAATGCCATTTCGCTGATCAATCACACATGATACGTGATTTTCAGTTGATCACAGGATTAAGCCCAGGTGAATATTTTGAGAACTGTGAGCCGATCTCAGATTATTATACACCATAGAAAACCTAAAAAACTGGTTCACAACAAGCTGGATTTATTAAGTAAGGTTTTAATTGTACAAAGGAATTTGCCGGCAGGACAAAACCGTACAGTAGAAATCAGTATTTTTGATGCTTCATTTTTCAACAAAACGTTAACATAAATTCAAAGCAATGATGAACATCAGGAAAATCATCTTAACCAGTTTCTTTTGCTTAGTACTAATGAGTTTAATGGTACAGGCGCAAGAAAGCACCGAAACCCAAAAAAAGGGTTATGAGATCACCATGATCAAAGAAATTCCACATACTGCGGTGCCGAATCAATATCGTTCGGGAACATGCTGGAGTTTCTCGGGACTGGCACTCATTGAGGCAGAGATACTTCGTGTTCAGGGAAGGGAACTTGATCTGTCTGAGATGTTTGTCGTCAGACATGCCTATTCCGATAAAGCCCAAAAATACGTCAGACTGCACGGCAACCTCAATCTCGCTGCAGGTGGCGGATTTAGTGATGTGCTCGATGTGGTCAAGCGCTACGGCATGGTTCCCGAAACAGCCTACCCCGGACTTGTCATCGGAGAAGAAAACCACACACATGGTGAAATGGATGAAGTGCTCAAGGCATATACCGATGCTGTAATCAAAAACAAAAACCGAAGACTCACACCGGTATGGCACAAGGGATTCGAAGCCCTGCTTGATGCTTATCTGGGTGTTTATCCGGAGAAATTCATTTTTGAAGGCAAAGAATATGGTCCTGCCTCTTTTGCTGCTTCCACCAATATCAATGCTGATGATTATATTGAGATCACTTCATTCACGCACAGGGAGTTGTATAAACCCTTTGTCATGGAGATCCCTGATAACTGGATGTGGAGTCAAACGTACAACCTGTCTCTGGACGATATGATGGAAACCCTCGACCACGCCCTTGAAAACGGATACACTGTTGCCTGGGGGGCCGATGTCAGCGAAAAAGGCTTTTCATGGAAGAACGGATTGGCCATTGTGCCCGAAGACAAACCCGGAGACCTCAGCGGCACCGAAAAAGAACGCTGGGAAGCACTCACACCTGCCGAACGTCAGAAAACACTATACAGTTTTGAAGAAATCGTAAGGGAAAAAATGATCAATCCCGAATTACGTCAAAAGGCTTATGACAACTACGAAACTACCGATGATCATGGGATGTTGTTCGTAGGCACGGCCAAAGACCAATCAGGCAATAAATACTACAAAGTGAAAAACTCATGGGGAACGGAAGACCACAAATACGACGGTTATCTGTTTGCCTCTGTCCCCTACGTTCAGTACAAAACCATCAATATGGTGCTACACAAAAATGCCATCCCGAAACATATACGCAAGAAGCTAGGATTGTAGCGTTTTTCAAAAAACCGGACACCTTACAATCGTGTGGTGTCCGGTTTTTTCTACACACAACTCAATCAAAATGAAACAAGGCAATCTGTCCATAATTTTTACCCTGATGGCGGCCATTGCCTTATTATTTGTCGTTGCACCGCTGCTTAGCCTGCTCTTTTCCCGTTCACCTTTGGACTTGGTTGAGGCTGCTTCCGACAAAGTCATCGTTCAAAGCATAATGTTGTCGTTGAGTACATCATTTATAACAACACTTTTCGCCGGACTTTTTGCTGTGCCTCTTGCCTGGTTGCTGGCAAGGAAAAGATTTAGATTCAAAGGTTTTGTATCAGGCATAATCGACCTTCCTGTGATGATTCCGCATTCGGCTGCCGGCATTGCTGTGTTGGGCATTGTGAACCGCGAAAGCTTGTTGGGAACACTTGCATCAGAATTAGGCATCAGTTTTGTGGACCGACCTGCCGGAATCGCTGTTGCTATGGCATTTGTGAGTATTCCTTTTTTGATTAATGCTGCCAGGGACGGATTTGAGGCTGTTCCGCTGAAGCTGGAAAAAGCAGCACAAAATCTGGGTGCAGGGCCCTGGAGGGTGTTTTTCACCATAAGCCTGCCCCTCGCCTGGAGATCGGTGCTCAGTGGCTTTGTAATGATGTTTGCGCGCGGCATGAGCGAGTTCGGCGCAGTTGTAATTATTGCCTACCACCCGTTAACCGCGCCGGTTCTTATCTATGACCGCTTCAATGCCTTTGGCCTCAAGGCGGCTCAGGAGGTATCTGTACTCTTTATTCTGGTCAGCTTGTTGGTCTTCGTGGCCCTCAGATGGATCGGTAAAAATAACCAGCATGTTAGAAGTTAAACATTTGTCAAAAAAATGCGGTGCATTCATGCTGGGACCACTGAATCTCAATGTACCTAAAGGTGAACACCTCGTATTGCTCGGCCCAAGCGGATCAGGCAAATCACTGTTCCTCGAAATTCTGTGCGGTTTTGCCTGGACTGACTCTGGAAGCGTTGTTCTGAACGGTGAAGAAATCCTTGGCCTTCGTCCCGACAAAAGAAAAGTCGGTTTGGTGATGCAACATCCGGCACTTTTTCCACACCTGACAGTGGCTCAAAATATAGCCTATTCATTGAGGGCCAATGGCATATCTGGCAAATATCTTAAAAATGAAGTCCTCTATTTGGCAGAAAAATGTAAAGTGGACCACTTGCTGCAACGCAATCCTGAGTCACTTTCGGGTGGAGAAATTCAACGCGTTTCTATTGCCCGTACGCTGGCAGCAAAACCCAAACTACTGCTCCTCGATGAACCTTTATCTTCACTGGACGTGCAGTTGAGAGACGAACTCAGAAATTTTATCAGGGAATTAAAAGAGGAGGATATTCCGGTGCTTCATGTCACCCACGACCCCGAAGAGGCCATCCGCCTCGCCGACAGAGTAGGGGTAATGCATGAGGGCAAAATAGTTCAATTGGGCGACCCTGTTGCAGTGATGCGCAACCCATCAAACCCTTTTGTCGCCAAAATGTCGGGAACAAAAAACTATTTCAAGGCAAGTATTATCCCCGGCAAAAGTGAGGCTGAAACCAATATTGGCAAAGTTGGCAAACTGAATTTCAAATTTACAGGAACAGCAGATAGTACTGTTGGTTTTTTACTGATCGATGAAAATCAAATTTTTATATCAATCGAAAAGCCTGTTACAAGTTCATTGAATGTTTTTGAGGGAACCATAAATGAAATCAACAGAATGCACAGCGGCACTGAAATAACAGTTGATATCGGGGTAAATATCATTTCAAGAATTACCGATGAATCCTTTATCAGGATGCAGTTGTTCACAGGAATGACCTGCTGGATCGCTTTCAAAGCAACAGCGGTGCGATATATTTGCTGAATAACCTTAAACGCGACAAGGCAGAGTCATTATTTTTGTTATCTTTGAACATGTAAATCCATTACTTGTTAAATCAAAAATACTTCGTTATGCTCTATACAATTCTTAAACACAGCCACAGTGGCTTGCGCTGGATATTGGTAATTCTGTTTTTGTTTGCGCTCATCGGACTTTTCAGGGTTGCTTTCCGTAAGAAAACCTGTTTCGCCACAACAAGACGCATAGCATTGTTCACCCTTATCGTTTCGCATCTGCAACTAATCATCGGAATGATACTTTATTTCATCAGTCCCCTTGTTATTTTCTCGGGACAGTCAATGTCGAACAAAATCTACAGGTTTTATCTCGTCGAGCACATCAGCCTGATGATTATTGCCATCATATTGATCACTATAGGTTACAGTCAGGCAAAAAGAATAAGTGATGAACTGCGCGGATTCAGAAGAATGTTTACGTATTATCTTATAGCCTTTATTCTGATTCTGATTTCTATTCCATGGCCATTCAGAGGACTTGGAGCAGGATGGTTTTAATTTTCAGTTAGTTCTTGCATAATTCAAAGTACACACGTACTTTTGATGCGAAAAATGTAATTGAATATTATTACATCCATGGACAATCATAATAATTTCTTCAAATCGATGCTTACACTAATTACTATTGGTGTTTTCATCATCATATTGCAGAATGCAGGAGTGATTCCCCCTGTTAATCCGGTCAAAGTAGCACCTGCAGATGCAGATGGCCTGCTCATTAAAGGAGAGATAGACATTCCCGGTACGGTTTTTATCAAAGGTGCTGTTGATGCCAACATTGAAAGCATTAACGGTTACAGCAAGTTTTATGAAGATCCCCGTACCGGAGAATACTATGTTATTCCGGTCACTGATGCCTACGAATAAATCTGACCATGAGTAAACAGATCAGATTGTTAGCGCTGATTCTGGTCGTTTTTCACCATATTCCGGTCGCGCAACCCTATCCGGCAGACAGTATTATTGCCAGAATTGCGGTGATGGAAGAAAACAACAATAAGGTTGAAGCCCTCAACGCACTAGGGCTTATGCTGGCCAAGCACGACCCTGACAGAGCGATTTATTACGTAAAACAGGCACTCTCGCTCGCTAACCAGCTTCAATCTGTCGAATCATGTGCAAACACCAACATGATTCTTGCTGACTTATACGAAAGAAAGCATAACTTTCAGCCTAGTATTAATTACTACCTGATCAGCATCAAGCATTTCGAGAAGCTGGGCAATGAACTTGAGCTTTCACGATTATACAACAGGCTGGGATCCATTTACATCCACAATCATTTTGATTTTGATCAAGGTTTAAATTATTTTAATAAAGCACTGGGATATGCCATTAAAAACAGCTTCAAAGCGGAAATAGCAATTTCATACAGTCATATAGGCGATTTTTATTATGATCAGGGTCAGCTCACCGAAGCACTCAACTATCACCTGGAAGCCTTCGAAATATACGAAATGATGAGCAATCATGAAGCCATGGCCTACTCATACAATGAAATGGGGGAAATTTACCTGCTCAAAAAGAATTACGATAAAGCATTTGAATACTTCCATAAAGCTATTGAACTGAATGAAAAAGGCAATTACCAGGAAAACCTTGCCATAAATTATAAAAACATGGCTGAAGTTTTTTCTTATAAAGGTCATTCTGAGCGTGCCAGAACTTTCTTCGAAAAAAGCCGGGAGATTATCATGGCCACAGAAAGTCCCGAAAAACTTATTGAATTATATGATAAACTAGGACAGCATTACAGTCTTTTTGGCGAATACGATTCGGCCATTGAGACCTTCAATACCATGAAATCACTCAGCACCGAACTGCATCATCTTGAAGGACTTCGCGATGCCCACCTCGGTCTCAGCACTACTTATGAACACTCAGGCAATCCGCGCAAAGCACTTGAATACTTCAAGCTGTTTACACATTATAAAGACACACTATTCAGTATCAGCCGAACCGAACAATTAGGTGAACTGCAGACGAGGTTTGGCCTTGACCTCAAAGAAAAAGAACTCGCGCTGAAAGACAACCAGATTACTCTTCTCCAACGAGAACAGAAGTTGATTAAATCAAGGCAGCTGCTGCTCATACTGTCACTATCACTGCTACTCATTCTAAGTATTTTGATTTACAGCAGACTACAACAGCGCAACCGAAAGAACAGGATGCAGATGGAACAGCAGGAAGCGCTCAACAAGGCCAGTCAAACGCTTATGGAGGCAAAACTGAAGACAAAAAACAATGAGCTGGTAAATTTCGCTATTCATCTGGTGGAAAAGAATAAATTTCTCGAAGAATTACGCAATGATCTAAGGAGAATAAGAGGAGTTCCGGAAGAAGAACGCGAAAACAAACTGAAGGAACTTAGTCTGACGGTGCAAAAAAACATCAAATTACAAAAAGACCTCGAGGAATTTCAAAAGAACGTTGACCATACACATCAGGAGTTCTTTAACAAACTCAGAAACAGTTTTCCTGATCTGACTAAAAATGAAGAACGCCTGTGTGCCATGCTCAGACTCAATCTTTCATCAAAGGAGATTGCTGCTTTGAGCAATATTACCGTACGCGCTGTTGAAATGGGCCGATATCGCCTCCGCAAAAAACTCGGAATTCCTTTTGAAACTTCCCTAAATGAATATCTGAAAGAAATTTAGCAATAATCCATTTAACAAGGAAATAATCCAAACGGTCGCACTCGTGCAATGAAATTCATCCGACTTTCAAGCAGGCTCCTTAAATAATATGCGAGACATTTTGCGGTAGCATTTCCCGATAATACCCAAAAAATGACAGAATTCAGTTAAGCATCAAGTTTGAATATTGTAGTAAGACGATTTCATATAATTATTTGTTTTTATGTTAATTAGATAATCCATTGTAGTACTATTAGACACTATTATATAGATTTTTTCTTCCATTGTAGAATAGTTGTCGTATAGCCTAATTAACCAAAAATTAACGCTCCTTTTAAATTTACCAAAAATTTCAATGCGGATGAAGTTTGTGCAACAACTGATCCATAAAAACAAGGTAAAAAATTTAACAGCACTATTACTTTACCTTCTTTTTTTCATTCTGTTTCTTTATCTTTTGATTCGTTGATTTATGACAGAGACTGATCTGATACAAGCATGCCTTCAGAAAAGCCGCCAGGCTCAATATAAACTCTACGAAACATATGCCGCAGCCATGATGGATGTTTGCAAACGCTATGCCCGTTGCCGCTGCGATGCTGAAGACATCCTTCAGGAAGGCTTTATTAAGGTGTTTCGTTATCTGGCCGATTTTCGAAATCAGGGTTCATTCGAAGGATGGATGCGCAGGATTATGGTTACTACTGCATTTAATTATTATAAGAAAAAAAGAATTGTTTCAAATGAAACGGAGCTTCTGAAGATTCCGGATGCCGAAGTTTCAGAACAGGAAGTAATTGCAAAGTTGCTGCATGATGAACTGCTCAGCATTATCAGCGAACTTCCTAATGGTTACCGCAACGTGTTTAGCCTTAATACTGTTGAAGGCTACAGCCATAAAGAGATCGGACAAATGCTGAATATATCCGAAAACACATCCAAATCACAGCTGACAAGAGCAAGGATCAGGCTTCAGGAAAAAGTAATCCGGCGTCATGCTACAGCTGACGCTTTCGGCATGCTGCAATCGGCTTAAACATTCAAATGAATATATTTGCATACAATACAACATGTTTTAATCACAGTAATAATCAAAACACGCATCCCATGAAACATTTTACTTTTTTCGTTCTGTTTTCAACTTTTGTGTTGTTGACTCAGGCTCAGGAATACCTGAACCAAACCTTCACTGCTTCAACATGGCCACCCACAGGTTGGACGATTGATGCCCAGTCAAGTAACTGGTCGCGGTCGAATACGGCCAATGCAGGCGGTATTGCGGGTGAAGCCAGACTCACCTGGCAACCTCAGTTTAATACAACAACAAGACTTGTTTCTCCAGCAATTGATCTTACTGGCGTCAGTGATCTGTCTCTCGAGTTCAACCACATGATTGACCACTATGGAGGCCCTTACACTGTGGGCGCAGCCACCCGCTCAGGAAGTGGTTCATGGAATGTAATCTGGCAGATGACCGGAGCCGGAACACCCGCAACACAGGTAATCCAGTTTGTGAACAATAACGACGTGGGCGCCGCAAACTTTCAGTTCTGTTTCTTTTTCACCGGAAATTCCTACAACATTAACGACTGGTATATTGATAATGTCCGGCTTTTTACACCTGAAACTCATGATGCAGCTGTGATGTCTATTGGAGGTGGCACTTATTACAACCCTAATGACAGCTACTCAGCATCAGCCGTTGTCAGAAATGCAGGTCTTAACATTGAAACCTTCGACGTAACCCTTGAAATATCAAACCTTGAAGGCGAAGTTTTATTTACAGAAACACAAACTGTTACCAACCTTGGAATTGGCAATACCGAGCAGATCAACTTTGATCCCTACATTTTGGCCAATGCAAACGAAGCTTATGATGTAACAGTGTTTGTCAGCCTCGATACCGATACGAACGATTCAAATGATCAACGTACAAAATACGTTTACACATACACAAGCCCTAAAGATCAGGTAGTTCTTGAGATTGGTACCGGCACCTGGTGTGTCTATTGTCCCGGTGCAGCAATGGGAGCTCATGATCTAATTGAAAACGGACACAATGTTTCGGTGATTAAATATCATTCTGGTGACAGCTACGAGATCCCGGCATCTGCCAGCAGGGTGTCCTATTATGGAATTGCCGGATTTCCGACTTCAGTATTTGATGGCGTTGAATCCATTGTGGGCGGTAGCGCAGACCAATCGCTTTATCCTTCCTATGTGCCTATTGTTGAAGCCAGAAACGAGATACGTACAGCTTTTGACATGGAGTTTTTTGTACCAGTCCAAAACGAACAGTCCTTCATTGTAGTGGCCGGGATCGAAAAATTGGGGCCTGCGCTGCAGACCAACCTGAGACTGCATTTCGTTATCACAGAAAGCAATATACCCCAAAACTGGTTCAACCAGACTGAAGTGGACAACGTTCTCAGACTAATGCTTCCCAATGCCGAAGGTGTTGCGCTTGATATGAGCGAGACGAATTATCATGACGAAGTTTATGAATTCACACTACAACCCAACTGGGTACTCGACAATATGGAAGCCATCATTTTCATTCAGGACAATGACACTAAAGAAATTCTGAACAGCACCAAACGTAATCTGAATGAGTTAACATCAGTTAACTCCATTCAGACCGAAAATGATGAAATTCGTGTTTATCCGAACCCGGTAACAGATGAATCAATCATTACTTTTAATCTCTCTTCAGGTGAGCAGGCCGACATACGAATACTTGACATAAGTGGCAGAACAATCACCTTGCTCAATACAACAAACACCACAAGTGGAATCAATCAGGCAGCCATTAATAGCAAAGATTACACTCCCGGGCTGTATTTTGTTCAATTGAGCAGCAATAAAAAGTTGATTACGAAAAAGCTTGTCATAAGATAAACTATTGGTTTACAACTAAATTTTAAATTCTGGAGGATGCTGAAAAGTATCCTCTTTTTTTTTGATTTTAAAAATAATTATTTTATTTTTATGGCGTAATTTTTCCAATATAAACCAATAAAGCAAAACACATGAAAATCAGACAAAACGTCGCTTTATGCCTGATGGCTTTAATGATTACAAGCATTGTAGTAATCGCCGGGCAAGCAAATGCGCAATCCATGGCATCAGTTGAAAACATCGATTTCCGCAAAAGTGCATACCTTGGTTTCGGAACCGGTCTCAACAGCTATACAGGGCTATTGGGAGTTAGACTTGAAGTGCCCCTTACCGACAGATTTCATATTTTTGGTTCAGCCGGACTGGGATCGTGGGGATACAAAATAGGAGGAGGAATATCCTATAACCTCAGAAAATCACTTTACGGACCAGCACTGAGTATTGGGTATACTTCAGCAACCGGCCTTTCCGATTTTGAAACCTCACTTGAAACTACTGCTAACGAGATGGAAACGGTTACACTTGACCTGAAGCCGGTTGGCAATATGGTGATTATGTATTCCTACCAGTGGAAAGTCGGAAAAGCCAATAAAATAAGTCTGGGTGGAGGTTATGCCGCATCTTTTGAATCCAACACCTATGATGTCATATCGAACCACACACTTTCCTCAACTTCACAACAGGTCATGAAAATGATGGCTCCGGGCGGTCTTGTGGTTTCAGCTACTTTTGTTTTCGGCATGTAAAACAACCGTTTCTTGCATGCAAAATGGTAAATTCGTGCTCTGTTTCCAAAAGCTACCAAAGCATGAAGGCTAAAATTCGTTTGTTTATACTGGCGGTTTTCTTCGGAAGTTACCCATGCCTGCTTCCGGCACAATCCCTGTTCGATATGTTACGTTATCTGCCTGGGGTTGAAAACGTCAGGCAATTGCATCCGTCAGATTCAAATTATCGCACATTTGAAATAATGCTTAGTCAGCCTGTTGATCACGCCCAGCCTGAAGGTATAACTTTTAGTCAACGACTGATTCTGCGACATCGAGGATTCGACCATCCTATGGTATTTGTAACCGAAGGATATGCTGCAGAGTATGCTTTATCCGAGAATTATACCGAAGAGATTGCGCTTGCACTGAATGCAAATATTCTTGTGGCTGAGCACCGGTTTTTTGGCAAGAGTGTTCCTCAAGGCCAACCGTGGGAGTCGCTTCATTTGCGCAATGTGACCGCAGACCTGCATGCGGTTCGTGTGCTTTTCAGAAATATTTATCCCGGCTCATGGGTCAGCACCGGCATCAGCAAAGGCGGACAAACAACGTTGTATTACAAATTTTTCTATCCCGATGACGTGGCTGCCTCAGTGGCTTATGTGGCTCCATTGAATTTCAGTGATACCGACAAAAGATTTTTTAAATTTCAGGACACAGTAGCCAAAGGACAATGCCGCCAGAAACTGATCAGCCTACAAGCCGAGCTTCTAAGAAACAGGAAGCCATATCTGCGCATGTTTGCTGATTCGACCAGTAAATTTGGTCTTCGATTCAAAATGGTTGGCGGACTTGAAACAGCCTATGAGTATAATGTTCTTGAGTTCGGATTTGCTTATTGGCAGTGGTATCCGATGAAATGTGATGCATTACCGAGTGATTTTTCCGACACACTGGCTGTTTTCCGTGCTTTTGTAGCCGCTGCCGGCTATGACTTTTTTGCCGATCAGTCCATCGAGGCATTTCAACCCTTCTTTTATCAGGCACTCACCGAGATGGGCATGTACACCTACAACACCAAACCCTTCAAAAAATGGCTGAAATTTGTGGACAAACCCGGTTTCAGGCATACCTTACCGGAAGGAACTGAAGCTGTTTATCAACGAAAATTAAATAAGAAAGTAAGCAAATGGTTGAAAAATGAAGCAAGGAACATGATTTTCGTTTATGGGGCATTTGATGCATGGTCTTCCTCTGCCATCGATCCCGGCCGCAACCCCAACATCTATAAATTAATGCTTTACGAAGGTTCACATGCTACCAGGCTGG
This sequence comes from Bacteroidales bacterium, assembly GCA_024710405.1. Lineage (GTDB taxonomy): Bacteria > Bacteroidota > Bacteroidia > Bacteroidales > F082 > UBA6192. The sequence goes on from JANJUV010000002.1 coordinate 112,334, forward strand.
CAGATTTTGACGAAAAAACCATAATCAAAACTATACATTTGTTGCGAGATTGGATAAATATGTCGGAAAACCAATAAACTGGTTGTAAAATACGGCAAAAAAATATCACTCAAAAATATTAATTGTTTTGCTAAAAGGTTTTATATACAACAAGTTTACCCTGTTTTATCAAATGATCTCCGATAGCTTTAATGATTTTTTTCCGGGGATATAGCCCTTGTTGCCGGAACTCGATGGCATCTTCACCGATATTTTCGGCACTTCCAAGCCAGATATTAACTCTATCGGCCATTTTGAGGTGGTTGGCCAGGTCAGAGGCAGGATCATCAGGCCTGTATTTCTCGAATGGCTCGTCGAGCAAATGAAAAGCCTGATTAAGTGTAACCATACCTTCAGTTACTAATTCGAATCCTTCAAGAAAATAGCTTGGAGGAGTGATCGGGCTTTCAGAAGCCGCAATCACCATTTTGTCATTTCTCAAACGGGCGACCATTTTCGCTGTTGAACCACCAGCGATGATATGAATACCAGGATTTCTGACGAAATCTGCAACAAACTCCTGATCTTTGGCACGATCGATAGGGGGACCACTTAGCAGGTTCACAACAACACCTTTTCGGTTGTGTGCCAACATAACTGTAATGTCATCTCCTTTTCCCGGAGACCAAAGTTGTTTTGCCTGTTGATGCACTCTGTCGGCCAGTTTTTGTCCTTCTAGCCTGTCAACCGGTAGCATGGATTGTACAAACCGTCGGACTCCGCCTACTTCCCAGCCTTCTGCAAAATGCTTTCCGATTCCTGCCTGTGTTACTCCGTCAGAAAAAAGCAACAGAGCTTCGTCTTTGTCAACTTTACACACAGCTTCTCTGACAACTGCCCTATTTCGCGTATAGATTCTGTAATCAGGCATTTGCGTATTCGAAGTTGTAATAATAAAAGGAGTTGGTGTTTCGTAGCACAAAATGGAGGCTTGTCCGTTACTGAGAAGGCGCGCCAACGTAAAAACTGCAAATGGTTCAGCTGTTCCCCAGGCGCGATCCATGGTGGCTGCCACTGCATCGAAAGCTTCGCGCAGACTGCTACCCGCCCTGATGTGTCCGGTGAGCCTTGCTACACACATTGTGGCAGCAATATGGGCTTTGATACCCGAGCCCAGTCCGTCTGCAAGGACGATGGTTGTTGACAGGTGGTCGCGATGCACCCCCCAGGCATCTCCGCAGGGATCACCATGTTTTTTGGCACTTTGCTCCGCAAACAAGTCCGTGTGTATATACATCGACTGATTACTTTCCGATTGCCTCAACAAGTTTTTTCAACAACAACTCACCTTTTGCCGTGTGGTCGCCGAGAAAACGTGCCATTTCCTGCGCAAGCCCGATCTGGTGGTCAACAAGCTCCTGTGCACTCAAAAGTGTTTCCGATTTCAATTCATCAAGTTTCTCTTTGCTCATCTGACGGTCAGTGATATCAATAAAAACTCCCGCGAACTGCCTCTCCTCAGGTAATTTGTATGCTACAACATGGCAAATAAGGTTGTATGACGAGAAACGCAACACCCCTTTTTTGACATCATCGTTACCACCTGACAGTTTCTCAAAATAGTCGGGATCGATGAGGTAGCTTATTTTACGGCCTATTAGGGCATCGGAGCAGCAAAACATCCTTTTAAATGCAGGATTCATATGCAGTATGGTCAGATCATCACTCAGCAAAACGATGCCATTCGGGTCGCGGGCAATTATAGTCTCGTAACGGTTCTCGGCCATACGGCGCATAAATGGCATACACATCTGCAGTTCAGCCAGTCCGTCGAGAACAGCTATGGCTTTATGGCGACAACTTGTATAGCCGCAAGCGGTACAATTAAGCTCGTCCTGAATACTGTGCTTGCCTGTCTTCTGCATCACTTCTCTGATCTGATCCTCCGAATAATTGCTGCAAACCTGGTGGCTTACAATTGTGTCAAATCCTGTAAATGAGAAACTGAGTTTCTTTTGCTGTATCGATCCAGGAGTTTTATTGCTGTATGCGAGAACGCTACGTCGTCCTTTTACAAAATTGCCTTTGTTGCTGAATGAAGGACCGGCTATACAACCATTCTTACAAAACAATGGTTCGAGGATAACAGGGTCATCCGATTCTGTCATGCTGTCCAATGCCAGACTAACTTCGCGGTAACCGCTGACAGCAAGAGTTTGTGAGCTGAGCAGGGTATCATCAAGGCCGGCAGTACGCAACAGCCCTCCTTCCAACGGAAACAGTCTGGCATCGCCACATACAGCATCATCGAAATTACTTTCCTCGCAATTTCTCAGGTCGATTTCTTTTATGCGGAACAGTTCGATCAGTTCTTCAAAAGTGAGCACCGCATCAATTTCGCCATATGCTGACTTCCATGATGCCTCATCTTTTTTGGCCACACAGGGTCCGACAAATACAACTTTGGTTTCGTGATTATTCTTCTTTATCTGCATGGCATGAAAACGCATAGGTGAGGCCACCGGGACCAGCTTCTCAGCCAATTCGGGCTTTTGGTGAAGCACATAGTTTACGACGGCCGGACAAGCAGTACAGATGTGGTGTTTAGCAGGATAGGATTGCACATGCTCAAGTGTGGCCTGTGCTGAATGCCATGCGCCAACAGCCGTTTCTCCCACAAAGCGAAATCCTGCGAGGCGCAGTGCCGATGGAATCCGGCGGACAGACCATTCTTCAAAATAACTTACAAATGAAGGAGCCATGCTCACCGAAACATGCCCATCTGAAGCCAACAATTCAAGAACCAATCCCAACTCCGATCTGTACTCTTTGGCATGTTGCGGACAGTTCACAATGCATGTGCCACAGGCAATGCAGCGATCGGGTAACACCTGAGCCTGACCATCCTTCATTTTTATTGCCCCGGCAGGACACACCCTCACGCAGCGATAACAATCGCGACATCTTGCCCTCTGGGTGAACACAACAGGCTGACGCAGTTTTTGTTGAACGGCATTCTTCATGTGACAGTTTTTACATTAAGTTTCACTCAATAAACATCAGTAAACAATCCACTGATGGACCCTAAATATATATTTTCCAGTTTCATCATTTGTTCTGTGCTATGGTTGCCCCGATACGCCTCACCTCTTTGTCAATCATTTCTTTGGCATTGTCAAAGGAGGCATGTTCCACGATCTGTTCATTCACCCTGAGCACAGGGCCACGGTCACATCGTTCGAAACAGAAAGTGGCCTTCACATCAACCATTTCTTCCTGACCCTCAAAACCAACAATATTTTCGAGTTTGTTGTCTACAACATATTTGGCAATTTGTTGGAGCAATTCGCGCGATCCTTTCAAATAGCAATTAGTTCCAACACAAACATACACTTCGATTTTAGGATGATGCGTGTTTCTTATCGTAATCACCTGGTCAGTAATGCGTTTGCGTCCATGATAATAAGTATGCAGCAGTTCATGGGCCCGGTGTCCGCCTATTTCGCCAAGCAGAGACAGGTACAGTTCTTTGACGTAAGGATTGTCCTGCGACTTATGCAAGTCAAGTTGTTTGTCGGCATTGTAGATGCCCTGCATGCGCTTCTGTCTGAACTCAGGATCAAAGCTCACAGGCTGACCTCCCCCAGCAATACATCCGCCCGGGCAAGCCATAACCTCAACCAAATCATAATAAACCTCTCCTTTTACAATGGCATCACAAAGCTTTCGGGCATTACCTGTTGTGTGTGCAATACCCAGTTTAATGGCTGTATCACCCAGTTTCATTTCTACCGTGCGGATTCCCTCAAGGCCACGGGTTTGTTTGATATCAGTATCGAAAAGGGTTTGTCCGGTCAGTTTCTCATATGCAAAGCGCAAAACAGCTTCACTAACTCCGCCTGTATTACCAAAGATAACACCTGCCCCTGTTTTAAACCCTAAAGGCATGTCGAAGGATTCGGGTTTGAGCTTATTGAATTGCAGACCTGTTTCGTGAATCATACGTCCAAGACCTTCTGTTGTAAGAACATGATCTACCTCTGCGGTTCCATTGTGGATAAATTCGTCCCGTTTAGCTTCGTATTTTTTAGCCGTGCAGGGCATAATCGACACAATGATTAGATTCTCGGGTTTTATGTTAAGTAGTTTGGGAAGCATCTCACGAGCCACAGAACCAAACATCTGCTGAGGTGATTTGCAAGTGGAAAGATTAGGAAGCAACTCAGGATAATACTGTTCGGCAAACTTCACCCAACTGGGACAACATGATGTGAACATCGGGAGTCTTTCGCCTTTGAGTTTCCGTTGAATGAACTCTGAGCCTTCTTCAAGTACGGTCAAATCGGCAGCAAAAGAAGTGTCGTACACCTGATCAAAGCCCATTCTTTTAAGTGCAGCCACAATCTGCCCTGTGCTGATGGCTCCCGGATCCATTCCAAAACCTTCACCAAGAGCCACACGAACAGCAGGTGCAAGTTGTGCAACGACGTATTTATCAGGATTATGTATATCCTTCCATACTTCTTCGGTTTCGGGGCGGGGTACAAGTGCTCCTACCGGACACACCGACACACATTGGCCACAATAGATACACTCAACATCTCTGAGGCTTTTGCCAAAAGCCGGTCCGACGGTAGTGCGCGCACCTCTGTTGACAAAGTCGATAGCGCCCACGGCCTGCATTTCTTTGCACGCTCTTACACAGTCGCCGCATAAAACGCATTTGTTCGGATCGTGGATGATACTCCTTGAGTGATTGTCGATAGGTGCGATTTTTTCAGTGCGCTGGAAACGAACTTTTGTTACACCAAGCCGGCGGGTAAGGTCCTGCAGTTTACAGTTATTTGACCGCACGCAACTCGGACAGGAAATATCGTGATTTGCCAAAAGCAATTCGAGGTTAACCTTTCTTACTTGCCGTACCTGTGCGGTATTGGTGTGCACCACCATTCCATCTTTAGGTTCAATGGTACAGGTGGCCTGGATACCCATTCCATCTATATCGCAAACACAAAGCCTGCATGCGCCATAGGTACTCAGATGCGAATGGTAGCAAAAAGTGGGGAGTTCAATATCGGCTTTCCGGATGAGTTCGAGCAGGTTTCGTTCATTTTCGATATGAACGGGTATCCCATCTATAATTACATTACCTTTTGAATTCATGGTGAAAAAGATTGTTTGTTACAATTTAATCTGACGTAAACTAATTGAATCCGACAACTGCATCGAACTTACACACCTCGAAACAAATGCCACATTTTGTACAAATGGCCGCATCAATCACATGAAGCTGCTTTTTATCACCACTAATGGCTTTCACAGGGCATTTCCGTGCACAGGCCGTGCAGCCGATACACTTTTCGGGATCGATGCTGATGCTGCGCAAGGCCTTGCAATTATTAGTGGGACAGTGCTTGTAACGTATATGTTGCAGATACTCGTCTTTAAATTTAACAATGGTTGACAGCACGGGGCTGGGGGCCGTTTTACCGAGTCCGCACAGCGAAGCCAGTTTGACCACATTTCCGACCTCTTCGAGCAATTCAAAGGTTTCATCCGTTGCACGGCCCTCGATGATGTCATCTAGTAAGGCAAGCATTTGTTTGGTGCCTTCGCGGCAGGGCACGCACTTTCCGCAACTTTCGTTTTGGGTGAAATTCATAAAGAAGCGCGCAATCTGAACCATACATGACTGTTTGTTCATCACCACCAGACCTCCGGATCCAATCATGGCGCCTTTTGCTATGAGGTTGTCGTAATCTAATGGCAGATCGAGGTCTTCTTCAGTGAGACAGCCTCCTGAAGGTCCGCCAATCTGAACAGCGTTAAACCCTTCGTGTGTAACCTTACCATCGTTGTCCGTAACCCCCCCGCCAATGTTATAAACAATTTCGCGAAGAGTGGTCCCGAAAGGCACTTCGATAAGGCCGGTGTTGGCCACGTGGCCTGTCAGGGCAAAAGTTTTAGTGCCTTTAGAGTTGGTTGTTCCATGCTGATTGAACCAGGATGCTCCATGACGGATGATAAGTGGAACAGCAGACAGTGTTTCCACATTATTGATTACTGTTGGTTTTCCGAACAGACCTTTTTGAGCCGGGAAAGGTGGCTTGGGCATGGGCATTCCGCGTTTGCCCTCGATGGATGCCATCAATGCGGTTTCTTCGCCACATACAAATGCACCGGCACCTTCCATAACATGTATGAACATGCTGTGTCCCGACCCGAAAACATCTTCTCCTAACACTCCGGCATCCAGAGCATCTTCAATAGCCTTGCGCATACGTTTCACAGCTAGTGGGTATTCGAGACGCACATAAACGTACCCTTCGTCAGCACCTATGGCTCGTGCAGCTATCATCATTCCTTCAAGTACACGATGCGGATTGCCTTCCATAAGGCTTCGGTCCATAAATGCGCCCGGGTCGCCTTCATCACCATTACAAATTACATATTTCTTTTCGCTTGGTTCTGTGCGGGTAAGATTCCATTTTCGTCCGGTAGGAAAACCACCACCTCCCCTGCCCCTGAGTCCCGACTCTGATACGGTGTTGCAAATATCTATGTCTGATAACTCCATGAAGGCCTTGCGAGCTGCATGATAACCGCCGTGTGCAATATACTCACGAATATTCTCAGGGTCGACATGACCACATTCGCCCAATACAAGTCTGTTCTGAAGTTTATAGAAAGGTATGTCAAGCTGTCCCTTGTTGCGTTCTCCTGAAACCGGGTTAACATAGAGCAGTCTTTCGATGATTTCGTCACGAACAATTGTGCGTTCTATAACTTCATCTGCATCTTCGGGCCTGACTTTAACATACATTGTTTCTTCCGGAAGAATATTCACCAAGGGCCCCTGGGCGCAAAAGCCCTGACAACCACTGCCCGTTAAATGAATGGTCTTTTTAGTGTCGTCGTGAACATCCAATTCAAGCTCGGCAAACTCCTGCATCCCTGCTTTTATTATTGCCTCTTTAAGTGATTGATACACCTGCAGGGCACCATTGGCCATGCATCCTGTTCCTGCGCACACCACAATACGTTTGTGCACCCGGGAGGCAGCCGCCTCGTACTGCCTGGCTACTTCTTTCAAATCTACTGTGCTGATGGTTTCCATTGCTTTAAGTTTTATGCCTGCTCTATAGCCAGACTGTTTTCTGTTTCCCTTATTTCAGTTAAAACCTCTTCGCATTTTCTGGCACTCACTTCTCCGTAAACCTTTTCGTTCACCACCATCACGGGCGCCAATCCGCATGCTCCCAGGCAACTGACGGCCTCAACAGTGAACATCATATCATCAGTAGTGTGCTTTTTGTCGCTCAAACCTAGTTTTGAATGAAGTGTATCCAGCAGGCGGCTCGATCCTTTAACATGACATGCGGTTCCGTCACAAACTTTAATGATGTACTTACCCTTGGCCTCAAGAGAAAAATGTGCATAAAAGGTAGCGACACCATAAACCTCTGCGACTGGCATATTAAGTGCTGTTGCAATGTAAGTAAGCACCTGAGGAGGCAAAAATCGATAAGCTTCCTGAACTTCCTGCAAAATGGGAATCAATCGGGCTTTGTCATGATTGTTTCGCTCGATGATTTCGATCACCTGCTGAAACTGTCGTAAGTTTTTGTTAGGTTCTGTCTTCACTTTTGCTTGTATTAATATGGTACATAAGCACCGTTTATATTTCATTTATATTCTTCAGCTTATTCAGGATCACCGCCAGATTGGCATAGATATGTGTGTCCTGAACGATGATATGATCAGGAACAACCAATGGCACCGGAGCGAAATTCCAAATTGCCCTGATACCCCACCCTACCATCAGATCAGCCACTTGTTGTGCAGCCGGTGCAGGTGCTGTGATAATACCTATGCTGATATGCAGTCTGTTGGCAAGGTCGCGGAACTTCTCGAAATGAAACACCGGCACACCGGCAATATCTATACCCACTTTTTTCTTGTCAATATCGAAAGCTGCCACAATGCGTAGTCCCGATTCACGGAAGCCCTGATACTGAATGAGGGCACTTCCCAGAAATCCGGCTCCAACCAGAAACGCTTCGTGTGTGCGGTTATAGCCAAGAAAATCTTCCAGAGCTGCAACCAACTCAGTAACCAGATAACCCACACGAGGCCGCCCGCTTACACCCGTAAACGCCATATCTTTCACCACTTGCGTAGGGTCAAGATGCAATACCCGTCCTATGGTAGGCGCAGTTATAAACTGCTCTTGCCGCTTTGCCAAATCTCTCAGATAGTTAAGGTAAGTTGGCATTCTTCGAACGGTGGGCTCCGGCACTGGCTGGACTATCTTTTCAGTACTTATCGGGTTCATGCTTCTGATAAAATTTATGGCACAAAGATAAGCATTTTTTGATCTATTAAAGATTTTTTTCTTTATTCAGAACAATTTATAATTAGTCTAAATACATTCAGAATGACCTATTTCTAATACATATTAATCTTTAATATCTGATATTGTGTTTTTTAAACACATGCACTACTTTAGACTTTGTTTTTATATAAATATTTTTTTCATCATTAATTAATGACTCATCAAGAACCACCAGATATTGTTTCAGGTAAGATTAATTGGTCATTTTCTACTCACATAAAGGTTGATTCAACCCTTACAGACATTATTTTTTTTGCGCAAACAGTTACCATCATTTGGCCAGTGGTCTATCTTTGCAACAAATGCTATCAACAAGCTTCAACAAAAAGCATTATATCAACAACTCAACAAAGAAAAAGTAAACCAGCTAAATCCCCCAATAACCAGAAGCCAGGAACCAGTAACCAGAAACCAGGAACCAGTAACCAGAAACCAGAAACCAGAAGCCAGAAACCCATGCACCTAATTACCATTGACTGGATCATCATCCTCATCTTTTTCATTATCCTGATTGCGATTGGCATTTATGCCTCAAAAAGTGCCGGAAAGGGCTATAACGAATTTTTCCTGTCGGGTCGCAACATGCCCTGGTGGCTGCTCGGCATCAGTATGGTGGCAACTACTTTTTCGTGCGATACACCTAATCTCGTCACGGATATCGTCCGCCAGAACGGAGTAGCCGGAAACTGGCTGTGGTGGGCATTTCTCCTGACAGGTATGCTCACGGTATTTGTTTATGCCAAACTATGGAACCGTTCAAAGGTGCTTACTGACCTTGAGTTTTATGAAATTCGTTACAGTGGAAGGATGGCGGCCTTCCTGCGCGGATTCAGGGCCATTTATCTTGGTGCTTTTTTCAACATTATGGTCATTGCATCTGTTTCAATTGCGCTCATCAAAATCAGCGCAGTGATGTTGGGATGGTCTCCAGCTCAGACACTCATCGTCGCATCGGTAATTGTTGTTTTTTACAGTGCTCTGGGCGGATTAAAAAGCATACTTTATACAGATTTTTTCCAGTTTTCCCTGGCGATGGTTGGCGCGATAGGTGCTGCTGTAATTCTGGTAAACAGCGAAGCGGGGAGTTTAAGCACCCTATTGGCCCATCCTGCTGTTGCAGAAAGAACAGGAATTATGCCTGACTTTTCGAATACCGAAATGGTTGTCTCGTTGCTTATCATACCATTGGCCGTTCAATGGTGGAGTGTATGGTATCCGGGGGCTGAGCCCGGCGGTGGTGGTTACATTGCACAGCGGATGCTGTCGGCCAAAAACGAAAAAAATGCAATGGGTGCCACAATGCTATTCAACTTCTTTCATTATGCTCTGAGGCCATGGCCATGGATCATTGTAGGACTGCTTTCGCTGACAGTATACCCCGACATTGCCGCTTTGCAGCAGGCTTTTCCTGACCTCAACCCACAATACGTGCAGCACGACCTTGCATATCCGGCTATGCTCAGACAGCTTCCACATGGCTTTCTCGGTCTTGTGGTTGCATCGCTCATCGCAGCCTTTATGTCCACAACGGCCTCTCAACTCAACTGGGGTTCATCATATATTGTAAACGATTTTTACGTGCGTTTCCTGAATCCCCAGGCCAGTCCAAAGCAACAGGTTGTAGCCGGACGCATCACCACTGTGGCACTTATGTTTTTTGCGCTGCTGTTTGCGCTTGTACTTGAGAATGCCCTGCAAGCCTTTCACATCCTGCTGCAAATCGGAGCAGGAACAGGCCTAATTTATATATTGCGTTGGTTCTGGTGGCGCATCAATGCATTCACCGAACTCACCGGAATGGTTGTATCATTTGCTGTGGCAATTGCTTTTGTGTTGCTGAAAAAATTCACCGGTTATAACCCCGGAGAAACATTTAAAATATTAGCCGGAGTAGGCATCACAACTGCTGCATGGTTAATTGTAACATATCTCACTCCTCCTGCCAATGATCAGACACTTCGCAGTTTCTACAGCCGAATCAGGCCTGGAGGGCCGGGATGGAAAAAAGTTGTCGAAAAGGCCCGTAACGAAGGACTGAACCTGCAAAAAAGCGAAACACTTGCCTGGGACGTTCCAACAGGCATCATCTGCATGATGCTGGGCACCATAAGCATTTACAGTATTCTGTTTGCCATAGGCGAGTTGCTTTACGGACATTATTTAATAACCGGAATTCTCGTCGCTGTAGCTATTGTTGCCCTAACACTACTCAATCGTACGTGGAAAAAACTGACCATTGATTAGTCATTATGAATAAACAAGCTGCGCAATCCTATGCTTTGCTTGCAGGCGCTGCTCTGGTTTGGGGCTTTGCCTTTGTGGCACAACGCAAAGGTATGGAGTTTTCGGGTCCGCTCAGCTTCAACGGGTTAAGATTTCTTTTGGGAGCTTTGACATTGCTTCCTTTGTTATTGCTGCAAAAACCAAAGAAAGGATTGAAAGCATCCCTTTCTGACAAACGCTTGCTACTTGCCGGCATGATGGCTGGCACTGCACTTTTTTTCGCCGCAAGTTTTCAGCAAATCGGCATCATATATACAACCGCCGGCAACGCTGGTTTCATCACAGGTTTCTACATCATTATAGTTCCTGCGTTTGCGCTTCTACGTGGACAGATCATTTCATCCCGGACATGGCTGGGGGCAATAACTGCTCTGGGCGGACTTTATCTGCTCAGCATAAGAGGTTCTGACAACCTATTGATGCGACAGGGTGATGTGCTGGTACTGCTAAGTGCCTTTTTTTGGGCCGCACATATCGTGATTCTTTCTTATGTTGCACCGAAATACGATTTCAGATTGCTTGCCATAATTCAATACAGCTTTACTGCCTTAATCAGCCTGATTTTGTCAATTGTGTCCGAGCCTATCCCGATGGCATTATTCACACAAACCGCCAGTCTGGTGCCGCTGCTATACGCGGGAATAGTTTCGGTGGGCATAGGTTTTACGCTTCAGGTAGCCGGTCAGCGCCACACAAGAGCCGACCTTTCAGGCATAATTTTAAGCACAGAAGCTGTGTTTGCAGCAATGGGCGGATACCTAATATTACATGAAAAAATGAGCGTCGAAGCTCTGTCAGGTTCGGCGCTGATGCTTGGAGGCATAATCCTTGCCCAAAGTGGGAAAAAAAAAGTAGTAACGAAAATCTGAAATATCTGTCTGACAATAAGTCTAAATCACTTGATTACATCAAAGCCTTTGCCATAAACACCCATCACATTATTCAGTGACATGAAAGCATCCGGATCAATCTGCTTGATAATTCTGAAAATCTGTGGTGATTCGTTTCGTCTGACAATAATCAATAGTATGTCGCTTTCGGTTTTCGTGTACCACCCTGTTCCACGAATAAAAGTTACTCCTCTGCCGGTTTCAGTGCCAATACGGTCAGCTATCTCAGAGGCCTTTCTGGAAAAGATAAACAGTTGTACCGACTGCTTGTTTCCTGTAAGAATGAGATCTATAACATAACTGGCAACAGCCATCACCACAAAACCATGCACCAGTGTTTCGATACTTCGGAATAAAATGAATGAACTTGAAATGATAAAAACATCGAGCAGCAAAATGATTTTTCCGGGGCTGATATTACGGTATTTATTGATGAGCATGGCAACAATGTCGGTGCCTCCTGTGCTTCCTCCCTGTGTAAATACAATACCCACTCCTGCTCCACTCATGATACCACCGATAATTGCCGCCATGAAACGATCAGTCACAAAAGGTTCGCGTATGTAATATTGTAATACAGAAAACAGACCTGAAAGTACGACAACACTGAAAATTGTTTTAACCCCGAAACCAAAGCCAAGAACCCTGATAGCTAGAACAAGCAACAAAGCATTAACAGCGAAGATAGTAACCCCCACAGGTAAGCCTGAAGCCCAAAAGATCAATGTGGCTACCCCTGTGACACCACCTCCGAGTATTTCATTTGGAATGAGAAACGCAGTCCAGCCGATTGTCATCACCAACAAACCGATTGTAATGACAGCATAGGCCTTTATCTCTCTCAATATGTTTGTTTTAGTGATCATCTGATATGAAGTTTCCGAAATGACAAAAGTAAGAAAAGTTTGAAAGTTGGCTAGTTGGATAGTTGAGAAGCTGGGAAGTTGGAAGGGATTCCCTCAACCTGCACGCTGAGCGAAATCGAAGCGCGCAACCCGCAACCCCCTCTGTACCCGAGGCCGGACTCGAACCGGCACGGCCGCAATGGCCAAAGGATTTTAAGTCCTTCGTGTCTACCAATTCCACCACTCGGGCTAAAATTGCTCCGATGGGGACATCAGGGGGCGCAATCTGAAAAAAAATCCCGATGCATGACCGGGATTAGCTTGGAGCGGAAAACGAGACTCGAACTCGCGACCCCGACCTTGGCAAGGTCGTGCTCTACCAACTGAGCTATTTCCGCGTTTCAAATGGGAGTGCAAATGTATGTAACTTTTCTGAAGTGATGCAAACTTTTTTCAGGTTTTTTTTTCTGCATTTAAAATCCCTGTTTTATATTCTGTTATAAAGTTTCATTTTCCAAGAAGTTTTCTGATCTCATGCAGCTTCATCAGTGCCTCCACAGGTGTCAGTGTGTCAATGTTTGTATTCAGGATATCTTCTTTTATTTGCAGCAACAGTGGGTCATCAAGTTGAATAAAACTCAACTGAATGTCGTCAGTTTTGTCCTGTTTACCTCCCCCTGCCTTCCTGAACGACTCGTCTGAGTGTGTTTTTTCGAGCATCACCATCAGTTTGTTGGCCCGCTCAATTACCTTACGGGGCATGCCTGCCATGGTTGCCACATGAATACCGAAACTGTGGGCGCTGCCACCTTTCTTTAATTTTCGCAGAAATACAACTTTGTTACCGGCTTCCTTTACCGTAACATGGAAGTTTCTGATGCGTGGAAATGAGGCTGCCATCTCATTGAGCTCATGATAGTGGGTTGCAAACATAACCTTTGCCCGGCAGGCGGGATGGTCGTGCAGATATTCGGTGATAGCCCATGCAATGCTAATGCCATCGTAGGTACTCGTACCCCTTCCGATTTCATCAAGCAGGATAAGGCTGCGTCCCGAAACATTATTGAGTATACTGGCCGTTTCATTCATCTCGACCATAAAAGTAGATTCGCCTGATGAAATATTGTCACTGGCTCCTACTCTTGTAAACACTTTATCTACCATACCAATTGAGGCTGATTCAGCCGGCACGAAACTTCCCATCTGTGCCATAAGTACAATCAATGCTGTTTGTCGCAACAGAGCTGATTTACCCGACATATTAGGCCCGGTAATGATGATGATCTGTTGTTTGTCGTGGTCAAGGTAAATATCATTTGCAACATAATGCTCGCCCTTTGGCAGTTGTTGCTCAATAACCGGATGGCGCCCCTCTTTGATGTCGATCACATAACTCTCATTAAGTTCGGGACGGTGGTATTTATTGCGTATTGCCGAAAAAGCGAAAGAACAAAGGCAGTCGAGCTGAGCCATTAGAGCTGCATTCAGTTGCACAGGCTGAACAAATCCCGCTGTATATGAAACAAGCTCATTGAAAATTTGATGTTCAAGCTCGGTCATCCTTTCTTCTGCTCCCAGAATTTTCTGCTCATATTCCTTTAATTCTTCAGTGATATAACGCTCACTGCCAGTCAGCGTTTGCTTTCTGATCCATTCTGCAGGCACCTTATTTTTATGTGCATTGGTGACTTCGAGATAATAGCCAAAAACATTGTTATAACCAACCTTCAGGCTACTTATGCCCGTAAGTTCCTGCTCCCTTTTCTGCAGGTCCGAAAGGTAGTCACGACCTGAACGTGCAAGATTACGTAATTCATCAAGTTCAGAACTTACACCGGAGCCAATCACATTTCCTTTGGCCGGTAAGGCGGGCGGATCGTCAGAAAGATCATGAAACAATCGATTGTAGAGTATGGCACAAGGGTTGAGTCTTTCTGCAACCTGAATTAAAGGTGCAGAGTCTGAAACAAGGCAGGTTTCCTTGACCGACTCAACCTGCTTCAGTGCACGTGCTACCTGCAGGAGTTCGCGTGGATTGATTTTTCCAAGTGCCACTTTTGAAATCATGCGCTCGAGATCGCCGGCAAGTTTGATGGCTACCTGCAGATTATCAATGAGTTGATGATCATCAACCAGCGACTGAACGGCTTCAAGCCTCTCTTCCACAGCGAAACGATGCCTGAGCGGGAGCGCAATCCAGCGTCGCATGAGTCTGCTGCCCATCGGACTAACCGTCTGGTCAAGTACATCAAGAAGGGTTTTGGCTTCAGGATAAGGGGTTGATAACAGTTCAAGATTGCGGACCGTAAACTTATCCAACCATACATGGCTGCCTTCGTCAATACGTGACAAACTCCCTATATGACCAATGTTTTCGTGTTGTGCTTCGCTTAGATAATGCATGCATGCGCCTGCCGCCACCACCGCAAAAGGAAGGTCATCAAGACCAAAACCTTTCAATGAATTGGTCTTAAAATGTTTCAAGAGTACATCAGACGCATATTCGGATGTGAATACCCAGTCGTCGAAAACCGAAAGATAATGCTTATCGCCGAAAAAATCAATAAAAGCCCTGCGCTTGTTGCGCTGCACTACCACTTCACTCGGATTCAGCCCTTGGAGCAATTTGTCGATATACTCCTGATTACCCTGTGCTGCATAAAACTCACCTGTTGAGATATCGAGGAAGGCAGCCCCGCTGATGCCTTCGTTGAAATGAATGGCGCATAAAAAATTGTTCTGACGCTGTTCTAGCACATGCTCATTGTACGAAACACCCGGAGTGACAAGCTCAGTGACACCCCTTTTTACAATTTTCTTGGCCAGTTTGGGATCTTCAAGCTGATCGCAAATAGCTACTTTGTATCCTGCCCTGACCAATTTCGGCAGATAGGTATCCAGGCTGTGGTGCGGAAAACCTGCCAACTCGACATATGATGCTGCTCCGTTGGCTCTTCGGGTCAGCACAATGCCGAGCACTTCGGATGCAGTGATGGCATCAGAACCAAAAGTTTCATAAAAATCACCCACCCTGAACAGCAGTAAAGCATCGGGATACCGTGCCTTGATCTGATTATATTGCTTCATCAGAGGCGTTTCGACTGGCGAAGTTTCTGGTTTCATCATATGCTTCAGGGAGGGAATAAAGGCAAAGATACAATTTCTGCCCGACTTGAATTCACAACTCATCTTTCCGTAACTTAGCCTTAAAAAAGTATGCGAAAACTTAGCATATCGGAACTGAACCGGCCTGATGCTGCTATAGTCAGAAATTCGGCTAAATTGCCTATTGTTCTTGTACTCGACAACATCCGGTCGTTAAGCAACATAGGATCGGTATTCCGCACAGCAGATGCCTTTCGTGTGGAACGTATTGTTCTCTGCGGAATTTCAGGTCAACCGCCTCACCGTGAAATACACAAGACCGCACTGGGTGCCACTGAAACTGTGGCATGGACCTATTATGAAAATGTATTGGATGCCGTTAAAATGCTCAAACAATCCGACTACAGTATTATTGCCGTGGAACAAACCGACAAAAGCCAATTGTTGCAGAACTTTGTCTGGCCCGAAAGAACTGCTCTTGTGTTTGGAAATGAAGTAGATGGCGTTAGTGAAGATGTGATTAACAGCTGCAATGATGCCATCGAAATACCTCAATCCGGCTCAAAACATTCCCTTAATGTAGCTGTTTGCGCAGGTATTGTATGCTGGCATTACTATCACTTAATAATAAAATAAGTGTTGTTTAATACTTTCAATGATCAGAATTACTTAATTTAGCAACAAATAATTATGTGTCTAAGAAATAAAAATCAATATTTTTTGCTACATTTGCAACCAATTTCGTTTTAAAATGTTGTTACATCATTAAACAAGAGTTGCACTTTTGAATAACTTTAATTTAAACTGAATACTTAACCAATCCTTACCGTTATGAAAAATCACTATTTTCTTTCCGGACTCCTGATGATTGCATTCTTGACAATCGTTCCGCTGACTGTTTTCAGCCAGGCTGCCGAGGAGCAAAAAGAGGAACCTAAAAAGGAAGAATCTAAACCTGTCTCCTCTTTCTCACCTTACTGGTATTTCCAGGGTGAAATCGGGGGCACTTTTAACCACACCGATCTGGCTCAATACGGTTTTATGCCTGACTGGCCATATACCAAACTGAACGGGAAACTCGGAGCCGGAAGGCAGTTCACCAGTGTTTTTGGCGCAAACGCTAAATTTGGCCTTGGTAGCCTTGCCGGTGAGAAAGAAGGTCTTGATGCCAAACTTTCTTACAATGACTACTACGAAGGTAGTATCAACGCTTCGTTCAACGTTTGGAATCTTCTGTTTGGTTATAATCCCGACAGGCTGTTCACTTTTGCTCCACACATAGGCATTGGACAAGTGCACTGGAGGTCCGAAGCCACTCAGATCAGCAGCGGCAACAGTATCCGCAAATTCGGCTACAAAGGACAAGAGTATCCTGACGGTGACTGGGGAATTGGCGACCGAAAAGTTGCATGGCACCTGCCTGTTGGCGCTGACCTGAACTTCAACGTTTCAGACAACTGGGACATATATGGAAACTACACCTGGAATCTTGTTGATACCGATTGGCTTGATGCACTAGCAAAAAATGACAACAAAGGCCCTGGTGCCGAAATCTGGAGGGATATGTATGCAACTTTCAACGTTGGCGCACGTTACAAACTGGCGAAATCAAATATCAAGAACATGGTTCGTGATTTCGGTCTGGTAACCCTCGAAGCCACGCCTAACCCACTCGAAGAAAGAGGTGATTCAGTTATTGTTACTATCAAAGGAACCTTCCCTCCAAAATATTTCGACAAGAAAGCTGTCATGAACTTTACTCCTGTGTTGGTTTATGAAGGCGGTTCAACTGCGCTGAAAACCATCAACTTCAAAGGTGAAACAGTCAGTGGTGATGGTATTCCGGTCAGCTACGAAAATGGTGGATCATTTACCTATACCGACAAAATCAAGTATCATCCGAATATGAATGTTTCGGAACTGATTGTCGAGCCTGTGGTTTATGCAAGCAAAGGAACTATTTACGCTGACCGCGAATCTGCACTTGCACAGGAAGGTGCTCTGAAAGCAGAACAACGCAAACTTGCTGATGGCGTTATCTACACCTCCAAAAGAATTAAAGACACCCACCGTGGTGCTTCAAT
The DNA here is from genome assembly GCA_024710405.1 of Bacteroidales bacterium. Classification (GTDB taxonomy): domain Bacteria; phylum Bacteroidota; class Bacteroidia; order Bacteroidales; family F082; genus UBA6192. The sequence continues at coordinate 129,915 of JANJUV010000002.1, forward strand.
TGCTGACCATCAGTACGAAAAAGTTACCATCCACACACAAACAGCCAACCTGTATTTCCAGGTGAATCTTTCGGATCTTAATCTGAATCTGCCCCTGAACAAAAAAGCAGAAAACAGGGAACTGCTCAGCAAAGTAACTTCAGACGTTGAAAAAGGCTGGGTTATTAAAGATGTAACTATTGCCGGTTGGGCCTCACCCGAAGGTGAAGAAACATTCAATCAGGGACTTTCTGACAAGCGTTCGAAAACTGCACAACGTCACATGACTAAAATTTTGAATGACCTTGCCAAGAAAAAAGATTCTAAGGTTGCTTACAAAAAAGCTGATGAAATCACCTTTAACCTTTCGGCAAACGGACCTGACTGGAATGGCTTTATGAATGCTGTGGAGGCTTCAGATATCAAGGACAAAAAAGCTGTTTTAAATGTTATCCGTTCTGCAGACGTTGCTCAACGTGAGCAGGAAATCAGGAATATGATTCTGATCTATCCCGAAATCGAAGAGCAAATCCTTCCGCCACTCCGCCGTTCCATCATCAGCGTGAACACCTTTGAGCCAAAACGCACAGATGAAGAAATTGCAACACTTGCTACCACAAACCCGGAGCAACTCAGCGTGAAAGAACTGCTTTATGCTGCTACACTCACTAAAGATGCAAACACCAAGAAAATGATCTACAAATCAACCATGCGTGTTTATCCTGATTCATGGAGAGCTGCTGTTAACCTTGCCGTTTGCGAAATGAAGACAGGCAATTATTCCGAAGCAAAATCGCTGCTCGAAAAGGCTAAAGGCATGAACGAAAATTCAGCAGAAGTACACAATAATCTTGGCGTGGTATTCGCTTACGAAAAAGATTATGCCACTGCTGAAAAATACTTCACCAAAGCCCAGCAATTGGGTGCCAATGTGAACTATAACATGGGTGTTGTCAACATCTTTAAGGGCGACTACGACAAGGCTGTAAACCTGATGCGCGAAAGCAAATGTGATTATAACCTTGGTCTGGCTCAGCTTCTCAGCAAAGATTACAGCGGCGCAAAATCAACACTTGACTGCTCTGACCTCCCGGCCGAATCACACTACCTGAAGGCCATCATAGGAGCACGCACAAACGATGCATCCATGCTGTATGAAAACCTGATGAAAGCTATTCAGAAAGACGAAAACTATAAGAATCAGGCAAGATGGGATCGCGAATTCATAAAATTCTTCAACGAACCAGACTTCCAGAACATCGTTAAGTAATCAGTTAAATTAAGGTTGAAAAGCCCGGATTTGTTATACAAGTCCGGGCTTTTTATTTTTTCGTAAAAAAGAGTTTGGTTAGTCAGGGTTAAAAAGTAAAACGATGAATACCAGGGCTGTAATCCTGATCGATAACAGACAAAATGGTGCGGTAGTCTTCCGGATTATGCACAAAATCGAGCTTGTTTGTGTCCAACACAAGTATCCTCATGTCTAACTGTTGCTTCATATACTCAAAATAGCCTGACTGAATCTTTTCAAGATATTCATCCTTAATTTGTTGCTCATAGCTTCGTCCGCGCTGACGGATGTTGAACTGAAGTTTATCTACCTCAAGATACAGATACACAAGCAAATCAGGTTTGGGCAGACTGGCTGTTATGAAATTAAAAAAACGGGTAAACAAAGCCAACTCATCTGCAGGTAGTGTTTTGCGCGCAAAAATCAGCGATTTGATGATGTAGTAATCTGAAATGGTAAATGCCCGGAATAAATCCTGCATTCCCAATTGATCCTTCAGTTGCTGAAACCTGGAAGCCATAAAAGACATTTCCAAAGGAAAAGCATATTTCTCCTGATCCAGATAAAACTTGGGCAGAAAGGCATTATCCTCAAACTGTTCCAGAATTAGCTTCGCATTGTAGTCGGCTGCAATTCTTGTGGCAAGGGTCGTCTTTCCAGCCCCGATGGTTCCTTCGATAGCAATGAAATTGTAACGCATGCGGCAAAGATACGCAGCTGCTGGTTGATCTCAAATAGGAATTCTTTTCACAGAATCAGAATCCTTGAGCGATAGCAGCAATTCAAGATTGGTTTTATGGAGCAATGGATGCTCAAAATCCGGCAATAGCTCACATAATGGTTCCAGAACAAACCTTCGTAAATGCAACCTTGGGTGCGGTACAATAAGTCCTTCCTGATCGACCACGTGCTCACCGTAATAAATAATATCAATGTCGACATTGCGCGAGCTATATCCGTTGCCCGACCTGTTGCGTCCCATGTTTTGCTCTATACTCAGAATCGAGGCCATCACCTCAGCAGGACTAAGCACTGTTTCGCAAACAACAGCCTGGTTCAGAAATAAATTATCAGACACAAATCCCCATGGCTCACTTTCATAAACAGAGCTGACCGCTGTAACTTTTCCAAGATGTACACTGATGCATTCCAAAGCCTGATCAAGCATTGCTTTCCTGTTACCAAGGTTTGACCCGGTTAGAAGTACCATTGATTCCGACATGCTGCAGTTTATTGGTCGTTTTGTTTAGCCATTAGTGTACCTCTGTTGACACGAATACCCAAAAAACTTCCGTTATGGGCCTGAGAAATAAGCCGTTCAATCTTTTTTCCGTAGAGCGGATCAGTCGCCCACTTTCCGGTTAAATCGTGTAGTGTTGGGGCAATTCCGCGTTTAACAAAACGGATACGCTCGTATACTGCTTCTCCATTAATTCTATCTGTTGAAGCATATGCCTTCAGGTGCTGAACATGTGCCCTTACACCTGCCTCCATTGTGGGAAAACTGAGTCCGGGAACCCCATCTCCGGTTGCGCCAAGACCACAATAATTATGCTGCCATTCATTGACATCTCCAGTGAATCTGAGAAAACCGGTTTCATGACACATTTGTAAAAAAGCAATATCATGGTTGACTGCTTCGGCAGCTGACTCGTTTATATACAGATCCACCAGCTTCTCAACCCTAATAATATCAAGCCGTTTGTTGTTGTTCCACAAAAAACTCATCATGCGTCCTTTTGAAAGGCTTCCCGGATCACTGATCTGTAATGAAGGGGTTGCTCCGGGAAGATGGAAATGGTATCGTATCATATCAGATGACAAAGTACTAAAACCAAATGCCGAGAAACTCAATTCAACAAAACGTGACTGAAGCGAAACATTATCATCAACCATTAATCCACTGAAGCTCCTGTTTGCTCCCATATCAGGAACAAAACAAGGCGCAGCAATCATTAACAGTACCAACATAAGTTTCTTAAAATAACCAAGCATAAATTTAGGATGATGAACCGCAAAGATGGCAATTGATCCCTAAAAACACATTGCTTTGTTCATATCTTGTTCACATTTTTATGTTAATATTGCCTTGGGGATTGGTCTCCAAAATCAAGCGCAGGAGAACTGATCGAAAACGGACACTATTGTTTAAAACCGATCAGTTTTAATCGTGAGTATTTGTCTGAATATAATGTATATAAATATGTAATTCAGGCATTTATAATATTCTGCATGATTTATGATAATCTCTAAAACTATAAAGTTCTGATATTAACCCAAACAAACCCCTCACACATGAAACAATTTTTTAAATTCATGCTTGCCTCTGTTGCAGGCACTTTACTCACCTTGCTTCTGATCATGTTCATCATGATAGGAATGATAGCTTCGCTGGTCTCGATGGCTGAAAAAGAAGAAGTCACGCTCAAACAGAATACTATTCTTGTGGCCAGATTTGACACACCTGTTCTTGACAGGGCACCCAAAAACCCTTTTGAAGGTTTTGACTTTTCTACTTTTAAATCGAACCAGCCAATGGGTCTCGACGATATTCTGAAAAACATTGAAAAGGCAGCCACAGACCCCAATATTGCCGGAATCTATCTTGATCTTTCCGAAGTTTCGGCCGGGATGGCCAATACCGAAGAGATCAGGGCAAAACTGGTCGAGTTTAAAGAGTCGGGTAAGTTTATCATCAGCTATTCAGAAGGCTACAGCCAGGCTTCCTACTATCTGGCATCTGTTGCTGACGAGATCTACCTTAATCCTGAAGGTATGCTCATGTTCAAAGGAATGAGCGCACAGCTGATGTTTCTGAAAAACATGCTTGAAAAAATCGAGGTGCAACCTCAGATCATCCGTGGGCCTGACAACAAATTCAAGAGTGCAGTTGAGCCGCTTATGTATGACAAGATGAGTGATGCCAATCGCGAGCAAATGAGCAAACTTCTTCATTCAGTCTGGGGCAAAATGCTCGGCCAGATCAGCGAAAGCCGCGAAATAAGCATGGAAGAATTAAACCGGATTGCTGATGAACTTGAACTTTCGAACGCAGATAAAGCTCTGGAACTGGGATTCGTAGATAAACTCGTTTATAAAGATGAATTGTTAGCTATACTCAGAGAAAAAACAGGCAGGGAAGAAAAAGACAAGATAGAGTCTGTTACGCTCTCAAAATACACCATGGCCAAAGTTGAGAAGGAGAAAAAAACACGTGTTAAGGATAGAATCGCCGTGATTTATGCCATAGGTGAAATAGCAGGAGGTGAAGGTTCAGAAACAAGCATCGGCTCCGAAAATATTTCAAAAGCCATTCGCAAAGCCAGAGAAGACGAAAAAGTCAAGGCAATTGTCATGCGCGTCAACTCACCCGGTGGAAGCGCCCTCGCTTCAGAAGTGATCCGCAGAGAGGTTGAACTTGCCAAAAACGAAAAGCCTTTCATTGTTTCAATGGGCAACGTTGCAGCTTCAGGTGGCTACTGGATTTCAACCAATGCCGATTATATCTTTGCCGACCCGACCACAATAACGGGATCTATCGGTGTGTTTGGCGTTATCCCGAATATGAAAGGTTTATTCAACAACAAACTAGGCATTACTTTCGACAAAGTGATGACAAACAAAAATGCCGATTTCATCGACGTAATGGAACCCCTGAGCGAGTTTCAGCACATGAAAATTCAACAGGAAGTTGTTAAAATTTATGATGACTTCACTTCTCTGGTTGCAAAAACCCGCAACCTCCGCCAATCTTATGTGGACAGTATCGGTCAGGGCCGTGTGTGGACAGGTATCGACGCATTGGAACTCGGACTAGTTGACGAACTTGGCGGAATGGAAGCAGCAATTGCAAAAGCAGCTGAAAAAGCAGGTCTGGGAGATCAATACAAACTGACCACACTCCCTGAGCAAAAAGATCCTTTCCAGCAGATCATCGATGAAATGACCGGAAATGCAAAAGCAAGGATGCTGAAACAAGAATTGGGACAATACTATTCATACATTGAATATATGGAACAAGTAAAAAATATGAGTGGTATTCAGGCCCGTCTTCCCTTCTATTTTACATTGAATTAACATCATCAACACCTGAAACGAAAAACCGGCCCAAAGCCGGTTTTTTTTTTTTTACTGAACTAAAAGAACTGATTCTAACTGATAAAAATCACCAGAATAAATCTATGGAAAATACCTGATTATTCGCAAATAGACATAAAAGTATCTAATTACCTAAAATTACGAACAATACCGTATTGAACCTCCTCTAATCTGAACTCAATTTTGCCATGCAATTAACTTTTATAATTACTTAAAAACAGCCTGAAATGAAAAAAAATCTATTCATGACAATTTTACTGGCCTGCGGTTTGCAGACAATGGCACAATGGGAGCCGGTTCAAATAGGCAACAGCAATGCTGCCGTTACAGCGATACAATATGATATTATAGCCGGTGGCGGTCTCTTTGTGGGAACCGATGGTGATGGTGTTTTTCACAGCACCGATTTTGGCAATAGCTTCACCGACATCAGCAACAATATCGGAAACAAGAACATCCGCAGTTTCTGGGGAGCTGCCACTGTATTATTTGTAGGCACCCAAAACGGTCCATTTGTCACTTTCGATCTTGCAAGCTTTCAGGATGCCACTTCCACAGGACTTGGCTCAACCGATGTGACCTATTATGGCGTGGGCAGCAGTGCCGAAGGCAGCACAACATACGCAGTGGGCACCAATGGAGGCGGAGTATTTACCTCAGCACCCGACAGCCCCCTTGGCCCTTGGTCTGCGGCAAACAACGGTCTCAGCGGAGATGCACTGTATATAAACGCACTATGGGAATACTATGACCCTGAATCAGTTACATATGTTATGCTTGGCACTAAAGGCGGTGTTTACTTTTCCTTCGACGATATGGCAAACTGGGAATCGAAAAACAACGGCCTCACAGGACTTGCTCTCAATGTTACTGAGGTGATACCATTAGGCGAACTACCCATTATCGCTACCCATGCCGGTTTGTTCTTCTCTCCGGATTATGGTGATAACTGGATGCCCCTTTTGCCTGATGTCAAAATCAATGCATTTAAGATCAACAGTTTTCAAGAAACAACAACGTTCTTTATCTTTGGAGATCAAAACTTCTTCTCCTATGATTTGGAAACTTTCTATCCAATCAATATGAATGGATTCGATGGTGGTGAAGTGGTAAAAGCTGCTGTCGGTGATGGTTACATCTATGTGGTTTCCAACGCATCGGGCCGGAGCGGTGGCAGTTTGTTCAGAGCCCCTGTTGATCAGGTTGTGTCGCTTGACGAAAGCTATGCTTGGATTTCAACGATAAACCACTTGGAACAAAACTACCCAAATCCTTTCAGCGGGCAAACGACGATAAATTACAGTCTTGGCAAAACCACATCCGTTGAACTTAATGTGATGGACATCAATGGCCGGGTTGTCAGGCAACTGGTAAATAGCACTCAGGAATCAGGCCGTCATAAAATTGGTTTTGATTCCAGTGGATTAACAACCGGAGTATATTTCTATCAGCTGAAAACAGGCAACAATTCCGTACAAACTAAAAAGATGGTAATACGTTAAACAACCCTGCTTTCCTGCTGCGATTACAACAGTGCCGGTCTAACCAACCGGCATTTTTTATTTAGAATAATTCTAATTTGTTCATTTGCATTGATTTATTAATGACTTAAGGGTATTTTTGAAGATAAAATATCAAAGCTCATGCCATTAAGCCGTAAAGATTTCATTATCAATTCATTTTGGGCAAGTAGTGGTTTTATTATCTTAAACCGGACTGAAACAGTTGCCGGAACACTAACAGGAAATGGACCCATAAAAGTAATTGTTGCTGATTATGACCGGTGCACTGGTTGCAGAACCTGTGAAACAATATGCTCTGCTTTTAAAACGGATACTTCAGGAGACAAAAGTCCGCATGGTCCCGGCAATTGCGAACAGTCCAACATCAGGGTTTGGCGGTTTATGCCACCTGTTGATATTCCTGTAACCTGCTACCTATGCCATGATACGCCTTGTGTTGCCTCCTGCCCGGTGTCTGTTTCTGCCGAAACCGGACGAAAGGCCTTATACAGAGATGAATCGAAAGGAACCATCGTTTGTGACTTAAACCGTTGTATCGGTTGTCAAAGCTGTGCAGAAACCTGTAAAACAGAACGTTCCGGAGTAATTTATCCGGATCCGGAAGGAAGCCCGACCGGTATGTGTAACCTTTGTGACGGCCAACCACAATGCGTTGCGTGGTGCCCTTATGAAGCGTTGTCATTTGTGGAGATTTGGCCTGAACAAACCAAATATTCAACACCTCAGATCATATTTGAGCAACTTAAACATAAACTCTACACAATTCAAAGCCATTAATTATGAAAGGTGTAAACGGAAAAATCCTGATTGCTGATCTTACGACCAAAACGACTTATACACGAATGCTCAGTGAACAGGAGTATAAGTTATACCTGGGAGGTAGAGGTTTAGGCATGAAACTACTTTCAGAATACCTTACAGACCAAGGAACTGATCCTCTTGGACCTGCAAACCCACTCATGTTTATGCCCGGCCTTTTGTGCGGATATCCTTTTCCAAGTTCATCACGAACCTGTATGGTAACCAAATCGCCCATCACGAAGGCCAGCAAGCCGACTAAACAATTTGCCTCTACCGTTAGCTACAGCAATATGGGAGGTTTTATCGGTCCTGAGATAAAATTTGCAGGTTATGATGGAATTGTTGTAATAGGAAGGTCGGATACACCTGTGTATCTTTTTATCGAAAACGAAAGGGTTGAGATCAGGGATGCCCAGAAGTTTAAGGGCATGACTTCCAACATGTTTGATGAGGCAATCATTAAGGAGGTTGGCGACCGAAGATTCGAATCGGCATACATCGGGCCCGGAGCCGAACGAGGTGTTTCATACGGAAGCGTGATGAATACAGGTGCCCGGTCAGCAGGCAGAGGTGGAACAGGCTGTGTGATGGGTGCGAAACAATTAAAAGCCATAGTTGTCCGTGGGAGTAATAATATGGAAACAGCTGATCCGCTTTTGTTTAAAGAACTTCTGAAAACAGCCCGTCTTTCTTTTGGTGCCGACAGTGAATCAAAAACCAACTGGCGTTACGGAGGAACTGCGAATGCCCTTCAGTATTCGTCCGACAGAGGCAGTCAGGCAGTTAAAAATTTTAGCGAAGGAACTTTTTCCGGAATCGAAAAGATTAATGCCCACGCTGCCCGATCCAGAGTTTGGAAGCGTGATATGGCATGCTTTACATGTCAACTTGCTTGCAAAAAAAGTGGCTTCGCCAAAGGTGCTTACGGGGGGGTTGTAAACGAAGGTATTGAATACGAAACAGGAACCATGTTGGGCGCCAATCTGCTTATTGATGATCTCGACGGGCTGCATAAAATGATCGAAATTGCCGATGACTATGGAATTGATATAATTACCCTAGGCAACGTTTTGGGTTTCCTAATGGAGTGCTATGATAAAAAATTGATCAACACCGAATTTCTTGATGGTATCGAGCTTAACTGGGGTTTAGTTGAACCATGCATCTCCATGATTCACAAAATCGGCAAGATGGAAGGAATTGGTGCTGAAGCTGCTAAGGGAGTCAGACATCTTTCAGAGATTATTGGTAATAATTCGCATGATTTTGCCATTCATGTCAAAGGTCATGAGCTGGCAGCATGGAACGTTCAGGGCTATGCAAAGAGTTTAGGCATTAGCTATACCACAGCCAATCGGGGAGCCTGTCATATGACCGGGGGCGACATTAACGGACAAAACCTCTCTACCTTGCGCGACTCATTGGGCATTTGCAGTTTCGCCGCTTCCTGGTACCGAAACGATTTACATTTCAGGCATCTTATAAAAGCAATCACCGGTTTCGACCTCACTGAAGAGGAATTTATGGAAACCGGTGAGAGAATCTTTAATCTGGAAAGGTGGCTGAACTGCAGAGAGGGTTTTGACCGGGATGATGATGCCTTGCCCGAGCGTTTTTTCAAAGACGCTTACACTTCAGGCCCACATAAGGGTGTAGTACTCGACAGAACAGAATTTAATTCTGTTATGGACGAATACTACAAAAACCGTGGATGGAACCTGATAACAGGCATACCCGAACACGGGACACTCAAGCGGCTACATATTATCTGACAAAAAGCTTCTTAGTGTATACCTCCGAATTCAGCTTAACTGTTATCAGGTAAAGCCCGGAGCTAATTCCATCAAGATCAACCTCTATTAGTTGTCCATCTTGTGTGCGCGGCATTTTCAGTTCTCTGACAAGCCTTCCTGAAGGATCGGTAAGTTGAATCGTAGCTGTATTTCCAATCATCTCATTTTTTAAGCGTAAATACACTTTGTCGCTGGCGGGATTTGGATGAAGACTGATATTTCCTTGATCCATACCTGTTTCGTCAACCCCGACAAAACCATAAGTGAACTCATTCCTGTCGGAAGCACCAAAACCCTGACCCGAAAAAACTGCTTCATTGCCGTTGGCAATCAAAGCATAGTATCCGGTTCCATTGGAGCAACACATTCCATTGCCTCCTGCATCATAGACAATTAACTCGTAGCAATCACCGGCATCAAAAGTTACCGGCAGGCTCACTACACCACCTGGCGTGGAGTATGGTCCGCCCGACATTACAACCGTTCCTTGTGAGTTGAGTATTTCCCAGGTTGTTTCTTCAGGACTATTGTCGAGCAGGAAAAATAGCAATAAATTTCCTGTGAGGAAAGGCGATTGATTTATCAGAACCGTATTGGCATTATTCAGGGTATATTCATCCTCCTGACCGTTGACATTACCAATCAACACCATAAGGGTATTCTCTACCTGTAATTCGAAACCAATTTCTCCTGCATCTATCTGTGCACTTTCCATAAAAGCCAGGCTTCCTGTCCAGTTGATTTCATCCACAATGGTACCATTGATATTAATCTGAATGTCAGCTTCAGTTAGATCATTTGAACCGTAGTTGGTTATTTCGATCTTAGGAGAAACATATCCACTGCAGTTTGTGGACGTTACATTCATTAATCCGGTTACTGCTGCATCGGTACCGTAGAAGGGTTGCAACGGTTCGGTACTGCTGTTGGCTGCCTGATGCACATGTTTGTTCGTATTATCCTGTACAAAGCCAACCGCTGCAATCTGATCAATATTATAAACATTTTGAAGTTCCCATGCGGTTTCGATCACCACATATGAATCTGCCGGAAAATCTGGAAGTGAAGTTCCGTTTCGGGAGGGAAGCATTGCTTTCATCACATTGTAGAAATCTCGCTCTCCATTGGTTCCGGGAGGAGATGTAAAATGAATTTCTTTTTCGATGACTGCGATATGAGCAACCAACTGTCCGCTAACCTGCTCTGTCGCACGAATCATCATCGTTACATACACGCTGTCCTGGTCATCTGATAAGCGGTGCTGCATACGAATTTCAAAAGGTGAAGGAATCGCTGCGGCATTGTTGATCCTATTCTGATTGATGGTGCTTGGAGTGCCATTGTAATAATTACCATCCAGGTGGACATGTGGAACCGAGTTAATATTGTAGTAAGAGCGCCGTGCATTATTGTCCACCGGATTGTGGTGATACATTGGGTCGTTGCCCGGGGCCGGCCAATTCATATGATACTTGATTGAAGTAATCTTGTCTTCATTGGCATGCAACAAAGCATCAAAAGCAGGGTTCTGAGACCCACAGGGTCCGCAGGTTGTGCTGGTATAGCTCTCGGCCAGTACCATTCTGGGTGTCTGTGCCTGAATAACAGCTGTGGATAGGAACAATAAAAAAAAGAGTAAAGACTTAATTTTCATTTTTTTACGATTTAAATTGATGATAACTACAATATTCATTCATTTAAACATCATGGAACAACAGCCCGATGCAACCTTTTGACAAACTTCAATGTCTTATAAGAAACATTTAAGTAGTCGGCTGCTAAATTAAAAAAAATGCATTAATTTTGCTTTTTAGCATCAAATTTGTAGAAAATTCAGAAAACTAATTCCCTGATAACATGAAAAAACATTTACTTCTACTCACCTTTGCCCTAAGCATTACGATCGGAGTCTTTGCACAGACTGCTCCTTTTTCGCTCTCCTGGGATGGTGCACCCATTCCTGATGGCGGCTCGGTTTATGTCTTAGGCGACAACACCCCTACAAATATTTTGAAGGCACATGCGATTGTGACCAACAACAAAGCCGAAATGGCGCTTATCAAAGTTGTCAGGACAGAAAAGACACTGGTGCCTGATACATACAACTATTTCTGCTATGCAGGTACCTGTTATTCACCCTCCACCAACGAATCGAATTTCGATGTCTATGCTCCGGGAGAAAGCAGTACTGTAGATGATTTTTATGCTGACTATCAATCCAATGGACACAGCGGCACTTCCATCATTGAATATGCTTTTGTGAATCATAACAATGCTAACGAAAAGGTTTCGTTTACTGTTTACTATACGACTTCACCAGCGTCAGTGGAAGACCTGATCGCACGCTCCTCCTTCAGCAATCCCTACCCGAATCCTGCAAAGAGTGATGTATCTTTCGATTTTAATTTTCCCATGCAGGTTATTTCTGCTTCAATCAAAGTGCACAACATGTTGGGCAAGCTCATCATTGAGCAGCAATTGACCGATAAAAGCGGCAGTATTACCCTTCCGGTACAAGACATTCCTGAAGGCGTTTACTTTTACTCCTTGATACTGAATGATAAAATCGCACGCACACAAAAACTGCTTATTCAAAGGTAAATTACTTGCAAATAATAACAAAAGAGGCTGAACCATGATGGTTCAGCCTCTTTTGTTATTATCACCTCATGAGCTTTCAGATATTGAAGGCTGCACGTAAGGCATCCACAAGGTCGGTTTTTTCCCATGCAAAGAAGTCGGCTTTTTTGAAAGTTTTAACATGCCCATCAAGCGTTTTATCAAAAGTATCTTTGTTTTGATAATACACTTCCACATCCTGGGAAAAGGGATCACGGCCAAAATGTCCGTAAGCTGCTGTGCGTTCAAAGATTGGATTTTTAAGTCCGAATCTTTTCACGATGGCATATGGTCTTAAGTCGTACATTGACTTTATCTGACTGGCAATCGCTTCATCTGACAATTTTTTTCCGGAGTTATCCTTAACTTTCGACGTACCAAATGTATTTACGTAAAATCCAACAGGTTCGGCAACTCCAATGGCATAGGCTACCTGCACCAAAACTTCATCAGCTATACCGGCTGCCACCATATTTTTGGCTATATGCCGGGATGCATATGCAGCCGAGCGATCGACCTTTGAAGAATCCTTACCCGAAAAAGCGCCGCCTCCGTGAGCGCCGCGGCCCCCGTAAGTGTCGACGATAATTTTTCGTCCCGTAAGACCAGAGTCGCCGTGTGGCCCGCCGATGACAAACTTTCCGGTTGGGTTCACAAACAGTTTCATATCAGCCTTAAAAAGTCGTTGCAGTCGTTGTGGCAATTTGCGCTTCACTCTTGGAATAAGAATCTTTTGCACATCCGCACGGATTTTTTCGAGCATCACTGATTCTTCGGCAAAAGGATCGTGTTGGGTTGATATAACAATGGTTTCAATTTTGACAGGCTTCCAGTTTCCGGTGTACTCAACCGTCACTTGAGATTTCGCATCGGGGCGGAGGTATTTCATAGTTTTTCCCTCGCGCCGTATTGCCGCAAGTTCCTGCAACAGTATATGCGACAATTCGCTGGTGAGTGGCATGAAGTTGTCCATTTCGCGACAGGCATAGCCAAACATCATGCCCTGATCGCCTGCACCCTGTTCCTCATCTTTTGTCCGCTCCACACCCTGGTTTATGTCTGGCGACTGTTCATGAATGGCCGAAAGCACACCACATGAATTTCCATCAAACTGGTACTCGGCCTTGGTGTAGCCAATCCTGTTGATAACCCTTCGGGTTATGGTTTGCACATCAACATAGCCTTTTGTTTTGACCTCACCGGCCAATACAGCAAGCCCGGTTGTAACCATAGTTTCACAAGCTACTTTCGACTCAGGATCGTAGCGCAGCATTTCGTCAAGAACGGCATCCGAAATCTGATCGGCTACTTTGTCAGGATGGCCTTCTGATACAGATTCGGAGGTGAATAAATATCCCATAATAATTGCTCAATAAGGTTAATTTAATAAACTGACGGAACATTTGATTGACGGAAGGCAAAACATTGTTTTAGCATTTTTTTCCGTGGTTGCAATCAATCAAATCTTTCCACTACAGACCATACTCTTGCATGGCCGTGCAAAGGTAGGTATTTTATTTAGAGAGCGATCATACATTTATGAATAAATAAGATCGAAATTACCTGAACATATGTTATTGATCGTTTTCATCCGCCGGACTCCAAAATAGCTTTTTAAATGACTGTACATGATCATCTACAACTTCAACTCCCTCAGCCTCGAGCAGTTGCTGCATCAGGGCGGGGTTGCCGAAATGAAATTTGCCGCTCAGCATACCGTTACGGTTTACAACACGGTGGGCCGGCACCGGTTGTTTGCTTCCGTGCGAGGCATTCATAGCCCATCCTACCATACGTGCCGACGAACGGCTGCCCAGATATTCGGCAATTGCACCATAAGTGGTTACCCTGCCATGAGGTATCTTGCATACAACTGCATACACCTGCTCGAAGAAACCATCATGCCTGCTCATGCGATAATGCGAAACGTATATATTTTATAGGTATTCCCAATGCTAGCCATTTTTGCTCATAAAAAGTACAGATTCTTTTAACGACATCTTCGCCTTCCTCAGAGTACAGATCGTCTTTCGCTACCAGAAGTTTATGCCCGTTTTCGCGGATCACTTCAAGTGTGTAGTCGTAAAGCAATTGGCTGTCTGTTTTCAGATGAATGATTCCGTCGGTTTTCAGAAAGCTTGCATAACGCTCGAGAAACCTCTGATGAGTAAGCCGTTTCCGGATTCGCGAAAACTGGGGCTGCGGATCGGGAAACGTAATCCATATTTCAGAAATTTCACCCTCGCCAAAAAAGTGTTCGATCAGCTCGATGCGTGTGCGGATGAATGCCACATTGCGTAGCTGATCTTTTTGTGCGTCTTTCAATCCACGCCACAAACGGGCACCTTTTATATCGATACCGATATAATTCATGTCAGGATAATTCCTTGCCAGACCAATAGTATACTCACCTTTGCCGCATCCAAGTTCGAGAACAATTGGGTAGTTGTTTCCAAAAAAATCTTTCCATTTTGATTTCAAAGGGAAACCTGTTGCAGCCAATTGTTCAAATCTGAGCTGAAATAAATTATCAAAGGTGAGGTTTTCAGCAAAATGCTGCAATTTCTTCTTTCGTCCCACTTATCCTGCTCCTGCAAAATTTAAATTACATGCTCATCAGCCATGCGCCCTGATCTTCTTCTTTCTGAATTTTCTCGAGCACACTAAGTGCTTCCATACGGTCGTTGAGCGCTACATAACTAACTCTGAGCAGGCCGGTTTTAGTTCGACCCGCGTAAACAGATGAATACCCTTTTTGACGAAGTTTGTTTAACAATTTTTCAGCATTGGCTTCATCCCTGAATGCACCACCAATGATATAAAAACGTGCTGAAAGCTCTTCCTCTGCAGAACTGCCGTATGATTCCTGTACGGTAACTCTGGCAGGTGATTCTTTCTTTAGCAATACTTCGGAAACTTTTTTGTCAGCAGTAACTATTGGGGCAGCATTGTTGTCTTCTATGGGAGTGACTTCTTCGGCCAAAATAACCTGTTGCTTTTCGAGCGGCTCGGCATCCGGTTCAACAGATCCCCCGACAGATTCTTTGGCCTGTTGCAGATACAGGTCTTCAACAGAAATGGTATTTTGCACCTGATTAAGGTTGTTTCCGGCCGGCTGCAGCATCACTTTATCTTCGGGTGTTACTTTTTCAGCAGCAGGCAAGGGCAGATATTTCTGCACGGGCAGGCGGTCCATATTGTTAACGAGATACTCGTTTGGGCTGGCATAAAAGAAAGGAATCAGACTGGCATAGGAGCTGTAGTAGTGCTGGACTGTTGCTTTGTTCATCACAAGCCAACCGGCAAAAAGAGCCAAAAGCAAAAGAGCAAGAAATCTGAATTGACGTGCAAAGTTTCCCGTTTTTCGCTGTGCAACGGGTCTTTTTCCTGAATGAACTGCGGTCCGCTCATGCTTTTTGGCAGGCTTTTTGGTTCGGCTGTAATCCTTTTGCAGAGGACGAACGGCCGGCTCCTCGGTTTCAGCCGTAACAGGCAGAGTGTTTTTCTCAGCAAAGTTGCTTCGTGCAATGGGATGCGACACGAATGTGCCCAATCCGAAAGAAGAGGCCAGATAGTTTTGACTCTCATCCGCATCAAACATTAGTGTTTGCTGATTGTTCATATACAGACTTCCGATCTTTTTGAAGGAAATCCTTCTCCCCTGGCGCATTTCGTTTAGGCATTTCAGCACAAATCTGTCAATCCTGCCCTTGGCTTCCTGATAGGTTAACTTTTCGCTCAGTGCAATATGATTAATCAGCAACCCGTCATTGGTGCGCAAGTGGGGGTTGAAGACTATTTCTTTCCAGGGCGGTTTAAACTGATTCCTGACAGGATGTATCGATGCAGGATGATTTCTGGTAATAAAACCACCCAGGCCTGGAATGACGACGCATTCATACTCGAACAGCAGATCAGCTATATACCGGGCTATCTTCATGACTAAGGTTCTTTTGTGGCTTTGTACCCTTTCGAACCTGCTAAATTACAAAACCTGAACCGGAAAATTCAAATTATGTTGATAAGTTTTTCAAGGTCTTCAGGTGTATCCACCGCGATGGATTCAAAATTTGTCAGTGCCACAAATATTTCTGTTCCGTACTCTAACCATCTCAATTGCTCAAGTGACTCTGCTTTTTCGAGTGTACCGGGTTGCATGGTTACTATATCTCTGAGGGTTTCGGCCCTGAAACCATAAATTCCGATGTGTTTGTAAAACTTATGATGGTTGTTCCATTCTTCCACAGGCACATTCCTCATATAAGGCACCGGCGACCGGCTGAAATACAATGCTTTACCCCTGGAATCCATCACTATTTTAACTACATTAGGATTTGTAATATCGGCAGTATCATTGATTCTGCGCGCCAATGTGGCTACCTTAGCCTGTGTTTCGGATAACAATGAACAAAGCTGATTGATTTGCCCGGGATCTATCATAGGCTCATCACCCTGGATATTGATCACATAGTCATAAGAATGTCCGGCTTTGCACAACGCCTCATAACAACGGTCGGTGCCGCTTTGATGTTCAGTACGGGTCATCAGGGCATCACCACCAAATTCGCAGACAGCAGTTAAAATTCGTTCATCATCTGTAGCCACAACTACACGCGACAGCCTTTCGGCCTGAATGGCCCGTTCGTACACCCACTGTATCATAGGTTTTCCATGAATCATAGCCAAAGGTTTGCCCGGAAAGCGGGTTGATGCAAAACGTGCAGGAATGATGCCGATGGCAGACATAAGTCTTTTTATATTTTATGGTACAAGCATCTAAAAAAGGCCATGCAATTCGGCATTCACACTTTCGATCACACGGCTGAGGTCGGCTGGTTTTTCGAGATCTATATCATCTACCTCAAAAACAAGTAGTTTTCCAATGGTGTATTTACTGATCCATGCTTCATATCTTTCGTTCAGGTGCGAGAGGTAGTCCAGACGTATGGAGGCTTCGTATTCGCGTCCTCGCTTTTGGATCTGATTTACTAGGGTAGGCACTGAGGCACGCAGATATATCAGCAAATCAGGAGCCTGAATAAACTTGCTCATGAGTTCGAAAAGCGAACTATAATTTTCAAAATCGCGAGTCGACATCAGATTCATTGAGTGGAGGTTGGGCGCAAAAATATATGCATCTTCATATATTGTACGATCCTGCACAATAGTTTTACCGCTGTTGCGGATCTCGATCACCTGTCTGAACCGGCTGTTCAGAAAATACACCTGCAGGTTGAATGACCATCGCTGCATGTCTTCATAAAAGCTGTGGAGATAGGGGTTGTTTTCAACATCTTCGTAGTGAGGGTTCCAACCGAAGTGTTTGGAAAGGAGGCGGGTCAGTGTTGTTTTTCCTGAGCCAATATTTCCGGCGATGGCAATGTGCATGGGATTATTTTTTGCTGGCATAAAAGTAGAAAAGATTTTGGGGAATCAAAGGTTTTGGTGAAGTTGTATTATTTCTTCGGCTAATTCGCGATTGTTTGACAACCGCGGCACTTTATGCTGTCCGCCAAGTTTGTTGCGCTTTTTCAGCCAGGCATAAAAAGTACCCGGTTTCAGCACTTTCACTACCGGCGGTCTGAGTACCATATTATGATAACGTTTGGCTTCATAATCTGAATTGAGAGATTTAAGCGCATTATCAAGACTTTCAGCGAAGTAATCAATACTTTCCGGAACCTCATTAAACTCGATAAGCCACTCGTGACAGGCGTTCTTCTGTCCTTCGAAATACTGTGGTGCAGCAGTGTAATCACTAATGGTTACTCTGCAACGTTTGCATGCAATATCCAAGGCTTTTTCAGCATTATCCACAATCAGTTCTTCGCCAACAGCATTTATAAAGTTTCGGGTGCGCCCGGTTATTTTGATGCGATAAGGCAACAAAGAAGTAAACCTTATTGTGTCGCCGATCAGATAGCGCCACAAACCGGCATTGGTGGATATGACCATTGCGTAGTTCTTATCTTTCTCAACTTCTCCAAGTTGGTATGCAGTGGGATGATCGTTGTCTAACTCTTCAACGGGAATAAATTCATAAAAAATACCATAGTCGAGCATCAACAGCAGTTCGTTGCTGCCGGCCTGATCCTGAATACCAAAGAAACCTTCAGAAGCATTGTAGGTTTCCATATAATTCATTTTGGCCGAAGGAACCAGATTTCGGAATTGCTGTCGATAGGGATCGAAATTGACTCCACCGTGGAAGAAAACCTCCAGATTTGGCCAAACTTCGCTGATATTGCTTTTTCCGGTTAGCTCCAGAATACGTCGCATGAGCACCAGTGTCCATGAAGGAACCCCCGAAATGCTCGTAACATCGTGTGTCATAGTTTCGCGGGCCATCTTCTCGATTTTGGTTTCCCACTCATCCATTAGTGCAATCGACATGTTGG
Source organism: Bacteroidales bacterium (assembly GCA_024710405.1). Taxonomy (GTDB): domain Bacteria; phylum Bacteroidota; class Bacteroidia; order Bacteroidales; family F082; genus UBA6192. Next base: position 148,417 of record JANJUV010000002.1, read on the forward strand.
GTGTTTTCATGAATTGTGCCCAGAACGGCAGATTCTGTATCAGTATGGCAGACAGGTCACCATCATAATAGGATTCATTATTCACTTCTGTTATGCTGTGGCTTCCGCCCATCACAAGGCCTTTGCCGTCGAACATCTCTGTATCGGGAAAATTATTCACATACAGCGACAACATGTCCTTTCCTCCTTTGAAGTGGCATTCTTCAAGAGCCGAATTGCTCACAGGGATAAACTTGCTCTTGCTTGATGTAGTTCCGGATGACTTGGCAAACCACCTGATCTCCTCGGGCCAGAGAATGAACTGCTCACCGCCCCGCAGCCTGTCGATGTAAGGTTTCAGATCTTCATACCGGTTGACGGGTACTTTATCAGTAAACTGACGGTAGGTTTTGATGTTGCGGTAATCATAGGTTCTTCCCCACTCTGTCGATTTTCCGTGATTGATCAGCCTCCTGAACCATTCAGTCTGAACATCATGAGGATATTTGACAAACAGTTCGATCTGATGCATACGTTTCTTCATCAACCAGCTGATAACAGAGCTTATAATAGCCATAGAATGTTTTGAATCGGTTTATTTATAAAACAAAATTAAACAATGCTGGAAAACATGTTGGCTCAGCAGCATTAAAACGACCATTTTACAGATCAAAAATAAAGGAACTATTTTGGTGCCCTTATGATCAGATAGATACCCAGCACAGCAAAAATCATGTTGGGAATCCAGGCTGCGAGCACTGGTTTAAGGTTACCAAAAGTTGCAAACACAGTAGAGAACTGCATAAAAAGTATATAGCTGAATGTCAAACTGATACCCACTCCCAGATGCATCCCTATCCCACCCCTTACTTTGCGTGAAGAAACTGCCACGCCGATGAAGGTGAGAATAATGATTGCCATCGGCGAGGCCAACCGCTTGTGCATTTCAACCTGATAGGTAGTTACACCCTTACTTCCTTTCAGCAATTCCTTGTCTATGTGCTGTTTAAGTTCCCAGTAATTCATGATCTCAAAATCCTCCTTCACCTTGTACAAGTCGGTTGGAGCCAGATTCAGTATGGTATCCATACGGGCTCCTTTCCGGATGGTTTCGCTGAGGCTGTCAATTCTTCGTTCAACAAAGTTGAATATCTTCCATCCGTTTCGGTTTAGTGTGTCGGATTCAATACGTTCGGCTATGAGTTTATAAGTCATTTGCTGCCCTTTGTATTGTTCCAAAGTGAATTTGTAGCCGGTGTAGAGTTTGTTGTTGAAATGCTCGACGTACACAAACACACCTTTTTCGATCTGCACGTGAATATTCCGCTCCTTGTCTTTGGTCAGGTTTTCGATGTATTTATTCTTGAATTCGCGCCGTACTTCATTTGTTCTCGGAATCAAAAAGTTGCCCAGGTAAAATGACAGCACACCCAAAAGCACCGAAGCCAACAGATAAGGACGTAACATACGCCAGAAAGAAACACCGCTGCTCAGTATGGCAATAATTTCGGTGTTGCCGGCCATTTTAGATGTGAAGAAAATAACCGAGATAAAAGTGAACAAAAAGATGAACAGATTGATGAAATAGGGTATAAAATACAGGTAGTAATCAATCATTATTTCTAAGACAGGGGCTCTGTTTTTAAGAAAGTCTTCAATATTCTCAGAAATATCGAATATAATCACAACGATGATCAGCAAACTGATGGCATAAAAGAAAGTGCCCAGAAACTTCTTAAAGATATACCAGTCGATCAGTTTCATATTCAGAGGCGTTGTTGCAGTTTTGGCAGCATCTGGTCTTTCCACCTGCTGAAACTTCCATCGAGGATTTTTTCCCGGGCTTGTTTCACCAGCCAGAGGTAGAATGCCAGGTTATGCTGACTGGCAATCATGCTTCCGAGCATTTCGCGGGCAACGAATAAATGACGCAGATAAGCCTTGCTGTATTGCATATCAACGAAAGAATTGCTGTTTTCATCTATCGGACTGAAATCATTTTTCCATTTCTCGTTGCGGATGTTGATGATTCCATTGGAAGTGAACAGCATGCCGTTACGTCCATTTCGGGTCGGCATCACACAGTCGAACATATCCACACCAAGTGCAATGCTTTCGATGATGTTGGCCGGGGTGCCCACTCCCATCAGGTATCTCGGCTTATCCCGGGGCAAAATAGAACACACGAGTGAGGTCATCTCATACATCATTTCGGGAGGTTCGCCAACCGAAAGGCCTCCGATGGCATTTCCTTCAGCACCTGTTGCGGCAATCTCTTCAGCAGATTGCTTTCGCAGGTCAATGTAGGTGCTGCCTTGCACTATCGGGAAAAGTGTTTGCTGATAACCATAACGATTATCCGTATCCTGAAACCTATTTAAACATCTTTTTAGCCAGCGGTGTGTGATATCGGCCGAACGTGCAGCATAATCATAGTCGCAGGGGTAAGGTGTGCACTCATCGAAGGCCATAATGATGTCGGCACCTATACTCCGTTGAATGTCTATTGCTTTTTCGGGTGTAAAAACATGGCGTGATCCATCGATATGCGACTGAAATGTTACCCCTTCTTCAGTGAGTTTTCGTCTATCGCTCAGGGAATACACCTGATAGCCACCACTGTCAGTGAGTATGGGTTTGTTCCATCCGATGAAACAATGCAACCCTCCTGCCTGTTCTAGAATATCCAGACCGGGCCTTAAATACAAGTGGTAGGTGTTTCCGAGAATGATGTTTGCACCAATATCACTGGCGAGGTCACGCTGATGCACAGCTTTAACAGTGCCGGCCGTACCAACGGGCATGAAAATAGGGGTCAGTATTTCGCCATGATCTGTCGTCAACACACCTGCCCTTGCCCTGCTTCCTGCATCAGATCCGTCGATCCTGAATTTCATGCCTGATTTTTTCGCCAAAGATAAAGCAAATAGCAAAGTTTGGATAAATTTGCCCATGATTAGCATGAACAGTTTTTTCGGAATAGAATTCAACATTTTGACCATCACCGGTTCAGCACTGGCCGGGGGAGGCATGCTTATTCTTTTGGCATATTACTGGGGGCTTTTTTCGCGTCTGGCCTTTTATAAAACTGACAAAGAACAAGCCCAAACTGATTTCCAGCCTCCGGTGTCGGTTGTTATCTGTGCCCACAACGAAAGGCATAACCTCGAAAGGTATCTGCCAGAAATCATGTCGCAGGATTACGACGATTTTGAGGTGGTGGTTGTTAACGATTGCTCGGATGACGATACGGAAGAGCTGCTGGTCGAACTCAGTCGGCTTAACCCTGCCCTGAAGGTTGTGCACCTGAGGCAAAGCCTGAATTTCTTTCGCAGCAAGAAATTTCCACTCAGTATGGGAATCAAGTCGGCCAAAAATGAAGTTCTGCTCCTGACCGATGCCGATTGTGCCCCTGCCGGCCGTAACTGGATCAGCGAAATGATTGCCCCCTACCGGCAATCCGATACGGAAGTAGTTTTGGGATACGGGCCATACAGGCGAAAGCCAGGCCTGCTCAACCTGCTCATCAGGTTTGATACCCTGCAGATTGCCATGCAATACCTTTCTTATGCACTCGCCGGAAAAGCCTACATGGGTGTTGGTCGCAATCTTTCCTACAAGAAATCACTGTTCCTGAAAAATAAAGGGTTTATTTCACATTACAACATTCCATCAGGCGACGACGATCTGTTTATCAGTCAGGTGGCCGTAAAAAAGAACTGTAGGATTGTCATCAGCGATGCCTCCAGAACATTTTCGGAAGCAAAACCTTATTTCGGAGCATGGTTCAGACAAAAACGCCGGCATCTTTCCACAGGAGTTTTATACAAACTATCCACCAGATTTCTGCTGGGCACTTATGTTCAGGCTCAATGGCTGTTTTACGCAGGCGTGGCTTTGTTGTTTATCAGCGGTTCGCCCTGGTGGTTTCCGGCAGGATTTATTATACTTAGACTTACCAATCAGCTTATCGTGCACCGGAAAGCTTCCCAACAACTGGGAGAAGGTAACATATGGGTGATCACTCCTTTTGCCGAGCTTTTCTTCATGGTATTCAATCCATTGATCGTTTTCTCAAATTTAGTTTCCAGGCCCTATACATGGAAGTAAACGACCGGCTCACCGAAAAAGGCCGGCGCGACTATTTGCTTGTACAACGTGCTGTGCGTGAAGGCGACCAGAAAGCCTATGCCGAACTATTGCATCATTACCGCGACACTTTGTATTTCATGATGCTGAAAATGACCAACAATCCTTCGGATGCCGATGACCTCACCATCGAAGCGTTTGGCAAGGCATTCAATAAATTGTCGCAATACACACCGGATTATGCCTTCAGCACCTGGCTTTTTAAGATAGCCTCGAACAATTGTGTTGATTTCATACGCAAAAACAATAAAACCAACTTCACGAACCCAAATGATAAGAGCGACAACGAAAATATCCTGTCCGTCATTCAACTTGCCGATGCCGATCCCGACCCTGAAGAAATCATTATCAAAGAGCAAAAGATAAAATTGTTGCGGGAGATAGTCGGGAAACTCAAGCCCCATTACCGGCGATTAATTCAACTTCGCTATTTTGACGAACTCAGCTATGAGGAAATCAGCGAACGACTCAGTCTTCCTATTGGAACCGTAAAAGCGCAACTGTTCAGAGCACGTGAATTTCTGTTCCAGGTGCTGAAAAACCAGCGGGAGAAGATTTGAAGGTTGCATGTCTCAGCTACACACTAATTGCTGTTTAAGTTTTGATATAATACTCAGTCTGTAATCCGGGATAACAAATTGTTTTACACTTTAAAAGAACATGACATTAATCCTCCTTGTGCTTTCATAAAAATTCTCGCAAAGACGCAAGCGCATTAAATCAGTAGCTGAGGTTTTACGGCTTAGTCTTTGTGAGTCACAAACTTTCAAACATTCACACTTTCAAACATTCAAACCTCCAAACTTCCCCCCTTTTCCCTACCTTTGTCATGGCTAACAAACCCACCTTTAATATGGATATCCAGGCATTTCAAAAAGCTGTGCTTCAAGGCATTCCCGATCAACTTCCCGATCCAAAGCCATTCGACCCAAGCGTTAATCATGCCCCAAAACGCAAAGACATACTGAGCACCGAAGAAAAGAAACTTGCGCTAAGCAACGCTCTCAGATATTTTCCTCAAAAGCATCATGCCGTGCTGGCACCCGAATTCGCCGATGAGCTCAGGAGATATGGCCGAATCTATATGTACAGGTTCAGACCTGATTACAAAATTTATGCCCGCGACATTGAATCCTATCCGTACAGATCGAAACAAGCAGCAGCCATCATGCTGATGCTGAGCAACAACCTCGATGATGCGGTGGCTCAGCACCCACGTGAACTGATCACTTACGGAGGCAATGGAGCCGTATTTCAAAACTGGGCTCAGTATCTGCTCACCATGCAGTATCTGGCCACCATGACCGATGAGCAGACCCTTGTGCTGTATTCAGGCCATCCGATGGGGCTGTTTCCTTCCCATCCCGGAGCTCCGAGGGTGGTGGTTACCAACGGAATGGTTATTCCCAACTACTCCAAACCGGACGACTGGGAACGCATGAATGCACTCGGCGTTTCGCAATACGGTCAAATGACTGCCGGCTCGTTCATGTACATAGGCCCACAGGGCATCGTGCATGGCACCACCATCACCGTGCTGAATGCCTCTCGCATGAAACAACACCCGAACTACAAAGGTGGCATCAAACTTTTTGTCACTTCAGGACTGGGCGGCATGAGCGGTGCACAGCCCAAAGCCGGCAACATAGCAGGAGTCGTAAGCATCACCGCCGAAATTAACCCCAAAGCCGCATGGAAACGCCACAGCCAGGGTTGGGTGGACGAAGTGATTGATGATGCCGGCAAAGCCATTGATGCTGCCCTCGAATGGCAACAAAAAAACCAGCCCCATTCCATCGCATACCTCGGAAATATAGTTGACCTGTGGGAACGGCTGGCGGAGAAGGAGATAAATGTGGATATGGGCTCGGACCAGACCTCACTCCACAACCCCTGGGCAGGTGGATACTATCCCGCCGGTTTAGGTTATGAAGAAGCCAACATAATGATGGCTGAAAATCCGGCTCAGTTCAGGGAATTGGTAAAAACTTCACTTCGGCGACAGGTTGATGCTATCAACAAACTCACTGCACGCGGCATGTACTTTTTCGACTACGGCAATGCATTCCTGCTCGAAAGCAGCCGTGCGGGAGCCGACATCATGAACTCCGAAGGCACCTTCAGGTATCCCTCCTATGTTCAGGATATTATGGGACCTATGTGTTTCGATTACGGTTTCGGGCCTTTCAGGTGGGTATGCACCTCTTCCGATCCGGCCGACCTTGAAACCACTGACAGGCTCGCCTGCGAAGTACTTGAACAGATCGCCGCTACTGCCCCGGATGAAATCCGTCAGCAACTCAGCGACAACATCCATTGGATCAGGGAAGCAGGTAACAACAAAATGGTGGTTGGTTCACAGGCACGGATTCTGTATGCCGATGCACAGGGACGCATCGAAATTGCTTCAGCTTTCAACAAAGCCATCCGCGAAGGAAAACTCAAAGGGCCGGTGGTCCTTGGGCGTGATCACCACGACGTGAGCGGCACCGACTCGCCCTTCAGGGAAACATCCAACATTTACGACGGTTCGGCTTTCACTGCCGATATGGCCATACAGAATGTGATCGGTGATTCGTTTCGTGGTGCAACATGGGTTTCGATACACAACGGCGGAGGTGTTGGCTGGGGCGAAGTGATCAATGGTGGTTTTGGTATGCTGCTCGATGGCAGCCCCGAAGCCGACAACAGGCTCAGGATGATGTTGCACTGGGACGTGAACAACGGTATTGCGCGACGCAGCTGGGCCAGGAACAAAGAAGCCGTATTTGCCATCAAAAGAGCGATGGCTGCAGAGCCCAGACTGAAGGTTACCCTGCCGAACCTGACTGACCCATCGTTGCTTGACAGCCTTTTTTAGGGTGTATTGGTTCTGTTGAACCCATGCAGGCCCTGAATCAATGCCGCATTCAGCGAATCCTCCGGCAGATTTCTGTCGAATCCCGACAATATATCCACCCAGTGGCCATAAACCACATTGGGCAACACAATCCATTTTGAACCAAGATTGCCTCTGTTGTCATCCACAGCCTGCATGCGTAAAGAGGCATCAGTTGTGTCAAACACACCGGCAAAGTCGCCCATATTGTCTCCGATCAGGCACACAATTTCATATTGACTTGCCACCGACAACCTGCGGCTTTCCTTTTCGTTGGAGGCTGTCCGCATGAGCAGGTGGGTGTCGTCAGCGTCCGGAAAGCCAAGTTTAACAAGATTTTGCAAAGTAGCTGCCCTGAATTCCTCCTTTCGGTTGGTGATATAAAACACTTCCACCCCTGCTTTGGAAGCCCGCGTGAGGAAATCGAGGGCACCCGGAACAGACTCTGCTTCGGCCAGATCAATCCATTCGGCCCAAGCCACCGGATAACCAAATCCTTCGATGATTGCCTGCGCCTGATAAGGACTGTTGTCGAGTACAGTTTCGTCAATGTCCACAACCACAGCAAGCGGTTTTTCGTGAGGGGTGGCAAGTGCTGCATCAAGTGTAAAACCGGCTACAGCAAAAGCCTGATAGCACAAAGCCCTGTATTCGGCAGCCTGCTGCTGGTAGAGTGTGGCATAAAGTGCAGGATGGGTTCCTGATGAGCTTTGGCTTGCAGGTTGATTGCAGCCTGCTGTACAAATAAGTGCAATTAATATGCAGAAATACATGTGAATCCTCATCATATCATTTTTTTTGACAAATTTAGGGCAATGCACAAATCAATCATTCTTACATTGTCAGGAAAATAATACAGCAATAAAAAAAAGCCGGCTGTTCACCGGCTTAATTATTTGTTCAGCTAAAAAGCTTATTTGGTGGAGAAATCCATAGCCTCAAGGCGTTTGTAGTGGTTATACCGCCATTTTGCATTTTCTTCGGCAAGTTCGAACAAATGCGAAGCCTCACGCGGGAAGGTTTTCTTCAGGGATGAGAAACGTACTTCGCTCTGAATGAAACTTTGGAATTTAGCCCAGTCAGGTTCTTTTGAGTCAAACTGGAAGGGATTCTTACCTTCGTTTTCGAGCATCGGATTGTAGCGGTACAGTTGCCAGTAACCAGAGTCAACGGCGAGTTCCTGTTCGTACTGTGTTTTGCCCATGCCGATTTTCAGCCCGTGGTTGATACAGGGCGAATAGGCAATGATGATGGAAGGTCCGGGGTAGGCTTCGGCTTCCTTGAGCGCTTTGAAAAACTGATTCTGGTTGGCACCCATGGCCACCTGTGCCACATAAATGTACCCATAGGACATCATCATGGCGCCCAGGTCTTTTTTCTTCACCTTCTTGCCTGAGGTGGCAAATTTGGCTACTGCGCCCACAGGAGTAGATTTAGAAGCCTGGCCACCGGTGTTTGAATACACTTCTGTATCCATAACGAGTACATTTACATCCTCGCCTGATGCCAGCACATGGTCGAGTCCGCCATATCCTATGTCGTAAGCCCAACCGTCGCCACCAAAAATCCAGACTGATTTCTTCACGAAATACTGTTTCAAGGCCAAAAGTTCCTTAGACAGGTCATCTTTTTTGCCTTCAAGGGCATGGATTAGTGCTACTGAGGCTCCTTTTGATGCTTCGGCATCGTGCATGGTGTTGATCCAGGCTTCGAAGGCAGAACGGCTCTTCTCATCGAGGCCGTTTTTCATCGCGTCCTGTAAACGCAGGGCAATCCGCTGACGAAGCTTGTTTACGCCCAATGCCATACCATAGCCATATTCGGCATTGTCCTCAAACAAGGAGTTGGCCCAGGCCGGACCTTTGCCTTCGGCATTCACACAATAAGGTGTGCTGGGTGCTGATCCGCCATAAATAGACGAACATCCGGTTGCGTTGGCCACCATCATGCGGTCGCCATACAACTGGGTAATGGTTTTGATATACGGTGTTTCGCCACAACCGGCGCAAGCACCCGAAAACTCGAACAATGGCTGAGCAAACTGGCTGTTCTTGACCGACTGCATTTTGTCAACCACAGTATCTTTATAGGTGATATTGGCGGCAAAATAATCCCAACGGCCGATTTCGGCATGTTGAGATTCGAGTGTTTTCATCACAAGGGCTTTTTCCTTAGACGGGCACACATCAGCGCAGTTGCCGCAACCTGTGCAGTCGAGCGGACTCACCTGGATGCGGAATTTCAGGGGTGCAAATTTGCCCTTTGTTTCGAGCAACACAGTGCCTTCGGGCAAGGATTTTTCTTCTTCGGCATTTACAAGGAAGGGTCTGATGGCTGCGTGGGGACAAACGTATGAACACTGGTTACACTGAATACAGTTGTCGGCTTCCCATTCGGGAACGTGCACGGCAATACCACGTTTTTCGTAAGCAGTTGTGCCGGCCGGGAAAGTTCCGTCTTCGCGGTTTACAAAGGCGCTTACCGGAAGATCATCGCCTTTCATGCGGTTGATGGGCAACACCACATTGCGGATAAACTCAGGAATGGTGGATTCTTCGTTTTCGCTCTTTACTTCAAGCTTTGACCAGGCGGCAGGAATATTCACCTTAACTACCTCACCTCCGCGATCCACAGCGGCGAAGTTCATCTTTACGATGGTTTCACCTTTGTTACCGTAGCTTTTGCGGATGAAATCCTTCATCTTTTCAACAGCCTGCTCATAAGGAATGATGTCGGCAACTTTGAAGAAAGCCGATTGCATAATGGAGTTGGTGCGTCCGCCCAGCCCTATTTCTTCAGCAATTTTGGTTGCGTTGATGATGTAGAACTTTATATCGTTCGTGGCCAGATATTTCTTCATGTCGGCAGGCAGTTTGTCTAAGGTCTCTTCCTCTTCCCATATGCTGTTGAGCAGGAAGGTTCCGCCTTTCTTCAGTCCTTTAAGCATATCATACTTACCCAGATAAGCAGGCACATGGCATGCTACGAAATCGGGGGTCCCTACCAGATAGGTGGAACGGATCGGATGATCGCCGAAACGTAGGTGTGAAGTAGTGACGCCACCCGACTTCTTTGAGTCGTATGCGAAATAAGCCTGTGCAAATTTATCGGTGGTTTCGCCGATGATCTTGATGGAGTTTTTATTGGCGCCCACAGTTCCGTCGGCACCGATGCCGTAAAATTTAGCTTCATAGGTGCCTTTTGGCGCAATACTTATTTCGGGAAGCAATGGAAGCGAAAGGAACTTGACATCATCGACGATGCCCACCGTGAAATGGTTCTTGGGTTCGTTCATCTTCAGGTTGTTGTACACCGAAACGATCATAGCCGGAGTAGTATCTTTGGAGCTGAGTCCATAACGGCCGCCAACGATCAGCGGCTGGTTGTCCATGCCATAGAATATTTCCTTTACATCAAGATACAAAGGTTCGCCATTGGCGCCCGGTTCCTTCGTACGGTCAAGCACAGCAATGCGTTTTACGGTCTTCGGAACAACATTGAGGAAATATTTGGGTGAGAAGGGTCTGTAGAGGTGAACGGCAACAAGTCCGACTTTCTCGCCTTTAGCCATCAAGTAGTCAATGGTTTCGCGGATTGTTTCGGTCACTGAGCCCATGGCGATAATGATATGTTCGGCATCGGGCGCACCATAATACACAAACGGATGGTATTCGCGTCCGGTCATTTCGCTGATTTGTTTCATATAATCCTCCACCAGATCAGGGATAGGATCATAGAAGCGATTGGCAGCTTCACGCGACTGGAAATATATGTCGGGGTTCTGAGCCGTGCCGCGTGTGACGGGTTTTTCGGGATTAAGTGCATTGTCGCGGAACCGCTGCAGGGCATCCCAGTCGAGCAGTTTCATCATGTCTTCATTCTCGAAATATTCCACTTTCTGGATTTCGTGAGAAGTGCGGAAACCATCGAAGAAATGCAGGAAAGGCACACGGGATTTGATGGATGCGAGGTGGGCAATACCCCCGATATCCATGATTTCCTGTACACTGCCTGTGGCAAGCATGGCAAAACCGGTCTGTCGGGCACTCATTACATCGCTGTGGTCGCCAAAAATGGACAGTGCCTGTGCTGCAAGGCTTCGCGCGCTCACATGAAACACTCCGGGCAACAACTCACCGGCGATTTTATACATATTAGGTATCATCAACAGCAATCCCTGAGAAGCGGTGAAGGTTGTCGTAAGTGCACCAGCCTGCAACGAACCGTGTACGGCACCGGCAGCACCGCCTTCCGACTGCATTTCGGTAACCTGCACCGTTTCGCCAAATATATTCTTACGGCCATAGGCAGCCCATTCGTCGGCATACTCAGCCATTGTTGAGGAAGGTGTGATGGGATAAATAGCCGCTACTTCGCTGAACATATAGGCAACGTGCGCAGCTGCATAGTTACCATCACAAGTGATAAATTTCTTTTCTTTCTTCATAACACATTTATTTTTAATCTTTTACGTATCAATGAATTGTACTCGTAAAATCATTGCGAAATTACTAATTATATACTGGCAGGCAGGGTCATATGATCAAAAGTAGGGGTGCAATGGCTTATTTATAATGATTTTAGATTAGACCACCATCCTGGTTGACGATTTAAAAATGCATACATTTACACCCGGATAAATGCCCTCCGGGCTGATTGAAACAGCAAAAACCTAAAATCATGAATATCAAGACTAAATATCTGGGTTTGGAACTAAAGAACCCGATTATTGTCGGTGCAAGCAATTTGGTAACCGACACCGACATGCTCAAAAAATTAGAAGACGCAGGCGCTTCCGCAATCGTTTACAAATCCTTGTTTGAGGAACAGATTCATCTGGAAAACCTTGAGCTTCATCAGGATATGACAGATTACAACGAAAGGAATGCCGAAATGACCAACCTGTTTCAGGACAACTTGTATGAAGTTGGTCCGGAAGAGTTTCTGCATGCCTTCGAAAAAGCAAAAAAAGCCATCAATATCCCTTTGATTGCCAGTCTCAATTGTGTGTATGACGACACATGGTACGAATATGCCAGACATCTTGAATCGGCCGGTGCTGATGCGATTGAGTTGAACTTCTATGCTGTTCCAATTGATTTTGATGTCGAAGGAAAAGGAATCATCAACGAAGAACTGGATGTGATAGAAGGCGTTAAAAAGGCTGTACGCATTCCGGTGAGTGTCAAACTAAGCCCCTTTTATACCAACCCACTCTATGCGATTTCGGAAATGGACCGCAGGGGTGCCGATGGTTTTGTGTTGTTCAACAGGTTATTCCAGCCCGACATTAACATTGATACCGAAAAACACCATTTCCCATACAATCTGAGCCACGAGCAGGATGCCAGACTGGCACTCCGTTTTGCAGGTCTGCTTTATGGTGAGGTACATGCCAGCATTTGCGCTACAATGGGCATATTCACCGGTGCTGATGTCATCAAAATGATACTCGCTGGAGCCGATGCTGTGCAGGTTGTGAGCACCATATATAAAAACGGACCGAAACAGATCACCAGAATGCTTGACGAGATGGAAGCCTGGATGGCCACACGACAATACGACAGTCTGGAAAGCTTCAGGGGAAAACTCTCCAACAAAAACACCAGCGATCCCTATGCTTACAAAAGAGCACAGTATATCGACATCCTGATGAAATCGGAAGAAATCTTCAAAAAATACCCTCTGAGGTAGGCGACATTGAAAATCTGCAGAGCCGGGGCCGTGGGGTTCCGGCTTTTTTTTTGGGTTTTAAAGATGCAAAACATTAAAACTTTACTTTTACACCCATTCAACGCACAGATAATATTAATCAAATGAATCAGGAAACCTTCGCACAGAAATCAAAAAGAATGTTCCGCAAGGTGTATCGCATCACTCTGTTTATCGTCCTTGCCTCGCTCATTGGAATCTTCTCGTTCTATTACTGGGGTGTTTATGAAACTGGTGTGATGGCCGGAAAAGTGCTGCGCATCACACAAAAAGGTGTTGTTTTCAAAACCTATGAAGGCAAACTAAATCTCGAAGCTTTTGGTGCACTTAAAGGAACGAGCCCCATTGCCGAATCTTTCGATTTTTCGGTGGAAAAAAGCCAGAAGGAAGTGATCAGCAATCTGGAAGAAGTTGCTTTGACAGGCGAACGGGTCAACCTTCATTTTAAAAAAAGGTATATGAGATTCTTCTGGCGGGGCGACACCAAGTATTTCGTAACTCGTGTTGAACGGAATACTGAATAAGATACCTTATTCGATAATGATCTCATCGGCAAAAATCCATGCCGGTTCACCTTTTCCTAAGTGCCAGTCGGGGCACACTCCTCTGTTTTTAGCGGTAACTTTCACATAACGGGCTAGTTTGCCCTTTACTTCCTGTCCATAGAATTTCACGATGGCTCCTTCGGCTTTGGCCGGGATGGTATTGAACTGCTTGCCAACGGTTTCAAAGTTCTGTCCGTCAACCGATAACTCCCATTGTACGGAGAGAGGCATGAAAATCCACGACTTGATGTCCTGCAGGAATCCCATTTCAAGTTTATTTACTGGCTGCAGCTTGCCGAGGTCGACAACAGCAACTATATCACTCCCATGATAACCCTGCCAACTGCCCGTTCTGAAATCATCACTGCCCCTTTGGTTGTCAATGAGGGCTATGTTGCCGCCGGCCGGATATTGGGCATTATAATCAGTTAGTAGGTCTATAGATCGTCCGGAAGGAATTTTAAAAAACTCTGCCTTGCTTACTTTCGATAGGTGCCCTTCATACAAGGCAGCTGCTTTTAAATGTGTGGTGGTTCTGACAACAATGGGCTGTGTGTATTGTGTGGAGCTGATATCCGGCTCATTTCCATCAGTGGTGTAAAAGATTTGTGCATCTTTATAAACATGTCCCATTGAAATCATCAGCGAATCGGTGAAGGTTTTACTTTCGGTCTGAATCCATGGGACAGGAGTGAAGCCTTCGACATCGATTTTCTGCACCGGTCGGTGTGCTTCTTCTGTGCCCCATTCCGAGAATGGAGAACTTCCCATCTGAAACACGAGTTCGCCTCCACGCAGAATGGCTTCAAAAGGTATGTATGACTTCAGATAAGGCTCACCGTTGAGTTTTACGGACTGCACATAACGGTTTTTGGGCCCTAAGTTATTTGCTTTGATTCTGAAGGTTGTCTGCCCGTCAATATAGACTGAAGCCTGACTGAATCGCGGAAGTCCAAGCACAAGATATCCAGAACCCGGGGTGACAGGATACATACCCAGTGCACTCATCACATACCAGGCTGACATTTGTCCGCAGTCTTCATTTCCACTGAGTCCGTCGGGCTTGTCGGTGTACAGCTCGTCCATTATTTTTTTAACCATCTCCTGTGTTTTCTTTGGTTTTCCAACAAAGTTGTACAAATAAGCCATGTGGTGGCTGGGTTCGTTGCCATGAGCATACTGTCCGATTAAACCAGTGATGTCGGACTGTTTGCGTCCGCTTAGTCCTTCGGTAGAGTGAAACAGGCCATCGAGCATCTTTTCATACTTTTCATTACCTCCCATGAGTTCAATATGACTGTTAATGTCCTGTGGAACGAAAAAATTATACTGCCAGCTGTTGGCCTCAGTGAGCATAAAATTCACCTGTGTCGGGTCGAAAGGTTCAATAAAACCTCCGTTCTGCTTTCCCCTGAGAAACATACTTTGAGGATCAAAAATATTGGCATAGCTGAGCGCCCGGTGCAGGAAGGCCTTTTCGAGTGAATCCTGACCTGCAAAGGAGGCCATTCGTGCTATGCACCAGTCATCATAGGCATACTCAAGGGTTTTGGACACCGACTCGCTTTCCTTGTTGGCAGGGATATAGCCTTTTTCCTTGTACCACTCCAGGCCATGATGATCGCGGGTAGCGCTCTTTACCATTGCTTTCAGGGCCAGTTCAGCATCAAAGTCGCGGTTGTCTGTGGCCCATGCGTCAACGATCACAGGCACCGAATGATATCCTATCATGCACCATGTTTCGTTGCCGGCAAGTTCCCAAACGGGCAAAAGACCACCTTTATCATAGATATCGAGCATAGTCCGTATCATCTCGCTGTTGCGTTCACGCTGAATGAGGTTAAACAGCGGATGTAGTGTACGGAAGGTATCCCAAAGGGAAAAAACGGTGTATATGCGGTCGTTACTGCTTTGATGTATCATTTTGTCGTGCCCTCTGTATCTTCCGTCAGCATCACTGAAGAGGTTAGGTGCGATCATGGTGTGGTACATAGCGGTGTAGAACACCCTTAGGTCTTCTTTGTTGTCGCTGTGCACGAATATGCGGCTGAGTTCATCGTTCCAGCGGGAACGTGCGGCCATTCTGACGCCTTCAAAGTCCCATCCCGGATTTTCGGTCAGCAGGTTGTTTTTTGCCCCTTCCACATCAACAGCAGAGATACCTACTTTCACAAGCACCTGCTCTCCGGCTTTCAGATCAAACCCTGCCCATGCCTTGAGGCTGGTCCCACTTACCGGGTCATTACCGCTTACCTGACGACCGTCGGTCTCTATGCCTCTGCTTTCAAAAGGCCTTGAGAAGACAGCATAGAAATAAACATGCTGATCCTCTGCCCAGCCTTTGGTACGTCTGTAACCAGCAATGACACTGTCGCCGCGAAACTCAACAGAAGAACTGAGCACCCTGTCGGAGGTGATGCCTTCGAACAGGTCAACAAGTATAAAATTATCGCTGCTGCGGCTGAATGTATATCGATGGAAACCCGTGCGTTCTGTAACGGTAAGTTCGGCTTTGATGCCGTAGTCATCGAGCAGCACACTGTAATAACCGGGCGATGCAGTCTCATTGGCGTGGCTGAAGCGGGAGCGATAACCCGAGGCAGGGTCTTCTTCTTTACCGGGTACAGTAATCAGTTTACTGCTCATAGGCATAAAACGCACATCACCGTAATCGCCCACGCCTGTGCCAGAAAGATGGGTATGGCTGAATCCCATGATGGTGTTGTCGGAATAATGATAGCCCGAGCAGCCGTCCCAGCTGTCTTTGCGTGTGTCGGGACTTAATTGCACCATTCCGAAAGGCATTGTAGCCCCGGGAAAGGTGTGTCCGTGGCCTCCGGTGCCTATAAAGGGATCGACGTAATCAACAGGTTCGGTGTCGGCCTGACAGGCAAAAAACAATGGAAACAGCATTGATGCGGCAAGAAGCCGGACGAAATTTCTGGTGATCTGCATGGAAACTGTGTGTTGTGGTTGAAAACAATTGTTTCCGCAAAATTAAAGGTAAAAAAGCTTCAATCTTATGTTACCGACACCTTTATTACTGCAGTTATCACTCATTATAGAGGTTTTGTCAATTTCATTCACTTTAACACAGCAAGAGCAAAGAAAAATGTTTGCAGCTTCAGTCTGAAAAAAATTAACAAAATCATTATATGCCATAAGGTCATATATGATACATGTGTTCATACCTTTGCAAGGTGTAACCAAATCCTGATCCCCATGAAAAAAGCACTATTGTTTGCCGGTATTTTCCTGTTTGCCTTCATGTTTTCGTGCAGTGCCCCGGCTCCCAAAGAAGCCACTGAAGCCGAAACACCGGCCACTGAAGCCACTGATGCGGAACTAATTGAAGCAACAGAAGAAGAAACAGGCGAAGAAGCCGCAGAAGGCGACACTATCGTCATGGACGAAGCTGCAGAACTGGAAACCGAATAAATTAAGGGCTATCCACGACACTAAGGCCTCTGCAACTGAAAGCAGGGGCTTTTTTATGGAAAGCCAAAAATATTGTCGGACTGAATACTCATGCTAAGGAACCGCAATACCTTAAACAATATACAGGCAAAAAAGCCTGAATTTTCTCACCCCCCCGAAGAAGATAATTATGTAAAGACTTCCTAAAAACAGAGGTTGTATGCATGCAGTGTACACTTCAAGCAATAGTACCGAATTGGCACTTTTTTTTCCAAAAAAGGGAAAAATCTGTTAACTGAAAAGCATTTACTGCGCTCAAAGCAAATTTCTTGTAAAACTTAGCGCGATTATTGATGAATGCATTGTGATTTTTATACATAAAAACAAAAAAATAAAAACAATGAAGTTATATCGTCCATTTCTGCTCACATTCTTTGCCGCATCGGCACTGATTTTCGTTTCATGCAGCAAAAATCAGACGTCAGTCAGTGACACCAATGTTTCTGGCCGATCGATTGAGGATTTGAATATAGATCCCAATTTTGACTGGAGGTTAAGCAACACACTTGAACTGGATATCACGAATTTGAAAGACAAGGTATTACACATAACTTCCACCGACGGACGCACCGATTACTATAAAGCAAATATTGCAGGTTTGAACAACTATCAAACCACGATTTCAGTGCCTACAGCCGTGCGTGAAATTTCCATAAACGGGAAAATCATACCGGCTATTCACGGTTCGCAAACTGTCAACATGGACGAATTGAAAACAATGCAGGCATTGTCGGGTACAACCATTTA
Source organism: Bacteroidales bacterium (assembly GCA_024710405.1). Classification (GTDB taxonomy): domain Bacteria; phylum Bacteroidota; class Bacteroidia; order Bacteroidales; family F082; genus UBA6192. The sequence continues at coordinate 165,904 of JANJUV010000002.1, forward strand.
TTCACTTTTCTTTGACGGAAGTGACTATGTTGTGATTCCTGACGGGAGCCTGAATGGCGCTATTCCTTCGGCCAGCAGCGGCGCACCCGGTGATTTTACCATATCAGCATGGATCAATCTGAACAGCACCGGCGACCGCAAGCCGATAGTAGCCAAACAGGGTACAACCATAGGTGGAAACGTGCGCGGATTTATGTTCAGCGCCACCAATGGAGGACTTGAGTTTGAAGTGTTCCGCACTGATGTGAACAAATCAGAGTTATTTTCAGCTGCCGGAATATTTTCTACCGGCACATGGTATCATGTTGCTGCCACATACAAATATGTTACTGACGGCACATCAGAAATGAATCTGTATGTCAACGGAGTTAATGTTGCCAGCAAAAGTGATGCTGTAGGCCCTGTTCAGGCAAACCCACAACCTTTTGAGGTTGGCAGGTATTATTACAGTGGCGGATACAGCCGGTATTTCCACGGATATATGGATGATTTCAGGGTGTATAGTACTGCACGTACTGCAGGTGAGATTCTGGCAGACTACAATGTTGTTCCAACAGGAAGCGAGCCCAACCTCGAACTCAGCTGGATATTTGAAGAAGGAAGCGGCACTACCGCAGGCGACGAGACGGCCAATACCAACAACGGAACCATAATGGGTGCAGTGTACAGTTCAACAACAGTGCCCTACACATTTGTTGATACTGATGGTGATGGTGTAGCCGATATCGATGACGACTATCCGGCCGATCCAAACCGTGCGTTCGATATTTTCTTCCCCGCAGCCGGTTACGGCAGTTTGGCCTATGAGGATCTCTGGCCCGGCAAAGGTGATTACGACTTCAATGATGTGGTGGTAGACTATCGCTTCCAGACAGTAACCAATGCCGATAATGAAGTGGTCGAAATCTTCGCTGTATTCCCTGTAAAAGCAAGCGGCGCCAGCCTCCAGAATGGATTTGGTTTCAGTTTGCCCGATGCCAGTCCCGATTTTATTTCCGACCCGACAAATCTGGTTGTAAGCGGCTACGACATCCGTGAGGGATACATCAGCCTGAATGCCTCAGGACATGAAAATGGCCAGAGCGAGCCCTCCATCATCGTGTTTGATCGTTTCTTCAACATTCTGCCTGCCGGAATGGGTATAGGGGTGAATACACACGCCGAATTGCCCTTCACACCATTCGACACACTCACCCTGACCCTCGAACCCGCTGCAGGTTTCGTGGTAGCTGATTTCTCACTGGCCACATGGAATCCGTTCATCATCGTGAATATGGAACGCAGCCATGAGGTGCATCTTCCTGACTACGGCCCAACCGACTTAATGAACACAGCCCTGTTCGGACAGTGGGAAGACGACAGCGATCCGGGAACCAACAGATATTACAAAACGGAAATGGGACTTCCCTGGGCTATAGACATTCCTTCCTCATTTGAGTGGCCGCGTGAAAAAGTTGAAATCACAGCCGCTTATTTACGGTTTGCCGAATGGGCCGAAAGCGGAGGCACGCTGTTTACCGATTGGTACAGCAACACTGATCCGGGTTACCGCGACGAATCAAAAATTTACGAAGTGCCTTAGATTGTTAGAGGGCAAAAATATCTGGTTCGATTGGTTGAAAACGAACTCTGATGAAAAGCCACGGTTTTACCGTGGCTTATTCGTTTAGCCACTGCCGGCTTACCTGCAAGTCATTGAGAAACTCAATCATACTTTTGCGCATAACACATTTAACTCCTGAAGAACCAAATACCCTTCCGGCACAGCAGCCAAAAAAATCCGTTGAACAGTTCAAATAAATCGGTAAAAAAAAACTCAATGTGCAGCAAACCCGGAATGCTCTGGATATTATTCAGTTTTACTCCGTTTCCTACGCACAAAAATTTTAAGTTCAGCAGCTTCTTCGACCAATAAGCTATCAGGCATTAAAGGTGAAGTGGAATCCGGCTGTGCACCATCAACAGTATAGTGGATGATTGCATCGGGTATTTCGCTGTGTACAAAGTGCCAATAACCACCATCAGCAGCAGATTTCTTCTTCACCATGGGTTTGTCAACAGCCTTGCTGTAGTTCAAGCCACGGGAGTCGTAATACTGAAAATGCCACGGCAGTCTGTCGTAAAAACCTGTCCAGTCTTTCTTTTCTGCCGGTGTCCAGAGTACTTCAGCAATGGCCGCCATGCGCGGAAGAATCATATAGGTTACATGTGCCGGTGTGGGCAGGTATTCGGTCCACACGTTGGCCTGCGCACCAAGGATGTGTTTTGCCTCCTGCTGGTTTAGCTCTTCAGGCACAGGTTCAAAGGAATACACTTTCGACAGAGTGGTGAGGCCTCCTATGGCTAAAGGTTCGGTGGCCGGGTCGTGCTGGTAGTGATCAAAATAGCAATGTGAACCGGGGGTCATGATCACATCGTGGCCCATCCGTGCGGCCTCGATCCCACCCGACATGCCGCGCCACGACATCACCGTGGCATCTTTAGCCAAACCACCTTCAAGGATCTCATCCCAACCAATCAGTTTTTTTCCTTTTGAGGCCAGAAATGCACTGACCCTCCTGATGAAATAGCTTTGCAATTCGTGTTCATCCTTAAGACCCTCTGATTTGATGCGTCTCTGGCAGTGCGGACAAACTTTCCATCGGGTTTTGGGCACCTCGTCGCCACCGATATGTATATATGGTCCCGGAAACAATTCAATTACCTCAGAAAGAACCAGCTCCTGAAACTGAAATACTTCATCTGTGGTACAATATACATCCTCAAAAACGCCCCATCGGGTAGCTACTTCATAAGGGCCTCCCGTGCAACCCAGCTGGGGATAGGCTGCCAGAGCAGCCATCGCGTGTCCGGGCATCTCGATCTCGGGGATAATGGTAATGAACTTCGACTGCGCATATGCAACAACCTCCCGCACTTCTTCCTGAGTGTAGAATCCCCCATAGGCTTGTCCGTCATAAAGTCTTTCGGGATTGCCACCTTTACCGACTAAAGTCTCCTTCCGAACCGATCCGACTTCTGTTAGCTTTGGGAAGGCCTTGATTTCTATACGCCAACCCTGATCTTCGGTCAGATGCCAGTGAAAATAATTGAACTTATAAAGTGACAGCAAATCAATGTATTGCTTGATGAATTCTACCGGGAAAAAGTGTCTGGCTACATCAAGATGCATTCCACGGTAAGCGAACCGAGGCTTATCCTGAATGCTTATTGCAGGGAAATTGAGATGATCAGGAAGGGCAGTTGTTTCAGGCGGTGCCGGCGGCAACAGTTGCAACAACGACTGAATCCCATAAAAGATGCCGTGTGCATCGTTTGCCTGAATGATGATGGTTTTGCGGTTGTTATGACCTAAAAAATAACCCTCATGACCAAAAAGCGAATCATTGAGATTCGACATAAGTACAATATCGTTGCCCACACTTTTAACCCCGCTGAGCGGCACAGCCTGCAATCTGAGCGTAGTCCGGCTGTTTAGAGCCATTGCCAGCCACTCGGCCAGCACTCCGACAGCCGTATCTTGCGCATCATAAATGATCTTACTGTTATTGTCAATTCGGGTAGAACCTTCTGTAACCCAGTATTTATATGGTCTGGGTATAATGCTTATTTCAGGTAATTCTTTTGGACTGCAACCGCTAAGAACTATTAAAAATAACGAGACGAATACAAAGAATCTATACATGGTTAGGAGTTATTGTGGTTATTTGTTGTTTGTTTACCATTCGAGGATATACGGGGCATCGATGAGCTCAGGTCCTTTATAACTGCGCAATGCGTATTGAAAACCGGGACGCAGCGAAAATGCTCCGACTGCCCCTGATTTATGCAGGGCGATGTAGCCTATCTGCATCTGATCGTGCACATTTACTTTTGACATCAGCCTCCTCAGCGCGGCTTCACAAGCCTGTTGCGGTGCCATTCCCTGTCGCATGAGTTCAACAATGAGAAAACTACCGAGGGTTTTCAATATGGCTTCGCCTTCACCAGTTGCCGTTGCTGCGCCAATTTCATTGTCCACAAACAACCCTGCGCCGATGATGGGAGAGTCGCCCACCCTGCCCGGATGTTTAAAGGCCATTCCGCTCGTGGTGCAGGCACCGGCCAGATCGCCTTGTGTGTCGAGTGCAATCATTCCGATGGTGTCATGATTTTCCCAGTTGCCGTGGGGAGCATATCGTGCACCTGAAGCCTTCCATCGCTCCCACTCATTTTTCATTTCATCTGTTAAGAGATTGGCCTTGCTGAAACCCTGATCAAGCGCAAATTTCAGCGCACCATCGCCGGAAAGAATCACATGCGGTGTTTTTTCCATCACCATGCGGGCTACCGACACAGCATGCATGATTTCCTTCAGGTAAGTTACCGAACCTGCTCTTCCATCCGGACCCATGATGCATGCATCGAGCGTAACATTTCCATCGGCATCCGGAAAGCCTCCGTAGCCTACACTGGTAACCCCCGGGTCGGCTTCTGAAACCTTCACACCATTCTCGACTGCATCAAGCACTGACAGCCCCTCCGACAATGCTTTCCAGGCCGCCTCATTGGCCGCAAGCCCGTGGTTCCAGGTGGAAACCACAAGCGGCCCATCGAAAGCTGAAGGTATGTTTGGCTGCGCTTTCATCCTCAGATTTATCAATGGAAGCAATCCGGCAGTCATTGCTCCCAGTCCAATGTTGCGTATAAAAGTTCTTCTGTTGGTCATGCTGCTGCTATGGGTCAAATGTATAAAGGGCGTAAAGTTACCGATATATATCACTGGATTGTCCATCATTTTACTGTTGAACATATGTTTTGCGGTCATTTTTTTCAACATCGTGCAGGCATTCATGAAAACATTATTTTTGTGTGTTTTCAACACAAAAAAATCGATTCAAAACCTCATTAGCTATGACAGATCAAAAAAACAACAACATGATGGTCGGGATGACCGTTTTCGGAGCCATCTTTTTCATCTTTGGCTTTGCTACAACGTTTATTGTAACCTTAAGCGCACCGGTGAAAGAGATTTTCGGCCTGAGTGAATTTGGCGCACAACTGTTGTCGTCAGCATTTTTTATTGCCTACCCGCTAATGTCGATTCCCACAGGAAAGCTGATAGACCGCATTGGCTACAAAGGCACTGTTATTGCCGGTTTGGTACTCATGGCTCTCGGAAGCTTTATTTACATCCCTGCTGCCCAGATGCCGAGTTTTCCGGTCTTTTTGATCGGCACTTTCATCCTCGCCACCGGTGTAGTTTTTCTGCAGGTTGCTGCAAACCCTTATGTTACGGCAATTGGATCTGACGAAACAGCCTCGAGTCGCCTTAACCTGACTCAGGCACTTAACTCTATCGCCACCATGATCGCTCCCTGGCTGATATCTGTGGCCATCTTCAGGGGATTGCAATTTCCGACTGATGCTGGCCTTGCTGCAGAAAGGGTTCCGCTTCCGTTTATCATCATGGGAATTATTGTGTTGCTGGTGGCAGTTGCTATTTTTACCATCAAACTTCCGGTGATCAAGAGTGAAAAAAGCGAAAAGAAAAGTATCTGGCGCTATCCGCATGTGGTTTTGGGTGCGCTGGCCATCTTCATGTATGTAGGTGCCGAAGTCGGCAATGCCGGATTAATTGTCAACTACCTGAAAAACAATCTGAATATGAGTCCTGAAATGGCTTCCACCTATGCAGCCATTTACTGGGGCGGTGCTATGGTTGGCCGTTTCTTTGGTTCGTTCATGTTCAGCGACATGCCTTCGTCACGCAAATTTACCTATGCCCTGCCTGTTTTGCTTCTTGCACTTGTATCGGGATCATTTGTTACCGAATGGAACTGGAATATCGGGCTTATTTTTGCCGGAATTGCACTCGCTAATTTCATCATCATGCAGATCGGACGCGGCAAGGCAGCCCGGACACTGGCCATCTTCGCCTTAGCCGCTGCCCTGCTCGATATCGCCACCATTGTTACAACAGGTAATATTGCCCTGTGGACACTCATTTCCATCGGATTGTTCAACTCCATCATGTTCCCCAACATTTTCTCTCTGGCCGTAAAAGACCTCGACAAGGGCGAACTGAGCGGAGCCTCCGGACTCATCAATGCCCTGATTTTTGGTGGTGCAGTCATTCCGCCGCTCATGGGTTTTGTGGCCGACAGCGCCGGATACACCTGGGCGTTCGTGGTTCCTGCTATCTGTTATCTCTTTATTTTCTTCTACGCCGTGAAAGGCTGCCACATCCGCAGATAATCAATTAATATTACTATAAAATACTCTAAGAGTCTATGAAAAAAGTTGCCATCGGAGTCGATATCGGCGGAACCAACACGGCTATTGGCGTGGTAAACCGCGAAGGGGACGTGCTCGTTGATCAATGCATCCCTACCCCTACACACGGAAACATCGATCTGTATATTGAAGACCTTACCCTCGCCATCCGCGACCTGATCAAGTCGGTGAAACTGCTCAACGATAAAACAGAAGTTATCGGTATCGGCATCGGTGCGCCAAACGCCAACTACTACACCGGAACGATCGAACATGCACCCAACCTTTCCTTCAAAGGCATCGTGCATTTTGTGGACTTGCTCAAAAAACAATTTGCCGACATGAAGGTTATGGCCATCACCAATGATGCCAATGCTGCAGCCATAGGCGAAATGATTTACGGCGGAGCCAAAGGCATGAAAAACTTCGTGATCTTCACTCTGGGCACGGGAGTAGGCAGCGGTATTGTTGTCAATGGCGACCTTGTGTATGGCCATGATGGCTTTGCAGGCGAATGCGGCCATATGACCCTGATACCCGACGGAAGATGGTGCGGCTGCGGCGGAAAAGGACACCTCGAAGCCTATTGCTCTGCTCCCGGCATGAAACGCACTGCTTTCGAACTGCTGGCAAAATACAATGCAACGGATAGTCTGCTCGCTTCGAAATGCTTCAACGATATGGATTCAAAAATGATCTATGAAGCAGCACTCAAGGGCGACAAAATAGCGCAGGAAGTTTTTGCACTCACCGGAAAATGGCTCGGACAGGGATTGGCCGACACCGTGCACCACCTCAGCCCCGAAGCAATATTCCTCTTCGGCGGACCGGTGGCAGCCGGCGACTACATCCTGAACCCCACCAAAGAAAGCATGGAACAACATCTGCTTCCGGTGTTCAAAAACAAAATCAAGATCCTGCCTTCGAAACTTAAGCTGGGCGATGCCGCTATCGTTGGTGCCAGCGCACTGGCATTTAACGAGTTGGAGAAAGCAAAGTAAAACTTTATTTCGGAAAGTAATCACTCAGACAGTTTTCATTACCCCTGAATAAAACCTGACAAAATGGTTTTTCAGGGGTTATGTATTTTTTTTGGCGCCACCAAATTCAGGGTCTGATGAATAACTCCCTGATACCTATACTTGGAATGAAGATTTTATATTTAACCGCTAAGGACGCAGAGTTTTACGCTAAGAGCGCTAAGTTGGGTTTGATGTGATATGGTACATATGTGTTCTATGCATACTTTGCGGTCCTCTCCTTAGCGCACCTTGCGATTTTTCTTTTTTTTAACCGCTAAGAGCGCAGAGTATGGCGCGAAGGTCGCAATGCCAGGTTCTGTATAACGAGTAAATATACGCAACACTGCGCATATTCCCACTTTACCTGAATCTATCCGTTTCTCTTTTATCACATTCGTAATCAATAATCTCCCTGTTGACAAACGTTTGCAAACGTTTGTTTCGGGCTATTTTCAATCCGTAAAGTTATGAAATCCACCAATCAAACAAGCAGGCAAAAAATATTTTCAGTTTGTCCAAACTCCTCTGATTCAGGGCAGGTAAAGCCCCGCTACTACCGGTCTGTGGTCGGAGGGGATGAGGTTGCCTGTGTTGAGGATGGGTGCGCGGTAGCTTGCCGGCAGAATGCCTTTGCTCAGAAAGATAAAATCAACTAAGGCATCGTTTTCTTCATCCTGGTCAAAGCCTGTATATGTGGGGCGCTCACGCTCCTCCCAGACGGGTTCGATCTGGCGTGCGTCGGTGAGAGCGGCAGTCAGGCGGGGATAGTTGGGGTCGTCGGGACTGAAATTGAAGTCGCCCATCAGGATCAGTTCTTCGTCTGTGTGCCCGGCAAGAAAAGCAAGCAGCATATCCACACTCATTTTTCGGGCTTCCACGCCAATATGGTCAAGGTGGGTGTTGACAACCAAAAGTTGTCTGCTGCTGCGCTTTTCCTGCAACCTCACCCAGCTCACCATACGCTCACAAAGGGCATCCCAGCCTTTCGAACCGGCAATTTCAGGGGTTTCCGACAACCAGAAATGTCCGGCATTCATCATGTGGAAGCGGGCTGTGTCGTAAAACACAGGCACGTACTCCCCTGCTTCATGGCCATCGGCGCGGCCAACACCCACAAAGCTGTAACCGCCAAGCTGTGTCTGAAGATACTCCACCTGTGCATGAAGCGCCTCCTGAAAACCAATGATGGCGGGCTGTTCCTGCTTCAGAAAATCAACTACTGCCTCGCGCCGGAACCTCCAGGCATGGGGGCCATCGCTCTCGGTTTCGAGGCGGATGTTCCAACTGATAAGCTTCATGGACAGCTTTTCCTGTGCACGCGTCACTGTCAGGCTTGTCAGTACTGTGACAACAAAATAAATGCATGTAAATCTTAACATTGTTCAAATCATGAATGATGGTTGATTACGCTTAGGATTTTCCTGCTGAATCAATACAAAAGTAGCACTATGGCCTTTCTACAGGCCCAGAAACTCCCAGAAGTTTTCGCTATGCACTAAATTCAGGCTTGCCTGAGGGTAATGATTTGAGAATGTGGACGGGAATTTAAACTTCCTTGTCGGATCCCATTTTATTTCAAATGCCTGCAATTGCCCGTCCGCTTCCTCTAAATAGTCTATTTCCTGTTGTTGGGTGGTTCGCCAGAAATATCTTTTTGCGTATATCTTATTGTAATGCAGATATTTCATTCGTTCAGCAATGAAGAAATTTTCCCACAATGCCCCGAAATCCGTCCGGGCAACAACTGGGGCATAATTTCCCAAAATAGCGTTGCGGACACCGTTGTCATAAAAATATATCTTTCTGCTTTTCTTCAGCTCATTGCGCGCATTACGGCTTAACGAGCGCAAACGAAAAACAACGTATGCCTTTTCGAGCAACGAAATATAGCGTTGAACAGTTTTTGAGTCTGTTCTGAGTGTTGACGCCAGTTCATGGCACGAAACCTCAGAAGCAAGCTGCAAAGCCAACGCCTCCAGTAATTGGTCAATAAATTCAGGTTTGCGTATGTCCTGAAAAACAAAAACATCCTTATATAAATAGCTGCTCACCAGATTATTCAATATTTCTGGTTCGTTTCCCGGATTGTTCACCACATCAGGAAAGCTCCCGTAAATCAGCCTCTGACCTAAATCTCTTTTTGCTTCCAGGAATCCTCTGTCATCTGCAAGCTCCTTCATGGACAAAGGATACAGTTGATATTCAAACTTCCTCCCGGTCAATGGTTCGTTAATAAGGCTAGCGAGGTCAAGCGAAGACGATCCGGTGACAATCAACTGCAGGTCTGGCAATTGGTCGGTGATCAACTTAAGCGTCATTCCAATATTGGCAACCCTTTGGGCTTCATCAATCAATACAGTGGCATACCCTAGCGTAAGCCTGCGTAGCGTGGTTACATCACTGTCTGACAACAATTTTCTGATATCGCTGTTGTCGCAGTTCAGGCTGAGAATCTTGTGGCTCATCTTAGATTCAAGTATCCTGAGTAAGGTTGACTTTCCTACCTGTCGCGGGCCTAGAATAATAATAGCTTTGCCTGTGCCTGTTTTCTCAAGAATAATATCTTCTAAAGTACGTGCTATCATCGTGGGCTTTTTGACAAAAATACTAATATTTTGACTTATAATCCAAAATTACTATAATATTTTGGGATTATACTCCTGAATGTTGATTCTTTCACATCCCCTCGAAGTAAAACCGGAGCCAGGTCTTGCACTATGGCCAAAAAAAGATTAGTTTTACGTTTCGGAAACACCCAATGCTGTTCACCATGAAAACAACAACTTTGCTTACCATACTTTTCCTTCTGCTGACTATAGCCGGTTGTACCGGTCAAAAACAGGCACACAACAACCTCGCACCTGATGGCACCCATAAGGTCAGCGCAGAGATTCTGGCCGAAGGTCTCGAAAACCCCTGGAGTATGGCTTTTCTGCCCGACGGACGTATCCTGATCGCCGAAAGGCCAGGAAGGATCAGAATTTTTGCTGACAACGAACTCAAGCCCGAAACCATCGTAGGACTGCCTGCCATCTGGTCGCACGGACAAGGAGGGCTACTCGACATTGTTTTGCACCCCGATTACGAAGATAACAGACTCATCTACCTTGCCTATGCCTCGCAGGAAAACGGCATCGGAAACACTACCATAGCACGTGCACGGCTCGAAGGCAACAGTCTGCGCGACACCGAAGTACTGTTCAAAGGAGATCCCGCTACGGATTCAAAGTATCATTTTGGCTGCCGTATTGTGTTCGACCGCGACAAATACATGTACTTTACCATCGGCGACCGCGGAGTGATGGAAAACGGCCAGATGAAAAGCAATCATCATGGCAAGGTGATGCGCCTGCACGCCGACGGCTCCATACCCAACGACAATCCTTTTGTGGGGCAGGAAGACGCAAAACCCGAAATATGGAATTATGGCCACCGCAACATTCAGGGAATGACGCTGCATCCGGTTACGGGACAATTATGGTCGCACGAGCACGGGCCCAAAGGAGGTGATGAGGTAAACCTGGAAATCAAAGGAGCCAACTATGGCTGGCCTGTGGTGAGCTTCGGCATCAACTACAACGGAACCATCATCACCAACGACACCACCCTTCCCGGCATGACCGACCCTCTGCACTACTGGGTTCCTTCGATTGCCCCCTGCGGCATGTGCTTCGTCACATCAGACAAATATCCCGACTGGAGCGGCAATTTGCTGGTGGGCGCTCTGGCCGGACAACAGATCCAGCGGCTAGTATTCAACGAAAACAACAAGGTTGTTCATACAGAGAAACTGTTTGAAGGCATGGCCCGCTTCCGCGACATCCGGCAAGGTCCCGATGGCTATATTTACGTACTTACCGAAGGGCCGGGCTTGTTTTTTAGGGTCGAGGTGGAGTGAGGATTATCGAATGGCCTTAAAATTATTCAGTCGTTACAGATCAGACTCAATAATAAAAAGTTAACCAGAATTCAAGCCCAATCTCCTGACTACGCTTATTGACTGGCCACCAATACCCAGCCCCACCCTAAGCCGGGAAATCACCTGACGAGTTGGTTAAATCCCGATAAACAAACTTAGTCGTAAAATGCTGATTACTGGCGAAATAGTCCATGTACTAAAATTGTAAGTTACTATTTTGTTAGTTACCAAAATAGTACATATCTTTGTTTCAAACAAAATAGCCGATGAATACCCCATTTATATTTGGAAAACTGGCCGTAGATCAAAACTTCACCAATAGAAGTGCGGAAATAATCAAGTTAAAACAGAACTTCATTTCGGGCATCAACACCATTCTTATTTCCCCGCGTAGGTGGGGCAAATCCTCTCTGGTAAAAAAAGCCGCTATGGAAGTGGAATCAGAACAAAAGAATATCAGGATTATTTATCTGGACATGTTCAATATCAGGACAGAAGAGGATTTTTACAAGCGACTTTCCGAGGCTGTTTTAAAAGCGAGTGCTGGAAAATTGGAAGAATCAATGAGTTTTATCAGGAAGTTTTTAAAACAGTGGATTCCTAAAATCACCATTTCACCTGATGCAGTTCAGGAGATGAGTTTGTCACTTAATTGGGAGGAAGTAAAGAATAAGCCCGATGAGATACTCGATTTGGCCGAATCTATAGCCATAGAAAAGCAGCTCAAGCTAGTAGTCTGTATTGATGAATTCCAAAACCTTTCGAACTTCAGTGACCCGCTAGGTTTTCAAAAGAAAATCCGCTCACATTGGCAACAGCATCAACATGTTACATATTGCTTATATGGCAGCAAAAGGCATATGATGATCGAGGTGTTTACGCGACAATCCATGCCCTTTTATAAGTTTGGAGATTTAATTTTCCTACCTAAAATATCAACCAAAGATTGGATAATATTTATCCAGGAACGTTTCCTCGCCACCAATAAAAATGTGAGCGAACAACAGGCAGAGCGAATAGCATTGCTTGCTGAAAATCACCCCTATTATGTGCAACAGTTATCCCAACTCTGTTGGTTCAGGACCTCCGGTGAACTATTGGACAAAGATATTGATTTAGCCATGGAATCATTGGTCATGCAGTTGAGTTTGTTATTTCAGAATATTACTGAAAATTTGGCCACTACCCAGGTCAACTACTTAAAAACACTCATTGACGAGGCCAGGATGTTAAGCAGCAAAGAGGTCATTAATACCTATCATTTAGGCAGCTCAGCCAATGTATCCCGAATTAAAGCAGCACTGATTAATAAAGAAATTATAGATGATCAGGCTGTTGGAAATCCTCAAATTCAGGATCCGGTTTATAAGTTCTGGCTAAAAAACCATTATTTTACGAGATAGGAATACTTATTGATGCGTGGGGTCTTAAAAAACAGGCCTTGACAGGGAAAAGCACCGTTTCAACGACATCCGCCAGGGGCCTGATGGCTATCTCTATGCGCTTCCGAAGGGCCGGGCTTATTTTTCAGGATGGTGGTGGAGTGAGTTTCTGCTCCTTTTTCCCATTGACGGTCAGGGAAACAATAGCACTTTTTACGATCAACTATTGCTCAAAACAGAAATAAGTATTATTTTTGTGAATATTTACACATAAATCATATTTATTCATGCAAAGAGCCATTCAAAACAGATTATTGCAATGGAAAGATAAATCCGGCCGACTCCCGCTGATTATTCAAGGAGCCAGACAAGTTGGCAAAACCTATATGATGAAGTGGCTTGGGGAAAAACATTTTGAAAGTTCTGTCTATTTCAATTTTGACGAGCGGCCTGAACTTCAGGAATTTTTTTCAAAAAACAAGGATATTGACCGAATAGTTCAGTCGCTTAGCCTGATCAGTGGTATTGAGATTGATCATCAAACCCTGATAATCTTTGATGAAATTCAGGAATGCCCCGAGGCGCTATCCACTCTGAAGTATTTTGCAGAAAAGAGGCCTGATCTTGCTGTTGTTTGTGCCGGCTCCTTGCTCGGTATTTTGTTGCATTCCGGTTTTTCTTTTCCGGTTGGTAAAGTGGATTTTTTGACCATGTACCCTATGACATTTCGCGAAGTGCTGCCATATTGGAACGAAAAATCAGCGCATTACATAGATAGGATGGATGCTTTGGAACCCATTCCAGAGCTGTTCTTCAACGAACTTTCTGACAGTTTCAAAAAATATCTGATCACCGGCGGCATGCCTGCAGTGGTTGCTGAGTTTAACCGCAGCAAGACCTTTAGTGGTTGTGAGAATTTGCTGGAAAACCTGATTTTGTCCTATAAAGGCGATTTTGCAAAACATCCGGTTATGCAGGATGTGGCAAAAATTGGACAGGTATTTGACTCTCTTCCCAGCCAACTTGCCCGCGAAAACAGAAAGTTTGTCTATAAGCTAATACGCACCGGGGCAAGGGCGCGTGAATATGAAGACTCCATTCAATGGTTGATCCGTTCAGGATTGGTGCATCAGGTATTCCTTAACACAAAGCCGGGTATTCCACTTTCTGCATACGATGATCTGAGTGCTTTCAAATTGTATGCTTTAGATGTTGGCATCATGCGCAGAATGGCCAGACTTAACCCATCAGCATATGCAGAAGGCAACAGGTTGTTCACTGAGTTTAAAGGTGCTATTGTAGAAAATTACACACTACAGAGTCTTGTAAATCAGTTTGAGGACACTCCAAGATACTGGATATCAGGAAATACTGCTGAAGTTGATTTTCTCGTTCAGTATGAAAATGATATCATTCCTATTGAGGTAAAAAGCGATGAAAACATCAAGAGCAGGAGTCTTGCACTGTATCATCAAAAGTACAATCCTGTTGTCAGGATACGCTATTCTTTGAAAAACCTATCATTCAGGGATGGACTACTGAATATCCCGCTTTTTCTGACGGATTACACCACTGAACTCATCAAAATGATTAGCCATGATTAGATGTACCCCGATGATGTCTGCCATTTCATACTTCTCTTTTATATTTTCAGAGATGATATGCGAATGCTTAAACTGTTTTCAAGATGTTTCAATCATAAAATCCGGAAAATCGATTTTACCGAAGGGCCGGGATTGTTTTCAGGATGGTGGTGGAGTGATCAGACAGTTAACTTGCTCCCTGAAACCCTGTTTTTCACCAGCACTCCTACCCTTCCGGCAAATTCCGATGGTTTCCAGAGGTAAACAAGGGCTGCATCGGCCAGAATTCGCTTTTCAAGGCGTTTCTTGCGTCTGATGATGCTCCTGCGCAGGTTGGTGCGCTGGCGGCCTGCCGGAATCTCGTCCAGCAGGTGAAGCAAAATAACTAGGTCGTGGTGGCTTCCCAACAGGCGGCCAAGTTTTACCAGTTCGTTCATCTGGCTTTTCATCCAGGCCGGATACAGGTACTGAAGCGACTCAAAAACGTAGCCCAGATACTTTACACTTTTTCTGAGCTGATGAAATCCGGCATCATCAGACTCAAAAACAAGTGCTTCCATGCGTTTTCTCCCCTGTCGGTACAGCCTGCGAATCCCTGCTTTTACAACTCCCGCAGCATTTCCGGTGACTGAAAGCTGACGGATTCTTTCCTCAAAACCGGATAACTGGGCGATCGTCCCGCTTACCTCGATTTCCTGCCGGCCCGTGGCTTTCCAGTCTCTTTGTGCTTTGGCAAGTGAAGAAACCAATTTTCTGATAAACGCCTCCGTATCCGGAGATTTCCTGCTCTTGCCGATGAGTTGTATGGTTTCCAGCCGGGCTGTGGTATCGCGCATCTGGCCCAGCCCCTGTCCGCATTGCCGGTAAAACGCATTGAACGCATCAAAATCCTGCACTTCCAGGCCCGGCCTGACCAACCGCAGCATGGCCCGACATCTTTTGAAACACAGCCTGGCCTGATGAATGCTTTCGTTCGGGCGGTGTTTTCGTTCTAAATGGGCTATTGCTGCCTGATTCAGATACAACAACTGATTGTGAATGGCCGGTTGAATGGTCTGGGAGTCGTTCAAAATCAGTTGTTTCATCGAAACGCTTGTTGATCAGACACAAAGATAACTTATTAAGAAGAATAACAAGGTTATTTTTGCAGGAAATCATTCAAACAAACCGCTTTAATGTCTCCGTCTGCAATTTTGATGTGCGGAGGAAAACTTAGTCTGACCATTTTATCTTCTCCCGGTAGAAGATCGAAGAAATTATCGCTGAATTGCACCTCTGCGTTCAGGCTGCTGAGCGCCACCTGTCGTGCAGGTTGTTCCGAAGTGACTTTGAGCCAGGTTTCACCGTCTTGTTGCACCAGTGCCAAACTCAGACCGGCAGGAAGCAGTTTCAGGTCGTGGGGGCGCGCCAGCCACAACAACCGTTTGGCCTGTTTTGTACCATCAACAATCCATTCAGCCTGAATACAGCAATTGTCGGGAGATGCACCGGCCTTATCCATCAGGGAATCCAGTTCAAGGACAGAAAGTGAACCACCGGGCGGAACTATAATGTTCATCTTATGTTCAGCAAGCATTTGGCCGTCAAGCCGATAAATTTCTACATCCAATTCACCCGAAAATTCCTTGTGCACATCAGAGGTGATCCATAACTTGTTTCTCCCTTCAGCCTGGCCAATGCTGATCAAAATATTGTCATACAGTTCTTTGAGGTGAAAATGTAGCGCCTTCCATGAGCCAAAATAGTCAATGGACGACCAGGAAGTCACCGGCCATGAATCATTGAGTTGCCAATACAGACTTCCCATGCTGTGTGGTTTGCTCCTTCGCTGGGCCTCGATGGCCATTCCGATGCCATACGCCTGCACCAGCTGGCTCATATACACATAATCATCAAACTTTTCCGGCACTGGAAAATCGCGCGACATATAGTCGTGTATCAGTTTGGTGCCGCGCGGGTGCTTTTGGTGTGCTTCGAGTTCTTTAGACCAGGGAATCATACCTTCGGGAGAGATAAACCTGCGCAGCGATACCATGGAAGGCATGGCCTGGAAACCAAACTCGCTGTTGAAACGTCCCACTTTCTCACGATATTTCTCAAAGGGTTCTTCGCCCCACCATACTCCCCAGTAATGCACATCGCCATGAAGCAGGCTTTCGGGGCGGCCCCAACCTGTTGATGGTGAGCTCGGCCAGTAAGGCCTGTGGAGATCAAGATCAGCGACAACTTGTGGCAATAGTATCTCAAAAAGTTCAAGGTATCCCTGCCAGATGGCTGCTGAGTCGGCGCTGCTCCAAGCCAGCGACTTTTGCCAGCCCCAGTTATGGAAGCCTTCGTCAACTTCATTATTGCCACACCATAAAGCGAGTGATGTGTATTTGCGCAGCCTCTTCACCTGATCTATGGCTTCTTGGCGGACGTTATCCAAAAAAACATTATCAAAGGGATACATGGTGCAGGCAAACATAAAATCCTGCCACACAAGCAGACCCAGACTGTCGCACAATTCATAAAAATCATCCTGAGGATACACGCCCCCACCCCATACCCTGATCATATTCATGTGAACCTCTTTTGAATCAACAAGAAGTCTCCGGGTAGCTTCCCTGCTCTGCCGGTGGACAAAATGATCAGCCGGGATGTAATTGGCACCTTTGGCATAGATGGGAAGTCCGTTTACCCGAAAATAAAACGACGCACCGATTGAATCCGGTTCCCTGACAAGTTCAATGGATCTAAGGCCAAGACGGTGTTTCTTTGTGTCAACTTTTTCACGATCAGCATAAAGTTCGAGCGAAACATCATACAGAAACTGCTCGCCCATACCATTGGGCCACCACAGGCGGGGGTTATATATTTCAAAGGGAAAATGCAGTATTCTGGAACCGTTTCCTTCGGGAATTTCAACAGAAAGTGCTTCCTGTCCCGAAATCTGCAGAATAATCCTGCCACCGGTATTCGGCTCAGATTCAATTTCCAACTCAAGTCCGAGAATCGCCTTGTGCTCGTCCACATGGTTCTGATGGAAGGTGTAGTTGTTGATTTTGATGCTGTTCCAGGCTTCAAGCCGGACTTCTTTCCAGATACCCATAGTGATGTAGGTGGGGCCCCAATCCCAACCCGATTGAAAAGGGGCTTTTCGCGAATATGCCCTTTTCTCGGGCAGAAGAAAAGGCAGCTGAGCAGCCCGTAAATCCTGGAGGCTATCCGGGGGATAAAACCTGATATGCAGCCGGTTATCCTGATCACTGAGTATAGTACCCACTTCGAACCTCCATGTGCGGAACATATTGCCAACCCTACCCAGCAAACTGTCGTTGAGCCAGATATCTGCTTCAGTGTCCAGACCGTCGAAAACCAGTTCGGTTCGGTGAAAAGCCCCGGGATCAAAAGCAGCATTGAAGCTGAGTGTGTACTCCCATGAATTCTTCCCGATCCATTGCAGTCCGGCTTCCTCCCTCCCTACGAACGGGTCAGGTATCAACCCGTTGTGCAGCAGAGTTGTATGCACACAACCGGGAACGCTGGCTGGCATTGACTGAAATGTGTCGTTTACTGCTGTAAGCATCCAGCCTTCGTTGAGGGATTGCACTACAAAAGAGGGTGTCTTGGCACATGAAACCAGCATAATCAATACTATCAGCACATTGACAATCGTTCTGAAAAGTTGATTAAAAGAGCACATAAATGAATCGAAAAGGATTTTCATCCAGAATAAATTTGTATTCATCCGGCTAAGTTAAGAAAGCTTCGGATGCCATAACTCATCGCTGACTCATAAATCGGACAGCCCGAAAATTTGCTGTATTTTTGCGGTCGAACAGAAATGCAAAACACATGTCCATCAGGGTAGAACAGGTTACCAAAGTTTACGGCACCCAAAAAGCCGTTGATTCGGCAAGTTTTAACATAAGCAAGGGAGAAGTGGTTGGGTTACTGGGGCCAAACGGGGCCGGCAAATCTACACTGATGAAGATACTCACCTGTTTTATACCACCAACATCGGGCAATGCTTTTGTGAACGATTTTGATGTACAGGAGCATCCGCTTGAGGTACAGCGACTGGTTGGTTATCTTCCTGAGCACAACCCACTCTACCTCGACATGTATGTTCGCGAGTATCTAGGATTCATCGCCGGCATACACAAACTGGGCAGGCAGTCGGACAAACGGGTTCAGGTTATGATTGAAGTAACCGGTCTGGGACGTGAGCAGCACAAGAAAATAGGGGCACTGTCCAAAGGCTATCGCCAGAGAGTGGGTCTGGCACAAGCGCTCATCCACGACCCGGCTGTACTTATCCTTGACGAACCAACTTCTGGCCTCGACCCAAATCAGCTGGCCGACATCAGGCAACTGATCCGGGAAGCCGGAAAAGAAAAGACCGTCATCCTGTCCACCCACATCATGCAGGAAGTTGAAGCCATATGCAGCAGGGCGATCATCATTCACCAGGGACGTATTGTTGCTGATGACAAAACAGCTAAGCTGACCCGTACAACTGGCCGGAAACAAAGCTTTTCACTCGAACTGGAAGTAGCTACTGACCTGAAAAAATTGCCAGCACTTCAAAACATACGCAGCATGCATTCCACCGACCTGATACACTGGTCTATAGAACCCAATGACGACACTGACTTCAACAGAAAACTGATGCAATGGGCGTTGGATAATCAGGTAAGCATCCGCTCACTGCAAAAAACAGAAAGCAGCATGGAAGATATTTTCAGGCAGCTGACTTCGAGCAAGGAACAAACAGGCAAATAATATATTATCCGCACGTTACACTAAACTTAAGCGCAAATCTTCAGTAAGAACGCCAACGGCACACGCTCTTTTCAGATTAATGTCTGAAGAAAAAAATGTATTTTTGTTGTGTTTCTATATCTAATTTAAACATAGACTAAATAAATACAGCCAATGCCGGATAAGTCAGAGGTAATCGAAGTATTGAAGGGGGTGATTTATTTTGCCAAGGGCGACAACATTGTGGATCTTGGGATGCTCGACGGGCTTGAAGTTGCTGAGAACTCAGTTGCTTTTAACCTTGTTTTTCCGCGTACCGACGAACCTGCCGTGAATATTGTTACCAACAGTGCCACCAAAGCATTGAAGGAGGCTTTTGGTGAGGGGCTCAACCTGCGTATCAGTCCGATTTCGGAAAAAGAGAAAGGCCGTGGTCCGCTGGCCGGTGTTAAATATATTGTTGCTGTAGCCTCAGGCAAAGGCGGTGTTGGCAAATCGACAGTAGCCGCCAATCTTGCTGTGGCACTTTCGCGAACAGGCGCAAAGGTAGGTTTGGTAGATGCAGACATCTACGGACCATCGGTTCCGATTATGTTTGGGGTGGAAGGTGAACAACCCGGTGTTTATGAACGGGAAGGAAAACCTGTGATCGTACCCATTGAAAAATACGGCATTAAATTATTGTCTATCGGATTTTTCGTGGACACGAGCAAACCCCTTGTTTGGCGCGGGCCTATGGCTACCAGCGCATTGAACCAGCTTCTTGGCGATGCCGACTGGGGCGTGCTCGATTTTCTGGTGATCGACCTGCCGCCCGGAACTGGGGATATCCAGCTCACATTGGCTCAGTCGTACTCTGTGACTGGTGCAGTTGTTGTGACAACACCCCAAAAAGTGGCCCATGCCGATGTACGCAGGGCAGCATCGATGTTCAATCAGGAAAAGCTTCATATTCCTTTGCTCGGTCTGGTCGAAAACATGGCCTATTTCGTGCCGGAAGATGCTCCCGAAAAGAAATATTTTATTTTCGGCAAGGGTCACGGCGAAAGTTTTGCCGCTGAATTAGGCATACCAGTACTGGGACAGATTCCCATTGTTGAGCGAATTACAGCTGCCGGCGACAACGGAAGTCCGATTGCACTCGAGGTGGATTCAGATGTCTCCAAATCGTTCGATCAGATCGCACATGCTGTCAGAAACAGAATTACAGCACTTCTACTTCAGAAATAATAACCACAATCATAAGCACACCATGGAAAACGAAAAAGAAGTTATCGAAAGAAAAGTTAAGAACCTAATCGAACAGGTACGGCCTTATCTGCAACAGGACGGAGGTGATATCAGATTTGTAGAAATTACACCCGATAATATTGTCAATGTTGAACTTACGGGTGCATGCGGCAGCTGCCCTTACAGCACCATGACCCTTAAAAACGGTGTGGAAAGCACCATACGTAAAGCCATACCCGAAATTAAGGCAGTAGAAGCCATCAACCTGTAAGTCAATCAACGCTTTACAAAAGGTACTTGCCTACTATAGGCATGCGCCTTCCCATGCCAAATGCCTTGGTGGAAACCCTCAGAATAGGAGGTGTCTGGTATCGTTTATATTCATTTGTGTTGACCAATCTGAGTACTTTTCTCACCAACATTTCATCAAAACCCATTGCAATGAGTTCCCTGGGGCCTTTGCGGTTTTCAATATATTGAAACAAAAGACGGTCCAGAACAACATAATCCGGAAGACTATCACTGTCCTGTTGGCCGGGACGTAACTCAGCTGAAGGAGGTTTGGTGATACTGTTCAACGGAATAATCTCGGTGCTTCTGTTTATATAACGTGCCAGTTCGTACACTTCAGTTTTATAGAGGTCGCCCAATACCGAAAGACCTCCGTTCATATCGCCATATAGTGTTCCATAACCTACTGCCGCTTCGCTTTTATTGGAAGTATTCAGAAGTATATAACCAAACTTGTTGGTCATGGCCATCAGCAGTGTTCCCCTGATGCGTGCCTGAAGGTTTTCTTCAGTAAGCCCAAATTCTGTCCCTGCAAACAAATCGCTCAGTCCACTTTCAAAAGCGGTGTAAATCTCTTTTATTGCAATAGTGCTGCATGGTGAACCCAGGTTTTCGGCCAGTTTCAGAGCATCATCAACTGAATGACCCGATGAAAACTGAGAGGGCATCAACAAACCAAAAACATGTTCATTTCCGAGTGCCCTGGCTGCAAGCACCATTGTCACTGCTGAATCAATCCCGCCCGAGAGCCCGACAATTGCTTTTTGAAAGCCAAGTTTGCCGAAATAATTCCGAATTCCCATGACCAAGGCGTCATGGATCAGGGCAATCCTTTCGGGCACATGCTGGTTGTCAATCACCTCAACGGTTCCCGGATGAAGCTGGGCTGTATCCGTAATCAACAGTCCCTCTTCAAAAAACGGCAATGAATCCTCAACCCATCCCCTGCTGTTGAACACCATCGAACCTCCATCAAACAGCAGTTCAGTCTGTGCACCCACATGGTTCACGTAAATCAAAGGAATGCCATATCTGCGGACATTTTCCCTAAGCACTTCTCTGCGTGAAATTGCCTGTTCGTAATGAAAAGGTGAAGCAGCAATATTGATCATCAGTTCAGGACCAAGCCGAATCAACTCGTCCATTGGATTAACCCTGTAAAGTGGATCATCGCCAATGTTCCACAAGTCTTCACAAATTGTCAGGGCAATATTCACGCCTTTCCAGCGAAGAATCTGAAACTGTCCGGAAGGTTCAAAATACCGGTATTCATCAAAAACATCATAGTTTGGAAGAAGGGCTTTGTGAAATTCTCTGATTTCACCATTGTACACGAATAAGGCTGCATTAAACAATGGTTTTCCTTTTCCGGTTGTGTTGCGTACCGGACTGCCTAATATGATGCCTGTTTCGGGACAAGTTTCAGCGATGGTTTGTGCCGACTGCAAGCAACGGTCGATGAAATCATCAAATTCGAGGAAGTCGCGCGGAGGGTATCCGGAAAGTGCCAGTTCGGCAAAAACAACCAGTTCGGCGCCCTGATTAGCGGCATCCCTGACAGTACGGATTATTTTTGCTGTGTTTTCTTCAAAGTTACCAATGTGGTAATTCAGTTGTGCCAATGCTATCTTCACAGTAAGCTCTGTTAAAACAACAATCCTATCTGTAGTTCGATGAAATTGGAAATGCCTTTGTGCTCAACAGCCGGATCAATGGTATTCTGGTCTTTCAAAATATCAATGAAGTTATTGTCGAACTTCAACCCTGCGGTGAGAAAGGTTGAACCCCCTAGGCTAAATTCCATCCCGGCACCGAGGATCAACGACTCGCGGGTGATTCTGAGTTGTTTCTCAATTTCCGGATTTCTTTCCTCAATCAGCAAACCCTGACTGTAAAACTTATCATTGGATTTGGCATCGGCCAGAAATGCAAGCCCAAAGCCCACCTGACCATAATACCGAATCCGACCGAACTCATTGGTTTTCATCTTTAAAATAATCGGAATCTGTATATATTTAGTTCGGATTTCCCTATTCAACACCCCTTCGATGCTACCACCTGCAGATGCCGGAGCAAAAAGCAGATGCGGATAACTGAGGCTTCCGTTCAGGTAAACAACATCAAAACCCGTATTCAGTGCATAATTCTCCATCAGAAACACTTCAGCAACAAAGCCCCAGGCAAAACCCGGATCAACACCCTGCCTTTCATAACCAACTGCGTCAGGTTTAATCCATCCGAGGTTAGGGCCAACCTTAAACCCAAACTGAAACGCTTTCTGCTGAGCCTGCAGCAAACCAACCAGACAAATCATAATCAATACCAGCAATGCTTTTTTCATAACCGCCAAATTTCTGTAAAAATAATACGAATATGGACACTCCCATTGTAGTGTCCGCAAGACTTATTGATAACATACTGTTAACAGAGAATTTTCATTTCAGCGGTCATTGCTGATGAACCGAATGACATCCTGAACCGTTGAAACAAAAATTAATTTACAAAAAAACTGAAAACGGGCAAACTATTTTCTTAAACATTCTTGGAAAAAAGTGTAGTTTTACAATCAAATAGTAATTTTGACCTGAGATAGAAAATATTATTGAAACAACTTATTAAACCCTCATGAAACGAATTGCCCTAATTTTAATCACAATGCTTGCTGTTGGAAGCTTAAGCGCCCAAATCAGTTTCGGCCCGAAAATCGGATACACCACAAGCAAACTTTCTACTGACAGAAGTGATATTACTTCCGATTTGAAAAACAGTTTTCTGTACGGTGCTTTTGTCCGTTTGGGGACCAAAACATATATTCAACCTGAAATCAACTGGTACACGTCAGGAACTGTATTTAAATCACCCGGTATACAGGGTGGACTGAGTCCGATTGAGCAGGAAATTTCTCTTAAAAGCATTCAAATACCGCTTTATGTAGGCCACAAAATCGCCGACCTCAAACTGGTTAATATACGTGTAATGGCCGGACCTACTGCAACCATTGTCGTTGATAAGGAAATCGAATCCAAATCCGGAGGTGGTTTTATCGCACCCATTAAAGAGGCTGATATCAGCGACCTGAAATGGGGTTTTCAGTTAGGTGCCGGGGTTGATGTACTGATGTTTACGCTGGACTTGCATTATTACATGGGCCTGAACAAAATCATAAAAGACGTTGAAGTCGACGGATCTACCGTCAAATTCGACTCTCGCCCAAGTGGATTTATGGTGTCGCTTGGCTGGAAAATTTTCTGATCAGTTCCTTTTTCAGGCATGCATGCTTCCGCCTGAAATGATATTTTAAAAACCGTATTCCAATTGTGGAATGCGGTTTTTTTGCGACCTTTGTACACTAAATCAGCGGATAATAGATTATGATGAAGCGTATTTCGATCGGCATTTTTCTGTTTGCTGTTATCCTGATGTCGTGCAGCAGATCCAACAAAAACAGGTTTCGTTTTTCGGTTGATGATCTTCCACCTGAAGCACTGACTATTCTTAATTACGGCAAGGCACTTTTTGAAGCCGACACAAATAATCTTCAGGAGGAATTGTATGCAATGCAGCATGATTTTTTACCTTTTCTGGATGCCGATCTGAGTGACAGCTCAAACATCAGAAGTATCAGAAACTTCATCACTGACACTACCTTAAGAAGACTGTACGAAGTTTCGACAAAAGTTTTTCCTGAACCGGACGGGCTGAGTTCCTCGTTAACCACGGCAGTGCGAAGATATCATTATCATTTTCCGGAAGCGATGATACCTGATTATTATCTCTATATATCAGGGGTGCATCATGAAGTTCCGGTGATGGCCGGCGAAGATGCAGTTGTTGTTGCAACCGACTGCTATCTGGGACAGGATTTTGATTATTATCAAAAATTAGGCATACCGATGTACCGCATCAGCCGAATGACGCCGGAACATATTGTGAACGATATTTTGACCGAAATGTATGTTGCATATATTGAATCCACTGAAAAAACGAATACAGTGCTGGATGAAATGATTCGGGCAGGCAAACGGTTATTTTTTCTTCAGGCCATGCAGCCCGAACTGGCCGAAAACATCCTGATCGGGTATCATCCGGAACAACTTTCATGGGCCGAAAATCATGAAGGCGAATTGTGGGCGTTTCTTATCGGCGAGGATGTGCTCTATTCCAGCGACTTCCTCATGATCAGGAAACTCTTTGGTGACGGACCTTTTACACAGGATTTTTCCACTGAAGCCCCTGCTCGGCTGGGCGAGTGGACAGGCTGGCAAATCGTCAGAAAATTCGCCGACCGTCATCCCGATCTCAGTCTGGCCCAAATAATGAACATCACAGATAGTCAGAAAATACTTGAAGGTTCAAAGTATAAGCCGAAAAGGTAAATATCCGTTCAAAAACCGATACGTTGCCTGATTCTGCTAAAAACAATATATTTGCTCACTTTCACGTGTGACCTTCACCCAGTTTAATCCATAAACTATGCTTGTTAAAACCTTTGGAAGCGCTTTGTTCGGGATCGAAGCCATTCCAATCACTATTGAGGTAAACATAGACAAGGGAATACAATTTTTTCTGGTTGGACTTCCCGACAGTGCCGTTAAAGAAAGTCAGCAGCGTATTGAAGCTGCCCTTGGAAACACAGGTTTCAAATACCCAAAACAAAAGATTGTCATCAACATGGCCCCTGCCGACATCCGGAAGGAAGGATCTTCCTACGATCTTCCCATTGCTATCGGCATTATGGCGGCTTCGGGCCAGGTTGAAAACGAACGTCTTGGTGAGTTCATCATCATGGGCGAGCTGTCGCTTGATGGCGGGCTTAAACCCATCAAAGGAGCCTTGCCCATTGCCATTAAAGCCTCAAAAGAGGGATTCAAAGGGATGATCATCCCGCGCGAAAATGCTGCAGAAGCTGCCATTGTTAGTGAGATTGAAGTGTATGGCGCTGAAAACATCGGTGAAGTTGTTGCTTTTCTGAATGGAGAAAATAATTTTGAACGCACCATTATTGATCCGGGCGAGGACTTTGACCTCAGAAACACCCTATATGAATTTGACTTTTCGGATGTAAAAGGTCAGGAAAACATCAAAAGGGCCTTGGAAATTGCTGCGGCCGGCGGACATAATGTTATCCTTATCGGCCCGCCCGGTTCGGGCAAAACTATGCTGGCCAAGCGTTTGCCCTCTATCCTGCCCCCTCTGAGCATTGAAGAAGCACTGGAGACCACCAAAATACACTCAGTATCAGGCATACTGGGACAAAACAAAGCCCTCGTTTCCGTCCGACCCTTCCGAAGCCCACACCACACCATCTCCGATGCAGGTCTTGTGGGCGGAGGCACCTATCCACAACCCGGCGAAATATCTCTGGCACACCACGGAGTGCTTTTTCTGGATGAATTGCCTGAGTTTAAACGATCGGTGCTCGAAGTGATGCGGCAACCGATGGAAGACCGCATTGTGACCATTTCCAGAGCAAGGATTTCGGTTGATTTCCCGGCAAGTTTTATGCTCGTTGCAGCCATGAATCCCTGTCCCTGCGGATATTACAACCACCCCGAGCAGGATTGTGTGTGCAGTCCGGGCCTTGTGCAGAAATACCTGAATAAAATCTCCGGACCGCTCATGGACCGCATCGACCTGCACGTGGAAGTTGTGCCCGTACCATTCAAAGACCTCGCCGACAGAAGAAACGGCGAAAAAAGTCAGGAAATCCGCAGCAGAGTCATCAAGGCAAGACGCATTCAGGAAAACAGATTTGCCGGCAAAGTGAATGTGCATTGCAATGCCCAGATGTCGAGCAAAATGCTCCAGACTTTCTGCGACATCGATGACACAGGCAGACTACTTCTGAAGAATGCCATGGAACGACTCAGTCTTTCGGCAAGGGCCTACGACCGTATCTTAAAAGTAGCCCGTACCATTGCCGACCTCGAAGAAAGCGAACCGATCAGAACCGAACACCTGGCCGAAGCCATTCAGTACCGTAGCCTCGACAGGGAAAACTGGGGAACATGAAGAACAGATTATTTTTACTGAGTTTACTGATTCTTGTGTTGGTTTCCTGTCAGAAAAAAGAAGAAGTACCATTGCCGGATGCCAATACGATTTCGGTTCCCCGAAATAACACCGCGCTGATCAACAAGCTAACCGCAACATGGTGTGCACCCTGCGGTAGCTGGGGATGGTTGATGAACGAGGAACTGGCCGTGCTCACAGGCGACAAAGCCATTATGATCTCAATATACAACAGCCCGACTTCATTGTTTTTTTCTCAAGCTTCGGTTGATCTGGCCGAGAATTTCGGACCATATCAAAGCTGGCCGACATTTTTTGTGAACGGACAAAACAAAAATGTCCAGATTTCAGGCGGTACGAGCTATACCGAAACAAAAAACACCTGTGTGAAAACAGTCAACGATTTTGCTGAACTTATCCCGGTTGCAAACACCGGCTTTGAGACCAGATTTGATGACAATGAAATAATTATTGTGACCAAAACAGTATTCTTCAGGACGATGGACACCAACAACGAATACTACCTGGCTGCTTATGTTGTTGAAAACAACGTAATGGGCGAACAGAAAGGAAAACCGGGCGAGGTGGCGCACCCGAATGTGCTGCGGGCTTCAATGACCGAAAACACTTTTGGGATCCCCATCGATGTTGAACCAGACGCCGGAAATGAATTCACTTACACCTTTACCATCCCACACGATCCCGGTTGGACTCGCGAAAACCTCTATATTATTACGATAATCTGGCGAAAAACCGGTGACAGTTACGAATTTGTGAATGCAAGCAGAAGTTAATCCAGTGCTTCAAATAGGATAAATTAGTTTTCATGTCAATTGACATATCATTACAGCAAGATCATTGAGCTGGTGTGAAATAATTGACAGCAAATCGAAACTCATTATCAGATAGCTTTTGGCGACCACCTTACTTCCTTTTTCATCATTCGGTTAATCCAATTTAAATTTTAGTAACTATTTGTTTTATTGAATGAATTTCAATATTCTTGCTGTTCGAAAATGAAACATGTACAAAACTGTTCATTACCATTTCTATTTATCCCACACCCAACAACTTGTAAGTTAGGAAGAGTATCAAATTATGAAAAATAAAGCAGACAAAATTCTTTTACATGTACCGTTTATAACGTCATTGTTTTTAGCATTTGTTACCTGCAATCTTGTCTATTCCCAAAGCCCGGCCTATGTTGATCTTGCCAGACTGAAGACAGATTATCCTGAGGAGCGCGTAATCATCAGTCAGGCCAAATCCACCTACACATTTGATTTACAATCCATTGAAAATAGATTTGTTGTAATTGAAGAACATGAGGATCAGTTTGTGAGTCTGAAGCCTAACTCACGGGTTGTTCATTCAATTTTTTATGACAGACATTCTGAAATACTAAAGCACAGCGTGCGTGGAAATGGTTTGCACAACCCGGCCTTCGACAGAAAATGTCACAATTATGAGCAGAGAGGCATTTTTTATTCAGATGCTAAACAGTGTGTTTTCAGTTTGGCATTTAACAATGAAGCCGAACATCTTGTCCTGAAAACCACAAAAAAAACCTTCGATCCAAAGTATTTCAGCTCGGTGCATATCATAAAACCAGTATCCGTTGATCGTGGTGTTATCAAAATTATCATTCCAAATGCTGTTGAAGTTGAACTTCTTGAACTGAATTTTGACAATTTCGATATCAGCAAGACAATTGAAAACACACCAAACCAGAAAACTATTACATACGAATACAAAGGCCTGCCATCATTGAATTTTTATGACAACCTGCCTGATGAAGCTGCATGTCTTCTTCCGATGGTATATGTTCAGATTAAAAGTTACCGGCGGGCGAACGTAACAACAAAAGTTTTTGACGACAAAAAAGATCTATTTGATTGGTATATAACGAATATTCCAAAAGTGGAAATTTCGCCTGAGCTTTCTGATTTTACCATTGAACTTACACAGAATATAAACACCGATCAGGAGAAAATTGAGGCTGTGTATGCATGGATCAACGACAAAATCCGTTATATCGCTTTTACAAATGGAACAGCAGGTTATGTACCTGAAGATCCAAATGTAGTTTTCAGAAAAAAATACGGCGATTGTAAAGGAATGGCCATACTGGCCAAAACCATGCTGAAACAGCTTGGTTTCGACGCACGATTGGCATGGGTTTATTCGGGAAATATTTGTTTCCCTGACGAGTTGGTTTCGCTGGCTATTCACAATCACATGATCTGTGCAGTTAAACTTAATGATAAATTTTTGTTTATTGATCCCACAGCCGAATCTAATCCCTTCTCAGAAATACCTGAAAGTATTCAGGGACGCAAAACTGTTATAGAGAATGGCGAAGGATGGGTCGTTGAGGATATTCCGGCAATTGACGTCTCTGACAACTATATTGGCACTAACAATACAATTTTCATTGAAGGAAAGAATGTTAAAATCAATGGGAACATTTTATTGAAAGGAGTTCCACGACAGTATTATTCTGCAATTTTCAGATCAATACCGCAACAGGAACAACACAAAATTGCAGAGTATTTTGTCACAAAGTCAAAAGCAGGGTATAAACCCGATTCAATCAGCACTTCCATTATCAATAACTTAGTTTCCGAACTGGATATATCATATTCATTAAAAATCAACAATGTCGCAGTATATGCCGGTAACAAATTGTTTGTTAATCCCGATTTCTCAAAGGATTTTCAGCAATCAGTCATTGACACTACACGCAAATATCCTTTTAGTCATCTTTCGCGGATGTTCAAAGAATATTTGGCTCAGATAAATATCCCTGCTGGGTATACAGTGCTCGAAATCCCTGCCGGCATTAGAATTGATGAACCCGGTTTCATGTTTGAAACCCGCTACGAACTTATTCAGAATCAACTGGTTTATTATAAAAAGATTCACATAAAAAACAACATCTTATATCCAGAAGATTTTGAAAGATGGAACAGTGCCATTGAACATCTGAGATCGGAATACCGTAAGATGATAACCTTTGAAAAAATGTGACAGCGTTATGAAAACAAATCAATTACTCGTTTTGGCTTTACTAATTATTGTAATGCAGCATGCACTGGGCCAGGAAACTATTGAAAGCAAAGTTCACAAGAGAATGCGGAAATCACCTGATTCGGTATTTGACTTAAGAGAAATACCTGAGAAATGGAGAAATGAATCAGCCGTAATTATCGCAACACGAGTAGAATATGAATACAAGAAACAACTACTGGCAAACAAATTTAATTGTGATTTTTACCTTAGAAAACGTATTCTCCTGAACGACAAGGCAGCTGTTGAACACTTTTCAGAATTTTCATTCAGTCAGTTAGGCGCGAGAACTTTTAACAGGGATGGCGTTTTCTTAAACGTAAAAATCATCAAACCCGATGGCACGGAACACTTTGTGAATACGAGTGAGGCAGTAAGAATGTCGCAGCAATCAGGAGCTTACCGTAGCCGGACAAAAGCATCTTATAGCAAACTTGCTATAACCAACCTAGAGGTAGGCGATATTATTGACTTCTACTATGTTATTATAAGAACCCTTGTGCCGGCCAAAGAACTTGGAGGAAGCTGGCTCGAATTCGATCCTGTTATTATGAATCTCACAGAAGAATATCCGATACTCAACGGAAGTTTAAGCTTTCTGTTAGACCAAAAGACCTATATCAATCTCTCGGCAGTAAATGGGGTATCCGAGCCGGTTCACAGCAGAAAAGAGGATAAAGACCTTTATACGATCAAATACTCAGATCTGGAAAAATCATTTGGAAAAGAATGGAGCTTTCCACTGCGACAGGAGCCTGCAGTGCGGTTTAAGGTAGTTTATAATACTACAACCGGAGGAATACAAAGCAGAAATTTTCTGGGTATTCCCGGAAGGGTGAAAACCAAGGTGCAACAAAGCGAATACCTGAAATTGATGAATAATAATTATGTTTCAGCAGGCATCAAACCTCCGGCTTACAGCCAGGCTGTGAAGTATGTCAAACGAAATCAGCTTGAAAACAATATAGATTTTCTTCCTAAGGAACTGTTTTACTTCCTCAGACACTATCTTTACTTCAACAGCTTCAAATACTACGGGATGTATGTACCCAACTATTATGCTATTGATGATTATGAATTCATAAAGGTGTTCTCTCAGCTACTAACAAGATACAAAATCGATCACGAATTAATCCTAGGCATGAATAAGTCGCTTGGCTCCATCGAACAAGCCGTTTTTCCAAATGAGATCACACCTGGTATCAAGATTGGTGAAAATGGAAATACTGCATATATTTTCATGCCCGGACTACATACCTGCTATGGGGAAATTCCGTTGTTCCTGACTAATTCCAGAATAATCAAGAAAGCTGACTACGCTAGTAATAACAGCCATATTGCATTTGACAGCATCATTAGTAAAGATGCAAAAAACAACTCTGAAACACGTAACATAACGGTTACATTTAAAACCGATTCTGTTCAGCAGGTTGTTATTGAAGAGAATATTGTGTTAGAAGGGCAATCCAAAAATACGATAAATAATTTCCTCATTATGGACTCTGACTTTTTATCTCAGGAGTTTAACAGTATGAGCCAGAAATTCAAGATGTCGAAAACCGATTTTCAAAGCTTCACAACTCAACTATCCAATGTGAATGTAAAAGACGACTTTATAAAGCGGAAGGAAAATTATCAGGAATACTTAAAAACAGTAAATTCGTTTACCGAAGTTAAACTGGACACTGTTTTCATCATTAATACAGGCCGTTACAGCATCAATAACCTTTTTGAATATGGTTCCAGTTATCAAACACCTGATCTGGTATCCATAGCCGGAGATTATATTATTGTTGAGGCCGGCAAATTACTTGGCCGGCATATCGAAATTGAAGAGAGAAACCGACAACGTACACTTGATATCTATTTGGATTACCCAAAAACGTACACATGGAACATTGACATAAAAATTCCGGAAGGCTACACTGCCGAAAACACCGATCATATGAATATAAGCCTCGAAAACCAGACCGGTATATTTAGTGGTAAAGCCTCAGTTGAAGAGGAATATATCAGATTGAACGTTGAAAAAATCTATAAAACAGATTTCCTGCCGATCAGTCTTTGGCCAGACTTACTTATGATGCTCGATGAAGCCAATCGCTATACTGAACAAAAAATTGTACTGGTCAAAAAATAACTGGTTCTTCGTTTAATATGATATATCTGATCGTTTTTCATCATTTCCATATCGGCTTAGATGTTAAAAAGCATGCTTTTTGATTATTTGAATCTGACCTATATGAAGGAACAAGTCAGTTTCCTGCCAAAAGAGATTAAATAACTAATTTTGCTTTTGCTAATTTAAAACGTAATGATCAACCCAAACTCAAGTATTGCCGAACTCAATGCCATGAACCGCGACACCCTGATGGAACAATTAGGCATTGAATATATTGAGGTTACATTAGGTTATGTTCATGCACGGATGCCGGTGAACCAAAGAACGCGCCAGCCTATGGGAATACTGCATGGAGGAAGCAGCCTGGCACTTGCAGAAACAGCCGGAAGCTTAGGCTCAGCATTTATTGTTGACCTCGACAAAAATGATGTCCGCGGAAGCCATATGAGTGCCAACCATGTACGCGCTGCCCGCAACGGTTTTGTTCATGCCCATGCCCGCATCATCCATCAGGGCAAAAACACCCATGTGTGGAATATAGATATTATGGATGATGACGGCCAACTGGTTTCAACCTGCCGGCTGACCAATTTCATCATCGCGCGAAATCAGTGAAACATTCCTGAATGAAACTGGAAGAAGTCATCCTGTATTTCCTCGAACAACAATTTCCGTTCGTTTCGTTCAGGCTGCCCGATGACGGCAATGTCACAACCTGGCAAGGTGACTGTGTCAGGCACAAAGAGTTGATTTCCATAACCGAAGCACTCCCGGCATTCGTGATGCACCCATTTGAAAACAACAGCGAAAAGGGCATTCTTGCTTTAATTCCAACATGGAAAGCTGATGGATACGAAGTGAGCAGCCAGCTTCCTGTACACCAACAAATTGCACACCGAAAGTTATTGCCCGTAAAGCCATATACTGTTTCTGAACAGGAATACATGGATGGCTTTTCAACGCTTATCCGTGCCATCAACAGGCAAGAAGTCAGCAAAGTGGTATATTCGCGTGTATTGCCGGCTGTGCGGAATATCAGCCCCGGAAAACTGTATTTCAAACTACTTGAAAAATATCCAAAGGCTTTTGTGTATCTGTTCAGCGATGGCCAGGGTTGCTGCTATACAGGCGCCAGCCCGGAAAAACTGCTAATCACCAGTAAAAATGCTGCAGAAACAGTATCACTTGCCGGCACCCGAAAGCTAATGTCTGACGAAAACCCTGAGAATCCCTGGACTGACAAAGAATATCAGGAACAGGCGATAGTGACAGAAATGATCGCCAAAACACTGGCCAACTCAGGGATCACAGAAGTAACTACATTGGGCCCTTCGGCACATCATGCAGGCCCTGTGATGCACCTTATAACCACTTTCACGTTTAGCATACCTGAATCAATTGATCACGTGAACCTCGCAGAGGCCCTTCACCCTACACCAGCAGTCTGCGGAACCCCGACTTATGAAGCCTTCCAGTTGATAAAACGAACCGAAAAACACCAACGGGATTACTATACCGGATTTCTAGGCCCGGTCCTTGACAAACAGAAAATGAATCTGTTTGTCAATCTTCGATGCGCCCGTTTTGTTGACAATGAATGTTTTATTTATGTGGGTGGTGGAATCACGCGCGGCTCTGATGGCGCAGCCGAATGGAAAGAAACCGAAAACAAGGCAGCAACACTGCTGAACTTATTTGAAAGCTGATCTGTTTACCACCAATGTTCTTCAGAATAAGGGTTGCCGGCAACAAAAATAATTCCGCAGATATACACAGGTTGGTCGTTTGAGAGTTTCTTCAGGTCAATAATTCGCATCATGCTATTCAGATGCTCAAAATTTTAAGAACTTTGCACCATGCTACACGATAAGTCAGGATTGGAGCATCTGAGCCAACTGTTCACAGGAAGGGGAATAAACCATCTGGTTGTCTCGCCAGGTTCGCGCAATGCACCAGTGGTGAACACTTTATGCAAAAATGCTGCCATGAAATGTTTCACGGTTGTAGATGAGCGCAGTGCTGCTTTTTTTGCCCTCGGAATGGCACAACAGCTGAAGCGTCCGGTAGCTGTTTGCTGCACTTCCGGCTCGGCCGTGCTCAATTATGCTCCGGCCATCGCTGAAGCATATTATCAGAGGATTCCCCTGATTGTGCTCACTGCCGACAGACCCGAAGCCTGGATCGATCAGGGTGACGGGCAAACCATCCGGCAACACAATGTTTACGGGCCATTCATCAAAAAAAGCGTTACCCTGCCACAGCACCTTACTGGTAAAGATGATATCTGGTATTACGACAGACTTATTTCAGAGGCATTGAATGCAGCAGTTCATCCTGTTGCAGGACCTGTGCATATCAACCTTCCCTTCGCCGAACCACTTTATAGTTATGAGACATCAGGAACCAGACCGGAAAAAGACATCGAAATTACAGAATTACAAACCGTTGTACCGAACAACGTCCTTATTCGGCTTGCCCAAAACTGGAACAGCTCTGAAAAAGTGATGATTCTTGCCGGACAAATGCCCCCCGACCCCTTGCTGAATGAACTCCTGCAGAATATCTCGCGTTTCAGCAACACTATTGTGCTCACCGAAACCACATCAAACCTGAATGGCGATAATTTTGTGGGTTGTATTGACCGCAGCATGAGTGCCATGAAAAAGGAAGATATGCAGCAATACCAGCCCGGATTGCTGATCACCTTTGGCAATGCAGTGGTTTCAAAACGCATAAAAAGTTTCCTGAGAAAAAGTCCGTCATTACAGCACTGGCATATTGACCCGGCTAAGCATCATCCGGATACGTATCAGCATCTGAGCCAAAGCATTCAAATGCCAGTTACAACTTTTCTGAAACAGATTGTTCACTCACTTAACCCCGCAGAAAGCAATTATGCCCGACTTTGGCATAGTACTGCTGAAAAAGCATCAGAACTTCATCAGTCGTTCCTGACAGATACCCCTTGGTCTGACTTGAAAATTTTCGACACCACTCTGCAATACCTTCCTGAAACATATGATATTCAATTAGGTAACAGTACAGTCGTAAGATATGCACAACTATTCGGATGGAAAAAGGGATTCCGTTTCGACTCCAACCGGGGTACCAGCGGTATTGATGGCTGTACTTCAACTGCTTCCGGAGCCTCCCTTGCCTCTGGCAGGCCAACGCTGCTCATCACCGGCGATCTCGCGTTCTTTTATGACTCCAATGCTTTGTGGAACAAACACCTGCCGGCCAACCTGAGAATAATTGTCATCAACAACGGCGGCGGAGGCATCTTCCGCTTTCTGGAAGGGCCTGATCAAACAGGACTGCTTGAAGACTTTTATGAAGCCTCGCATAATCTGTCCGCTGTCAAAGTAGCCGAAGCATATGGAATCAAAACTTTTGTTGCCCATTCGGAAGAGCAGCTGAAGTCCATATTACCGGCATTTTTTGACATGAATACAGGCAGTCCGGCTATACTCGAAATTATAAGTCCGGCAATCATCAGCGCACAAACCCTGCGCAATTATTTTAAAAGATTGGCAAACTGATTTTTCTTGCCTTTGCGCAAAGCCTGATTATCTTTGCTTCGGAATGTGAATCAATCAGACATTTGAAACCAAAAAGCACTTTTGTTGTTATTCAAATAAAAACTCTATGCAGAACAAAAGACAATGGACAAACCTGAAGTCCTACAAGGATATATTGTTTGAAACCTGGAACCACATTGGCAAAATCACCATCAACAGGCCTGAGGTGCACAATGCGTTCAGACCGACAACCACTTTCGAGATAGCAGATGCATTGGATATCTGCCGCGAGAACCAGGACATTTATATGATCGTTCTGACAGGAGCCGGCGACAAAGCATTTTGCAGTGGCGGCGACCAGCAGGTGAAAGGCGAAGGCGGTTACATTGACGAGCACGGCATACCACGGCTCAATGTACTCGATGTGCAGCGCAAAATCAGGTCAATGCCTAAGCCTGTAGTGGCAATGGTAAATGGATGGGCCGTAGGTGGCGGACATGTACTTCATGTAATATGCGACCTGACCATTGCTTCCGACAATGCACGGTTCGGTCAGGTAGGCCCAAAAGTGGGCAGCTTTGATGCCGGACTTGGTTCTTCCTATCTGGCAAGCATCGTCGGACAGAAAAAAGCCCGCGAAATCTGGTTTCTCAATCAGTTTTATTCGGCCAAAGAAGCACTCGAGATGGGCCTGGTGAACAAAGTTGTTCCCTTCGATCAGCTTGAAGACACAACAATAGAATGGTGTGAAATAATGATGAAGCGTAGCCCTATGGCCTTGCGTATGATCAAGCTGGGCCTGAATGCCGAACTCGACGGACAGGTTGGTCTGCAGGAATTTGCCGGAAATGCCACCCTGTTGTACTACCTGACAGAAGAAGCACAGGAAGGCAAACATGCTTTCCTCGAAAAAAGAGACCCCGATTTTCATCAGTTCCCTAAATTCCCCTGATCAGTTTGGCTTCTTTGCATGCATGGATCAAAGCAGCTCGGCTGCGTACCCTGCCTCTGGCATTGGCCAGCATCGGGATGGGAGGCGCTGTAGCATTCAGGTTTCCTGGCTTTAATACAACCGCAGTGCTCATGGCCGCACTCACCACCCTGTTGCTCCAGATACTGTCAAACTTCGCCAACGACTACGGTGATGCAAAAAACGGCCTAGACAATGAAGGCAGACTAGGACCCAAACGTATGGTGCAATCCGGCAAAATCAACCGTAAAGAAATGAAACTGGCCATTCAGATCCTGAGCATACTCTCGCTGATCAGTGGCCTCTGGCTGATCTTTGGTGCTGCCGGACTTAAAAACACTACAGCCGTTTTTTTTGTGCTGCTCGGACTAACTTCAATCGCTGCAGCCATAAAATACACCGTTGGCCGCAACCCTTACGGCTATATTGGACTGGGCGACCTGTTCGTGTTTCTCTTCTTTGGACTCACCGGCGTTGCCGGAACCTTTTATCTCTCTGCTCCCTTCTTTGATCCTCTCGTTCTTCTTCCGGCTTCAGCTCTGGGATTATTCAGCACCGCCGTATTGAACCTAAACAATATGCGCGACCTCGACCACGACAAACTCAACGGAAAGAAAACCCTTGCAGTAAGTCTTGGCTACGGATATGCACGCAAATACCACATCTTCCTCATAACGCTGTCATTCGCAATGCTGTCCGCATACAATCTGCTTTCCGGGCTCACAGGCCTGTCATGGCTGTTTCTGCTCACAGCACCGCTTTTTGCAATCGACCTTGTTAAAATCATGAAAACGAACAACAAAGCCGAACTCGATCCATACCTGAAGAAACTGGCCTTGAAGACTTTGTTGCTGACATTATTGTTTGCCATCGGAATCAACCTATGAGATGCTGACAGCAGGTTTTATATACTACCCCCTGATCTTCAAACAACCTGCCGGAACCTCACGGGGTACCCTGAACCATAAAGAGTCCTGGCTGATTCACATTACCAGCACTGAAACAGGAGCAACAGGATGGGGTGAATGCAGCCTGATTCCCGGATTAAGCCCCGATGACAGAACATCAGTCGAACAAGAGCTACAGCAGCTTTGCAGCAATATCAACGGATTTGAAGAATGGGCCGGTAAAAAGGGTGCTTTTTTTCCGGCTTCGCGTTTCGGTGTCGAAACAGCACTTAAAGATCTGGAAAATGGCGGAACAGGAATACTTTGGAAGAACAGTTTTGCTGAGGGCGTCAGCGGAATACCCATCAACGGGCTAATCTGGATGGGTTCGGCTGATTTCATGATGAAACAACTGACCGAAAAAATCAAAGCAGGATTCAGGTGTATCAAAGTAAAGGTAGGAGCGCTCAGTTTCGAAGATGAGTTAAAATTCCTGAGACAGATTCGCTCCCGCTTCTCACCTCAGGAGGTAGAATTAAGACTTGATGCCAATGGAGCATTCGCCCCAGGAGAAGCCCTTGAAAAGATTCACCGCCTTGCTGATTTTAACATTCACTCCATTGAACAACCCATTCGTGCCGGACAATGGGACGAAATGGCCCGGCTGTGTGCGCAAAGCCCTGTTGATATTGCACTTGACGAAGAACTTATCGGCATCAGCAAAATGGACGAGCGTATCCGCCTGCTCGACACCATTTTACCCCGATACATTATCTTGAAACCCTCCTTATTGGGCGGATGCACGGAGGCAACTCTCTGGAGTGAATTAGCGGAAGCAAGAAGAATTGGTTGGTGGGCCACATCAGCACTGGAATCCAACG
Source organism: Bacteroidales bacterium (assembly GCA_024710405.1). Taxonomy (GTDB): domain Bacteria; phylum Bacteroidota; class Bacteroidia; order Bacteroidales; family F082; genus UBA6192. The sequence continues at coordinate 203,794 of JANJUV010000002.1, forward strand.
TTGGTCTGAATGCTATTGCACAATGGGTATCCGCGAAGAAAACTACCATCCCGCAGGGCCTTGGCACAGGATTGTTATACACCAATAATATAGACTCTCCTTTATATATCAAAGACGCAGCTTTGTACCACAGCCCATCACTTGCCTGGAAATATCCACCCCAACTATGAGTACGGCTCAACTGAACGATTTGAAGTTAAACCACATGTTCATAGACCAAAAGTCTGTGTTTATGGCAATTGATTCAGAAGAAGATCCGGTGATTAAAGAAGTACTGGAATTTCTGCTGTTGTGGTTCGGGCCTGATGAGTATATCGTCCAGCAAACCTCCGGTTCAACAGGTATCCCAAAACCCATCAGGATTTCCAAAAAAAATATGTTGCACAGCGCTGCCATGACAAACAGCTTCTTTGGTCTTAAAAAGGACTCCGTGGCACTACTTTGTCTTTCGCCTCAGTACATAGCCGGAAAAATGATGGTTGTAAGGGCTTTGCTTGGCGGATTCAACCTGATCACAACAAGTCTCCATGCCAACCCCTTGGCCAAACTGACCGAAAAGGTTGATTTCGCGGCTATGGTGCCACTGCAGGTCAGTGAAACGCTCAATAAGAATCCGGAAAAAATGAACTTCATCGGCAGCCTGATCATAGGTGGTAGTCCTTTGGACCAAAAAACAGAGCAGATGCTGCAGCATGTGACAACATCATGCTGGCACACCTACGGAATGACCGAAACAATCAGCCACATTGCTTTAAGAAAGCTCAACGGGCATGATAAAAGCATCTGGTTCAGTCCGCTAGAAGGAATCAGCATCAGCATTGATGAAAGGCAATGTCTTGTGGTGGATGCACCCACACTGAGCAATGAATTGATCATTACAAATGACCTTGTTCGCATGGACACATCAGGCCGGTTTCAGATTATTGGCAGGGCTGATGATGTGATAATCCATGCCGGACACAAAATCCACCCGGCAGTGGTTGAGCAGAAAATTGCTCATTTGATACCCTACCCGTTTGTTTTGGTATCAAAACAGGGCAGTGCCGGCGAGGAACCAATTCTGCTCATACAGCACGAATACCATGTGCGGGAGTTGTTCCTCCTTTGGCAACAAGTTTCACGGGAATTAGCATCGTACGAACTTCCGCGAAGCATAGAATTCATCGAACAGATACCCATGCTTCCTTCAGGCAAAACCGACCGGCAGAAACTAAAAGTCGCGCACGGCAGTGCATCAGAAAACAGCGACAAGGTCAGTTAGCGGCAAAACTTTCAGGATAATAAGCCGTGTAATCGAAACCCACATCAGTTACTGCCAAGCGCATTGCTGTATTCCTTGGCCCAATCGCTGATTTTTTTTCGTTCCACATCACTCAGGTTGGCTTCACGGTGCAACCACTGATATGGTTTCGGTGGCATTGATTTGTTGTCAAGTACTTCTGCAATCTCCAGAAGAAGTTTCACCTGCTCCTGTTCGTCATACAAAAACCACTCTGAAAAATTCAGTTCTGACTTGGCTTTGGTAATATTAGCATTGATCATCAACGAAACCGGTGCCACACTGGCATACCAGGGATAGGCAGTTTTATTCGAATGGCAGTTGTAGCAGGCATTCAGCAATTGCACCCGTACCAGCTGAGGAGCCTCCTTATATCGAAAAAACAACTCATTCCTGTTTTGAAAAGACTCCATGTTCCGTTCTGGCCTGATGAACTGAATTGCCATGAAAACAAGTACCATTACGATCAAAATGACAAGATGTTTGCTGCGCATAATCATTTCTGTTAGCTTCATTAATATTACTTAGAATGTACAAAGTTCAGGATTTTTCGTGTCGGTACCTGAATTAAAATAGCCAAACCTACTTACCTTACAAAAATGGATTAACAAGCAATAAAAAGTCACTGACTTTTTTATCCGTGAATGAACGGACAAAGAAAAATCCAGCGTCGTGAAACGTTAAGAGCCAAAACAGCAGGAGAAATACCAAAGATGTTTGTGCAAACCTCACCAGAGGATTATAGTTTAGCAGCTCTTATTATCCTGGGGACAAATCATACAAAAAAACTCCTCCCAACCGGAAGGAGTTTTGTTGTCGGAGCGGCCCGACTCGAACGGGCGACCGCTTGCACCCCATGCAAGAATGCTAGCCAACTGCACCACGCCCCGAAGTTTTTGAGGCTGCAAAATTAATACAATTTCCTGTTCAGCGCAAATCAGTTTGCGGCAGAAGAACTTTATTTCTCTTTGTCAACACCCAGATTTCCTGTTTTACGGAAATCCGTTTCCTGCAATCCGTACTTTTTCATCACCTCACCGCAATACTTTGAGTTACGGTACGCTTCGCGCATTTTAAATGAAAAGGCTTTCTTATGTTCAGGATTATTGCTGTATTTATTGCGGAATTCAATCGTCAAAGACTCCTGCTCTCTTTTCAACTCCAGTAACTCACGGTCCGTCTCCTCATCAACACCTTCTATAAAGGGCAACTCCATACTGCGGGCCTTGATGCGGCAGTTGAGATCGGCAAAATAAGCCACATCCTCGTCCATCTGTTCTTCAAAGGTCTTCTCCGGATTGCTGCATGAAACTACCGAAAGCATGACCAAACCCATGAAAGCAGCCATAGTCAAACGCAGAAAACCGGCTGAATACAAGCCTGACACATTCATTCTTTTTGTCATTCTACAATATTGGTTTAATTGAGGTGGCAAAAGTAGCAGATTTTTAACAATCAGCGATCAGTTGTTTCAATCACCAGACCAAAACCAACCAAACCTGAGATCTGTGCACAGGCACAAGAATGCAAAAATCTTCAGGCAGGCAAAACGCACTCATTCTTTTGTCATACTATTTTAATGTTCCGATGATTCATATCTTTGCCTGATTCTATCAGCCACTCCATGTACTGCATTTCAGGCAGGGCACCGCTTGCTTAAAATAATATACATAAATAGTTGCGGACAAATTTGGTGGTTACAAAAAGAGTTTCTATTTTTGCACCCCGTTTTTGGGATAAGTATGCACGGAAACGACTTAAGAAACAATAGGATTAAATGGACACACTGAGTTACAAAACCGTAAGCGTCAACAAAGAGAACGCCAACAAACAATGGGTTGTTATTGATGCAGAGGATCAGATTTTGGGAAGGTTAGCGTCGGTTGCCGCTATGGTTCTCAGGGGCAAACACAAGCCCAGCTTTACTCCCCACAGTGACTGTGGCGATAATGTAATCATCATCAATGCCGAAAAGATAAGGCTCACCGGAAACAAAGCCGACACCAAGGAATATGTTCGCCATACCGGATATCCGGGCGGACAGCGTATCCGTACCTACCACCAGCAAATGGCCAAAAAGCCTGAGGTTGTTCTGGAAAAAGCCATCAAAGGGATGTTGCCCAAAAACACCCTGGGACGTGAATTGTTCCGCAACCTGTATGTGTACGTAGGAACCGAGCACAAACATCAGGCCCAGACACCAAAACAAATAAACCTTAACAAAATCAAGTAAGCATTATGGACGTCATCAATGCCCTGGGCAGAAGAAAAACAGCCGTTGCCCGTGTATATCTCAAGAATGGGAACGGTAACATTGAAATAAACAAAAAGGATTACAAAGAGTATTTCCCAACGGCAATTTTGCAGTATGTTGTGGTTCAGCCGCTACAACTCACCGATAATATCGGCAAATACGACATTAAGGTAAACCTTGATGGAGGCGGTATTACCGGCCAGGCCGAAGCACTTCGTCTGGGTATCAGTCGGGCCCTCTGTGAGATCAACCCCGAATTTCGTCCGATTTTGAAAGCAAAAGGCTTGCTTCGCCGCGATCCACGCATGGTGGAACGTAAAAAACCCGGCCAACCGAAAGCCCGCAAGAAATTCCAGTTCAGCAAACGTTAATACCTTATTATTAAGTTTAGTATCCAAATTGCTGAGACTTCTGGCCAACAGGACTACTCAGCAATTGCTTTTAGAGAAAGTAAACAATTTTAAACCCTACCTATGTCAAAAGTATCATTTGAAGAATTATTGGATGCAGGTGTACATTTCGGCCACCTGAGAAGAAAATGGAATCCCAACATGGCTCCATACATTTTCATGGAGCGCAATGGAATCCACATTATTGACCTTTACAAAACACAGGCGAAACTCGAAGAGGCGTCAAATGCCATGCGGCAACTGGCCAAATCGGGCAAAAAAATCCTGTTTGTGGCTACAAAAAAACAGGCCAAAAACATCGTTTCCGAAGAGGTTACGAAAATTGGCATGCCATATGTCACCGAGCGCTGGCCCGGTGGTATGCTCACTAATTTTGCCACCATCCGCAAAGCAGTGCGCAAAATGACCAATATCGACAAGCTGATGAACAGCGATTCGTACTCCAACCTTTCAAAACGCGAAAGACTTCAGTTGCGCCGCGAACGCGAAAAACTTGAAAAAAACCTCGGAAGTATCGCCGACCTGAGCAGGCTGCCTTCGGCTTTGTTTGTAGTGGATATCCTCAAGGAGCACATCGCCGTTGCCGAAGCACGCAAACTCAACATTCCAACATTTGCCATCGTTGATACCAACAGCGACCCGACACTTATTGATTTTCCGATACCCGGAAACGACGATGCTTCAAAATCAATATCGTTGATCGTTCGCACCATGACTCAGGCTATTGAAGAAGGACTGGGTGAAAGAAAACTTGCAAAAGACAAACGTGGCGACGATGATTCGCACGATGAAGATGATATGGATCATGGCAGAAGATTTGATGACGATGACGACAGCGATGATCACGGCAAGAAGGGAGCCCCGGCAAAAGGCAAAGCTGAAGATGCAGGCAGAGAAAGAGGGAAGAGACCCAGAAAACCCGTATCGAAGAAATAATAAACGAAAAATATCACAGTAATGAATATTTCAGCCGCACAAGTAAACGAGTTAAGAAAACGTACCGGAGCCGGTATGATGGATTGCAAAGCCGCACTAGTTGAGAGTCAGGGCGATATGGAAATGGCCATTGACTACCTGCGCAAAAAAGGCCAGAAAGTTGCAGCCAAAAGAGCCGACCGCGAAGCCAATGAAGGCGTGGTTATTTCGAAAACCAACAGCGACCACAGTTTTGCTGCAATCGTTATGGTGAACTGCGAAACCGACTTCGTTGCCAAAAACGAAGATTTCGTTAAATATGCCCACAGCATCCTTGATGCAGCCGTGGCAGCTAAGGTGACAACCGCTGACGCAGTTAAGGCATTGGTAATTGATGGCCGTTCAGTTGAAGACAGCCTCACCGACCAAACTGGTGTCATTGGTGAAAAGATTCAGCTGGGGGCTTATGAAATTATCGAAGCACCAATGACAGCAGCCTATATCCATCCCGGAAACAGGCTGGCTACAATCGTAGGCATGAACAAAGCCGGGTTTGATCAGGTGGGACGCGAACTTGCCATGCAGGTAGCCGCTATGGATCCTGTGGCTGTTGATGAAGCTGATGTTTCGTCCGAAATTATTGAACGCGAAATCCAAATCGGAATCGAGCAGGCCCGGAATGAAGGAAAAGCCGAAGATATGCTTGAAAAAATCGCTAAAGGAAAACTCAATAAATTCTTCAAAGAAAACACCTTACTCAACCAGGATTTCGTACGCGAAAACAAAAAAACCGTTCGTCAATACCTGAATGAGGTTGAAAAAGGCCTTACCGTTACAGGTTTTAAAAGAGTCATGCTCGGATAAATATCCCCAAAACATACCGTTTTGTCAAAAAGACCCTTTACAGGGTCTTTTTTTTTGGAATATATTTTAGATATTAAGTGTCTAATTACATTGAATATATGATAACCTCATTTGCTAAACCCATCTACAAAATACTTTAAAATACTTGTTGATGAACTGGACAAAACACCTGTCTTTTTCATCCTGAGCAGACCGCGCACCGGATCAACACTGCTACGCACCCTGTTCGATGCACATCCCAATGTGCAGATTCCCCCCGAATGTCAGTTTATCGTTAATTTATATCCCAAATACGGCAACATCAGCATCTGGAGTAAAGCCCGGATAAGCGAATTTGTTGCAGATCTCGACAAGCAGTTTTTGTTCCATACATGGAAACTGGATACCAATTTGCTGCTAATGAACCTATTGCAGTTAGAAGGAAAAATTTCATATGGAAACATGTGTAAAGCGGTCTATTGGCATTATCAGTCACTTTTTAGCAAAAAGGAAATACTGCTCATCGGCGACAAAAATCCGGGCTACGCATTGTATGTCGGTTTATTGATCAAAATTTTTCCGGAGGCCAGATTTATTCACCTCACCCGCGATTATCGCGACAATTATCTATCGCTTGCACGGGTTGAATTCGAACTCCCCTTTATCGCTCTGACCACTTATAAGTGGCGCTATTTTTACGAACGCATTTCTGCCGCAGCTTTGGCAATGCCCGAAAGATTTGCTGCCATACGGTATGAAGACCTTGTTAACCATCCAAACGTGGAGATGGAACGCCTCTGTACATTCCTGAATCTGCCCTATGAAGAAGATGTTTTGAAGTTTTACCTGAAAAAGGATGACTTTCACAGATTATATCCTGAAGAGCAGGTGAACAAGATTCATGCTTCGCTGATGAATCCTTTGTCAACCAATAAGGTAGACTTATGGAGGACAGAATTATCAGACAGACAAATAGCTATTGCTGATTTTGTGGCAGGTGATAGTGCTGTAGCTGCGGGCTATTACAAACAACACGGAAAATTCAATGTAGTAACCCGATTAATGGCTTTTCCCGGAATGATGTTTGCAAAGATGATCTACGGGACAACACATCTTGTGAACCGCATGCTTCCTTACCGGCAACGCCAATTCATCCTCAGCGAATTGCCTTTCGTCGTTGGTGGTTTCTACAAACGATTGTTCAAATAAATACTGTTGTTTATAAGCGGGGATGATAGATATAACGTAATCCACCCTGTTCAGTAGGTTCAGGCCCCTCAATTGCAGTTGCGTCAATATACTCGTTTATTAATGCCGCAAATCCGGATTTTACATCTTCTTGTTCCAACTCAATTATTATTGGATCCTTTCCATACAGCAGCATCAGAAAGCCTCTGAACACACGGCTGAATTTCATAAACCGCTCACCCGAAAAGGCATAAAGCTGATTAATTTTTCCTTCCTGTCCCTCGCAAAGCTCAAATCCAAGAAGTTTGTTATATCGTATAGCTCTTTTATTGGTAACCAGTATTTTGGCCACAGCCCGTAGGTGAAAAACCGTTGCAGCCAGTTCACCAAAGGTCATTGCAGCCAGCAAGGCAACAGGTGAATTAATATACCGGCGGTCCCAGATAAAAATGCCCCCTTCGGCAGTCCTTCTCTCCCAGTTGATGTTTTTTGCGTTGATCAGGCCGATTGGCTCGCCTTTGTACTCTGTAAACAGATAAACATTGTTGTGGTTGTTTATAGAATGAAACCATTTGATCTGCATTTCGGGGGTGATTTCTTCCTTAAACTCCATGTACTGTCTGATATAAGCGCTATTACGGTGCTGGCGAACCAACTCAATATCCTGCTCCTCGAGCCGCCTCATTCTGAGGTCTTTTCTGATAAACTGCATTTAAATAATCTTTCTGATGGTGTAGGGTGGCTTCTTGTTTTGTGCCAGATATATTCGGCTCAGGTACTCCCCTATAATTCCCAGGCTGAACAGGATAATGCTTGTTGAAAACATAATACCAACTATTATGGATGTATATCCCATCGGAACATTGAAAAATATCTTGAGAATGATGTAATAAACAGCTACAACAGCTGTAATCAGTGAAATAAACAATCCTCCGTAAACCATTAGCTTCAGCGGAACATTTGTATAATTTATCATCAGGCTGGTTATCAGCTTGAACAGCTTTCTGCGGCTGTAGCCTGATTTGTTGTTCTCGCGTTCATGATGGTCAACAGTAACATAAGCAGGTTCTTCTGTGTACCAGTAAAGCAATTCATCCAGAAACATGAAGTTCAGGTTGTGCTGCAAAACTTTGTCTTTTAACTCCTTGTTTATTAACCTGAACGCAGAACCTTCTGAAGGACGGCCGAAATACCTTCCGGCCCAGTGACGGAACAACTTACTGCCCAGATTCCTGAACCATGAGTGCTTTTTGTGGTCGAAAATTCCGTACACCATTTCAGCTTCGGCTTCCTGCTGCTTTGCAATCAATCTGGCGATTTCGGGAGGTGGATGCTGTAGGTCGTCATCCATAGTAATTACGTAAGAACCCCTGGCCAATGTCATTCCGCAAAAAGTGGCATTGTGCTGACCATAATTACGGTTAAGCCGCACTGCAGTAAGAACATCCTTGTTTTCGGCTTTCAGTTTCTGGATTACCTCCCAAACATTGTCGCGGCTGCCATCATCGACCAAAATGACTTCGAAACTCTTTCCCAACTCAGTAAAGACTTTCCTGATACCTCCAAGCAGTTCAACTATGGTGGCTGAGCTGTTGAAAACCGGCACGACAACAGAAAATTCTGGTTTCTCAAACATATTACCCTCCTCCCAGAATCAGGTTTGTACCGCTCACCCATTTTGAAGCGTCGGCAAAATAAAAGACAGCTGTCTGTGCAACATCATCAGGGTTGCCTATGCCCAACGGTTGCTGACTTTCGATCTTGGAAACTACTTCCTGCGAAATTCTTGCTGTTTGATCCAGCATTGGAGTTCTCACAAAACCTGATCTGAGACAGTTGACTCTGATGCCTTTGGGAGCCAATTCGAGCGCCAAAACACGGGCATAGCCCTCAATGGCAGCCCTTGCACTGATATACATTCCGCCTCCCACAAACGGATAAACGGTTGATATTGTTGACATATACAACAAGGAACACTTCCCGTTTACCAACTTTTTCGATTTAAGCAATGAGGTTGTCAGAAGCACGGGTGCCATGAAATTCACAGACATGTCAGACAGAAGTTTTTCGCGTGTGATAAAGGATGCGGGTAAAATTGCCGAAACACCAACACTAAAAAAAACTCCATTCAAAAGAGGCAGCTGGGTAACCAAATTATTGATATCAGATTCATTAGTAAGATCGGCAATTAGAAACACATGATCATCACCATGCAATTTTTGGAATGTTTCTTTCAGTCTTTCGGTGTTTCTTCCCGTAATCACCAGACTGGCACCTGCTTCGGAAGCTGCTACAGCCACTGCCCTACCCAGACCGGAAGAAGCGCCAGTAATAAGCAAACGCTTTGATTTCAGGCTAAATGCATTCATACCTCTAATAATTCAGGTACAAAGATATGGCTTGTTTCGGCAAGACAACTACCCCAGGCCAAACCGACCCCAAAACCGGAAAACAATAGTTGTTGTTTTTTGCTGCTCAATTCATGGCTCAGTTCAGAAACCATAGTCAGGGGTATTGAGGCTGAGCTAGTGTTTCCATACCTGTCGATCGATATTGGAAAAAGTTCTTTTTCCAGACCCAGTTTCTTTCGTACCGAATCTATAATAAGCATATTGGCCTGATGAAACACATAATGATCGGCATCGGTCAGTTCTTTCCCGGCAAAGCTGAACAGATCCCGTATGTTGGGTGCGACTTCCCTAAGCGAGAAATTAAAGACTTTAATCCCATCAAGTGCCAGTTGTAATCTGTTTCGTTCGATTCCGGGGGCAAAGGTGTTCAGCCGGAATGAATCTACAGGGTGGACCGGGCTGCGCATACCTCCATCGGGTATCATTATGGCCTCATAAGCGCTGCCGTCTGTCTGCAGGTTAAAAAACAACGGAGCCGCATCCTTATCGGATGTAAGAGCAACGGCAGCAGCAGCATCTCCAAACAAAGGAAATGTACTTTTGTCTGTTGGCGATGCATAACGGCTTGGTATCTCGGCAGTAAGCAGTAGTGCCTTTTTGAAGCCGGCGGAAGAAACCAGCGCAGAAGCCACCGCAAGCCCATCTACAAAACCAGAACACCCGCTATTGACATCTAATGTGATACAGTGTTTTGGGCAGCCAAGTCTGTGTTGGAGCAAACGTGAAGTGGCCGGCATGAGATAATCGCCCGTTTGGGTTACAAGTACCAGCAGATCAATGTCAGAAGCATTCCACTGCATTGATTGCATCAGGTGCTGTGCACTTTGCAGGGCCAGATCAGCCGACGTAGTAGTGGCATCTGCCACCCTACGATGGGCTACGCCGGTAGTTTTTATTAACATTTCGCGCTCAGATGGCGCAAGGTATTCATAATCAGCATTATTTACTACGTTCACCGGAACACAGGCTGAGGCACCTGCAATCCGGCAGTTGGCAATACTGAAGAGGCCCATAATCAGGCAACTGAGTTTTTACGATTCTCGATAATCTGGTAAAGATCAGTAACTGTTTCCGACTGCTGAAGGTCGTCAGCATTGATCTCAACATCATACTCAACGTTTACAAGGGCAATAAAAACCAAAGCATTAATGGAATCCCATTCAAAATAATCCCTGATTTTGCTTTCAGGAGTCAATGAACCGGGATTTATCTGATCGAATTCGTGCTCAACCTTTTGTATAAATTCCTGAATGTTCATGAAGTGCTATTTAATGGACAAATGTAGACTTTTTTTGTTTTCTGCGTTCAATAAGCCTGTCATCTGTTGCCGTCAAAAAGCAACAACATATTGAAAAAGCACTATATTTGCTCTTAAGGAAAGATTGCTTAACATAAAATGCGTAGAAAAAAACTTCTGTTGATCAACCCGATCAATGCGTTTACCCGTGAAGTCCCTTTTCTGACAGAGTCATTATCGCCACCGCTTGGGCTGGGCATTGTGGCGGCTCTGACACCTAAGGATTGGGAAGTTCAGTTAATTGACGAAACTTTTGAAGATTTCGTTTTTACCGATGCTGACCTGGTAGGCATTTCAGCACTCACTTCCGCTGTAAGAAGAGCCTATGAGATTTCGGCTGTATACAGAAAACATGGTATTCCGGTTGTACTGGGTGGGATTCATGCATCCATGATGCCTGAAGAAGCCATGAATTATGTGGATGTGGTGGTCATTGGTGAGGCAGAAGGAGTTTGGCACGAGTTGTTGCATGATTTCGAACAAGGTACGCTCAAAAAAACATATCAAAAAGAAACCGGGCGCATGTTTCATTCCCCTGTACCGCGCCGCGATCTTTTTCATAAGAATTACGGGCTGGCCAACATACAAACAACCCGCGGCTGCCCCTTTGCGTGTGATTTTTGCAGCGTACATATCTTTAACGGGCCTGCCTACAGGTTCAGGCCGGTGGAAGAGGTGCTTGACGAACTGGAGCAAATAGACCACAAGCGCGTGTTTTTTGTTGACGACAACATTATCGGTACAAGCCGGTTCAGCATCGAAAGGGCAAAACAGCTGTTTCAGGGAATTATCGACCGTGGTATAGAAAAAGACTGGGTGTGTCAGGCATCCATGAATTTTGCCGATGATGAAGAAGTGCTCAGACTGGCTTCGGAAAGCGGATGCCGCACTGTACTGCTTGGAATTGAATCGGAGATCACAGAAGGGCTAAAACTGACCAACAAGAAACTCAACATGCGCATCGGAACCGATCACTATGCCGGGGTGATTACGCGCATTCACAAATATGGCATCAGTGTTATTGGTGCGATGATCTACGGGCTCGACACCGACCACCCTGAAAGCCTGAGAGCACGATCAGAATACCTTATCGGCTCAGAAATTGACACCCATCAGGCCAATATACTAACGCCACTTCCAGGTACCGAACTATATAAGAGACTTCAGAAAGAAGGCAGACTGACAGCCACTAATTATCCGGATGATTGGGACAGGTATCATTGTTTTGATGTGGTTTTTGAACCCAAAAACATGAGCGCCGAAGTACTCAAAACGGCCATGATCGAAAACTGGGAAAAAGTGTGGGACAAGAAGTTGATTTACAAGAAATTTTTACAAACACTCAAGCTCACAAAAAACAAAACGGCTGCAAACTGGGCGTTTTTCGGCAATATTGAACGCTATAACCTTGCTTTGGGTAAAATAAGGGAACCATTTACATCAGATAATTTATTCGTTAACAAATGAAAGCAGGAAAAAAACCTAAACTCCTGCTGATCAACCCGCTCAACAGCAGACGAACAGGACTGGCCCAAAACCGAGATTCTATTTACCCGCCAATGGCATTGGGCATAATTGCAGCACTCACTCCCGATCACTGGGACATCGAGCTGTACGACGAAAACTTTGAACCATTCAGTTTCAGAGAAGCAGATCTCGTGGGCATTACTGCCTTAACAGCCACCATAAACCGCGCCTATCAGATTGCCGGCATGTATCGCGAAAAGGGAATAAAAACCATAATTGGCGGTATTCATGTATCGATGATGCCTCATGAAGCCGCGCGTTATGCTGATTGTATTGTAAAAGGTGAAGCCGAGAGTGTCTGGAAAACAATTCTGACCGATTTTGAAGCTGGAATGCTGCAACCATCGTATGAAGGAAAGCTTCTGCCCCTGGCCGGCTCCGTTTCACCGCGTATCGATCTCTACAACAAGGATTATGAATTCGGCACGGTGCAAACAACCCGGGGATGCCCAATGGCCTGTGATTTTTGCTCAGTACACACATTCAACGGCAATTGTTACCGCACCAGACCTTTAGAAGAAGTGCTCCGCGACCTGGAACAAATACCACAGCAAAATGTTTACTTCATCGACGATAATCTGGTCGGCCATAACAAGTTAATGGCAAACCGGGCTATTTCCTTGTTCAAAGAAATGGTGCACAGAGGTATACAAAAAGATTGGTGGTGTTCTACCTCGATCAATGTGGCTGAAAATGAGGAGGTGCTTGAATGGGCTGCTAAGAGCGGTTGCCGAATGATGTTTCTTGGAATTGAATCGGAAGATATTGAACAACTAAAGGCGAGCAATAAAAAAGTGAATGTGCGAATTGGAGTAGATCAATTCGAACAGGTGTTCCGGAAACTAAACAAGTATGGTATTGCCGCCCTTGGTGCATTTATCTACGGTTTAGAAACTGATACACCGGAAAAAATGAGGGCCCGAACCGACTATATCCTGAATTCAGGGATTGATGCCATACAGGCTACCCTGCTCACCCCACTCCCTGGCACACTACTGTTCGACAGATACATTAAGGAAGGAAGAATTGTGTACAACAATTTTCCTCAGGATTGGGAACGGTATCATTATGCCGAAGTTGTTTTCAAACCATCGCTCATGGTACGAGATGAACTCGATCGTGAAGTTAAAGCAAACTGGGCCAGATTGTATGAACTGAAGCACATCAAACAGAGATTTATCCGGAGTTTAAAGAAAACCCGTAATGCCACTGCTGCAATTTGGTCGATGACCAACAACATTCAGCTCCGGAATCTGGTCTTTGAAAACGAAACTGAGTTTTTTGACCTCAAATCATTTCTGAATGAGAACTTTGGGCTCGACAAATTGAAAAAATCCACAGACAAATAAAAAGCCAGAAGTGTCGAAAAAGTTACTGCTCATCAACCCAATCAATCAACGCCGCAAAGGATTGCTTCGCGACAAACACGCGATTTACCCTCCATTAGCTCTGGGTATCTTAGCTGCTCTGACTCCTGATGATTGGGAAATCAGTCTTATTGATGAGAATTTCGATGATTTTGTTTACCGCGATGCTGATCTTGTTGCCTTTACATCCTTTACCTCCACTGTAAACCGCGCCTATGAATTAGCCGCTGTGTACAGGTCAAATGGTGTCCCAACGGTTATTGGCGGCATTCATGCTTCCATGATGCCCGAAGAGGCTGTTCAATATGTGGATTCCGTTGTCATCAATGAAGCAGAAAGTGTTTGGAAAGATGTCATCCGTGATGTAGAAACCGGCAGCCTTAAAAAAACCTACAAGGGCGAATGGCTTTCGCTTGAAGGCCTGCCGGAACCCCGTCGCGACCTGTTTCACCCCGATTACGTATTTGGCAGCATTCAAACAGGAAGAGGCTGTCCGATGAAATGCGATTTTTGCTCCGTGCATACCTTCAATGGCAACAAATTCAGGCAGCGACCTGTTGACGAAGTGCTGGATGAATTTGAAAAAATACCACAGCAGCGGATTTTTATCGTGGATGACAATCTGATTGGGTATAGTCGCAGTTCGTTTGACCGAGCAAAAAGCATTTTTCGCGGATTGATTGACCGAAACATAAAAAAAGACTGGTTCTGTCAGGCTTCCATTAACGTGGCTGATGATGATGAACTGCTTCAATTAGCCGCTGAGAGCGGATGCAGATTAATCCTGCTGGGCATTGAATCAGAAAAAGCATCGTCTCTGGTTCAAATGAACAAAAGTCTTAATGCCAAAAGAGGAAGCGAAAGCTATGCTTCAGTATTCGACGCACTGCACAAACATGGAATTGGTGTGCTGGGAACATTCATCATGGGGCTGGAAGACGATGACGAACGCGACCTGATCCATCGGGCCGAATATATTATGGCTTCAGGTGTTGACGCCATACAAACCACATTGATGACCCCACTACCCGGCACAGCACTGTTTAACAGGCTGCATCATGAGGGCCGGCTGCTCTATTCCAATTTTCCGGAAGACTGGAGCCGGTATCATTTTGGCGAATTGGTGCATCAGCCTAAAAAGATGAGCCATGAGGCTATGATTCAGTGTATACAGCAGCAATTTGTCAGGATGTACGATCCTAAAGCCCTGAAGAGGAGAATGATGCAAAGCCTGAAAAACACAAGAAACCCGGTAACGGCAACATGGGCCTATGCTTCAAACCTGCAATACAGGAATATTTTCTTTGAAGAGGATGAAAGGATTACCCTTGAAGATTTGTTTAAAGGGGTAAAGTAAACCAAAAAAAGCGCAGAGCAAAAGGGCTATTATCCAAGCAGCTCTTTCACTATTCCGGAAATAACCTGATTGTCAGCTTTGCCGGCTACTTTCTTTGTAGCCATCCCCATCACCTTGCCCATATCCCGCACAGAAGCAGCACCTGTTTCGGCAATAATTTCTTTAATAATTATCCTTAACTCATGCTCATCAAGTTGTTGCGGCAGGTATTTTTCGATGATGGACGCCTGATAGACTTCTTCCTCGGCAAGATCGGCCCGATCTTGCGAGCTGTAAATTGAAGCGGACTCGCGCCTTTGTTTCACCAGCTTCTGGAGGAGTTTGATTTCGATACTTTCAGGTATTTCTCCGCTGCTGACATCTTTGCCGGTTTTTTCGAGCAGCAACGCGGCCTTAATCGCCCTGAGCGCGTTCAGTTTGCGCGAATCGCGCGCCAGCATTGCTTCCTTTATGTCATTATTAATCTGTATTTCGAGGCTCATAGCTCCACTTTTAGTCAACGTTGTCGTGCAAGAATGAATTATCGGTTCGCAGTCCACCTCTAACTTCGTCTGAACCGTCAAGACTGTAACGTGAAACCTGTTTTCCGCTTGTGTCGGGATCGCTCAGTTGCAGTCCCCTGCGCAGATATGCGGGTTGCCTTTCGAGTTCATCAACCTTGTCTGGTGAAGTGAGTTGCATGCTCATTGCCTTAAGTTTGGCATGACGCTCATTGGCCTTGCGGTCAAGTTCGGCGCGTTCTTCGAGATTAATCGTAACTTCCCTTTTTGGCTCTGAAAACATAATTTCTTTCTCAGCCGGTGATTCAATCGTAAAGACGATTTCGTCAATCATTGCCGGTGTCTTTTGTTCTGAAATATGTTCAGGAGATTCGATTGGTTCTGCTTCATCATCGCTTTTGATTAACAGGTCGTCTGCCTCAACCGTTTCTTCTTTTGCTACCTGCTCATCAAAAAGGTAATGGATCTTAACGGGTTCTTTTGGTTCAAAGGTAAAATATGGTTTATCCTTAATCGTGACTTCATCATCATGAAAACGTAGTTTCTGCTTTATCTCATCCACAGCAGGCTTATGTTCCATTTTCACTTCCGGTTCCGGCTTTTGAATTTCGGAAGATTCGGTCTTGCTGAGTTCGGGTTCATCCTTCTGAGGTTGCTCAGGTTCTGCAACTTTTTCAACCATAGGAGATTTTGTAGGTTCACCATACAAATGAGTAACCTTGATTACTTTTGGCACAGTGCCTACACGGATTTCTTCTTCATTCTCAAATCCGGTAGCAATAATGGTTATTCCGATCGACTTGCCCAAGGCTTCATCTGTACCGTTACCCCAGATAACTTCGGCGCTGTTGCCGCATTCGCGCTGAATATAGTCAGTAATTTCATGTACTTCATCGAGGGACACCTCTTCTGTTCCTGAGGTGATATTCAGCAGAATATTTTTAGCACCTTTAATATTGGTATCGTTGAGCAAAGGTGACCGCATGGCTTCCTCAATGGCTTTCGTGGCTCGGCTGTCGCCTTCGGCACGGGCCGAACCCATGATGGCTTTTCCACTGTTTTTCATCACCGTTTTCACGTCTTCGAAGTCAACATTGATATAACCTGTAACTGTGATGATCTCGGCGATACCTTTGGCTGCGATGGTGAGGACGTTATCTGCCATCCTGAAGGCTTCTGTCAGACGCATGTTTCCGTACTCTTCGCGGAGTTTGTCATTGCTGATGATGAGCAGTGTATCCACTGATCTGCGCAACTCCTTGATACCTTCCAGCGCTTGCTGTTGCCGTTTTTTACCCTCAAAACTAAAGGGTAATGTAACTATTCCGACAGTAAGAATGTCCAGCTCTCGCGCTATTTCAGCAACAATGGGAGCAGCCCCCGTGCCTGTTCCGCCACCCATTCCGGCGGTGATGAACAGCATTTTGGTATGTTGTTCGAGCAATTCTCTGATTTCATCCCTTGTTTCGATTGCGGCCTCACGTCCGACTGCCGGCATGTTGCCTGCACCCAGATTTCGTTTTCCCAGATGAATCTTATTGTTCACCGGGCTGCTGTTGAGCGACTGGGCATCAGTGTTACACAGGATAAAATCTACCCCTTGTATCCCTTCGTGATACATATGCGTTACTGCATTGCTGCCGCCACCTCCTACACCAATGACTTTGATGATGTTGGACTGGTTTTTCGGGTGTTCGAATGTAAACATGTCGGTCATTTTATCGGTTTTTAAAATTATTGTTTATTATGTTGTTTCAATGCTTTGTGAATCTGTGATTTTTTAACAAAATGCGGTTAATAAACCTTATTATTCCAGCAATTCGCGGTCGAAAATACCTTTAATGATGTCGAGGTAACTGGGCCGGGGTTTCACTGGTTTTTTATTCTGCTCCTTATCTGCCTTGCCGGATTTTGGTGCATTCGGGCTTTTCATTCTGTCCACCTCTTCCTCACGGAGGTGCCGGCTGATGCCTTCGATGACCAAACCAATTCCGGTGGCATACATGGGACTCGCCAGTTCGTCGGGTGTACCGCTGGCAAGGTGCTCGTTCGGATAGCCAATCCTTACGTCCATACCGGTAATAAATTGCGCAAGCTGATCCACATGCTTCAGTTGGGCGCCACCACCTGTAAGCACGATTCCGGCAATAAGTTTACGTTCAAGTCCCGAATTTTTGATTTCGTAATACACATGCTCGATGATCTCTTCCATGCGTGCCTGAATGATTGATGCCAGATTGCGGAAAGATATTTCTTTGGGCTGACGTCCACGGATACCGGGTATAGAAACCACCTCATCGTCTCTGTTTTCACTGGCCAGCGCAGAACCGAATTTAATTTTCACCTCCTCCGCATGACGCTTTATGATGGTGCAACCCTCACGGATGTCTTCAGTGATCACATCGCCACCAAATGGTATCACGGCAGTGTGCCGGATGATTCTGTCGTGAAAAATGGCAATGTCGGTTGTTCCGCCGCCAATATCGACCAAAACAACACCAGCTTCTTTTTCTTCATCACTCAATACCGCTTCAGCAGAGGCTATTGGCTCAAGAATAAGGTCAACCATTTCGAGTTCGGCTCTTTTTACGCACTTCAAAATATTTTTCGCGGCTGCCGTCTGTCCAATGATCACATGGAAATTTGCTTCCAGTTTGCTGCCGTTCATCCCTATGGGTTTCTTGATGCCTTGCTCCCCGTCAATAACATATTCCTGCGGAATAACATCAATGATCTCTTCTCCGGCATGCATGTTCAGCTTGTACATGTCATTGGTCAGTTTTTCCAATTCAAGCTGGTTTATCTCTTTGTCGCTTGTTTCCCTGATCAGACTGCCCCTGTGCTGCAAACTTTTTATATGCTGACCTGCAATACCAACATTGACATACTTAATGTCAACATGCGACTTAACGGATGCCTCCTCAACCGCTTTTTTAATGGAACCAACAGTTTCTTCAATGTTGGCCACAATACCACGCTTTACACCAAACGATTCAGACCGGCCATGGCCGAGTATTTCAATTTTTCCAAATTCGTTTCTGCGCCCAACGATACAAGCAATTTTGGTGGTACCGATGTCAAGTCCGACGATAATTTCAGATGCTTTCATAACTTTTCACTATTTGATGCAAACAACCTGGTTTGTAAATCTTAAATTGATGGCTTTATATTCGAGAAGCTCGGGACTGGTGAGTTTTTGTTTAAAAAAAGTGCTTGCTTTCAACACCTTATCATTTATAGAATTTGTGTCGCCTACGATAATATTCACATGGGTTAGTTTCGGAATAAACTCAAAGCCAATCGAATCGGTCACGTAAACCTGGTCAATCAAGGCATGCGCAAACGGATCGGCATGCAATGCCTTGCCAATTGCAAGTATCTCAGGCAGCAGGCTTTGCTTGTAGGGCTTATTCAGTACATGACTTGTCCGTCCAAAAGTAAGAGGCTCAAAATCAACATCACCATTGACAATCAACACACGTGTTGTGTGGTAATCGCTAGGCATGAAAACATAACCGTGCCGGTCAAGGTAAACGTTATGACCCGAAACCGCAAAAACTCTGATCAAAGGAACTCTTTCAACAACCCACACTTTGAGGGTGCCATTAATTGCCGTGGATGCTTTTACTGATTCAACCCAGGGAATTGATGACAAATGACTGGTCAGAGGTTCTGTCTGTATAACCCTCATTGGCAGGCCGATACTTCCGGAAAACACATTATTTATCTCTGCCTTGATTGAATCCTTCATTAAAAAACCACCTTCCTGATGCTGTTCAATATGCAAGCGCACCTCACGCAGCGGGGCGTTGAGAAAGGATTCACGGGCGAAACCCATCAAAACAAAAAGCGAAGCGCCTGTTGCTACCCATACCGTCCAGGTAATTATACTGATGAGTTTTTTCTTCATGAGTTCAAGGCAATTGCAATGGGTTCAACCAATTGATCGATATCTCCAGCCCCCAGTGTTAGCAACACCTCAGGTTTCAGGCGCACAACCTGTTCAACAATTTCACTTCGTCCGATAAGGCGTTTTCTTTGCATCGGTATGCGCCGGAGCAGCTCTGCTGAATTAACCCCGCTGATAGGCAATTCGCGTGCAGGATATATCTCCAGCAGCAACAACTCATCGAGCAAGGCCAGACTTTGAGCAAAGCCATCAATGAAGTCGCGGGTGCGAGAAAATAAGTGAGGCTGAAAGATGCCTGTGATCGTTTTTCCGGGATAAAGTTCACGGGCAGCTCCGATACATGCCCTGAGTTCTTCAGGATGATGGGCATAATCATCAATAAAAACACAATCAGGACGGTTTATCCGGAATTCAAATCTTCTTTTAACGCCAAGATAGCTATCCAATCCGGCACACAAACGCTCCAGCGGAATCTGCATCTGTAAGCCAACAGCCACTGCGGCTATTGCATTACTTATATTATGGCGGCCTGGCATAAGCCATCTTACACCACAGTTCTCTCCGACTGAAGTTCGTATTTCGAAACCAAACTTTCCCTCTGTTACATGAATATTTCCGGCCCGGATATCGGCTCCGGGCAAAAGACCGTAATACATGGATTTATTTTCGGAGACCAATTCCAATCCCTGATGCTTGATCAGCACCCCGTTAGCTTTGATTCTATCAACAAATTGCTGATAAGCGTTATTCATTGTTGAGTGATCGCGATAAATATCCAGATGATCAGCATCCATTGAAGAAACCACAGCGATGTCGGGCGAAAGCTGCAAAAAAGACTGATCAAATTCATCAGCTTCAACTATCATCACTTTGCTATTATCGTTCAGGACAATGTTGCTGTTGAAGTTATTGGCAATTCCACCAATAAAGGCAGTCACAGGGATTCCGGCTGTATGCAGCAGGTGTGCAATCAAAGAGGTAATGGTAGTTTTTCCGTGTGTGCCGGCCACAGCAATGGTGAATTGTCCCCTGGTAAGTTCCGCAAGCAATTGCGCGCGCTTCACAACAGGTATCTCTCTGCGTTTAATTTCTTTAAGTTCCAGACTGTCGGCCTGAATCGCCGGAGTGAACACAGCAAGATCAATATTGGCCGGAATCAGCTCCGGATTCTCTTGATAATGAATCCCGATGCCCAATTCTTCAAGCGCACGCGTTATTGGTGTAGCTGTGCGGTCGTACCCGTATACCCGTGCACCTTTATGAACGAAATAGCGTGCCAGAGCGCTCATGCCGATGCCGCCGATGCCAAGGAAATAGATGTTTCGTATGGCGTCAATGTTCATAACCAATCAAATTAAGTACTACTTCAGCAATTTTTTCATCCGCATCTGTAAGTGCAAAATCCACAATTCTTTCGCGCATCTGCGCTAACTTTTCAGCATCGTTCAGCATTCTGATGACTTCAGGAACAAGCGACTCAGTTACCCTATGATTATCAACCATATCAGCAGCACCTGCTTCAACTAGGCGAAGCGCGTTTTTCATCTGATGGTTTTCGGCGGCTGTCGGAAGCGGTACAAAAACAGCCGGTTTTCCTACTGCTGCAATCTCAGATATTGCCATAGCACCGGCCCTTGAAACAATGAGATCGGCACAGGCATATGCAAGATCCATCCGCTGAATAAACACCAGTGGCTTGATCAAGTGCTGGAATCTTTGTTTTTCAACCTGATTTACAGCCCTATGAAAGAAAGATTCGCCGGTTTGCCAGATCAACTGAACATCAGCTGACACAAGATCTTTCAGGTTAGTTTCAATGGCTTGATTTAGCGACCGTGCACCCTGGCTTCCACCAATTAGCAACACAACCGGCTTTTGTGGATTAAGACCAAAAAAATCAATGGCTTCAGTCCGCTTGCCTTCAATTCCGATCGCAGACCTACGTAATGGATTGCCTGTTAATACAGTTTTTTGCGGAGGGAACCATTCACTCATCCTTTCGTAGGCAACACATACCCTGTCAACTTTTTTACCAAGTAGTCTATTTGTAATTCCCGGAAAAGAATTCTGCTCCTGTATGATTGTCGGAATTTTATGCCAGATTGCTGCTCTGAGTGCCGGCCCACTGGCATAACCACCTACACCGATCACAGCATCAGGTTTAAACTGGCGAAGTATAAACCACGAATCAAGCAAGCTGGAAATGAGTTTTAATGGAAATACAAGATTCCTGATACTGAACGAACGCTGAAAGCCACTGATCCACAATCCTTTGATTTCGTAACCGGCCTGCGGCACCTTTTGCATCTCCATACGGCCTTTCGCTCCGATAAACAGTATATTGCACGAAGGCACTTTTCGCCTGATCGCATCTGCAATGGCAATGGCCGGAAAGATATGCCCGCCGGTTCCTCCTCCGCTGATCACTATTTTAAGCTGCTTCATTGGCATCTGCGACAAGTTGCTGGTTCGACTTTTTTGCTATTTCTTTACTGACACTCAGTATGATTCCGATTGAAAGACTCGTAAACCAGATAGAAGTACCGCCCATACTTACCAGAGGAAGTGGCTGTCCGGTAACAGGCAGCAACCCAACGGCAACACCCATATTAATCATTGCCTGAAAAACCAGACTAAATGCAACACCAATACTGAGAAAAGCGCCGAAAGTCTGTGGTATTTTGGTAACAATCATAACGGCTCTGAACAGTAGAATCAGATAAAGCAGCACCAGGAATGCACCTCCCACCAGACCATACTCCTCGATAATGATGGCAAAAATGAAATCAGAATAGGGATGGGGCAGAAAATTACGTTGTGTGCTGTTACCGGGGCCTTTACCCAATAGTCCTCCTCCTGCGATAGCGATCTTCGACTGTTCCATCTGAAAATTGTCTCCATCTCCACTGACAAAATTTTCTACCCTGTTTTTCCAGGTATACAACCTACCCTGTTTATCATCAGGCATCTGAAACAGAATCAGCAGAAATATTGTAAGCGCCAAAACGCCAATCCCGATCAATGAAAAGATATACTTCATATTGACCCTGCCAATAAACATCAGCACAAGGCTGGTCGTGAACAGCATCATAGCCGTTGAAAGATTTGCCGGCAGAATAAGAAACACAACAAGTAGCACCGGCAGCATGATCGGAACAAATGCCGACCTGAAGTCTTTGATATAATCCTGTTTCTTGGTGAGCAGCCTGGCCAGGTAAATTATCAAAGTCAACTTGGCAAGGTCGCTTGTCTGAAATGTCAGGTTAAAAGGCAGCGGAATAACCCTCTTGGCATCATTCAGATCGAGCCCGAAGAAAAGCGTAAAAAGCAGCAAGGGAATGGATATCCATAAGGCTACCTGAAAAACCGGCGAGTAATAAATATACTTTATCTTGTGAGCCAGATACATGAAAAAGAAACCGAGGAACAGGATAATAAAATGCTTGAGCATATAATACTCTGTGTTACCCCCTTTGTATTTGTATGCCAGTGTACCGGTTGAACTATACACGGCCAGGAGCGAAAAAATAGACAGCAGCAGCACTACGGCCCAAATCACCTTATCACCTTTTATATCCCTGAGCAACGATCCCATTGTTACAATCTTTTTACGGCATCTTTAAACTGATTTCCTCTGTCCTCATAGTTTTCGAACAGATCAAAACTTGCACAAGCGGGCGACAAAAGCACAACATCATTGTTTGTTGCCAGTGACGAAGCTGCATAAACAGCTTCCTCTGCCGAGTGTGCATCCACCATCACCGGAACCAGATTACCAAAAGCTTCATATAGTCTGGCGTTTTCATTTCCCAGACAAACTATTGCCTTCACCTTTTTCTTTACCAACGATTTCAGCATCTCATAATCATTCCCTTTGTCGACTCCACCCGCAATCCATACCACCGGACGCTCCATGCTCTCAATAGCGTACCAGGCCGAATTAACATTGGTCGCCTTCGAATCGTTGATATAGGTAACCCCGTGTACATTGGCCACGAATTCGAGCCGATGGGCAATATTCTGAAAATCCGAAAGACATTGTTTAATGGTTTCCTTCCTGATTTGCAACAACTTGGCAGCAACTCCGGCAGCCATCGAATTGTATACATTGTGTTTTCCCTGTAAGGCTAATTCTTCAAGTGTCATATGAATACGGGTATTATTTGTTTGAATAATAATTTCATTGTTTACTAATCCGGCTCCATCATTGAAATCAAATCCGTTAATGGAGAACGGGTACAAGGCAGCCTTTGGTTGATGGCTGCTGATCAACTTACGTATGGTGTGGTCATCGATACAATAAACCAGTGAATCAGCAGGAGACATGTTTTCTGCTATTCTGAATTTTGATTCGGCATATCGTTGAAAACTAAATCTGTATCTGTCAAGATGATCCGGCGTGATATTCAGTATAACTGCAATATCGGGTTTGAGGCACTTGATTCCGTCGAGCTGAAAACTGCTCAGCTCAAGCACGTAATAATCCGGCTGAGTGGTGGCTACCTGAAAAGCAAAGCTGTTACCAACATTACCGGCAACCGAAACGTTCAGACCTGCACTCTTAAGCATATGACCGATCAACAGTGTAGTGGTGGTTTTACCATTGCTGCCTGTGATGCATACCAGCGTGGCATCGGTAAACCACGAGGCAAATTCTATCTCGGAAATTACCGGTATCTGCATGTACCTGAACTTCGCAACTACTTCACACTCATCCGAAATTCCAGGACTTTTGATAATGAGGTCGGTGTGTTCAAACACCAAGGCACTGTGGCCGAGCTCTTCAAATGGGATGTTATACTGTTTCAAAACGACTCTGTAACGGTCTTTCACCCTGCCCGAATCAGACACAAATACCTCATAACCTTTGACTGATGCCAGCACTGCTGCTCCGCAGCCGCTTTCGCCTGCTCCCAGAACCACGATCTTTCTATATGCCGGAATGTCCATCATCTCTTTATCTGAGTTTTAGGGTGATGATAGTTATTACGGCAAGAATAACACCGACAATAAAGAACCGAAGAACAATCTTGGGTTCGGAATATCCCAGCTTCTGGTAATGATGGTGCAATGGCGACATTTTGAAAACCCGCCTTCCTACACCATACTTTTTGCGGGTATATTTGAACCAACTAACCTGAATAAGAACCGAAAGACTCTCGGCCAGAAATATGCCACAGAGAATTGGTATCAGGAGTTCCTTGCGTATGACTATGGCAAAAACTGCAATGATCCCACCAAGTGCCAGGCTACCAGTGTCGCCCATAAACACCTGAGCAGGATAAGAGTTGTACCACAAAAAACCAATGTTGGCACCAACGAATGCACTGATGAAAATGGTAAGTTCGCCTGTGTTTGGCAAATACATAATATTCAAATAATCAGCAAATATGATATTGCCCGACACCCAGGCCAGAATGCCCAAAGTTGTTCCGATAATGGCTGATGTTCCTACTGCCAGACCGTCCATACCGTCTGTCAGGTTTGCACCGTTGCTCACAGCAGTTATTATAAAGATGATGATGGGGATAAAGACCAGAAATGCCCATTTCTGATATCCTGGCCCAATCCATTTCAGTAATACAGCATAATCAAACTCATTGTTTTTAATGAATGGGATTGTGGTTTTGGTAACACGTGTTTCTTCAACAAGAAAACGTGATGAAATCCCTTCTGAAGTAACATTCTCAATTACCTGCCCGATATTCTGCGGTTTTTCACGCAACACAATGCTGTCATCAAAATACATGACGGCTGCTACAACCAAACCCAGAACCACCTGTCCCATAATCTTGGTTTTGCCGGGCAATCCTTTCTTATCCTTTTTGAACACTTTTATATAATCATCGAGGAAACCCAGCCCTCCTAGCCAAACCGATGTAAACAGCATCAGAATTACATAGGTATTGTTGAGTTGAGCAAAAAGAAGTGTTGGGATAATAAGCGATGCCAGAATGATGAGTCCGCCCATGGTAGGGGTTCCTTGTTTTTCGACCTGTCCCTCCAGACCCAGATCACGAATTGTCTCGCCAACCTGACGGCGATTCAGATACCCGATCCAGCGCTTACCAAAATAGAGAGATATAATAAGTGAAGTAATAACGGCCATTGCAGCCCTGAAAGATATATACTGAAACACCTGGGCCCCGGGGAAATCGAAAGTTGTGTCGAGATATGAAAACAGGTAATACAGCATAACTTTAACGGTTGATTAGGCTTTCTGTTAATTCGGTCTTATCATCAAATGGGTACTTCACACCCATTATTTCCTGATATTTTTCGTGTCCTTTACCTGCCACCAGGATAATGTCGCCGGGCTGTGCAAGAGCCACTGCAGCACGTATGGCCTCACGTCGGTCGGCGATGGCGAGCACTCTGGAAAAATGCTGTGGTTCAACACCCTGGCGCATCTCGGCTATGATGTCCTCCGGATGCTCACTTCGCGGATTATCTGAAGTAAGTATCAGTTTGTTACTCATAGAGGCCGCCACACGCGCCATCTCAGGTCGTTTCGTGCGGTCGCGGTCACCACCTGCACCGGCAACAGTAATCAGTGATTCGTTCTTTGTACGGATGGCATTGATAGTTTCAAGCACATTCTTTAGCGCATCGGGTGTATGAGCATAATCAACAATTCCTGTTATGCCTGAATCGGACCTGATCACGTCAAACCTGCCTTCGGCTCCGGTAAGTGTGCTGATTGCCGTAAGTGCTTCGTCAATGCTCAATCCGGCAAGCACCGAAGCAGCATATACCGCCAACAGATTGCTGGCATTAAACTTGCCCACCATCGGACTGTGCAGTTCCCTGCCATCAACCTTCAATACAAGTCCATCAAAACTGTTTTCGAGTATTCGTGATTTAAAATCAGCATCTGATGACAAACCGTATGAAAAAACCCTGGCCTTTGTATTCTGCACCATAAAGGATGCATTACGGTCATCGGTATTGATCAAAGCAAAGGAATCATGTCCAAGCATGTCGAAGAACAGCTTTTTTGCATCACGGTAATGGGCAAAGGTTCCGTGATAATCGAGATGATCATGCGTAAGATTTGTAAAAATGGCACCAGCGAAATTCAATCCGGCAACCCTGAACTGATCCAGGGCATGCGAACTCACCTCCATAAAAGCATATGCACAACCCTCATCAACCATTGCAGCAAGCAATCTGTTGATACATAATGCATCAGGCGTTGTATGCGTAGCCGATATCACCCTTTGGTTTATCCGGTTTTCAACGGTGGAAAGCAAACCTGAGGGATATCCGGATTGAAGAAAAAGTCTGTAAAGCAAGGTTGCTACCGTGGTCTTGCCGTTTGTTCCGGTAACCCCGATCAACTTGAGTTTATCTGAAGGATTTCCAAAAAATACTGTTGACATCCTTGCAAGTGCAAAGGCACTATTCTCGGCAACAACATAACAAACGTATTCCTTTGTGTGCTCAGGCAATCGCTCACAAACAACAACTCCGGCGCCTGAATCAATTGCCTGATCAATGAACCTATGGCCATCTGCTGCACGACCTGTTACAGCTACAAACACATCTCCTTTGGTGACTTCACGTGAATCGAAAGCAATTCCCGAAACATAGAGCCCTGGATCCCCTACTATTCTCTTAACAGGTGTATAGTGAAGCAATTCGCTCAGCTTTATAGTGATCATAGGTCCACCAGTTTAAGTTCAACTACTTGTCCTTTTACCATGGTATCACCGGCCAGAGGCAACTGACCTGCGACCAAACCTTTACCACTAACAACAGGCCTCATGCCCATGCTTTCAAGCAGATAAACTGCATCACGCAATCCCATTCCCATCATGTCTGGCATCAGTGTATCATTTATTCTGGCGGGAGCCAACCAGGCACGATCTTCTTCAGTTTCTTTTATAATCCATTCTTTATCTGCAAGGTAGCTAAGTGTGGGCACTCCTGATTCGCGATATACCAACCACAGATCATCTCCATTCAGTACTCCTTTGGGCATTGGCTGCACGGGTTTGATAGTATCGGGCAACTTAAGACCATCATGAATATCCATACGTGTTGCATACACTTTATCGGCAATTTCCCTGAATACGGGTGCAGCAACTGCTCCTCCGTAAATTTTACCTGCGGTTGGCCTGCTGATCACTACAATGCATGAATACTTTGGATTACCAGCCGGAAAATAACCAACGAATGATGCATTGTAATTCTTTTTGTCGTAACCAGCCTTACCTGCAGCTATTTGAGCTGTACCTGTTTTCCCTGCAATTTTAACCGGACTCTCACTCAGCGCTTTGGCTGTCCCTCTTGCCACTACTCCTTCAAGGAGTGCTTTAACCGTATCTATTGTTGCCTGTGATGCAATTGAAGCACAGATCACCTCGGTTTTGTTACGTCTGGTCACCACTCCTCCCTGAACGATCTCTTTAACAAACATCGGCTTGACCATAGTCCCATTGTTGGCTACAGCATTATATAAGGCGAGGATCTGAAGCGGAGTCATTTGGGACTCGTATCCAATGGACATCCATGGCAAAGTAGTAGCATACCAGTATTTTTTGTCGGAAGGATCTTTTATGTATGGTTTCCCTTCGCCTGGAATATCAATATTCAATGGCTGATGGAGCTTCATATGTTGCAGGTGTCCGACAAACCTTTCGGGCTTATCTTTGTATGCCTGATGCACAAGTTTGGAAATGGCTACATTAGATGATTTTTCGAAAGCTTCTCTAACAGAAATGTGCCCATCTCTGATAGGATATACATCTTTCATCACCCTTGATCCATAATTCATTTGCCCGCTGCCGATCCGCATACTGTCGCTCAGTCTGGTATATTTGTCTTCGAGCAGGGCTATTATGGATGCCAGCTTGAATGTTGAACCTGGTTCAACACTTTCGGCCACGGCAAAATTGTAAGCTTCCTCATATTTACCTGTTTTGGTATTCAGGGTTAAGTTGGCAATTGCTTTGATATGGCCCGTTGACACTTCCATGAGCACGGCACAGCCCTGATATGCTTCGTTTTCCATTAGGGTGCGGTAGAGTGCATTCTCAGCTACATCCTGTATGTTAATATCAATGGTTGTTAGTACATCATGGCCGTTTTTAGGATCAATTTCACCAGCGTCAAACACAGGAATCCAGTCTCCGTTATTAATGCGCCGTTTAAGCTGCTTGCCGTTAATTCCTTTAAGTTCATCATGGTAGGCCCCTTCGAGACCAACAAAGATCTGCTCGCGCTCATTCTCATAACCTATCGTGCGGCTGGCGAGCTGGTTAAAAGGTTTTTCCCTCTTGTCGTGTTGTACAACTATTAATCCGCCACGGTACTTTCCTCTGTTGAGTATCGGAAATTTCCGGACCTTTTTGAGCTGTGCATAAGTAACTTTATTTCTAAGCAAGAGATACCGGTTGCCTTCTGCACGACCATTGCGAAGGTCACTGGCGTACTGCCGTGCAGTTTTTCCAGGAAACAATCCGGCCAGAGATGCTGCCAGAGAATCAACTTTGGAAGCAAACAAAGCATCATCAATATGAGGAGACGACACATCCATTCTGAGTTCGAACACCGGAACGCTTGTCGCCAGAAGTGAGCCGTCATCTGAAAGGATGTTTCCGCGCATTGCTTCCAGATTAAAAACCTTTAACTCCAGTTTTTCTGACTCCTCCAGTAACTCATTACCAATGTTGTATTGAATAAGTGCAATTTTAACGACGACAGCAATGGCAAAACTCAGCACGGCACCATAAAGGAGGTACACACGCCATAATATTTCCCTTTGCGCGTCCTTCATTATCTATTCCTTGTTGACAATAAGTTTTCTGACCGGCTCGGTTGACTCTACCAATCCTATTGACTGAAGACTTTTTGCGAGTTCTGATTGTTTACCTGCCTGCATGAGTTCCGATTTTGTTGAAACATATTCGTATTGCAGTTCCTTCAGCTCACGCGCCACTTCATCAATATTTCTGCTTGTGCTTTCGGCATAATAACTGTTTGCTATATAGAGCATTCCTATACCTGCCAGAAAAAAAAGATAGTTCACCTGACTGCGTGCCCATTCACGTGAAAGAAAATCCCCACCAAGCACCGAAAACAATACGCTCCAAACTGAACGCTTTTTTGGTTTATCGTCCATTGGATGGTTCATTCCGGGTTTTATTTCGGTTGTTATCTGTTCTTCCATATTGTTCTATACTTTTTCGGCAATGCGCAACCGTGCACTCCTTGCTCTTGGATTGCGCTCAATTTCAAATTCTGTGGGTGTGATAACTTTTCTGTTAAGCGGTTTAAGCGGACACAAAAGGTTTCCAAAAAAATCTTTCTCCTGAACACCATCTGCACGTCCCGATTTGAAATAGTTTTTCACCAGCCTGTCCTCTAGCGAATGATAGGAGATTATCGCAATCCTGCCTCCCGGCCTCAGACACAGTATGCATTGCTGCAGCCATTCATCAAGAATGGAAAGTTCCTGATTAACCTCTATCCGGAATGCCTGAAACAGTTGAGCCAGAATCTTACTCTCGCGGCCTTTGGGAAGTAAGTGTGCAACAGCATCTTTCAGATTAAATGTTGTTTGCAGCGGACCCTTCCGGCGTGCGTCAATAATCGCTGAGGCAAACTGCCCGGGATGATCAAGCTCCCCATAAACCCTGAACATACGTGTTAACTCTTCGGCCTCATAATTGGCAGCAATGTGAGCAGCATCAATGGGACTGTTCTGATCCATGCGCATATCCAGTCGTCCGTCCAGTCGTGTCGAAAAACCCTTTGATGCTTCATCAAACTGAAAAGAAGAAACCCCAAGGTCAGCAAATATGCCATCCACCTGCTCAATTCCATGCAACAATAAAAAGTTGCGCATGAACCTGAAATTATTCCGAATAAATACCAGTCGGGGGTCTCCCGTAACCTGTCTGGCAGCATCCTCATCCTGATCAAAGGCAAACAGCCGGCCTGTGCCAAGGTGTTTCAGAATCTCAGCAGAGTGTCCACCACCTCCATAAGTAACATCCACATAAATGCCATCGGGCTGTATGTGTAATGCCTCAACACTTTCGCGCAGCAGAACCGGCTGGTGGTACATAGCTTATTCGTTATCGTCTGAAATATTTCCCAATACATCTGCTGCAAAATTCAGGAACGATTGTTGGTCCATGTCTGACTGTGTCCTGACAAAAGCCTCCTTGTCCCATATTTCGATGTTCTTAGCCACCGAGTTCAGAACAACTTCCTTAGTCAGCCCACCCTCTTCGATAAGGTTTTTGGGAATCTGCAGACGGCCAAGACTGTCTATTTTAACTTCTTTGGCACCTGCATTATACTTACGTATGAAATCCACATTGGCCTTCACAAACTGGTTGAGTTTCCGCAGTTTCGACTGAACCTTCATCCAATCCTGCATCGTGTACAGCTCAAGGTAGGTATCAAACAATCCTGGCCTGAGCACAAAACCCTGCTGAACGACATCTTTCAGTTTATCTCTGAAATCTGCCGGCAACATCAGGCGGCCTTTGCCGTCAAGCTTGCAGTGAAATGTGTCGATTGGATAGCTCAAGAAAATTGCAATTTTGTGAGGTAAAATTAGTGCATTTAATCCCAATTTCTCCCATTTTTTACCACTTTTTTTATAAAATGTTTCAAACAAGACCAAAATAATTTCGAGTGATTTACTATTTAACTGATATTGTGTTTCTTAAAATGTCTTAACAAACAACGAACAACCAACTATTCCCTATTTGGGACAGAGTTATCAACATGACTCACTGATTTTCAGATAAAAAAAAAGGATCTATTTAGTTGTCTTGCATCCGAATGTCGTTGGTTATCATAGTGAGGTATCAAGTGATAAACTAGTTAATACTTTGTATTCTATCACATTAAGCACAAAAGAACACTTTTATATTTCCAGTTTACCGTCATGTAATCATTCATCATCCATCCGTGTGGTTACAAAAAAAAACACGGAAAGTAAGAATGTCAGTAATCCCGGATTTGTGAAGCATTTTGACTGTTCGTATTAACGGATTATCTTTGCTTTCTAAACCGCGAGCAGGGTTACATGAAAAAAGACATACAATCTAATGAGCCATTATTCGTAGATGTTGAGAAGGTAATCCGGGACAAAAACCGGCGACTTGCCGCTATGATGCCTGCTTTTGTGATCAGATACCTGAAGAGAATCATTCATCAGGACGAGATCAACGCCTTTATTGACGGCAGCAAACACCTCCACGGACTTGAATTTGTTGATGCCATCATGAAAGAATTTGGTGCTGTTGCTCAGATACATAACCTTGAATATGTACCCAAAACCGGCCGGGTTATTGTAGCTTCCAACCATCCGCTGGGCGGCATTGACGGCATTGGCCTGATGCAGACCATTGGGAAAGTACGCAACGACCTGCAATTCCCGGTGAACGACATCCTGATGAACCTCGAGAACCTGAAACCTTTGTTTATCCCAATTAACAAACACGGCAGTAATGCAGAAAACATCCAGATTCTCAACGATACTTTTGCCGGAAATGCAGTGATCTGTTACTTTCCCTTCGGACTTGTTTCCCGAAAAAAAAATGGTGTGATCAAAGACCTGGAATGGAAAAAAACATTTATCACCAAGGCCAGAAAATTCAAACGCGATATTATCCCGACCCACATCAGCGGCCGAAACACAAATTTTTTCTATCGCTTGTCGAACATTCGCAAAATGCTCGGCATCAAAGCAAACATTGAGATGCTTTATCTTGTTGATGAATTTTACAAACAAAGTGGCCAAATACTGAATATCCGGTTTGGCAAGCCCATACCCTGGCAGACTTTTGACCGCAGCAAAACTGATACCGAATGGGCCGAACAACTCAGAAGGTATGTGTATACTTTACCTACTGGTAATACCGAATCTTTTGACCCGAACCAAAACTATCCACTCATTTAAACTGCCTGCTCATGAAACCAATTATCCCCCCGGTTGATAAAAAAATTCTGCTGACAGAACTAACTAAAGAACGCTTCATTCGTCAGGCAAACAATGGCCCGAACGAAATTTACATCTTCAACGAAGCAGAGTCTCCGGCATTGATGCGTGAGACGGCAAGACTGCGCGAAATAACCTTTCGGGATGCCGGTGGAGGCACCGGACAGGAATTGGATATGGATGTTTACGACACCGGGAAAGAAAATTTTCAACAACTTATCGTCTGGAGCCCTGAAGATCAGGCCATTGTTGGAGGATACCGGTTTATCCACTGCAAATATCTTCCTGTTGATTCTGATGGTCATGTGAAGACGCCAACCTCGAAACTCTTTGCTTACTCAAAAATATTTGTTGAAGACTATATTCCATATACGATCGAGCTGGGCAGATCGTTCGTTCAGCCTGATTACCAGCCCGCAAATAACCTCCGCAAAGGAATGTATGCACTGGATAATCTCTGGGATGGGCTGGGTGCGCTGATCACCTTATATCCTGATGCACGTTATTTCTTTGGAAAGGTCACTATGTATCAACACTTTAATAAGTACGCAAGAGATCTGGTTCTGTTTTTTATGAAGAAGTACTTTCCAGATCCAGACAAGCTCGTTTTTCCACATGAACCGCTTGATTTGTTCCATCCTGAAGAAGAAATCTCTCAGTTGTTCGCAGGTTATTCCTACGACGAAAGCTACAAGATTCTGGTGCAAACAGTCAGAAAACATGGCGAAAATGTACCGCCACTCGTTAATGCCTATATGAGTCTTTCCTCAACCATGAAAAGTTTCGGAACAGCTTTTAACGGTCCGTTTGGCAATGTCGAGGAAACGGGCATTCTGGTTACCATTGACGACATTTACAGTGACAAAATGGAACGGCATATTTTACGCTAATCAGATATTGTAACGATGGTCATTGAATCAGCTGTTTACATTCAGAGCAACACCAAAATTGAAGCCTTACCAAAACCAGTTAAAGCAGAATATGCTTTTATTGGAAGGTCGAACGTTGGAAAAAGCTCGTTAATCAATATGTTAACAGGTGTAAAAGGCCTGGCAAAAACATCCGGAAAACCGGGCAAAACCATTACCATCAACCATTTTCTGATCAA
This sequence comes from Bacteroidales bacterium, assembly GCA_024710405.1. GTDB lineage: Bacteria > Bacteroidota > Bacteroidia > Bacteroidales > F082 > UBA6192. The sequence goes on from JANJUV010000002.1 coordinate 237,124, forward strand.
TGATCAATGGTACCTTGTTGATTTACCGGGATATGGTTATGCTCGAAGATCAAAGTCACAACGGAAACACTGGCCTGAAATGCTCAGGAAATATCTCACTAAACGGCAAAACCTCATTTACACGTTTATTCTGCTCGACATGAGGCTTGAGCCACAAACGATTGACCTGGAGTTTATTCAATGGATGGGCGAAATGCAACTTCCTATGGTAATGGTATTTACAAAATCAGACAAAATGGGAAGAACCAGCGTTGACAAGAATCTGGCTGCTTATAAAAAACATCTTCTTCAAACATGGGAAGACCTTCCGCCGATTGTTATTACTTCATCAGTAACTGGAAGCGGAAGGAACGAAATTCTCGAAATTATTCAGGCAGAAAATGAGCAATCAGCTGATTACATCAGTTCAATCATGACGTGATTTTTCGACACCTTGTCACCGGGCTTCACATGAATTGCCTTCACCTGTCCGTCGAAAGGGCTTATTACGTCATTCATCATTTTCATGGCATCTAAAATAAGGAGTTTGTCTCCTTGTTTTACCTTTTTGCCCTCCTTGACAAATACTTCGATGATGGTTCCGGGGATAAAGGCTGTCAGTTTTCCCGGATCTTTGGATTCGTAAAGGTTTCGGTGACCAAACTTTTTGGTGAACTGGGTTTTATATTTTACATTATCAATAGTCAAGGTTTTGTACCTGACAACTTTATGTTGTTCATCGTTAGGTTCTTCTGTCATGGTGATTGGGTTGATTAGAATGGTGGGACTCCATGTTTTTTCATGGGAACTTCAACGATTTTATCCTTCGAAATTTCGAGTGAGTGCATCAACATCCGGCGCGTTTCCTCAGGCTCGATAACTGCATCTATATACCCGTAAGCAGCAGCAACATAAGGATTAGCAAATTTCTTCTTGTACTCGGCTACCTTCTGTTTCCTCATTTCATCGGGATTGTCTGCTGTTAGAATCTCTTTGCGGAAAATGATATTTGCTGCACCTTCAGGGCCCATTACGGCAATTTCGGCAGTGGGCCATGCAAATACAAAATCAGCACGCAGATGGTGGGAACACATCGCAATGTATCCTCCTCCGTATGCTTTTCGCATAATCACCGTTATTTTTGGAACTGTTGCTTCAGAATAAGCATACAACACTTTCGCTCCATGGCGGATCACACCGGCATGTTCCTGATCAACACCGGGAAGATACCCGGGAAGGTCGACAAGTGTAACAAGCGGCACATTAAATGAATCGCAGTAACGAATGAATCTGGCGGCTTTTACCGATGAATCCACATCAAGTACACCTGCAAGCACGAGTGGCTGGTTGGCTACAAAACCAACAGTATCACCATTAATTCTGCCGAAACCAATCACAATATTGGCGGCAAACAGCTCCATTACTTCTAGAAACTCGCTATCATCGGCCAGGGCTCTGATCACATCGCGAACATCATAAGGCTGGCGTGGATCAGTGGGTAAAATACTCTCAATCTTGTATTGCCTTGTTTTGGGAGCTTTTTTGGGAAAGCGTTCTGCCTTCTTCATATTGTTCCAGGGAATAAAGCTGACCAGTTGCTTTATCTGACTGAAGCATTCCTCTTCGCTTTTTGCATAAAAATGGGCATTTCCTGTGATTTCGCTGTGAACACGTGCACCGCCAAGTTCTTCCATTGAAATCTCTTCACCCAGCACCGTTTTAATGACCTCAGGTCCGGTGATAAACATTTTGGAAATTTTCTCAACCACAAACACAAAGTCGGTGAGTGCAGGGCTATATACTGCACCTCCTGCACATGGACCGAGAATAACAGATATCTGAGGAATAACCCCTGATGCCTGAGTGTTGCGGTAGAAAATCTCACCGTAGCCGGCCAATGAATTAACGCCCTCCTGAATACGTGCCCCGCCAGAGTCGTTGATTCCAATGATAGGCACCTTCAATTTCATGGCATGATCCATGATTTTTGTAATCTTCTTGGCGTGCATCCATCCCAGCGAACCACCTGCAACGGTAAAGTCCTGAGCATAAATACATACCGGATGGCCACTTAGGGTTCCTGTACCTGTGATTACCCCATCGCCGGGCAGATACTTCTTGTCCATGTCAAAATCCTTGGCAGCGTGCTCTACAAAAAGATCATACTCATGAAATGATTTCGGATCGAGCAAAGCTATAATTCGTTCGCGGGCAGTAAGTTTGCCGATTGATTTCTGCTTTTCTATTGCCTGTTCACCCCCACCCATCAATGCTTCACGCATGCGGCGCTGCAAGTCAGATGTTTTCTGCTTTAATCCCATAAAAGCTTGATTTTGGTTTCTTTATCTGATAAAAAAGTAAGTTGCTTAAGAAAATGTTGTTAATCAATTGCTTACCACATAAAACTTCTTATCCAACTTACCTACCTAATGCAAAAATAACTTTATTTATAGAAAAGGCAACATCTGCAACTGATCAATGGTATTTGAAACTGATGTTCGGTGAGGTTGAAGACTGATCTCAGTTGAAGTAAATTGTTATTTTGTCGATGATTAGACATTTTCAGGTTGCTTAGACTACCCCTATTCAGACGAAAAGAAAAGTTATTAACCATGTTGAAAACCTACCTGAAAAGTACCAAATACTTCATCAAAGTATCTGCAAAAAAACTGACTTAATTATGATCTTTGCTGACAAATCAAGCTTATGAATATTGAGGAAATCCGGGAGTATTGTCTCTCCAAACCTGATGTCACCGAAAGTCTTCCTTTTGGTGATGACACCCTTGTGTTTAAAGTGAACGGAAAAATGTTTCTGCTGGCAAATCTCGACGGCCCTTTGCGCATCAACATCAAGGCTGATCCTGATGAGGTTAACTACAGGCTGGAACACTTTCATGAAGCCAAACCTGGTTATCACATGAACAAAAATCACTGGATTACGACAGACATTCAACTTGTAAGCGACATGCAAAGACTCAGAGAGTGGATCGATTGTTCTTATTTACTCGTGCGCTCGTCAGCGACAAAAAAACAACCCAAACATCAATAACCAAATGCTCTGGCTTCAATCGATTGCGCTTCAACCCGAAACACGCAAACGTTGTTGATTGCTGGCTCGCTGTATCGGTATTGCTCATCGGTGTATTGCCCCATGATCACATTCAAAGCCTGTTCTTTTTGGTCATAATCATCGATAAAAACTGCTTTTCCACGAATAAGCACCGACCTGTATTTCATGGAGTAGCTGCATGCCACATCAATATTCTGCCACCGGAGCAGGTGATCGGTACTGAATGACAGACACACCTGAGGATTAATCCGCAAAATATCGATCTTTCTTCCTTCAGGAGCCGAATGAAAGAAAACTGTTCCGTCCTGATATCCGAAATTCATATGAATCACATAAGGATTACCATCCATATCAACCATTGCCATGCTGCAATATCTGCATTTTCTTATGATCTGCTCGATCTCGGGCTCATAGGTCAGTATTCTGCTTTTCATCGTTTGTCAAATGATGGGTTCGACACAAATATCCAAAAAGTTTGTAAATAAATGGTGATTACCTGATGTGCATAACAGGTTTGTCAGGATAATCTAAAAAAATGACCTCGTGAAAATGTTTATTATCGCTGACATTACCATCGTCAGGCTTGTTTTCCCGTTGTCTTGTTTCGGTTGAAAAGCCACTGAACAAGACTCAGGAACACACTGAACAACAAGGCCCACCAGAATCCATTAACTTCGAATCCCGGTACCAGTTTGCCTGCCATAATAACCACAACTGCATTGATTACCAGCAAAAACAAGCCAAGGGTGATGAGTGTAACCGGTATTGTAAGCAGAACCAGAACAGGTTTTACAATAATGTTCAGCAAAGCCAGCACCAAAGCAACGACTATAGATGTTAAAAAATCCTGTACAAAAATGCCAGGTAAAAGATGTGCCCCCGCAAATACGGCAAGTGACATAAAGATTAGATTCCAAAATTGATGCATAATCAGATGATTCAGGCGACAAATGTACACAAAGCCCAAATTCACTCAAATCATACTTTCTGGCTACATCCTCATTTAATCAATACAAAGCCGATGTGTCAATCCCGAATAAAAACTCAGACACCCAGACGCCATCAGTCTCGCGATAGCTTATCCGGCCGCCTATAGTAACGGGGAAGGGGAAATTCAGAAAATGCCAGTCCGTAAGAAACTCGGCTCCTGCTGCAGCATAGTAGTTGCTCGCATTCTTGTTACTTCCTGTAAAAGCATCAGCAAACAAACCTCCCCTGATTCTTTTAAGATAGAATACGGTTGGAATGACCCAGTCCGGATACCATAACGGTGCAACATAATCAAGTTTAACGACAGTGTTTTTCAGGAAAAACAAATCTGAATAACCTCTCGGGAAACTAATGTATTGACCAAAAAACACATTTGTCGGATTTTGTTCTTCAAACGCAGCCATAATGCTCATTCCATGATGTGCCATTAATCCGGGCAAGTACACATTCAGGCTCGAATAAAACTGACGGGATTTGCCTGAAACTGTATGACGAAAGATGCTCTGTGCCCGTATTCCGAGCCTTGGCAACAGATCCCGCTCTGATTTTCTGTGTAACGAATAAGCACCAATATTATATGCCAATGCATGTGTAACAGGATCAGCAAAACGCAAAGGCACATCCTTTACCATTCGTCTGTCTGTGAGCTGATAACTGATAGACGGCAATAATCCTTTCAACCATGGTCCGGAATGGAACTGAAGCGGAATATAAACGCCGGTTGTTAAAACATTTTCGTGCCATTTTATAGGAACCAGCTGATCATCCTTCTGTGCAACACCACGCCGGAACTCATTTGAAGCATTGACAGTTATGGCAGGATACCATCCATAGTATTCAAAGCCAAGTGCATAACGGCTAGTTTGTTCATTTGAATTGTAGGTGTATTGAAAAGTAGTCACTGCCGTGCTCAATGTGTTTTGTGACATCAGACTCAAGCCAGGATTAATATTAAGGTTGTCAAAACTTCCGCTCAAGGGCGCCCAACTATGAAAACTAAACAGATTCAGTCCCTTTCGATACTTTTCATGTTTATATGACGAGTCAGGTGCTGTCAATGTGTCTATCCTGAATAAACTCAAAGAACCCAGCAAATCACCTAATTGATAATTACTATTAACGACTTCAGCATAAGGCTTTTTGACTGCATCTCGTAAATCCATCTTCGATATTTTGTATCCATCAGAAGTATAATCGCTGAACAATACATCTCCATAATTGCCAAATACTGCATCGGCAGCACCAAAACGTGAAGATGTGATCTGAATCAATTCGTCTGTAGCCAGTTTGAGTCTAAAAACATTGGAAATTCCCGATCTTCCGGATGTGATCAACACTTCATCAGGATTGACATCAGAAATACTGATGTCATCATATCCGAAGGTCAATTTATATTTAATGGCGGAGGTCACAAGATCTATTACCATTAGGGTTTTCCCATGATCACCAACAGCTATAGTAGCTATTGAACTACTTTCGGGCAAACAAACAGGTGTTTGAAATGTCAGGGTATCTGAGGTAAACCTGAACAATTCTTTTCCATTTTCTATTTCAAGTACAACCAGAGAGCTTTTCCCGTTTAAATCAGGCTCTACCGCTACAACGCGAAGGCCTCCACATGTTAGGGAAGGTGAAAAAAATCTGCTGTTCCATGTCATTTGTCGCTGAGTTCCGTCATTAAGGTTTCCGACCATCAATACAGAATAGTCACGGTTTGACCAGCGTGGATCTGTGCGATATTCAGCCCACACAACCAATGAATCTGTTGCCGTTATTGTTTGCTCAAGCATCATTGACGGAGTATACAGCACTTGCTCATGACTTCCTGACACACGAACAATTCGTGGAATATCGCTTTTTGACACACGCAATGCTATTACAGTGCCATCCGACTGATTTTGTGGCGAATTATAACTTGTATAAGTCTTATTTTCAGGACTCAGATATAATGTGGGAGTGTAATCAGTGTCGTCAGCCTGCTTTTTCCAGATTTCGAACAAGTCATACATCGTTTCATTGTAAAGTCCAGCCTTTCCTAGTCCGATTGCCTTTCTTATTCCTCTGGTAAAAGGCACAAGTGTATATGGCTTGTGGGCAACATGATCCAGGGGTATGTCCCATACAGCCGGACCAAACTTATATCGGTTGTGACCAACCACAAAATATCCAAGTTCGTAAACATCAGGTGTGTAGTCTTTGTATGATCCGAAATAAGCCTTGTCATACAGATAATATCCTTTCTCGAGCAATTGTGCCCTAAGCCCTGCCTCAAACAAAGGTGACCGTCCACGCCCACTGAAACTCATGGCGGTTTCAATTGCTACAGCATCCCCTTCGACGAACCAGAATGGTACAAACAACCCGAATAGTCCGGCTGTTCCCTGCTGGCCAAAAGCATAGCGAACCACATTGCCAAAACCTTTGTGCATAGCGCTTAACTGAGCCACATGCCTGAGCTCGTGGAGGCTTAGTTGTTTAAACCAATCCTGGGCATATCCGTCAGGTGGTGGTGTGTGGTAAAAATCCATTCTCCTCGGAGCCCACCCAACCATAGCATTAGAGATTACAGAGCGATTATGCAGAACAACATCCGTTTTGACAACAGGTGATTGAAGTTCAAAACGTACAGGATTATAAGTTGATTGAAGCAAATTTGCCAGTCTATTAGCTTGTACAGTATCATCCTGAGCAAAAATCACCCGAAAATCCTTCGTCCGTATTTGTCGCCAGCGCAGAGATGCAGGATCCTGTCCGGTTAAAAAATACTGAGCATCGGCAATATAAGCCGACAACAAAAAGTACAAGACTACATAAAACCTTTGCTTCAACATAAAAATAACATTTGATCGGCCCAATTGCCAAAGTTATTCAATCCTTAAGAATATGGAAGGGTTTTCGCAAAACCAGTGTAGAAATCGAAAGCAAAAAGGAACCACAGGTTAACTTTGACTGATAATGATTGATATAAATGAAGGTAAAAATATCACTGACCCTCAAACAAATTCCAGGGGAAGACATGTGGAGTGGGAGCCTCTATTAAAATTCTGCTTCCTCCCACGGGATGATCGAACTCGAGCGACCTCGCATGAAGGCCAATGGAACCGTCAGAGTTAGATCTTTTTGCCCCGTATTTCAGGTCGCCTGCTATTGGGCAGCCTATAGCCGACAACTGAGCCCTGATCTGATGGTGACGGCCGGTATGTATTCTGACATACAGCAGATGATAACGATCAGCAGAATAAAGCAGCCGATAATCGAGTCGAGCTTGTTTAGCACCCTGAACTTGTTTTTCTACAATGAAAGTTTTGTTGCGTTTCTCGTTACGGAGCAAAAAATGCTCTAGTTCGGCTTCCTCAGGATCAGGAATAGAGGCAACAACAGCCCAATAAGACTTAATGATTTTTTGTTGTTTCAACTGCTCTGTCATTCTGCTGAGGGCTTTGCCTGTCCGGGTATAGATCACCGCTCCGCTTACCGGACGGTCTATCCGGTGCACGAGTCCGGCGAATACGTTTCCTGATTTGTTACATGTTAGTTTTATATAGTCTTTAACTGTATCGAGAAGGGATTCATCACCTGTTTTATCGCCCTGAACGATTTCTCCGGCCAGTTTATTGACAACGATCAAATGGTTGTCTTCAAAAAGAATGCGTTTACGGAATTGATCAATATCCATAATTACGGATTGAAGGTCGGATGCGGCTGACTTTAAAATCTAATACTGCTCCCTTTCGCTTGGGAAGTTCACCGATTTTACATCCGAAATGTAAGAAAAAACCGAACCTCTGATTTCTTCATACAGATTGTGATAGCGGCGCAGAAAACGAGGCGAAAATTTCTGATTGATTCCAAGCATATCATGCAGTACCAGCACTTGTCCGTCGACACCAGAGCCTGCACCAATCCCGATTGTGGGTATCTTGACAGCTTGAGTCACTTCAGCGGCAAGGCTTGCCGGTATTTTCTCGAGTACAATTCCAAAGCAGCCGGCCTGTTCGAGTATTCTGGCATCTCTTCTCAACTTCTCTGCTTCTTTTTCTTCTGTTGCCCTAACCACGTAAGTACCAAATTTATTGATGCTCTGTGGGGTCAGTCCAAGATGCCCGAGTATGGGAATGCCAGCACTCAGAATGCGGTCGATGGATTCTACAATTTCGTTTCCGCCTTCCATTTTGATGGCGTTTGCACCAGATTCCTTCATAATTCTGATGGCTGAACTCAGGGCTTCTTTTGAGTTACCCTGATATGTCCCAAAAGGCATGTCAACAACCACAAGTGCACGATTTACAGCACGCATGACTGATGAGGCATGATAAATCATTTCATTGAGGGTGATGGGCAGGGTAGTTTTGTGACCTGCCATCACGTTTGATGCACTGTCGCCAACCAATATAACATCAATTCCTGCTTCGTCAAGAATTTTAGCCATGCTGAAATCATAGGCTGTCAGCATAGCGATTTTTTCGCCCCTCAGCTTCATCTCCTGAAGCACATGAGTGGTTATTTTGGGAATATCTTTTGTGCTGTACATGTCTATATGTTTAATTCAATGAAAGTTCAGTCCTGTAAAGGCCCACAAAAGTACATCAAACTTTCATCAATAAATATGAAATGACCGAAAAGAACGTTTGAAACCTGTATGTGTCCATCTTATAATCGTAATTTTGCGCCCAATTCTATATTCGATATGAAGAAAATGAACGCCATCACGGCATTTTTTATCTTAGTGCTGCTATCAGCATGTTCAACAGATGTGGACAATTATGCAACTTATAAAGATATAAGCATTGTTTACGGGATGATGGAACCCGCTACAGACACAACTTTTGTGAAAATTTCGCGTGCTTATCTTGGCCCCGGCAATGCATTGTTGATTGCACAGGAACCCGACTCAAGCAATTATTCAGGAAAACTCGATGCAAAATTGATTAAGGTAAAAGGAGCAAATGAAACCATTATAACACTCGACACCATCACCAAAAACAATAAGCTGGCCGGTGATTCCATTTTTTATTTCCCACAACAAAAACTGTATTACACAACTGCACCAGTTGATCCGGCAGCCACTTATCGGTTGATCATCAGTAAAGGGGAAAACGCAGAAGTCAGTTCCTCAACAGATATCGTCCAGAATTTTGATATCACATTTCCAACCAACAGGATAAATTTTCACTCAACAACTACCACCCAGGTAAGGTGGATCTCTGCTGAAAAAGGAAAGCGATACGAAACAAAACTGGTTTTTTACTACAAAGAACTCCTTCCAGATAACCCGGATACACTGTTTAAAACACTCACATGGAATCTGGGGATGCTGCGATCAGCCACAACAAATGGAGGCGAAAACATGGAAATTGTGCTTACTGGTGAGGAGTTCTACACACGGCTTGGTGGTCAGATGGACAACATTTTAAATGTCAAACGCTGGGCAGGCCCTGTTGATGTTATTATTAGCTGTGCCGCAGATGAACTAAGCACCTACATAGACGTTAATGCCCCAAGCAACAGCGTTATTCAGGAAATCCCGGAATACACCAATATCGAAAACGGATACGGCATCTTTTCATCCCGGCGTACTGCTACAAAACGATTCCCGCTTGCAGTTGGAAGTGAACTGAAACTAGTTGAAGAGTACAACTGGGGATTCATAGTAAACAGATAGATCAAGGACTGACAGAATCAGTGACACCTGCTGCTGCCTTTTTGTCACACTCTACAGTGAATTTTTAACAACAATTTCTTACTGATTATTTATCTTATTTTCTGTTATTTACACTGAATCAACTACCCAAACAAAATAAGTTTTTCTTATTTTATCTCAGGCCGTTGCACCTATCTCCCGGATTGGCATAATCATTGACAAAAGCAATCAATAACAGAAAAACTAATTTTCAGGAGGATAAATAATGGGAAAAATCATAGGTATTGACCTTGGCACAACCAACTCGTGCGTTGCCGTAATGGAAGGCAATGAACCTGTTGTAATTCCGAACAGCGAAGGCAGACGGACAACTCCATCTATTGTTGGCTTTGCCGATAATGGTGAACGTAAAGTGGGTGATCCGGCCAAACGACAGGCAATTACCAATCCAAGGAAGACTATATATTCTATCAAACGGTTCATGGGCGAAACCTTTGACCGTGTTACGACCGAAAAGCAAAGGGTTCCATACGAAGTAGTCAAAGGCGACAACAATACCCCAAGGGTTAAGATTGACGACCGGATGTATACTCCGCAGGAAATTTCGGCAATGGTGCTGCAGAAAATGAAAAAAACAGCAGAAGACTATCTTGGTCAAACTGTAACCGAGGCTGTAATCACCGTTCCTGCCTATTTCAGTGATTCGCAGCGCCAGGCTACCAAAGAGGCCGGAGAAATAGCAGGCCTGACCGTAAAACGTATCATCAACGAACCTACAGCTGCCGCGTTGGCTTACGGGCTCGACAAAAAGAAGAACGATATCAAAGTTGCTGTTTATGACCTCGGTGGCGGCACATTCGACATCTCGATTCTTGAGATGGGCGATGGTGTTTTCGAAGTGAAATCAACCAACGGTAACACCCACCTTGGTGGTGACGACTTCGACGAAACCATCATCAACTGGCTTGCCGAAGAGTTTAAAAGTGATGAAGGCCTTGATCTTCGAAAAGATCCAATGGCACTTCAACGACTGAAAGAAGCCGCCGAAAAAGCAAAGATTGAACTTTCAAGTTCAACAGAAACCGAAATTAACCTTCCGTACATCATGCCTGTTGACGGAGTACCGAAACACCTTGTGCGTAAACTGAGTCGCGCCAAGTTTGAGCAGCTAAATGATCATCTTATCCGAGCTACTATTGAACCTTGCCGCAAAGCACTGGAAGATGCCGGACTTACAGCAAAGGACATTAACGAAGTTATTCTTGTAGGAGGTTCTACCAGAATTCCAGCAATACAGCAGATTGTTAAAGACTTCTTTGGCAAAGAACCATCAAAAGGTGTTAATCCTGATGAGGTTGTTGCTGTTGGCGCTGCTATTCAGGGTGGAGTGCTTACGGGCGAAGTTAAAGACGTGTTGCTTCTTGATGTTACCCCGCTTTCGCTTGGCATCGAAACACTTGGCGGAGTGATGACCAGACTTATCGAATCCAACACAACTATTCCTACACGTAAATCCGAAACATTCAGCACAGCATCTGACAATCAGCCTTCAGTTGAGATTCATATCCTGCAAGGTGAGCGCCCAATGGCAAACCAAAACAAAAGCATCGGACGTTTTCACCTTGATGGAATACCACCAGCCCCCCGCGGAATACCACAGATCGAAGTTACATTTGACATCGACTCCAATGGAATTCTGCATGTTTCGGCCAAAGACAAAGCCACAGGAAAATCACAGAGCATAAGGATTGAGGCATCGTCCGGCCTGACCGACACCGAAATCCAAAGAATGAAAGATGAAGCCGCTTCTAACGCTGAAAACGATCGTAAAGAACGCGAACGTGCCGACAAACTGAATGCGGCTGACGGACTTATCTTCCAGACAGAGAAGCAATTGAAAGATTATGGTGACAAGTTGCCAACCGACAAAAAGTCGGAAATCGAAGGAGCCCTCGAGGAACTTCGTAAAGCCCACCGAAGCCAGGATCTGGGTGCTATCGATAATGCCATGAACAAGCTTAATAGCATCTGGCAAACAGCCAGCGAGGAGATGTACAAAAACACACAATCGCAGGGTGGACAACAACAAGGCGAGCAGCAATCCACCGGAAGTCAATCTAAAAACAACGGCGACGATGAAGTTACCGATGTTGACTTCGAAGAAGTTGACGACAAAAAATAGATTCTGAAATATCATGAAAAGGGCCGGTTTTCGGCCCTTTTTTCTTACTTAATATTTCTAAGTGAACTTATTCTTCTAGGTCAGGTCTGTCAATGGAATACATCATCAGAATAAAGAACACCAATGCAGTCCAATTAAAATTCACCATCCAGTAATTTAGGCACACCAACAAATAACATCTAACGTTATTTAATCAGATCAGATGATTCGTCTCAGAAGTACTTTTTATTTGTACTTTTACATAAGTGAATTGATCAGACAGAAATTGATGACAGGCTTTTCGTCGAAAATAGTATGCATGCTTACAACAAGCCTGACCGCATTGCGTTTCCAGCTAATTTTCTTTTCCGGCTTTATGCTCGCCTGCCCATCCTTTGCTCAGGTGACTGATGCCATGAGGGTCGAGATACCTGCAAAATCACTGAACAAAACCCATCATGTCGAATTGATGGGAACCGACGGGGTAATGGTCTTCTTTGAAAGCAACGAACTCTCGGAAGCAGGTGAACGCAAGTGGTACTTCTACATGTATTCAACCAATCTTGAAGAGAAATGGATCAGATATGTTTTGCTGAAAGATGGGTTAAGCTTTGATAAAACAGTGCGCTCGGGCACAAAAAATTATATGCTCTTCTCTTCCAAAGAGCAGAAAAAGAGTCAGGAAAGCGCTTTTCAGATGATCATCTATGAAATTAATACCGAGAAGTTCAACCTGCTGGGAGCTCCTTTGCAACCGGATTCACAAATAAAAGCCTTTGAAATTTTACGCAATCAGGCACTTATCTTCGCTCAGAGACAAGATGAGATTGAGATAATCACCATAAACCTCAGCTCGGCTCAGGTGAGTGCAAAATCATCAGGAATCGAAGGCAAAGCGAATATTCAGCTTTCATTTGCCAATCAAAGTAAAGGCGAAGTAATTCTCGCCGTTAAAAAGTATCTTTCCGGCAGGTTCGATTCAGAAGATTTCATCGCTTTTGATCCCTATGGGCAAAAAAAGTTTGAGGTTTCTTATAAACCTGATAAACCTGTGTTTTTGCACACCTATGCAGTGCAGCCCACAGAAGAAAGTTATTTGATTGCAGGTTGTTATCAGCAGACAGAAAACAAACGATTTAAACAAAAAGAAGAAGAAAACAGCCAAATTTTTGAAACAAACGGATTCTTTTTTCTTTCTTTTACCCCAACAGGAATTATTTCAGAGAATTATACTGCCTTAAACGACCTCGACAACCTTTATTCAACCTTAACTTCACTTGAACTTATTCAATCGCGCCAACGAAAGAATAAGTCGAAACGCAACGAGCGCCGGGTGAGTCTGAGTATTCAGCTTTTTAACCCGACATTTTTCAAGAGCGGAGCAAACTACGTGTATTCGGCAGAAGCATTCAGACCGCGTTTTCGAACCGAAACACGCATGGATTATGATTTCTATGGCCGTCCGATTCCATACACATATAATGTTTTCGATGGCTTTGAATATTTCGCCGGAATTGTAAACGGATTCGACAACCGGGGAGATCTCCTCTGGCAAAATGATCTTGAAATGCGCGACCTTATATCGTACGATATGAACCCACACTTCAAAATTTTTGACGACTCTGAAGGAATGTTGCTGAGCTATATTGGTTTTGGTAAAATAGTCTCCAAAATGATTATGCAATCGCAGACCATCGGACAATCAGAACAGATAAAAATTGAGCCGAAACATGCGAACGACCGCCTGCAGGCCGAAGACAATGCATCACTGAGACACTGGTACGGAAACTATTTTCTGGCATCAGGATACCAGAAAATCATCAACAACAGATTACGTGATGATGCTACACGAACAGTGTTTTACATGAATAAAGTTGTACTTGAATGAAGAAAACGCATGATACTTCTGTTGTTTTGCACATAAACAGCCTGTGCAACCAAAACCTTTCAAAGGCTGTCTATTGTGGACAAATAATTAATACTAACACAAACCTCTGATTACTTACAAGACGAAATAATCATGGCAGCAATTCGATTGTACAGTTTGGCCGAATACATGCTGAAAAGGAAAGGCAGACACAGCATCCACTCTCCATTTGTTTATGACTTCCTCAATAACGTAATTCAGGATCATAAACATTACGAATTCTATGAACGGTTCAAAAAGGCACGAAAATCAGTTCTTCATAACAAGAATGTCATCGAAACCGTTGACTTTGGAGCTGCATCTGGAAATAAACCGTTCAGCACATACAGAATACAGGTGAACAAACTTGCCGCCAGGCATATGGGCAAACAGAAGAATTACAAGCTTCTGTACCGAATGAGCCAGTATTTTCAGCCTGAAAACATTCTTGAGCTTGGCACATCAACCGGACTTTCAACCATAGCACTTGCAGCCGGACAAAACACTGGGCGTATTGTAACTATCGAGGGATGTGCATCAATTTCAAATGTTGCCGAAAGCCTTTTCAACAGAATGGAGTTTAACAAAATTGAAATGGTAATAGGTAACTTCGATAAGGTATTGGGAACTACACTGGCAACTTTTAAGAAACTTGATTTCGTGTTTTTTGACGGAAACCACCGAAAACTGCCCACCATCGATTACTTTAATCAATGCCTTGAATTAGCGCACGAAAACAGCGTATTCGTGTTCGATGATATACACTGGTCAGACGAAATGGAAGAAGCCTGGTCGCATATTGCAAACCGGAAAGAAGTTAGCCTGAGCATCGATTTGTTCCACATGGGTATCGTATTTTTCCGAAAAGGAGTAGAGAAACAGCATTTTATACTTAAATACTGATTACCGGCCTTTTAGTATCTGCGGACAAAAGTTTCTGATTATACCAATAAGGAAAACTTCTTCAAGGATACTATTTACCTGGCTTCAATATGTCAAATAGGCTTACTTTTGTGGTTAAGCAGCAATAAATATCAGGATGAAAAACGGCGAAGTAATCCGCTTGACAGGGATAAGCAGGCATTTTAAAGTAGGTTCTGAAACTGTAAAGGCCTTAAGAACCATTGACATTGTCATTAACCGCAATGAGTATGTCGCATTGATGGGACCATCAGGTTCGGGCAAATCAACCTTGATGAATATTCTTGGATGTTTGGATACCCCAACTTCCGGAAACTATTTTCTGAATGGTCAGGACGTGAGCCATATGGACGACAACCAACTTGCTGATGTAAGGAACAAAGAAATTGGTTTTATTTTTCAAACATTTAATTTATTGCCACGTTCAACAGCACTCGAAAACGTGATGCTTCCCCTGGTTTATGCAGGAGTAGGTAAGGCGAAAAGACTTGAACTGGCATCAAAGGTGCTTGATGATGTTCAACTTTCGGATCGTGTGAAGCACAAACCAAATGAACTTTCGGGAGGTCAAAGACAACGCGTTGCCATTGCACGGGCACTTGTCAACAATCCATCTATACTGTTGGCCGATGAACCTACAGGCAACCTCGATTCCCGGACATCCATTGAAATTATGGGCTTGCTGGAGGTAATTCACCGCAATGGAAACACCATTATTGTGGTAACACATGAAGAAGATATTGCCAAGCATGCCCACAGAATCATACGCCTAAAAGACGGTTTAATCGAATCAGACGAAATCAACACCAACATCTTGACGGTGGCCGGTCACTTGCGCGTTAAATAAAGATGCATGGCAACATTTTCCATTGTCTATTGTTTACATCTGCAAACTATGAGTTGTGAGTGAAGAAATGAAAATATATACAAAGACTGGCGACAAAGGTCAGACTTCATTAATTGGCGGCACCAGAGTACCTAAGTACCACGAGCGTATTGAAGCATATGGAACAGTTGATGAACTAAACTCGTTCATTGGCTTGATCCGCGACCATGTCGAAGCTGATGCAAAGAGCCGTGAAGTTCTTATTGAGATACAGGACAGATTGTTTACGCTCGAATCGCATCTTGCCGAAGACCCCAATGGCGTTCTGACACGAAAAATGCCGGAACTCAGTGAAGATGATGTGATGCTGCTGGAAAGCGAAATCGACAGGATGAATGAGACCCTTGAGCCTCTGAGCAACTTCATTTTACCCGGCGGACATACGCTTGTTTCACTTTGTCATGTCACCCGCACTGTATGCCGAAGAGCAGAAAGGATATGTATCAGGCTATCAACCAGCCACGAAGTTGCCAATATCGACATACGTTATCTAAACCGTCTCTCTGACTATTTATTTGTGCTTGCAAGACACTTCAGCAAACACACCAATAGCACCGAAACTCCCTGGAAGCCGCGCTATTAGAGCAAAATCGACAGTTTCATTTTTTACTTGACTTCAATTGAAAATCCATTACTTTTGCAAAAATTTTAACCCAAACGCTAACCACAATGTATTGGACATTAGAACTGGCTTCAAAACTGGAAGACGCTCCCTGGCCTGCCACTCGCGATGAGTTGCTGGAATGGGCCATCAGATCGGGAGCCCCTCAGGAAGTAATCGAGAACTTTCAGGAAATGGAAGATGAGGGAGAGATTTATGAACGAATCGAGGACATCTGGCCTGATTATCCGACAAAAGAAGATTTTTTCTTCCATGAGGATGAGTATTAACAAGCATACACTGAATAAAGAAAGCTGCTCTCATCGGGCAGCTTTTTTGTTTTTATTTCAGTACAACTTTTCAGGTTAACAACTGAAAAACACAATAATCCGGGAACAATTCAGGCATTTGGTTCAAACAGAAATATACTGAAGTTCACTTTTCCGTATTGTCGCTTTTCAACAAAAAATGCCGCCGGTGTAAAATCATACTCCCTCGGATGTTCCAGAACAAAAAGCCCTCCTGTTTTCAACAACTCTTGTTTCAGAACCAATTCGGGCAGGTCTGCTAGTTGCTTCATATCATAGGGAGGATCGGCAAAAACCAGATCATTATTTCCGGAAGGATGTTTCAGGTATCCGAAAACATCTGCACGCACTACTTTCAGTTGGTTCATTCCCAAAAGGATTCCTGTTTCATGAATAAATCTGGCGCATCGGGGGTTTTGCTCAACAGCAATTACATGTGATGCACCCCGAGAAACCAATTCATAGCTGATGTTACCTGTACCCGAAAAAAGATCAATAGCACGAATGGATTCAAAATCAATATAATGATCTAAAACATTAAAAAGGGACTCTTTAGCCAGATCAGTTGTCGGCCTTACAGGCAGATTTGCCGGAGGATGAATCAGTCTGCGTTGGTGGCTGCCTCTTATAATTCGCATCTTAATGCATGATACAGGACATAATGCCTGTGGTGGGGTATTTCATCCAGCACATAACTGTATTGTAATGCTTTGCTTTCGTCAATAAAGGCAACGTTTCTGATATATTTCAGGGCAATGTCAAATGTGGGGGAACTTCTGTCAACATCGCCAAGCAAATACAATCGGGCAAGTTCAGGGTTCATCCGGAGTTGTTCCATTGAGAATAGTAAAAAATAAATGAAATCTTCACGGGTATTGTACCTGAAATAGTTATAGAAAAACAACTTTTCGTTTCTGATAACCACCAGATCAAACACACCCTGACGCAGATGAACAAAGAGTGCATCATCAACAGATCTATTCTTGAACTGTATCATCAGGCTTTCAATAAGTGCTGAAGAAAAATGTGCGATCCGAGCATTGGCCCATAAATCCTTGATTTTTTCGACCAGTGGATTCGACAAATAATAAACCTGATAGGCAGCTGCGTTACTCAGATGATCCGAAACAATCCGGGAATTATCCCTGTACAACTGAGTAAAGGCCAGACATGTTCCTTTCTCTTTTTCGTCATATAACGGGGCAGGAACAAGTGCAGTATAATCATTGTCGACCAGCACATTCACAGATTGAAAAGGATATGCAAGCCAGGGATTGTTCATCACCACCTGATCAACCAATGCTGCCAGCCTGATATCGTCATGCACATCATTAAAACGATAGGATTCGATACCGACATATCGCTGTTTTTCAGGATAATATATCGCCAATGAAAGACTACCCATGGATAGATGGATGGTCAGATGAAAACTTCTTGAATAATCTTCCCTGAAAGCTTTGTCTATGCGACGGATATGTGGTCTGAACGCTGCTGACATAGGGTTCAGCCTGTCATTCCCAGTTGCCGTCGGTTGAAGGTTCCTGCATAGAACCTACTTTCAATCCAGGGTATTTTTCCAGTTGTTCCTGACTGGCTATGAGGTTGTACACTCTTTGTTCATCAAGGCCTTTCAGATAAACCAGATAGGGTGCCTTTGCTTCGAAAACACCTACACGAACACCTCCTCTGTCAATTTCACCTGCTTCCAGCTGAAACTGAACACGGTCAGAAAATGGTATATACCGCAGTTCGTCAACGGCAAAATCTTTACGCTTACTAAATAATGAGTCCATCACAGGGATGTAACCCAGTGTGTCCGAAATAGTTTTAGTGAATGTTGTATCATTCGGATCAGGAATAAGTTTTACTACAGGAATCTCACCGGTCCTGAGGAAACTGATCAGAGAATCAAAATGGCCGGCATACTTGCCATTGGCCTGACGATAAAAAACCTGTGAAGAACGAATGTCTTTTAAACGCTGCACGACCTCTACTTCGCGAAGCGATTTCTCCTTGTTGAAATGCACCGGTTGCATGATACTGTTGTAAACAAGGTACGCCAAAAGGATAATAACGATGAGCAGGACAAACTTAATGAGGATACTTTTCATGGCTATTTTTTTAACTTACTGCAAAGGTAATTTTTTTTTCTATCGGGAAGCCTGGAAGGTAATTTATCCAAAAATTAACAAAGATTGCAATTAATGGAAGACGCGACACATCAATTAAAACTATGTTATTGATTTACAATATAAAATAAGTCTATTCTATTGACTCATTTCAAGAATCTCACTAATCACGGGCAACAAAAAACTACTCCGGATGGGCTTTGCAATATATCCATCGCAACCGGCTTCGAAACAGGCCTCTTTCTCATCAGTAAGAGCATAGGCTGTTTGAGCAACAACAGGAAGTCCCGGCCGATGTTTCTTAATCTGTCGCGTTGCTTCAAGTCCATTCATAAGAGGAAGATGTATGTCCATAAGAACCAAATCGATCTCAGATTGCTGAAGGCAAAGGTCAACTGCCTGCTTCCCATCAACTGCCCTGATTGTCAGAGCACCAGTCGGTTCAATAAGCAATTTCAATAACTCATAACTTGACTCGACATCCTCTACAATCAGGATGGTCTTACTTTTGAAATCGAATTTGCGGTATGTAACATTTTCATTTTGAATAGTTTCTTTCTCCATTAACTGTAGGGGCAGGCTGACATGAAAAATCGTCCCTTGTTCGACCATACTTTCGAACCAAAGCTTACCTTCCATTAAACGCACCATTTGCTCGGCAATACTAAGCCCGAGTCCGGTACCTGAATATAAACGTCTGCCCGTGCTGTTCAGTTTAATAAAACGTTTGAAAACCATCTCCTGCTTATCCACAGGAATACCCGGCCCTGTGTCGCTGACCCATATGTGCAGCTTATCATGCAGCCATTCGAATCCCAGTTCAACTTTCCCTACTTCAGTAAATTTGAAGGCGTTGTCGAGCAGATGCTCAACAATTTGTCTAAGCCTTGATTCATCCGCCTTACAAAACACTAGTTCGTCTGGCCCGCTAAAATCAAACGCAAATTTGTGCTTGTCAGGTGAGAAGATCTGATTTTGGTACTGCGCATAAATCTCATGAAACATTTTATTGAGATTGGTCAGATTCAGGTTAAGCTTTGTTTCACCGGCTTCTATCCGTGACAAGTCGATGATATCTGAGATAAGTTTTAGCAGCAGATGTCCATTATCATTAATAAGCGACAAAAAATGCAATTGTTCCTGTGGTGGGACCAATGGATCTTTCAGTATTTCACTAAAACCTATAATAGCATTCAGCGGGGTTCTGATTTCGTGTGAAATATTGGTCAGGAAGGCGGATTTGAGTTTATCCGACTCTTCGGCCTTATGAAGTGCTTCAACCAGTTTATCTTCTGCATTCTTCCGTTGGGTAATATCCCGACCCAGCACGATAAGACCTTTCCTGCTGCCATCCGTCTGAAAAAGAGGCACTTTAATCACATCAAAAATCCTGTCATTCCCATCAGGTTGTGGTATAATTTCATCGCTGCGAGACAAAGTCCTTTTTTGCCAGGTAATCTCATCCGTGACCTCACAACTTTCGAGAGCAGTCCTGAAAAACGGAGAGAACCCGGCCAGATCAGAATCTTTATGACCATGATAATTAACTTTTTCAAGCGAAAAGACTTCCAGAATGGCTTTGTTGGCCTGCAACCATCTGCCCTGTCCATCTTTGAAACAAATCATGTCGGGTGTAGCATTAATCAGTGTCAACAGCAGTTCCTTCTGAACTGTGAGTTCTTCGTTGAGTCGCGACAGCATCCGACCTGTTCTTTCGGTCTCTTTGTTCTTCTCTTCGAGCATTCTGCCTGTATTCCTGAGCCTTACATTAAAGCGGTGGGCTATAAACAGCAGCATTATAAATAAAACCAGTGCAATGAGCGTTACCGTCAAAGCAATGTGCTGAAAACGTATTGTGCGTTTCTGCCCGTCAAGCAGTTGTTCCTGAATAACCTTTTCTCGTTCAAGCGTTTCAATATCAGCAAGTTTTCGTTCCACTTTGAATCTGGACTCAATATTTGTGAGTGCTGTGGAATCAAAAAGAATTTTTGTCTGATCGAAAAGGTCATGATATTCAATGAGTGTTTCCAGTGCCTTCTCTTTATCATTTAAATTGTTATAGGATTCGAACAGATTCTTTAACACATTAAGCTCAAGGTATTTATTATCAGTATCCCGAGCTACTTTTAGTGCAGACCTGAACACATCCGATGCTTTTCTGAAGTCTCCCTTTGCATAATATGACCTTCCTATTCCATTGAGAGTTTCACCTGAAGTGCGTGAAAGTTGCTCAAACTTTGTTACAGCCATCTGGTAATAAACAAGTGCACTGTCGGGCATTTCTTTATTCAGGTATAAATCACCTAGGTTATTCAATGCATTCGCTTCACCGACAACATCGGTTAATCGTTGCGAAACGACAATACATTCCAAAAAAGAATGTTTTGCTTCTTCAAGATTTCCCTTTTCCAATTGTATCAACCCGATATTATTCCGGGTGCTTAATCTTGATCGATCATCTTGCAAAGCTGAGGCAATATCATATGCCTGTTCAAAATAATCCAGAGCCTGACTATAAGCTTTAATTTCGTAATACAGGGCTCCTATATTATTCATGTTATGGCTCATTCCAACTGAATCAGCAACCCGGCGACGGTAACTCAATGATCTGAACAGAAAGTCAAGCGATTCGATCGGTTGTCCGATATCAGAATATATAATTCCAAGATTGTTATGGATATTAGCTATCTCTGAAGAATCACCCAATTTAGAAAAAACGGTAAGAGCACTGTCAAAAAACAGGATCGCTTCCGCATAAGTTGCACGGTAATAGTATGTAACCCCCAAATTTTTAAAAGCTTTTGCAAGAAGGCTGTCCTGCCGGCTTTCTTTGGCAAGTTCCAGTGCTTTTACACTGTATTCAAACGCTTTGTCAAGGGAACGCAGGTGGTACATCTGTGCCAGACCGATGTAATCCTGCACGGTTTCCAATTTTTCGTCAGTAGCCGCAATAAGTGATGTTTGACTTTTAACCGGCAATTTCAACAGCAACAAGCTTGAAATGAGCATAAAAAACAAGAACCTGATTCTAAATCCGGTGGCACGCATCACATTATATTTCCTTGCTCAAATGTAAGAATATTTTGAAAAAGAAAATGTAAACCAATTCAGAATCGGATCAGATTAGCTCTCACTGAGATTAGTTTGTTATCATATTTGCTGATCATCAATATACACTGATTATCGTTTAAAGATTCTGTAAACAAGATTTTAATCACCGGAACAGTTTTTTGTGTTTATCATGTCTTGCAGCATTAACCCGTGATAAGCATGCGCAGTTTTGGTTGAATTGACCAGATTGTAAACATTTTTCTTTATCAGTAGATGATTTAATAAGTTCATTTTCAACATTTTTTATTGACATTCTTTTGCACATTCCCTATCTTTGTGGTATATTAACCAAACCAATTAAATCATGAAACAGTTATTTCAATACTTAACATGTGTGTTTCTTGTCCTGCATTTTAACACAACAAATGCGCAAGTGACGAAAATTACCGCACCCGACTTTAATGTCGAGGACTGTTTTGGGTGGAGTGTATCAATCAATGGAAACTATGCTGTCATTGGCAATGTTTACGACGATGACAATGATATTCAAAGCGGTTCAGTTTACGTTTACTATTTCGATGGTGAAGCCTGGGTAGAACAGGAAAAACTGATTGCTTCAGATGGTGGATTTGCAGATTACTTTGGTTATGCAGTTTCGGTTTATGACGACCAGATTGTTACGGGAGCCTACCGGGATGTTGTAGGATCCGTGCGAAGTGGTTCGGCCTATGTGTATCAGCGAAATGGCGATGAATGGATTGAAACTGCACGTCTTACTCCATACGATCCCGAAGAAGAGGATCGTTTTGGTGCTAAAGTTGACATTCATGGAAATTATGCAGCTGTGACCTCATATTGGGATGACGATCAAGGCGCATCATCGGGTGCAGTATATATTTACAAGAAAACAGAAAACAACTGGAACTTTCATCAAAAATTGGTGCCTGCTGACCTGCTTGCCAATGATTTATTCGGCACATCTGTTTTCTTAAACAACAATAATCTCTTTGTCGGAGCGATTGGAAATTCTACTTATGCTACATACTCGGGGAAGGTTTATGTTTACGATTTAGTTGATGGCAGCTGGGTGCTTGTACAAGAATTGTATCCTGAAGATCCCATGACTGGTCAGCATTTCGGACAAGATATTTCAACCACTGAAAACTATCTGATTATTGGTGCATATAATGATGGTGAACAGGGAGATAAATCCGGGGCTGTGTATGTTTTTGAAGCAACTAATAATGGATGGATTCAATCGCAGAAACTGCTTCCTGACGATGGTCATGCCGGAGCCTTTTTTGGAAACTCAGTATCAATCTACCAGAACAATCTGTTGATAGCCAGTTTATACAATATCACCGGACACGGCGAGAGCGGTTCAATATACATATACAGCCTTGACGACAACAACTGGATACAAACTTCGAAGATTGTGCCGTCAGACGGACACAACCAACAGCGATTCGGAGCGGATGTTGGGTTATGGGAAAACAATGCGCTCTGCGGAGCTCCTTATGATGAGGAGATGGGATACAGATGCGGGGCAGGCTATATCTTTGATCTGGATATTATTCTATATCAGGATGATAAACAACCCGTTTCCCGTCAACTGACAATATTTCCAAATCCATCCGCTGGTTACACCATTTTTCAGTCCAGTGGACTGCAAATGCCTCTTGTGATAGAAGTATTGGATATGCATGGTTCTGTGCTCAGGAATTTTGCAACAGATACACCCGCAATTAATATCTCTACGACGGGAATTCCCTCAGGGGTTTACTATATCCGTGTAAACTCCATTGATGGCAGCAAAATCACGCGAAAGCTGGTCATATTGTGAGGTTTGGGCATTGTGGTTTGTATCAACGATCAGGCTCCGTCATTTCTTCATAGAAGGGAACTGCATTCAGAAAAACGATCTCACCTTCTGAGTAATTAATTTTACAGCAATATTGCTGATTACCATTAGTAATGAGTAAAAACGGCACCTTTAGATTAAGGTTGTAAGTAGAGGCTTGAACCATAACATCCTGATTCAGGTTCACATTCCTCGCCTTGCATTCCACAATCATCAATGGATTTATGTGATGATCGAACACAACAACATCGCAACGCTTCTCCATTCCATTAACTTTTAACGGAAACTCAACGGAAATAAGTCCGGGCGGCACATGATACTGCTCAACAAGATCGCGCAGCAACATCTGCCTTACTTCCTCCTCGGGTGTCAGCCGCACCCATTTACGACGAATGGGATCGAACACCTCCTCTTTGTTGTTTTTTAGCCGGGTAGAAAACCAGTTTATCATTGAAACAACCTTTCAATACACTTCAGAATCAAAGGGCAAAAATCAGTATATTTGCTCAATAAAAGAAGCGCTGATGAAAGATAAAAAACGCATTGTGGAAAATTGGCTGCCACGTTATACCGGTCAGGCGCTGGAAGATTTTGGCGAATACATTCTTCTGACCAATTTCAATCAATACCTTGAGTTGTTTGCGGAATGGCATAATGTACCGGTCGTAGGACACGAGCACCCAATGCCTTGTGCCACATCGGGCAACATAACCATTATCAACTTCAGTATGGGCAGTGCTAATGCTGCTACCATCATGGATCTTTTAAGCTCTATCAATCCCAAAGCAGTTTTGTTTCTGGGCAAGTGCGGCGGACTGAAAAAGAAAAACCAGGTTGGCGATTTCATTTTACCAATTGCCGCCATCAGAGGAGAGGGAACCTCAAACGACTATTTCCCGCCCGAAGTGCCTGCATTGCCTGCTTTCAGTCTTCAGAAGGCCATCTCGACAACCATACGCGATCATGGCCGGGATTACTGGACCGGAACAGTATACACCACAAACAGAAGGGTATGGGAACATGATGAAGAATTCAAAGAATACCTGATCAAAACCAGAAGCATGGCCGTTGATATGGAAACAGCCACCATTTTTACGGTCGGTTTCTACAACGAAATCCCGACAGGCGCACTCCTGCTGGTATCTGACCAACCTATGACACCCGAAGGCGTCAAAACTTCCGAAAGCGACCGCAATGTCAATAAAAGATATGTGGCAGAGCATCTTAAAATCGGCATCGAATCTCTGGAACAATTGATCAACCAGGGACTTACAGTAAAACACCTGAAATTTTAAGATCGGGCGATAAATGACATTCGAACAGATCATCAGCGATATCCGTAACAAGGTGTACTACCCGGTCTACATGCTTATGGGTGAAGAACCATATTTTATTGACACCATCTCAGACCTGATCGAAGACACAGTGCTTGAGGAACAATATCAAGACTTCAACAAAATTGTTGTCTATGGCCGTGATGTAGATGCCCGTGCAATTATCAATCAGGCCAAGAGTTATCCCATGACCGGAAATTATCAGGTGCTCATTGTAAAAGAAGCACAGGATGTTAAAGACATAGATGCAATTGAACCTTATGTTCTTCATCCGCTCGAATCCACTATATTAGTCCTCAACTACAAATACAAGAAACTAGACAAGAGAAAATCCTTGTCACGCACTATTGAGAAGAAAGGAGTTTTATATGAGTCGAAAAAACTCTATGAAAACAGCATACCCGAATGGATAAACAGATATCTGGCTCAAAAAAACTACACAATAACACCCAAGGCCTGCCAGATGATTGCTGATTATTTGGGCACTGAACTGCAGAAAGTCAGGAATGAACTCGAAAAACTGATCATCAGCCAACCACCGGGAACAACGATAACCGAAGATGCCGTGGAGCGAAATATAGGCATTTCGAAGGATTTCAATGTGTTTGAATTACAGCAGGCCATTGGCAAAAAAAACATCAGGAATGCCTACAGAATCGTCTTGCATTTCGGCTCCAACAGTAAAGATAACCCCTTGCTGATGACTGTGGTAATACTCTACAACTATTATGTAAAACTGCTCAAATGCCATTACACCACTGATCGGTCACGTAACAACCTTGCTTCGGTTCTGGGCGTTAATCCTTTTTTTGTCAATGATTACACAGAAGCGATCAAACATTATCCTGTTTCCAAAATAGTTCAAAATATAAGCATTTTGCGCGAGTTTGACCTCAAAGCCAAAGGCATGGGTAATGTAAGTGCAGATGATTCTGAGCTTTACAAAGAGCTTGTTTACAAATTAATGCATTAATCAACGCCTGCGTAAATCTGTTCGATCAGCAAGGCGTACTTTCTGTTGAGGAATTTGCGTTTTAGTTTCATTGTGGGTGAAAGCTCGCCGGTTTCAATAGCCCAGGTATCAGCAATCAATCTGAATTTCTTCACTTGTTCCACCTGATCAAGTGCCTTATTGATTTCAAGCACTTCGCGCTGGATACGATTAATGACGATATCGTTTTTGACTACCTCTTTTGGCCCGGTATACGGTATACCTTTAATATTGCACCACGATTCGATGTGGGCGAAATTCGGCATGATGATCGCCGCGGCGAAGTTTTTACCCTCTCCAACAACGAGTGCGTTTTCAATAAATGATGACTCCTTGAGGTGGTTCTCAACCTGCTGAGGCGCAATGTATTTGCCTCCTGAGGTTTTGAACATTTCCTTTTTCCTGTCGGTGATACGAAGGAATTTGCCTTCAAAATGACCTATATCTCCCGTGTGCAACCAACCTTCTTCATCAATGATTTCGGCTGTGAGGTCAGGTCGTTTGTAATAGCCCAGCATTACATTGGGTCCTTTGCACAATATTTCGCCGTCTTCGGCAATCTTTACATCAACACCTGGCAATAATGGGCCTACAGTTCCGATAAGAACACCACCAGGCAAGAAATTACCAACAGCAATCACAGGCGATGTTTCAGTGAGTCCATAGCCTTCGATGACTTTGAAACCCGCGGCCCAGAACACTCTCGCGATACGTTCCTGAAGACTCGCCCCGCCACTTACAATGGTTTGAAGCTTTCCGCCCAAAGCAGCATGCCATTTACTGAAAATTAGCTTTCTTGCTATTTTAAGCCGGAACATATACCAGGCACTGTGTTTACCCCAGGGCTCATATTGCTCACCAAGGTTCAATGCCCAGAAAAACAGCATTTTCTTTAGTCCGCTAAGGGCCCTTCCTTTAGCGACGATCTTTTCGTAGGTTTTTTCGAGCACTCTTGGTACAGCTGTGAAAATCTCAGGTTTTGTTTCGCGGATAAAGTCTCCGATTTGTTCAAGATTGTCGCAATAGTAAATGGATGCTCCGTGCCTTTGGTAAGTATAACTCATGATGCGCTCAAGAACATGGCACAAAGGCAGAAAACTAAGAGCCTTTTTCATGGGTTGCTGGTTGATGATTTCAAGCGATGCATCTGAATTGGATACCAGATTACGGTGTGAGAGCATCACGCCTTTAGGATTTCCTGTCGTTCCTGAAGTATAGATCAGGGTAGCCATATCATGTTCGCCAACAGATTGTGACACAGCTTCGATTTCTTGGATTGATGGTCCATTAACGGCTCCCGCCATTAATTCGTCCCAATGCATGGTTCCAGCGGTCGGCTCAATGGCAACAACCTGCCCAATTGAAGGAACCTCTGTTATTACTTCCCTGATTCTGGAAAAAATTGACTCATCCGAAACAAAAATCATCTTTACACCAGCATCATTGAAGATAAAATTGTAATTCGAGTCGCTTATTGTGGGGTAAACAGGCACTTGTACCGCACCAATACGGAGCAGAGCCATATCAATGATGTTCCATTCGGGACAGTTTTTCAGGATTGTGGCAACCATATCGCCCTTTCCGATTCCGGCAGCCACAAGAGCCTGACTCAGCCGATTAACCTGCTCAATATAATCTTCTCCGGTATACTCAATCCATTTTCCATCTCTCTTGCCTGCAAGAGCTATCATTCCGGAACGTTCCGGGGTCTGATACATGTTCAGAATGTCGAAAACTCGTGTAATTTCCATGGTATTCATTAGTTGGTTTAATGTATAAGTTGCTTTATGGCTTTCATGCTGTTTTCAGGTGAAGTGATCCAGATCAGTCTTAACCGGGCTAACCGGTTCATAGACAGAAAATGAAAACAACGATATGGCAATCGAAGCCTTCTGACAAGTCCGGTATAAGAAGAAATAATCACTGAAGGGGTATCAGCGAGCAGATCTGAACTCCATTTGATGTGCATGTCCATAGTCTGTTACCCGGTCAATTGGTTGGTTGAAAATTTATTGGCCTGATTGATAAAAAGATTCGCAATAATAAAGAATTTTTGTTCAATCACAGGATTTTCTGTTTAACCGATAGAAAAGTAAGCGAAAAGAAAGATAAAAACTAAAAAAAATGATAAAAAAAAATACTTTTGCAAACTTATGATAGCTAAAACCGAATGCACAAGATGTCATCAGGATGGATGCACCAAAGCAGGTAAAGCCCATGGAAAACAGCGTTACCGTTGCAAAAGTTGCGGATATCATTTTACTCTTCACCCTCCCAGGGTGGAGTCAGGTTTAAAGCGTCTGGCAATTCATCTATATCTGGAAGGGCTTAGCTACAAGCGAATCAGCATGATAACCGAAGCCAGCGATGTTGCGGTTGCTTCATGGATTAAACCGATAAAGCCACATTTGGATGGTTACAGGAAACGCATTAAGAGATTAAAATCTCTGCATAAAATAGAGCATTTCATGATCACCCGGAATCTATTCAGTGAATTCGGATGGCTGATCATTGGTTTTGACCAGAACAATGGGATTAATCTGATCGGCAGCCAGCAGACAGGGAACTGTTTCATAGAACAACAATAACGATACTTACTTTGCTGTATTATTCAAAGCATTGGGTTACCATTGCACCCGAATTGTAAAATCTGGTAACATGAGATGGAAGCAAACTATTGTTATTTTATTGTTACTGTGCTCATTGGGAGTTGTCTCTTGCCAAAACCAAACGAAAAACGCAAACAAGACAGACTTCTCCATTGGACTGAACATGACTTTGTCGGGCAACGCGGCTTACTTCGGAAGTGAAGTTTTTAAAGGCATAGAAATGGCTGTGAAAGATGCTGAAATAAAACACCAGCGCCGTTTCACCCTGATTGTTGAAGACAACCGTTTCATGCCTCAGGAGTCAGTTGGTATTGTTAAGAAATTTCAGCATATAAATAAGCCAGACCTTATCATTTCAGGATATACCAATATGCTTCAACCGATTATTCCTATTGTTGAATCAGGTAACATACCCATGATAGCTACTTTAGCCAGTTCAGTCGATCTGGCAAAAGGAAAAACAATGATCGTACGCGATTTTGCCATGGAAAACCAGCTGATGCCTTTGCTGGCTGAATATATGTTTTATAATAAAGGATTCAGAAATGGTAGTTTCGTGGTGGTCAATGACGACTTCGGTCATGATTCACGGGATTATTTCAAAGAAACTTTTGAGCAACTAGGTGGAACCTTTGAAGGCGGGGTTGTGTTCAATGAAAATGATCTTGATCTTAGGAGCTTGATAAGCAAGACATTAAGTTCGAATCCGGAATTTCTGCTGATAGTTGGGCGGGGAGCAGGTATGAACAGCGCGGTGAGGCAGGCCCGAGAACTTGCACCTGAAGCGGTCATTTGCGGATCGAACAGTTTTGATAATGAAAAAGCTTTTGAATCTTTGGGTGACATGTCTGATGGCATTGTATTTGTCAACTTTTTCTTCGACAAACAAAATATCCATTATTATGAAGTTTCGGAGCGATTTATGCTTCGTTACAATCAGCGGATGAACTGGCTGAATATCGTTGGCTATTCATTGGGAGAATACAGCACTGAGGCACTGATCGCTTCCGGCGGCACAGCCGATAAACTAATGGATTATATCAGAAACACTGAAATGAATACCATACGCGGAACACTTCGGGTAAATGAGTTCAATGACGTCATTTCGCCAATCAGCATTTTTGAACGCAGAAACAATCAATCAATTCAAGTTCATACAATCAAAAACCAATAAGTTAAGTACATGAAAACAATGTTACAAAAAAGCAGATTCATCCTGATTTTCTCACTGATTGCGTTTCTGGCATGGCCGGTAGCAGCGCAGCAAGGCAGCCTGATCAAAGGCATAGTCAAGGATAAGCAAAGCGGTGAAGCCCTTGTGGGCACCAACATCAGAGTTAAAGGAACAACCACAGGTACGGTAACGGGAACGGATGGCACATTCGAGCTCGAATACCGAGGGGCCGCATCACCTGTACTGGTATTTTCCTATATCGGATATGCCAGCCGCGAGCGGGTCTGGAAAAACGAAGTCATGATGGAAGTTTTGCTGGAACCATCGGCTCTTCCGGGCGAAGAAGTAGTAGTAAGTGCTTCACGCTTGTCACAGGACATTCGTCAGGCACCTATCGCCATTCAGAAAGTAGATGCGAAACAGATTGAGACTTCCGCCTCAGGTGATTATTTCAATAGCCTTTCAAATTTGCGAGACGTTGAAATCATCAGCAACAGTATTGGATTCAGTGCTTTTAACACACGCGGGTTTAACTCAACCTCTCCACTGAGAGTAGTACAATTCATCGATGGAGTCGATAATCAGCTGCCCACAATCAACATTGCCACCGGAAACATGTTTGGCATCTCTGACATTGACATCGACAATATTGAGATTATATCCGGCCCGGCCTCAGCTCTCTACGGCGCTAATGCCATGCAAGGGGTCATCAGCTTCACCAGTAAATCTGCATTCGACAAGCAGGGAATCACTGCTGAATTTAAAGGAGGCAGCCAGGATCTGCTCTCCGCACAGCTTCGCTTTGCTGATGTGTATGGCAAAGACAAACGCTTTGGAATTAAGCTAACATTTTCGCATATGAATGCCACCGACTGGATTGCCAATGATCCGGTAGCCAACAGGTATGGCAAACAACCCTCACCACCCCAAAACCTGAATCAGCTTATTCAGAATCAGGCTGCCAATAACAATGTTTTTGAACAATTCATGAACTATTCTGCAAACAATCCCATAGTTCTTCCCGGTGTGAAACAATTTTCGATGCCGGGATACCTCGAAAGCACCTTATGGGACGGAAATGTTCATAACACCAAATTTTCGGGAACAGCAAGCTACAAAATCACAGATGCGCTCACTGCCACTTACAATTATCGTTATGCCACAGGCACAAGCATCTACATGGGAAACAACAGAGCTCCTCTTGATGGTTTTATGCAACAACTTCATTATATAGGACTTATCGGCAAAAACTACCAGTTCAAGGCCTACAGGTCAAATGATGACACCAAAGGAACCTATGCCATGAATGCCACCGGAACTTTGCTGGGATTTGCCAGCCTGCCCGCTGTCACTGGTATCTGGGCAGAAACATACGTGAATAAGATGGCAAGTCTGTCCAACAATTTCACTGAAGCTGCCACACAGGGCATGATCGATCCGGCTATGCAGACAGCACTGGAAGAAAGCAACAACGGATGGTTAAAACCCGGAACGCCCGAATTTGAAGCGGCAATGGATAAAATAACCAATCAGTCGCCACCGACAGGCTCAAATTTCTCCAGCAAAACGCTGCTGTATCACACCGAATTCGGATATAACAGGACCTGGAATAATTTTGACTTCAATTTTGGTGCTTCTTACAGGTATATGACACCTGACTCAAAAGGAACCGTATTTGCCGACACGCTGCAACAAGATGGTTCATACCGCAAAATCTCCATGAATGAATTTGCCGGTTACCTGCAGGCTATTGCCAATATCTCTGCAAAATTCAAACTGCTCGCATCTGTGCGTTATGACAAGCATGAATTTTATGACGGACAGTTTTCACCGCGTATAGGCGCCACCTATCAATTGGGCAAAAACAATTTCAGGGCATCAGCCCAGTCGGCCTTCAGAAGCCCTGCCCTCAGCGATATGTTCCAGTATCTCAACAAAGGACAGGAAATAACACTTGGAAATGTTGATGGTCTGAATAACATTTACACCTTGAGTTCTGTTAATGCTTTTCTGGCAGGCGGATCGCAGGATGCCACGCTACTGCAATCTGTTACGGTTGACGCTGTAAAACCCGAGCAATTACAGAGCATCGAAATTGGGTACAGTGGCACATGGTTTGGAAAGCTATATCCTGACTTCAGTGTATATTACAATAAATATAAAGATTTTATTGTATATCAATCTGTTGTAAGGCCAAAAACCGGAGTGGCAGGAGAAGAGTCAGGCGCAGCAGCAATTGCAGCAAGAAATTCGCAGCGTTATGCCGTTTCCACCAACAGCACAACTGATGTGAGCAGTATGGGATTCAGTGCCGGACTCAGCTATTACCTCAATCCTTATATCAAAAGCTATATTAACTACACTTTCGCAAGCATCGATTCAAGCGGAATTGCGAAAGACCAGATTCCGGGATTTAACACACCCAAGCACAAAGTCAACATCGGACTAAATGGCGAAAATGTGGTTGGAAACCTTGGGTTTACTGTAAACTTCAGATGGGTTGACAGGTATTACTGGGAAAGTGTCTTTGTCAGCGGACCCGTTCCTGCTTACAACACACTTGATTTACAGATTAACTATTCCTTACCGAAGTATCACACAACGTTCAGGATTGGCGGATCAAATGTTTTAGGCAGCGAGTACATTCAGGCCTATGGAATGCCTTATATCGGGGCTTTTTACTATGCAGGAATCACTTTTGACCTCGGATTCAAGAGATAACAGCGAAAGGATTACTCATCGTCAGGCATCTGATCAGCATCTGAAACCTGACGGATAAACTTTTCCACAAAACCCCAGTTAATCAGCTGGGGTTCTTTTTTCCAGCATCCGGACAGTAGCGTCAGGTACTGGGTCAATAAATGCATGATCTTCTCCTCATGTGACATAGTTTCATCACCCTGATCGAGCGGAGGATATAAATCCACGCTAACGTTTCCTCTGGTGTTGATGCGGGCAATCATAGGAACAACTGCTGCACCTGTACTAAGCGCGAGTTCGGCAAAACTTGGCCTGAATCCCCTTACTTTACCCAAAAAATTCATGCTGATACTCGACTTTCCGTGATATCCATCGCCCAGCAGGTGCACGATACCCCCTGCCTGAAGGGTCTGACGCGCCTTGAACAACATCCTGATCAGCTCCTCGTTTGACTGGTCTTTGAACTGCAACAAAACAGGTTCAAACGATTTCTTTATTCCTTTTACTTTGATCGAATTGGCCCCTTTCTCACGTACAACTGTTGCAAACAAAGGATAATTCAATCGGGAAAATAAGGTAAGTGCGATTTCGGCAAAGCCAAAATGACTGTTGACCAACACTACTCCTTTTCCGTTGCTTAATGCATTGTCAAGATGTTGTTTTCCGATCACCTCTACCCTTCTGAAAAAATCCTTGTCGGATAAATAAGATAGTTTTGCGGCCCGCCAGCCTTTCTGAAAATTGACGACAAATGCATCCGGAAAAACATCTTCAATATGACTCAAACCTGTCTGTCTGGCAAATTCCCTGAGAATGAGTTCGCGTTTGTTGAAATACTCCCTCCGGGCAAAATCAGTATGGCAAAACCAACGGATCAGCGCGTTTCCGGTGCTGTAAGGAATCCATCGGCTGCCTTTTTCCGATTCAAAAAATGCAGCAGCTTTATTTATACGATTTGTAGTTAATATCATATCAATGGTTTCTGTCGAGCCATTCTGCAATACTTCTGATGGTAGGTGCAGCCAAAATGGCATCAATGCTTAATTTTTTACCAAATGCCTTTTCAATCTCATCCAGGGTAACGAAGAGTTTCAGTGAGTCCTTAGCCAATTGAATGATGTTGTGGTTTCTGCCCACCGGGCTTATATTAAGCATACGACCTACGATCTCGGCCAACTTTATTTCGGTAGGTGTTGTAACAGTTTCAACATCCATTGTTTTTGCAAGTTGATGCCAATCGGGGTCGGGTATTTGCTTAAAATCAACCTTACCTGTGTGTGCCTTGGGAAGTTCGTCCAACAAAACAACAAAACCCGGGACCATATAATCGGGAAGCATACGCAGAACTGCCAGTTTTATTCGTGACTCGTCAAATGCGTGACCAGTTCTGATGACCACATAGGCCACAAGGTGCTTTCCTCCTTGTGGGTCTTCCTTGAGCAGCACTGCTGTTTCGAGCATTTCCGGCAGACCAAGTAGAACGCTCTCAATTTCGCGCACATCTATCCTGTATCCACGTAACTTCACCATATGGTCTTTGCGTCCGGAAATAACCAGACAGCCGTCCGGCAGCCTTATTCCCAAATCGCCACTTCTGAAATACCTGCCGGCTATTCCGTTGTGATCGGAAAAAAAATGCTCGTTTGTAAGGCGCTCGTCATTCCAATATCCTCCAGCCAGATAATCCGACTCTATCCAAATCTCACCTGATGAATTGAATCCGACAGGATTTCCGTTTTCATCCATTACATGTGTCCGCATCCCTTCAACATCCAAACCAACAGACAAATGATTGCTTGCCAGCAACATGTGTTTTTCTATTACCAAAGCAGATGTAAGATAGGCTTCTGTTGAAGCCAGAATGTGCATGATTCTGGCATCCGGACCAAGATGAGGAAAGAATTTCTCGACATCAGCCCGGAACAGGCTTTCTCCACCCGACAGCACGAGCCTGAGCTGCGGAAAATTGTGTTCCTTATCGAGGGTTGCGCTGAAATTGCGCAGGACAGAAGGAATCATGAGGGCCACGCTTATATGCTGTCGAACCAGCCAGTCGCGAAAATGCGACAATTGCTTTTTCTTCAGGTCGAATAGCACCAAAGCTCCTCCATTCATCAGTGCACCCAGCATCGGCATGGCATGGGCCGAAAAACTGATGGAGACAAAGTATCCGACGCGATCAAACTCGTTCAGCCCGCAAAAACGTGAATACCGCCAGGCAAAATGGGACATGGCCTTATGGGAATACCAAGTTCCTTTCGGGTTTCCGGTCGAACCGGAGGTATAGATAATACTGCAGACATCATCACCTGAAATGTTCATGAAATCATCAGAAGTTGGAACCGATTCGGGTTTGTCGGTGTTGACAATTTGCATGGTTCCGTTGGCAAGGGCTTCCGCCTGCGCCAGATTCCTGTTGTTCGTGATGATCATTGTTGCCTTAGCATCCTCCAGAATATAACTGATACGGTCTGATGGGTTGGTTATATCAAGAGCCACATAAGCTGCTCCTGACTTCAAGACCCCGAATAAGGCAACAAACTGACTGATACCATGTTCGAGGAAAAGCGCAATACGGTCACCTTTAACAGCTCCCTTGCTTAAAACTTCCTGTTTCACACGATCAGTTTCAAGGTCAAACTCCTTATATGTCAGCTGCTTTCCTCCCTGAACAATGGCCGGGCGATCGGGAAATAATTCAACAACCCGGTTCAGCTGTCCTGTTAAAGTATATTCTGGCCATGCATTAAAGTCATCATATGTTGTCATAATTCCGGGTATTTACTCGATCGTTTGGTTCAGTATTTTTTCATAAACATTCAGGGTTTCTGTTGCGGTCTTTCTCCACGAAAAATCTAATGATCTTCTCAGCGCTTTTCTGCCGAGCTCGTTCCTCAACTCAGGATTAAGGTAAAGTTTTTCGAAACAACGCATAATACCATCCACATCATCCGGATCGGCCTGTAAACCAGCCTCACCGATAATTTCCGGAAGCGATGATCTGTTGCTATACACCACGGGTGTACCACAGCTCATGGCTTCAAGCGGAGGAAGACCAAAACCTTCGTAATAAGACATATAGGTTAGCGCCATTGCTTCTGAATACAGGGCTGCAAGATCAGCATCGTCCACAAAACCTGTGAAATGTACTCTTTCGGTGAACAGCTTATTTTGCGTAAACAGATTCTGGGTCATCCATCCTTTCTTACCTGCTATCACCAGATTCAGATGCAGACCCGGATGAAGCATGGCAAGCTGCATAAAGGCCTGGATGGTCTTCCCAAGATTTTTTCGGGGTTCAATGGTTGAAAGGCTCAGCAGAAAGGGTACATCGGCAGGAATTCCATACTTGTGTTTTATCCTTCCGGTATCATCACGGTTCACCCTGAAACTAAACTTCTGTCTGTTGATGGCCTCATACACACAATGAAAATTACTTTCATTCAATTTGATTTCTTTTCGCGCATCATTCAGGGTTGATTGGGAAACAGCCAGAAGATGAGCGTTTTTGTTTTGCACGAACGACAGACCTGCTTCTGCATTGTGAATGTTGACCGAAGTGTGGTACTCAGGAAAAAACCGGTGTGTGAAATCATGCACTGTTACGACCACCGGCGTTTTTGTCAGGCGGAAAGGCTGAAAATGCTGTTGCAAGGGAAGATGGATCAGGTCGTATTGATCAAATTGCGTTGTCAGAGCCCTTAGCCGGCGGTAGTCACGCAGCCGGAACATCAAGGATACCATCTGTGCCATCAGGTTACGGAAAAAGTCAATGGTAATATTCATGAGCCCAAAGACCATTTTTTTTATCCCGTCATAAGTTTTGTGCAGGAAACGGATATTGTTGCGGTTGAGAAAATGCACAAATCCATCAGGAATCAGATTAAGTAAGGCATATTCAAACCGTTGAAACAATGTTTTGCGTTCTCTGGCCACAACTGACACATCAGTTTGAACCTGAAGCGGAGTGAAATCCTCTGCAATCAGATGGTTACAAGTTTCCAGAGGCATGATTTTTCCATGCGCATAAAGGTCGAACGACCATTTCGCCTGCGGATTGTCATGAACAACGGCAAACTGCCTCATCAATTCGGCCTGATAGCGTTTCACTCCGTCATTATCGGGCCTGAACATTTTTTCGGCCTCAATAAGTACACGGAACTTTCGTTTGATTACCGGAACAGATTGGCCTAGTTTGCGCATAACTTCGTGGTCCAGATCAGGGTTTAAAGGGATAATTCCGCCTTCGCGGCTATAACCAAGGTGCAGCATTACATCACCATGATAGCTCCAGAACAGTTCGGCCAGTTCTTCGGGCATCTCTTCTTTCCAGGCACCAGCTTTGCCTTTTCTAAAATTTTTCTGTGACAATTCAAGCATTTGGTGCTGGTCGAGTCCGCGTCCCTTTCCGCTGCCGTATTCAGCCACGCCATGTTTAAGTTGTTCAAAGGCAGGAAGTTTAGCGGCATTGGGTTCAGGCAGGTCCATGATCGTCCGTAATCGCTCGGCACAACCAATAGGGTCAGTAAGAAGGTCTTCGTAACGAATAACAATGTCGGCATGTTTGATCCAATCGGCAACATTACGCGACCATCCGCCAAAGAAGCTGCCTTTTTCGGCTATGATGGCGGCTTTCAGATTCTCATAGAAATCTGAACCGGGAGCAATAATATCTTTTCGGTGGTGGGCAAGTGAGACCATTGTGTCGCGGCCGTCCCTGATAATATATACCGAACGGATCAATGGATCTGAAGGTACGAGTTGTGAAGGCAGCAAATGGGTTTTAACAACAGGGAATTCAGCATAGCTTGAATCAAGGAAATAATCCGGATCCTGATGATAGGTGCTGGATTCAAGGCCATATACCTCGTAAAGAATATTACGAAAAAATGTATTTCCCGACCTTGGAAATGAAGCCAGCCAGATCATGCTTTCTTATTGCTAAAATATTCCCTGCGCCATTGGAGCGCAGCTTCATACAATTGGTAATCATCACGGTTCAGTTCCCTGATCTCCTGAAGCACTGAGGGGTCAACCTCAGGGCGGCTTCGGGTAACATTATGCCTGAACACCGGATATTCGGGCCAATGCAAAAGTGTAGCCAGATGCTTCAAATCACTGTCGTAATGTTCCTGTAGGCCAATAAAATCAAAACGATTGAGGTCGGCTCCCTGCATAAACTTACTCATCCTGTTGCGGTTGATCTCATCACGCGCAAACTCAAGCAGGGTGCGCTGCATTTTGGCCAGAATATTGAGCCCGCGTCTTTCTTCATCCAGCTCTTCACGAAGACGTTCTGACAAGTAGAAATAGTTGGACAAAACCCTGTCGGATGGTTCCCTGAGCCATGTAATCCATTTGGCCGATTCAGGAACATTGACTTGCTCCACAATATCTGCATAATGAAAATGTCCGTGGATTACCTGAATCTGAGGTGGCAGACTGCTACCCTCGAATGGAACCGATTCAATATCAATTTTTCGGGTTCTTATTTTTATGTCGAATCTGACAACGTGTTCTTCACCATAAACAGACTTCAGGATGTTTCGGAATGAAGTCCCTGCGGTTTTCGGAATGTGCAGCGAAACCAGCTTCACATTTTCAGCATTGACACGTTTATCTCTTTTAAAAAAAATCATACAGTTCAGTCTTGATCTTTCATTGGTGATAATTTCTTCAATCTGAGTGCGTCGTGATACAACTGCATATCGCATGCATTGATCCGGGCTATTTCTTCGCGTATTGCTGTACTGATCGTATCGGGTGGTGTGGGATAATGCACTTGCCCCTGTTGAGGTTCAAAAATATTCAGCCGGGGCAATACAGGAATTGATGCCCATCCAAGCAATGCCGCAAGCACTTGAATATCTTCTGAAAACCTTTCCTGGAAGCCAATAAAATCAATTTCTTCGGGGCTTATACCCTCCAGATAATGACACATCTTGTCAGGAATACTGTCATAAGCATACTCCATCAGGGTGTAATATCTTTTGTGTTCATGCGGATGATTTTTAGTCTGATGTACCGCACGCAGCATAAAATAATAGTTCGATATTACCCTCTCAACCGGATGCCTGAGCCATGTGATCAAAAAAGGTTTGTATTCACGATGGAGTTCAGCAATATGCCAATAGCGCAGATGGGCATGAACCACTTCAGCAGAAGGACCAAAATCTGCAGCAGTAAGTTTACGTTCTTTTCCTTCCGGAAAAAAGTCCTTACGCTTTGTCCGTGGATCAACTGTTGTCGGGTACTGATCCTGCAAAATATTATAGAAGGTCGTACCAGCGGTTTTGGCAATATGTAGCGAAACGATTTTGATCATGGATTGTTAAATCGCATTATCCTCGTCAATATAGTCGCGCAGGTGCAGCTTTTCGACCCTGAGTTTTTCTTTGTAAATCTGAAATACCTCATCGGGTGTTCCTATGCCCACCAGTTCGCCCTGATGCATCAATATCACCCGCGTTGCGTAATGCTTAATGGTGCTCAGGTTGTGGCTCACATGCACTATTGTGCGTCCTTTTATCATGCTTTCCTTGAAAATCCGGTCAGACTTCACCTTAAACCTTTCATCGCCGACACCGCCAAAAAACTCATCCATCAGCAATATTTCGGCATCTGCATGGATAGCCACTGCAAAAGAAAGCCTGGCTTTCATGCCGCGGGAATAAAACTTGATTTTGGTATCGACAAACTTTTCCAGTTCGGCAAACGCAATCATCTCATGGAACTTCTCGTTGATCTGCCTAAGGGTTAAACCCATTACGGTTCCGTTTAGGTAGATGTTTTCCCGTGCGGTCAACTCCTGGTTAAAGCCCAGTCCAAGACTAAGGCGAATGAAACTTTTGTTGATTTCGGCCTTGCCTCCCTTATCGGGTTTATAAAAGCCGGTCATCAGGTGTATGAGGGTACTTTTGCCGCTGCCATTTTCGCCCACAATACCCAGAAACTCGCCTTTCTTCACTTCAAGGTTGATGTTCTTGAGTGCCTCAATGCGTCGGACATTTTTTCCGTTAACGAGCCAGCCGAGTTGTGTGAAAAAAGGTGCTACCTTTTTGTCGCGGATTACGAAAGTCTTGCTGACATTCTGAAGCCTGATCACTGTTTCATCAACTGCCATAACTATAGCTTCTCCATTGCTTTGTGAAAGAATGTATTAAACACCCAGGCGCCCAGTCCGAACAACGCCAGTGCGTAAGCCCAGTCGAACCAGAATAATGTCATGTCTGGCATCTGGCCGTACATGAGGGCGTCCCTCAGGTTGACAATAATGCCGGCAATCGGGTTGAGGTACATGAGTGCAGGAAAAGTCTCGAAGATGAGTGCCTTTGCATAAAAAATGGGATTTATCCAAAACATGCCGAGCAAAAAAACATCCCAAACCTGAGAAATATCTTTCAGAAAACTGTTCAGAATCACCAAAATAAGGCTGATGGCATAAACCAAAACAGCAAGGTTGAGCAGTATGGGAATTGACCAAAGCATATTGAACGAAAAGCCGATATCAAAAAATGGGCTGAGAACCATAAAAACACCCACATTGAAAGCCAGATTAATTACTGTGCTGAGTACTGATGATGTAAAACCATCATATGGGTTCATCCTGATGTTCTCGTAGAGGTAACGTTTGTTACGCAGGATCATCAGCCCCTTGCGTGTGGCTTCCTGAAAATAAGTCCATACAATCAGCCCCGAAAAAATATACATTCCGTAATTGGGTATATCAGGATTCAGGATATAGGAAAAAACTCCCCAATAAATCACCATCCTGATGATGGGATGCAGGAATGCCCATATCAGTCCCAGGGTGGTTTCGTAATAACGAAGCTTGAAATCGGTTTTGGCTAGTATCCAGATGCGCTCCCACTGATTGTTCTCGGGCAGGATTCGTGACAGGTAGTAAGTGATGCTTTGCTGCATGTATTTTTTTCGTCAGACCGGCAAATTTAGGGAATTATTCCGCGCTGAAGGTGTTTAATCTGTAGTTTGAGATTTGATTGTATCTTTACCCTGATAAAGCCAACAATAATTACGTTGCAGGATATGAAAAAATATCACCATGTATTTGACAAACACCCGCTATTGGTTTCCACTTCAATATTGACAATAATCATTTTCCTGATTTATGCAAACAGCTTTCCGGTAGGTTTCCATTTTGACGACCTGCTCAGCATCGTGCACAACCGTAACATACAGCAATGGGATTCATTTTTGGACATGTCTTTCTGGGCAAACCCCAATAACCGACCTCTGGGGTACTTCAGTTTTGCACTTAATTATGCCATACACGGCCTCAATCCGGCTGGCTACCATCTCGTAAACATATTGATCCATCTTATCAATGCCCTCCTGGCATTTAAACTTACAGTGCTATTGCTTCAGTTTAAAAAACCAGAATATTCCTTCAGACGCTTACATACTGTTGCCTTGATTGCTGCTGTTTTATTTGCGATGCATCCCCTGCAGACCATGGCCGTTACCTATATCGTGCAGCGGTTGACGCTCATGGCAGCAATGTTTTATCTGACAGGAATTTATTCCTATCTTAAGGCACGACTGCCAGGAAAGGAAATTTCTGCCCGAAGAAGAATGTTCTATTTTTCCATTACCGGGCTTGCCTTCATTCTGGGGATGATGTCCAAGCAAATTGTGATCAGCATGCCCCTGATGCTGCTAATGGCCGAATGGCTGATTGTGCAGCCGGCAGAAAACAAAACTCCGGTTTGGATCAGAATAAGCGCAGCTTTGACCGGAATTGTTGTTGTTGTTCTGTTGGTTACAGGTCTTATGCCTTCTGAAACTGATAAAATCAGCCGTGCCGACTACCTTATGACACAATCCGTTGTGCTCATTGAATATATAAAACTGATTTTCTGGCCTGTACACCTTAATCTGGATCATTTCCTTCCGGTGCAAAATTCCTTTTTCACTACGGGCGTCATCAGTGGAACCTTGCTGATTCTGTGGATGCTTGCTTCAATCTTCTTTCTTAGAAAAAAAGGATATGCGCTTGCCTCTTTTGGTATCGCCTGGTTTTTGATTGCCCTCTCGGTCGAATCAACCTTTATCCCGATCAGCGATGTGATGTTCGAGCACAGGCTTTATCTTCCGCTTGCAGGCTTTATCACAGTTGCAGTCATTCATCTTGATCTGGTCTGGACTATCAAAAGATGGGCTTTACCTGTTGTGTTGGTAATTATCATGGTCTTTTTCGGGGGGCGTACAATCGACCGTAACAGCGACTGGCAGGATGAGTTCACCCTTTGGAACAAAAGCATGAAACAGTATCCCGAAAACCCCAGAGCAGTCAACAATGTCGGGCTGGCATTGAAGAAAAAGGGCAACATCAGCCAGGCACTGGAGTACTACAACAAAGCCCTGACCTTAGAGCCCGGAATGGTTGAGGCAACATTCAACAGAGGAATCATTTATTTCGAACTTGGCGATTACCGCACCGCACTTGAAGCCTTCAACGAAGTCATCAGCAAGGTTCCCGGCAAGATGGATGCCATTGCATTCAGAGCGCTAACTTATGGACATATCGGATTGTACGAGGAGTCACTTGCCGATTTCAATGCCTATGTGGCAGTGGATCCAACTTCACCAAAAATATATATGCAACGCGGTATTGTCCACGAAATGGCCGGAAACTTCACCGAAGCCATTGATGATTATACCCGTTCCATGAAACTAGATTTGTCAAACACCATACTGCTGATCAATCGTTCACGGGTATATTTTCGCATCGGAAGACTACAGGAAGCCTATGACGACATCATCAAAGCCGCTGAAGCTGGGCATCAGACCGACCCAAGGTATGTGGAAGACCTTAAAGCCTCACTGGGCATCACCGATTAAAAAAAACGCTAATCACGCACAATGAAACAACCAAAGGTACTTATCATCATACCTGCCTACAATGAAGCCGATACCATTGTGGAGCAACTGGAGCAGATAAGGCTGAACAATAAGGACTGGGATCTGCTGGTGATTAATGATGCTTCAAAAGACCAGACAGAAGAACTCGCGCGCAATTCAGGACTGGCCGAAGTGGTATCCCTGCCTTTTAACCTGGGTATCGGAGGAGCCGTGCAAACCGGATTCAAATATGCCGTCAGGAAAGGCTATGATATCGCCCTGCAATTTGACGGAGATGGGCAACATCCTGCGGATCAGATATCAGGACTTATTCAATTGGTTGTGGACGGAGAAGCAGATGTTGTGATCGGTTCGCGGTTTAACCGAAAAAATACGGGTATCAAAACACATTTCCTGCGCCGCACAGGCATCAAAATCTTTGAGTGGTTCAGCTATATGCTGATCAGGCAACGTATTACCGACCACACATCAGGGTTCAGGGCTTACAACCGCAAAGCCTTCACCTTTCTGGCCAGCAACTACCCTACCGACTATCCTGAACCCGAAGTCGTCATTCTGCTCGGCAAAAATAACTTTGTAATGAAAGAAACATTTACGCAGATGCATGAACGTAAAGGCGGCGTTTCATCCATTCCGATAACAAGAGGACCTTATTATATGATAAAAGTTTTGCTGGCCATGTTCATGGCAGCCATCCGTTCACGAATTATCCATCCGGAGGAAGAATTATGATCAGAACTTTTGACCCCAACCAGATACAATATTTCGCTGTTGCATTCAGCATCATACTTTTTATCGTCATCCTGATGCTGATCAGGAAACGAAGAATTAAAGAAGAATATTCCC
The DNA here is from genome assembly GCA_024710405.1 of Bacteroidales bacterium. Classification (GTDB taxonomy): domain Bacteria; phylum Bacteroidota; class Bacteroidia; order Bacteroidales; family F082; genus UBA6192. The sequence goes on from JANJUV010000002.1 coordinate 280,166, forward strand.
TGATGTGGCTCCTGTTCAGCCTTGTTTTTATCCTGTTTTCGGTGTGGCGGCAAGGGCTCGATGTGGTTTCAACTTTTCTGGGAATTGCCTATCCGCCCGCAGCCCTGTTCCTGATCCTGATGATGGCCACTTTTCTGATTATGATCGAATTCTCGATGATCATCTCCAAGCTGGCCGATAAAAACAAAAATCTGGCTCAGGAGATAGGGATGCTTCATCATGAGATCGAAAAAATCCGGCAACACATCAATAAAACTTCCGGTAACTGATTTTTTGCATCCGAAATCTCCACAGAAATATATTTTAATTTTCACTGCAATTATGAACGTATGTTCATTATCTTTGTGCAGAAATGCCACGCCCCTTAAAAAACCGGTTTATTGAAAGCCCACCCCCTGTTCGGGGATTCAAACCTATAGGACAAAAAGGATGGCACTCAGAGCCGGTGATCATGAGTTGGGAGGGATACGAAAGCATCAGGTTAGTGCTCTATGAAGGCCTGAGTCAGGAAGAAGCTGCTGAACTGATGCAGGTGTCGCGTCCTACCCTTACCAGGATATTCAACAAGGCAATAAAAAATCTGGCCGGGGCACTGACTGAAGGCAGACCTTTTCTGATCGAAGGTGGCGTTTATCAGGTGTCGGGGCCACATGGCAGGTGCGGAAACTGCAACCGAAGGATGTGGAATCCCCACAATCACGAATGTCAACAAGAAGGAACTTCCGGAAATGAACATGAACAAAAAAACTGAAACTCATTCTATGAAAAAAATAGCTGTTCCGGTAAAACCGGATTTTACCATTGACGACCATTTTGGTCATTGTGCTTATTATGGTATTTACCAGTTGGAAAGCAACGTATTAATAAGCAAAACTTTAATTCCATCCGTTGGCGGTTGCGGTTGTAAATCAGGAATTGCTTCCACCCTTGCTGCCGAAGGGGTTCAGCTGATGCTTGCCGGTGGTATTGGAGCAGGTGCTGTTGAGGTGCTCAGGAATAACGGGATTGATGTGATCCGAGGGTGTACAGGACATGCGGATGAACTGATTGAAAAATATTTGAAAGGCGAACTTCAGGATGATGGCGTAAATTGTGCGCATCATCACGATCATCATCATTAAATGATGTATCATCCTGCCGGCTCTGTGAACGATGAACAGTCAGGATAGATATCACTAGATTTGTCGGGCAGTTGTTTTTAAACCTGTGGTGATCAAATACCTGATTTAATTGTTTCATTGAAATGAAAAAATTAACTATTCTGCTAACCGGAGCCACAGGTTACGTGGGCAAAAGACTGCTCCCTTTACTGGTGCAGCAGGGCCATGCAGTCATCTGTGCGGTTCGTGATCCGAAACGATTCCCAAATGAAGGTTTCTTTGCCCATCCACTTGTTTCGGTGATCAGACTCGACCTGCTGGACGATCCCACAAACAACATGCTGCCGTCTGATATTGACGCTGCATTCTATCTCGTTCATTCTATGGGCACTGCCGGCAAGGGATTTGAAGAACTTGAATCACTTTCGGCCATCAACTTCATCAGATTGATCAGCACCACGAAGGCAAAGCAGCTTATTTACCTTGGTGGAATTACCAACAGTAATGAGCTATCACCGCACCTTTCTTCTCGACGCCGGGTGGAGGATATTCTGGCCTCCGGCCCCGTTCCGCTAACAGTGCTGCGTGCAGGAATCATCCTCGGCTCGGGAAGTGCATCCTTTGAAATCATCCGCGACCTCGTAGAAAAACTACCTATAATGGTAGCGCCTAAATGGCTCAACACAAGAAGTCAGCCGATTGCCATCCGTAATGTGCTGGAGTACCTGACGGGCGTGCTGATGAACAGGCAAACACTCGGCCAGACCTTTGACATCGGTGGTCCGGAGGTACTCACCTACAAACAGATGCTGCTGAAGTTTGCCCGTGTCAGGGGATTAACGCGTTATATATGTACCGTTCCGGTCATGACACCCAGACTCTCATCTTATTGGCTGTATTTTGTTACTTCCACTTCGTTCAGACTGGCCATGCATCTGGTTGAAAGCATGAAAACTGAAGTGGTTGCACGCGACAACAGGCTTCAAACCATGCTCGGCATCGAACCCATACCCTATGATGAAGCGGTAAAACTTGCCTTTCAGCGCATTGCTCAGGACGATGTGGCTTCGAGTTGGAAGGATGCCTATGTTTCAAGCATGCCATCCGGAGACCTTCCTTTGAACATCAATGTACCTGTTTATGGCTGTTTCACCGATAAAAGGATGAAACCAATTCATGGAGAAGTTGAGTGTGTTGTTGAAAACATTTGGTCAATTGGTGGAGAGAAAGGATGGTACTATGCCAACTGGCTCTGGAGATTGCGCGGCTTTGCCGACAAGCTTGCCGGCGGGGTAGGATTGCGTCGGGGCCGCACAAACGCTCATACTATTCATGCCGGCGACACCCTCGACTTCTGGCGGGTGATGCTCGCCGACAAAGAAGGAAAACGCCTCTTGTTGTATGCCGAAATGAAACTTCCCGGTGAAGCCTGGCTCGAATTTAAAATCGTGGAACAGGAAAACAAGGCTTTTTTAAAACAAACAGCCACCTTCAGACCGCATGGACTGGCTGGCAGAATGTACTGGTATCTGGTGATGCCTTTTCATTTTTTTGTCTTTAATGGTATGGCAAACAATCTTATAAAAAAACACAAAACTATCTCAACTTTCTTCCTGTGAGCCTTAACAAACAACCTTCATTCGCAAAATAATGCTTATTTAGAGCAGTTAAAAATAAGACTATATCAAATTTACGAATCAAATACGAAAAATTTAGCGCTGATATATAGCCTGTTAACAAAATTGTTAATTTTTTTTACAATTAATTCAATCAGATAAACATCTTTTATATAGATTAGCAGCGGTTTTAGGGGTTTGCTGAATTCAGCGATTCCCAATTAACTGTCGTTCTTTTCAGCTTTTTTCATGTGGAAGGCAAGCAATTCCGTATCTTAACACAACATGGAATTATCAACCTTAATTTATAACTTTTACCAAAAACAAGCTCCCATGAAAAGAAAGCTACTTTTTTCGGCCATCATTATGGCTTGTATCATGCTCCTTACCGACAGGGCCTATGCTCAGGCTCCTGATTGGACGCCTACACCTGGTCTGCAATACAATATGCAGATTGTAGGAAGGCTTCAACTCATCGACAATAGTTACTCAGATGATGCCAACGATCTGGTTGGTGCTTTTGTTGATGATGTTTCTCGCGGTGTTGCCTCTCCAACCGGAACAAATCCCAATGACAGGGTTTATCTTACCATTGGCTCCAATGCACTCAGCGGTGACACAATTACGCTTCAGGCATACATAGCTGTGGAAGACACCATCTATGCAGTTGAACTGTATGAGGATGATGGCTTAACCCTGGTTACCGATCTAATCTTCAACTCAGGCACAACCTTAGGCACCTATGCTCTGCCTTATATTTTCAGGCTCTCAGATAATAGTCATACCGTTACTTTTGATGTTACTCCCGCAGCCGGTGCTGGTGGTTTTGTTGATGTTAACGGAACCGAATATGATGATACAGAAACTATTTCTGTTGTTGATGGCAATGACCTTATCATGACTTTTGTTCCTGACTCTGTTAGCGGATATCATGTTGAATCAGTTGATTTTGGCGCGACCAATGTTTTTGATTTTTCAACGGATGAAGAACTGCTCCAACCCAACGGCACCTTTATCGATACACTTGAGAACGTTACAGCAGATATCACTGTTACAGTAGTTTATGCTCTAAACGAATACACATTAACCTACACAGCCGGCCTAAACGGAACACTGCAATGGGATGCAAACGGAGACACTAATGTTGACCCATTGGATCCTCTCGAAGTTGATCTTGCTGAGGTAGAACAAACAGTAACACACGGTGACGATGCCGTTGAAGTTGAAGCCGTTCCTGATCTGGCTGTAGGAGTTCCACCAGTTGATTATATGTTTTATAGATGGAGCGATGGCAGCGATGACAACCCAAGGACTGACCTCAATGTTGCCTCCGATCTTGAGGTTACCGCTTTGTTCGTTCCCGACACCTGGACACCTGGCTCAAACTACCAATATTCAATGACAATTGTTGGTGAACTGATCATTAATGACACTGTATCTGTCAATGAATTTGACCTTGTGGCAGCTTTTGTCGGTGGCGATTGCCGTGGTATTGCTTCACCCGATCCGGACTTTGACGGCCTTGTGTTCCTGAATATTGGTTCGAATGATGGCTCCAGCGAAGAAATTGAATTGTTTATCCTTGACAGCGAGACAGGGGATATTTGCCCTGCCGGTGGTTCTATTACTTTCGTGAGCAATCTGCAGCTCGGCACTTTGAATAATCCTTACACAATTGCATGTCAGGTAGAGCTTGAAATGAATTATGGTGTTGGTTTCACCTGGTTCAGTGCCAATGTTGACATAGGCAGCTGGGATGTAGCTGATTACTTTCATGATGATAATGTTGCTCCTGATCCGGAGGTTGAAGATCGTATCATCGGCCAGACATCCTTTGCCCTGAATACAGGAGCCGCATGGGTTGGTGGTTTAACTGAAATTGATCCTGAAAAAATGTATCGTTTTAGAATTCCTACAGGAGGTAATGTTGCCAAAACATTAACTGTAAATGGCGCACCGGTGAGTATTACACCTATCAACCTGTTTGCCGGTTTTACCTGGCTCGGATATATGCCACAAGACACACTTAATGTTAATGTAGCCCTCGATGATATCACACCCGCACCAACAGCAGACGACAGGATCGTAGGCCAAACAAGCTTTGCTATCTATAACGGAACATCCTGGATCGGAAGTCTATCCAACATGTATCCCGGAAGAGGTTATATCATCAAACTGGCCAATGCCAGCACACTTACCTATCCTTCACCGGTGGTTACAAGCATGAAGGCTACCTCTCCTCAGGTAAAAGAAACCGTTTCACCTATTGGACTGTATCCTGCTGCACACATGAAAAACACCATGACCGTTTTGGGAAAACTGGAGCTTAATGCACAGGAATACTCACTTAACGAAAATGATGTTGTGTATGCATTCATTGATGGCGAAGTACGTGGTATGGCTGCTCCTACTGCCAACGACGGACTGATTTTCATGAACATCGGTGACAACAACGAAGAAGCCAAACCGGTACATTTCAAAGTCTGGATTGACAATATGCAACAACTGTTTGATGTAGAAGGAAGCCTGGCTTATGAAGCCCTTGGCGAAGCCGGTAGCCTCAATGAGCCTTACATCTTCAAACTCGATGCATCAAACACATCTGCTGGTGTTCGCACCATTGGTCAGCCATACCCGAATCCGTTCAACAACGAAACCATGATCCCCTTCACCCTTGGCGAGGCAGGACAGGTTGAACTTGAGGTGTACAACAGCATGGGACAACTGGTGAAAAGCATCCGCGAAAGCAAAAACAGCTCCGGAAGCCACAACATCACCCTGAGTCGCGAAAACCTCCAGTCTGGTATGTACTTCTACGTGATCAGAGTTAACAACAACCAACAGACAGGAACACTGATCATTAACTAACTCTTAAACAACTTCATGAGATTGACCGGCGGGCCAAATGGTTCGCCGGTTTTTTTTAATAGAGATTAGTTCCATTGTTGTTGAGTTGAACTCTCTGGTGGTTTCGGCTACGCATCTCCGGTGGTTTCAACTCCGCTTTCTCCAGTGATTTCGACTTTGTCTTCTCCGGTGGTTTCGACTCCGCTCAACCATCGGATTAATTGATTCACAGAACGAATCCGCTTTACTACCATTCACTAAAACGGTGGTTGAGCGGAGCCGAAACCACCGATACTACCCGCAACAAGCACCCAATGCCCAGAAACAAGTACCCAGGAACCAGAACCCAGAACCCCTCCTCAACCGTTTGCATAAACCAACCATACAAATTTTTGATTGATTTTCATTCAATTCGCGCACATTGCCTCTATATTTGTGAGAGAAAATTATTGCTGATCTTTCAATCTGTTGTTCTCTATGGCAACAAAAAAAATCAGCAAAATTCTGTAACTAACCACCAATCCTCACACCATGAAAAAAATCTTTACCCCTGCTCTGCTGTCAAACGACTGCAACCTGAAACAAGGGCTGCTCTTGCTGACGGTAATCATTTTGGCAACTCTTGCTCCTGTGACTTCTCAAGCCCAGATCTGGGAACCCGAAGGACTGAACATGCCCGGACAATGGAACTCATGGACTAACCCTCCGGTGAATAACCTCGCCCTCGCCAGCTTCACACAGGTTCCGGGTGGACGTGTTACCAAAATCAACACCGGCATTGTACGGTGGCAAACCATCTTCAGTGTGGCCGCCACCGGAGCCGATGTGGTCGGAGGTACACACAACTGGCTCTTCACCAGTGGACCGGAAGCAAATCCCTGGGGCAACAAATGGGCCAACGTGACTGTCGCCATGAACACCTTGCAAACCTATGTGAAAGAAAGTCCGACCGACAATTCCATCACCGTAGTCAATGGCAAATGGTACACCATGAACTGGAAAGACAACGGCTACTCAAATACTGAAGCTATCTTCATGGAAACCTCGGCCGAGCCGGTGCAACTGCTATCCGTGAGCGAACCTGTTGACGTGATTGAAAACGAAGCTGTAGTGGTTACAGTTACTACCAACCTGACCAAATCAGCCGAAGAAATTATTTATGTACGTTACACAACAAACGCCTGGAGCACCTCAGCCCTGCTCACCGTCACCATGACCGGAACAAGCGGAACGGCAACCATTCCGGGTCAGGCTGAAGGAACCACCGTTGAATATTACGCCTTCAGCTCTACCGTCACCGGAATCACAGCCAATTATGACCTCTACAGCATCCGCATCAACAACGACAATGGAGCGAACTACAGCTATGTTGTCGGTGGAACTCCCATCCCGATCATCACATGGGCCAACCTGCAATGGCCGCCCAATGGAACCGTCGAACCCGGTGAAGCTTTTGAGGTGTATGCACAGGTACTTGCCCCCGGCATTACAGAACCGGAAGGACAAGGCACAGGAATCACTGCATGGATTGGTTACAGCACCACCAACACCGATCCTTCCACTTGGACCAACTGGGTTGCAGCCACATACAACACCGATGCAGGCAACAACGACGAATACAAAGCCGACATCGGATCTGTGATCACCGAAGAAGGAACTTATTATTATGCCAGCCGTTTCAAACTCAACGATGGTGATTACGTTTACGGAGGCTACGCAGCCAGTGGCGGTGGATTCTGGGACGGAACAAACAATGTATCGGGTGTGCTGACGGTTTCCATCATTCCCCCGCCTACAGTAATTGACTGGGCCAACCTGCAATGGCCTGAAAACGGAGAAATTGAACCAGGTGCTGACTTTGAAGTTTATGCCCAGATCTTTATTGACGGAGTAACCAATCCCGCAGGACAAGCTGCCGGTGTGACCGCATGGATCGGCTACAACAGCGAAAACACAAATCCATCAGAATGGAACAACTGGACAGTGGCCGACTATAATGCCGATGCCGGAAATAATGACGAATACCTCGCCAACATCGGCACCAACATTCTGACCGAAGGAACATACTACTACGCCAGCCGCTTCCAGTTCAACGGAGGTGAATTTTACTACGGAGGATTCAACGGTGGTTTCTGGGACGGTGAAACAAATGTTTCGGGCGTGCTGACAGTGGTAACCGAAACCAACCCTTCCACCATCAGCTGGGCCAACCTGCAATGGCCTGCAACAGGCAATGTTTTACCTGAACAGGAATATCTGGTATATGCTCAGGTTTATGCCCCCGGCATCACCGAACCCGAAGGACAAGGCGCTGATATACAGGCATGGATCGGCTACAGCGAAACAGATACTGACCCTTCAGGATGGACCAACTGGGTTGCGGCTGATTATCTGGCCGACGCTGGCAACAACGATGAATACATGGCCGACATTGGAACCCTGATCACAGAAGAAGGAACGTATTACTATGCCAGCCGCTTCCAGTATGCGACCGAAGAGTTTGTGTACGGTGGATATTCAGAATCCGGAGGCGGTTTCTGGGATGGCGAAAACTTTGTTTCAGGTGTGCTTACCGTGGGCCCTCCACCCGTGACATATCCCGTACTATTTACCATCATCGACGCCACCGAACTGCACGACAACATCAAATTCAAGGGAGAGATGACAGGCTGGGATACGATCGCCATGAATCCCGACAACCATGTATGGACCCTCACTTTGGATGTGCTTCCCGGAACATACGAATGGGGCGCCATTGAGGATGACGGAAGTGAATTCGGCATCTGGCTGATCGAAGGATCAAACCTCGTAGTAACTGTTGATGAAGAAGGAAATGTTAGTGGAGACACCTCCTACACTACCCTCATTACAGCCATTGCAAACAAGCCTCATGCACAGGTTTCGGTCTATCCCAATCCTGCAAACGACAGGATTCAACTAAGCAGCGACAGTCCCGCTTCCTACCGCATCAGGAATGCCGAAGGCAGGGTAATCATTCACGACCCGCTCATGAGCAGCACACACCATGTAAACATAAATCACCTCCCATCAGGTTTGTATGTCGTCGAACTTATCTCCGAAAACGGCAGCAGCTTCACAAAACTGATCAAAAAGTAGTTTTTCATGTTGATTTGACGGTCCGGGCTTCGCCCGGGCCATTTTTATCTTTGACAAAACCTTCTGAAACAACCAACAAGATGAAGAAAACACGAGCATTCTCAGGGTTTTATTATGTAGTTTTTCTTTCTGTATCGCTGTCCCTCCTGCACATTAATTCGCTTCGTGCACAGATCTATGAACCCGACGGAGTCCGCATGCCCGGAACCTGGAACGAATGGGTGAACGAACAAGGCATGGGCGGAGATTTCGACCTGCAGGTGAATAAAGCAGGAAAACTACGCTGGCAGACAAGCTTTCAGTTCTCCGGAACCACCGGTGTACAGGAGTTTAAATTTGTGAGCACCAGCTTCGGCGATGTCTGGGGAAACCAATGGGCCGCCAATGCCAATGTGGCGCTCAACCAACTTGTGTCGTTTACATATGGAACACCTTCTGATCCCAACAACTCCGTAAATCTGAGTCAGGGAAAGTGGTACAGTGTTGTTTTTGAAGACAATGGCTATGCCGACAGCCGTGCCATCTTCATGGAAACTTCGGCTTCACCGACCCTCATCAGCGAAGTTTCGCAACAACCCGTGATCGTGGGAACCGGCGAAAATGTCACCATCACTGCAAACCTCGCCGCAAACCCTACTGCCGAAGAACAATTCTTTCTCCGATATTCTACAAATGGCTGGAAAACTTCAACTTTAATCAATCTTGTTGGCTCGGGAAACACCTTCTCAGGCCAGATTCCCGCCTTTCCTTCACAGACAGAAGTACAGTATTATGTGTTCAGTTCGACAGTGGCCGACCCTTCAGCCGAACCTGATTTGTTGTCATTACGAGTCAATAACAACAACAACCAGAACTACAGCTATATCGTTGACCAGCAGTTTGATTGCGGTCAGGGTGCAGCCCTCGTCACCTCTGAACCGGCTTTCCCTCTGGACAACACCGCTGTGACGATTTACTTCAATGCTGCATTCGGCAATGGCGGACTGTTCGACTTTGAAGGCGATGTGTATGCCCACACCGGTGTGATCACCAACCTGAGCTCAGGAAATACCGATTGGAAATACGTGAAAACCGCCTGGGGCGAAAACACCCCCGAAACCAAACTCAGCAGGATTTCCGAAAACCTCTACAGCCTCGAAATTCCCCATCCTCGCGAATATTACGGCGTTCCGGCTGCTGAAAATATCCTCAAACTAGCCTTCGTGTTTCGCAGCGAACTCGAAAATGAGCAAGGCAACTATCAGGAGCATAAAAATGCCGATGGTTCCGATATTTTCGTGGATGTGTATGAACTCCGGCTGAATGTAAAAATCATCAGCCCCAACAGACGTGAGCCTCTGGCAAGTCCGAACACTGTGCTGCCTGTGTGCGTGGAAGCCCTCGAAAACACCTATATTAAACTGTTCCTCAACAGCACCCTGCTGGCCGATGAAAACACAAGCTCTTTATCGTGGCCGCTCGTGCTACAGGGACTTCCCTCAGGTGCACACTGGATCAAAGCCGAAGCCGGCGACGGTGCGGGGGTGTTCCGTGATTCGGTGCAGATCTACCTCCGCGGTCCTGTGGAAATCGCTGAACTCCCGCAAGGGGTGAAAAACGGGGTAAATTATCTGGACAACAACAGCGTAACGCTGGTGCTGCATGACCCACCGGCACAGAAAAACTTCGTCTTTGCCATTGGCGAATACAGCAACTGGCTCCCGGATGACGCCACCTATATGAAACGTACGCCCGACGGGAAACATTACTGGGTAACACTCACCGGACTTCAGTCGGGCAAGGAATATGCCTACCAGTATTACATCGACGGAACCCTCAAAATTGCCGACCCGTACAGCCACAAAATCCTTGACCCATGGAACGACCGATGGATTCCTACTACAACCTATCCCAACCTGAAACCCTATCCCTTCGACAAAACAATCGGCGTGGTCAGTGTGTTTCAGACCGCACAGGCTCCCTTTAACTGGCAGGTAAACAATTTTGTTCCTCCGGCGGTGAACGAAACCCAGTCCGACCTGCTGATCTATGAACTGCTGGTGCGCGATTTCGTCGAAACAAAAAGCATCAAAGAAGTGCAGGAAAAGATCGGCTACCTTAAATCCATCGGTGTGAATGCCATTCAGCTGATGCCCGTCATCGAGTTCGACGGTAACGAAAGCTGGGGTTATGCGCCCAACTTCTTCTTCGCCACCGATAAATACTATGGCACCGAAAATGCCTACAAGGCCTTCATTGACGAAGCCCATGCGCATGGAATAGCTGTGATACTGGATATTGTACCCAACCATACTTTTGGCCAAAGTCCTTTGGTGAATATGTATTTTGATCCCGCTGCCGGCGAACATGGTCAGCCCTCAGCTTCCAACCCCTGGCTGAACCCACAGGCCACACATCCGTTCAGCGTAGGCTACGACTTCAACCACGAAAGTCCCTACACCCGTCAGTTTTTCAAGGATGTTTTCGACCACTGGCTCACCGAATTCAGGGTGGACGGCTTCAGGATTGACCTCTCGAAAGGACTCACCCAGAAAAACAGCGGGGAAGACATCGGTGCATGGAGCGCCTATGACCAGAGCCGCATCAACATCCTCACCGACTATTACAACCACATCAAATCGGTGAACCCGAATGCCTATGTGATCCTCGAACACTTTGCCGCCAACGAAGAGGAAACCGTGCTGGCCAACAGCGGTATGCTGCTGTGGAGCGGCATGCACGGAAACTACAAGCAGGTGGCTATGGGCTGGCAGGACAACAGCAATGTTTCTTGGGCCTACCACGCTTCCAGAGGCTGGAATTACCCCAACCTGATTGACTATATGGAAAACCACGATGAGGAACGGCTGATGTTCGAAAACCTCTCGTGGGGCAATGGCTCGGGCGACTACAACATCAAGGACACACTCACCGCGCTTCACCACATGGAACAGGCCACAGTGCTCTTTATGGGTCTTCCCGGCCCGAAGATGCTGTGGCAGTTTCAGGAAATAGGTTATGATTACAGCATCTTTTTCGGTGGCGACCGCCTGGCAAACAAGCCGCCCCGCTGGGACTACCTCGACCAGCCCGCCCGCGAAAAACTGGCCCGTGTGGTTGGGGCTATGGCACAACTGCGCAAGACCGACGCCTTCCGTTTTGGCAATTTCACACACGACCTGGGTGGTCTGGGCAAACGCATGTGGCTCACGCACAGCAGCATGGATGTGGTGATGGCCGTGAATATGGGCGTGCAGGGCTTCGATATGTCTCCGGGATTCACCAAAACAGGAACCTGGTATGACTATTTCACCGGCGAATCCATCAACGTTACCGATGCAGCCGGACACAGCCTCTATTTCGGACCGGGCGACTACAGGGTGTTTACCTCTGTTCCGCTGCCACGTCCGTTCCACACCTTAACGGTGCAAGTTGTCCGGCAGGACAATAACGCGCCGATAGCATCTGCCACCGTAAGCCTTTCGGATGCCGGTAACCGCCTGACCAACAGTGGTGGTACAGCCGAGTTTCTGGCCATTCCGCAATCGTTTGCGCTGACGGTTGAAAAATTTGGTTATGTGACAAAAACCGTTGAAGGAAGCCTCAGCGAAGACCTCACACTGACGGTACAACTTGCCGTAGATGTGAGCAATACGGACGAGATACCTGCAACAAAACGCATCAGGTTTTATCCGAATCCGGCTAAGGACCAACTGACGGTTTTGGGCGCAGAGGGTTGGTTGTTAAATATTTACAGCACAAATGGCAGCCTCCTGAACACTATTGAGCTGCAAAACGAGCGCCAATCCATCAGCCTGAATGGTCTTCCTTCAGGGGTGTATGTCCTGCATTTCACCGGACCGCAAGGAACAGTTGTTGAACGGTTTATCGTGCAATAAGACACCAAATATTTTTGTGATTTAGAAAAATTATTCATTATTTTGACGGAAAATTAAACTGAGATTAAACAACCAAAAAAAACTTCATGAGATGAAAAAGCAAATTACCCTTTTAATTCTAATTTTTATTTCCCACTTCTCATATTCATTGCCATGGGGTCACAGGTACTCAACCGAACAATCTACCCAAAACATCATTGTTGATAAGGATCAAACTTTTACTGTATCTGTAGAATGGGGTGAAGGAGGTTGGGATGGCTCATTAGGCTCAGCATTTGGCTATGGCTTAACTACTGATGGAACAAACTGGACATGGGTTGAACTTCCTTGGTTTGAAGATGGTGCTGGAAGCAATAAACGATGTAGAACTACATTAAGCATCTCAATACCTGGTAGATACTATTATGCATACAGGATGATCAAAGCATCAAATGGCGGCACATCCTATTCATTTGGATCAGAAGATTGGGCTGGGAATTCTTTGACTTTGAACGCAACATCTACAATAACGGTTGGGGAATTTACAATTGGTGATGGTGATTGGTCGAATACAGCAATATGGAATGGAGGAAGTGTTCCAAATAATACTAAGAACATTGGCGTTTACCATAATCTCAATCTTGATGTCGATGGTCATATTAATAGTTTATATATATTGTCATCTGGTAGCTTTGCAGTTGAGCCAACTTTTGATCTTACAATAAACAGTACCTTTTCAAATACTGGTACTTTCACAATCGAATCTTCAAACTCATCCACAGGTTCTTTAATCACCAACGGCACAGTATCAGGCGATGTTACCATCCAGCGGTATGTTGCCGGAGACTGGTCAACAAACAATTCAGGTTGGCATCTGATCAGTTCGCCGGTTGCGGCTCAGCCAATTGTTGATTTTACTACAACAGGTGGTGGGAATGGGTATGACTTTTATGGATACAATGAAGCAACCAACACCTGGATGAATTACAAAGCTGCAGGATTTGAAGCTTGGAACGGAAGTGCCAATTTTGCTGTTGGCCGCGGGTATTCAATTTCTTATCAGGCAACCCAGACAGGAAAAGCATTTGAAGGCACATTAAACAACAGCAATGTAACTCACACCAATCTTTCACTGACTGCCGGCCAGGGTGAAGGATGGCATCTGGTGGGCAATCCCTTTGCCAGCGCAATTGATTGGAGTAATGTAAACTGGGTGAAAACAGGCTTCAATGCTTATGCAAAGGTCTGGCAAGGATCAAGTTACAAAGATGTGACTGATGATTACAGCAATATAATCCCTTCGGCGAACGGATTTTGGGTAAAAGCATCAAATGCCACAAACACACTTACCATACCCACACAGGCAAGAACCCACAACGCCCTGAACTGGCTTAAATCATCTGCGCCAATAGGTTATATTATACTTACAGCTAATGACACCGAAAATAACATGAGTCAGGAGTGCATCATAAGAGTGAAAGATGAGGCAACTGATGGTTTTGATGAAAGTTTTGATGCCCCATTCATGGCAGGTAATGCACCTCATATCTACACGACCGTTGAAAACAGAAACCTGTCAATGAACTCAGTTCCATCCTATTCAAACAAGACCTTTGAAATGGGATTTGTTAAAAACAGTGCATCGGCATTCACCATTCAACTAAACATGGATAATATTCCTGAAGGGGAAGTTATTACACTTACTGACAAGAAACTCAATCAGTCTTTTGAACTGACCAAAGGCCTTACCTATGAATTTATCTCTGAAGCAGGCGACGACCCCAACCGCTTCCTGCTCCACTTTGGTGCTGTGGGCGTAGACGAAGCCGTCCCGACAACGGCTGTTTCGGCTTATGTGCATAACAACACCCTCTACCTGCTGAATGCACAGGGCAAGGTGCAGGTGGATTTTATGGATATTTCAGGTCGCTTAGTGCACAGCCAAAGCCTGCAAACTACCGGCCTCAGCAGCACACCGCTCAGCCTGCCCGCAGGGGTATATGTGGTGCGCCTCAACGACGGACAGACAAGCAGAACCGACAAAGTGATCGTACAATAATCTAAAGAACAGGAGACTCATACCATGAAAACACAAGTCATAAAAACCATACTTACCATCACTTTTGTTGTAGGATCATCAGTACTTTTGGCGCAGGCTCCTCCTCCCCCTCCGGGTGGCGGACATGGTGGCGGCGATAACCAGCCCGGCGGCGGTGCACCCATCGGCAGCGGCATCGGCATACTGCTGGCACTGGGCGCAGCTTATGGCGGCAAAAAAGTGTATCAGGCCTTTAAGAATTCAGAAAAATTAGAAGAATAAAGGTCATTGCCATTATAAAGAACCCCGCATCTGGAAAGGTGCGGGTTTTTTTGTGCCAGAAGGGTTGGAACGATTCGTAAAAGCTGATTTTTTAGCGTCTCCCCTTTAGGGGTTGGGGGTAAAACGCTAAAAATCAGCCAGGCATAACTACTTTAAAAACCTAATTATTAAAGTTTTAAGGCTCTCCGGTGGTTTAGGTTCCCTATTCCCGGTGGTTTCGACTCCGCTCAACCACCGGATTAACTGATTCACTTTAATGGTGGTTGAGCGGAGTGGTTCCCCGGTGGTTGAGCGGAGCCGAAACCACCGTTCCCCTTGCTCAAATACATGCATTCTGTCCCGTCAGGGACATAAGGTGGGTAAAAAGCAGTATAGAAAGTCTTACCCAAGTCCCCTAGGGACGAAACTGACCACAGAAGTCAACAGAAAAGACCTCAATCCGTTCGCTCTTCTCTAAAAGCAAGTTTTCTTCCCATGTCACATCAGGAAGTAAAAAAGCCCAAACAAATCTCTCTGTTTGGGCTCATTGGTTCATTAACTTCTTTCTAGTAAACGATCAGCTTCTGTTGGGCAATCTTGCCTGAGCGTTGTGTGATCACCAAATAAAAGCCAGGTTTCTGTATCCGGGTTGACACAGCTGAGCCTTCAGCAACCGCAGCATACACTACTCGTCCCTGAGCGTCAAGTACATTAATCTCGTCTCCATTCTCCAGTCCGGTGATGGTAATCATACCGGATGATGGGTTGGGAAATACCGATAAACCGATGCGCTGTCCGGATGATTCAAGCCCGGTGATCACCATTTCCATGGAATTAAGCTCCGACAGGCCAAGATGGCTGAAGGTTCCGTCGTGCTGTGGCATATCTGGATTATACCCCACCTGCAGCGGGAAGTCTTCGGCAGTTTCGTCCTTATAGATTTTCCAGTAAATGGGTTCGTTCTGTGTAAAACCTTCCTTTACAGAAGTCTCCGGATCATCACCATAGGCACGCACCATCATGTAGCCGCCTTCGTAAACAACGGCTCCGGCACAATACTCCTGACCTTCATAGAGGTAAAACACACCAATCATATCTCCGTCGGTGAGCATGTCGCCCGAACGAACAGAGGCATCAACAGGAATGTGAATGTTGTGGACAAATTGTGTGGGTGTAAACTCCCATCCCTGCGGCATCACAGTGGCAGAATCAACACCTACGGTTACCGAGGCCGGGAAACTTTCGCCCTCCGGATATACTGCCGTTACTTCGTAGGTATAAGTGCCAAGCACCTGCAATACATCAACATACATATTCTCAAGGATCAGGCTGTCGTTGAGCAATGCACCGTCGCGGTAGACATTATAACCGAGCAATTCGTTTTGTATTGAACGCTCATTCTGGTGCAATTCCAAAGGGGATTTCACAAGTTCCGCAGATACAGTTTTGCTTTTTCTGCCGGGAACAGAAATTCCGGTTTTATCTCCAAGTAAAGCTTTTGTACTTCCTTCAGAAACCCATCCTCGTATGTTCCAGTTGAAGTTAAGCACATAATCGGACAAAGTGCTCCAAACGCCTCCTTCCAGACTGATGAGGTTGCCACTGCCTTCTACTGCTGGGCCACTATCCAATCCGGCTGGAAAACCGGTCTGGGACTGAACCATCTCATAAGCGACCCAGAGAAAATCCGAAGGGTCAATAAGTATCGGTGTGCTTAAGGAAATATCGTTCCAACTCATTGGGATTACCGTATTAACTGATTGCTCAAGCAACAGCAATTCGGCATTTGTTCCTTTATAAACTTTGATTGTAAATGCAGCAACATCTTCCCATGCATAAAAACCAACATCCGTCAGTTGCTGTCCGGCATAGGGCATCAATTCGAGCGGCGAAAACTTATGGGCTGCTTCAAGGGTTCCTGACTCATTGAATCCCAAAGCCGAAAATGGCTCTCCATTGCCAAACTGCAACAGACCGGGGGCAAAGCCCGGAGGAAACCAATTGAGCTGCACTGTTTCATTACTAACAGTTGCTGTAAGCGATGAAGGCGCAGGCAGACTTGCTGTGGCGATCATCGGTAGCTCTAAAATTTCGAAGGTCTCAAAATTCTGCGAATAAACTTCTACAGAAAGCGTTGCTTCATAAACACCCGGATCATTGGCAAGGAAACTGACGATGATGGATGAACTGTCGCCCGGAAACACCTCATAGGAAGTGAAATAGGGCTGAAAATAATATGCGTCCGAATAAGTAGAAAAAATATAGACGGTTTCAGCTCCATAATTATACACATTTACCTGTTTGGTTGATTGCAGATTGACAGGAACCATACCAAAATCAAGAATATCAATTCCAAAGCTCAGCAGACCGTCGCCGGAAATTGTCATGTTTACGGGCAGTGCTTTAATCGGGTTAATGGAACTATTCACGGCAAAAAACACCGTATCCTGATAGATGCCTGCATCCATTCCGGCAGCATCAAACGTCAGGGTAACAGTCATTGAACCATTAGCTTCTATTGTATCCGACATTGTGCTTAATTCGATATAATCGGGTTTTGCCTGCACTGACCAGAACAAGTCAAAAAAGCTGTTATTTGCCATATTCAGTGGCGCATCCAGTGTTTCATCCGGATTCAGTTGTACTTGCAGGGATTCAGGGTTTAAGACAAGCACCGGAACACCAACTTCTATACTTTTTGATGCCGGATTACTCTCCAGAGTATCGTAAACTGCCGTTACATCATATGTGTACACACCGGCAGGAAGTTGTTCTTCATTGTAAATTGTACTGACCGTTGTGCCAACAAGCACTTCATTGCGGTAAATGTTGTATTGATCGGGTGTATCCGAAATATTTCTGAGTGTTTCCTGACGTGAGGGTGCCGAAACAACAGTTTCAAGGGATACCGTTGCAGGTGCGGCAGCATTTTTGGATGCTATGTAGTTTTGTTTTGAGAGTGGTTGCTTGTCGCCCGAAAGATCTACAATGTATGCTTTAAGACTGATGTTATGGTTGAGGCTATAGGAAGATAGTGTTTCCCAAACGCCATTCATGTTGATCAAATCCCCGAAACCGGCAACAGCAGGCCCCTGATCGAGGCCGATCGGAAACTCTTCTTCCGGCTGGCTTATTTCGAGACCTATCCACAAATCGGTGGTGTTGTCGATTCCGATAAGATTGTCGAGTGTGACCAGATTCCATGCCTCATTCACCACATTGGTAAGAGGCTGTGCGTAGAGCAGACTGTCGGCATTGATGCCCTTCCAGATTTTAACGGTGTAGCTGCTCAAAGCACTGAAGGCAAAAAACTCTACCTGATACACCGAAAAGCCATTGTAATTTAATAAGTTGGCTGGCTCCCAACGAGCAGCAACAAAATACGGCTGATCAGAAAATACACCAAGAGCCGAAAAATTAATGCCGTCTGTCCAGGCAAGTTCTACTGGTTCGCCCTGAATGGGTGCCAGCCATTCCAGAAACACATCATTATCGGCATTTGTTGTTGCACTAAGCTGAATGGGAGGATTTTGCGCCTGAATACCAATTGATACCAACAGAATTAAAACACTGAACAATAGCTTTTTCATATAAATGATTTTAACTACAATAAACTACAATCAGCAATAATTGTTCAGGGAAACCGGTACGTTTTATTCTATTTAACGAAACAATAACAACCACTCCGCTATTGGATTCTCAAGCAGAGCAATGCAAAATAAAAAACTTCAAATGCTACTTCTTCTTGTAATACTTCATGGCCTCGGGCAGCCATTCCTTAATTTTTGCAATGCGTGTGGCATCCGAAGGGTGTGTGCTGAGGAATTCAGGTGGTGCCTGCCCGCCTTTCATCTTTGCCATCCGTTCCCAGAAACCCACCGCCTGATTGGGGTCGTAACCGGCCATGGCCATAAAGATCAGCCCCAGCCTGTCTGCCTCGCTTTCGTGAAGCCTGCTGAATGGCAGCATTACCCCTACCTGACTGCCAACACCAAAGGCCGTCATCCACAATGCCTGTGTTTGCTCGGGTTTCTCCTGTATCGCCACTGCAAGAGCCATGCCGCCAAGCTGCGTCAGCAACCCCTGACTCATACGTTCGTTACCATGTTCGGCTACAGCATGGGCAATCTCATGCCCCATCACCACTGCCAGACCTGTTTCGTCTTTGGTAATGGGTAAAATACCTGTGTAGAACACCACCTTGCCTCCAGGCATGCACCAGGCATTTGCCTCAGGACTTTCAACAAGATTAAATTCCCATTTATATCCCTTTAAATGAGCTGATAGTCCCTTTTCGGCGAAATATTTCTCCACAGACTTCTGAATTTTACTACCCACGTTTTTAACTATGGCAGTGTTCTTTGCATCTGTGGATAGTTTATTCTCCTTCAAAAACTGATCATACTGCTGAAAACTCATGGCCATCATCTCAGATCCGGGAATCAGGTTGAGTTGTTTCCGTCCGGTGATCGGCACTTTACTACATGATAAAGTGAACAAAATGAACACTATAGATATTGACAAAACAGAAAATAGTCGATTGGTTTTCATGGCTAAGTTTTTCCCAAAATTAAAAAAGAAGTGTGAATAAATTGTTATTTCGTCATCTGTGGAAGAAACAGGCAGCTGTCGCCGTAGCTCAGAAACCTGAAATCATGTCCGAGAGCATAATTATAGGCATCTTTCCATTTGGGTCCGATAAGTGCTGCCACCAACAAGAGCAAGGTGCTTCCCGGCTGGTGAAAATTGGTAATCAGTCCGGTTGAAATCCGGAATGTATAGCCCGGAGCAATCATGAGGCTGGTGGACGCCCTGATGTGGTCGCGGCCCGACTGATCCATGAAATCCAGAATATTATTGAGTGCCTTTTCTGTTGAAATTGTTTCCGAAGGCCGGTCCTGATAAGGATACCACTGCGCTACATGCAAAACATCGGGAACCTTTTCTGCTTCCTCAAGCATTTGCCCGATCCAGAAAAGGCTTTCAAGGGCACGCATGCTTGTGGTTCCAACAGGAATGACGGGACTTCCGGATTGATGAAGCAACCGTTCGATCAACTCTTTGCCCACAATCATGTTCTCTGCATGCATCTCGTGGTCGCCGATCTTATCTGAAGAAACCGGTTTGAAGGTCCCTGCTCCCACGTGCAGGGTCAGCAGCGACATATCGATGCCTTTCTGCCGCAGGGATTTCATCACCCTATCAGTGAAATGCAGGCTGGCGGTTGGGGCAGCCACTGAGCCGTCGAAGCGCGCAAAAAGGGTCTGATAATCAGTTTTGTCACTGGCTACAGCGGGCCTGTTCAGGTAAGGCGGAAGCGGCACCTGACCGGCTGCTTCCATAATCTCTGAAAAAGAAAAATGCGCCGGACACCACGAAAAGCGAATGGTGCTGCTTCCCTCTTGTCGGGCAATACGCTCTGCCTTTAAAAGTACCTGTGTTTCTCCCAAGCGGACAACCTCCTCCAAAGCACCTTCTTTCCATCGCTTTGAATTGCCAACGAGACATTGCCATTCGACTGCAGATACTGTAGCAAATGCCTGTTGAAAATCAATTCCGTTCTGTGCTGGCGACAGGCAAAACAATTCAATTACAGCCCCACCGGGTTTCTGAAATACAAACCTGGCCTGCACCACCCGGGTTTCGTTACCAATCAGCAAGGTGTCTGCAGAAAGATAAGCAGACAGGTTAAGGAAATGATCCTGACCCAAATTGCCACCGCAATAAGTTAACAGTTTCGCGCTGTCGCGTCCGGAAACCGGAAAACGGGCAATGCGATCGTCGGGCAGATCGTACCAAAAATCACCAATAGGAAGTTCCGAAACAGATGTGTTCATATGATGGCGCAAAAATAATAGGATTTGTTCCACAGCTACATAATTCCTCCGGCTTGTTGCCGGCAAGGGAAACCAGCACTGGCCGATTGTGAAAATCGGTATTTAAAAACAGCAGATAATATTGCCTGATAACCTATGAAAACTGCTTCATTAATCACTATCTTTGATTCCTTTAAATACAAGCCAACATGAGCATCCGGAAACATATCCCCAATTTCATCACACTGATGAACCTGCTTTCGGGCAGCCTTTCCATTTATTTTCTCATGGAAGGAAACAGCTTACTGGCTGCATATCTGGTGTTTGTGGCCGCTGCCTTTGATTTCCTCGACGGCCTGGCTGCACGGGCACTGAAAGCTTATTCTCCGTTGGGTGCACAGCTCGATTCGCTGGCCGATGTGGTTTCGTTTGGTGTGGCTCCGGCCTTCCTGCTTCAGGAACTGATCAGGCAAAGCCACGGCAGAATGACGCTTATGACAGGTGACATAGACATATTGCCGCTCTTTGCTTTTATTCTGCCCTTGTTTGCAGCCCTCCGTCTGGCAAAATTCAATATCGACACCAGACAAAGCGACAGCTTTCTCGGCCTGCCAACTCCGGCAGCCGGACTCCTTGTCGCCTCGCTGCCCCTCATCAGGGTACAACTCTACGAAAGCCAATCACTTACTTATATGGTGTTTACAAACACCTACCTGTATCTGGGCACGATCATCATCCTTTCCATACTGATGGTAACCGAACTGCCTCTGTTTGCATTGAAATTCAAATCATATGGCCTTAAAGGCAACGAAATCAGATACATCTTCCTGATCACTTCCCTGATTTTACTCGTATTTTTTCAGTTTCTGGCCATTCCTTTTATTGTGCTGATTTATTTATTTTTATCGTTGATCGTG
The DNA here is from genome assembly GCA_024710405.1 of Bacteroidales bacterium. GTDB lineage: Bacteria > Bacteroidota > Bacteroidia > Bacteroidales > F082 > UBA6192. Next base: position 301,735 of record JANJUV010000002.1, read on the forward strand.
CATTTATCCGATGTAACGAACTGATTGTAGAATCGTGTGATTAATTTTGTCATTCTGTTCATGAAAACATAATTCAATCAACAATTATGAAAAAACAAGCACTTCTTCTATTGGGTTTTATAACTATTATTTCTATACAGCAACTTATTGGACAGACCCCCACTCCAGCCCGTTTTAATATAGAGATTGGGAGCAATTATTATAATATTCCCATTGGCAATGACCTTTCAATTTCAGGCATTACACCTTATTTGGGATGGCGTTTTGATATGCGTCATAACAAAGCTTTTGCATACGGGATTGGAATGACTTTTTCACCACGTCTGGACTGGGAAAAAGCCAAACTGGGTTATGTGCACAACTATTATTTTGACTTCAGCCTGTCGGGAGCATGGTATCCAATGAATAAAATATTCCTCGACCTTGGTTTACAGCGTTCTTTTTTGCTGGCACAAAATCTTTCAGAGAACAATATAACCACTCCTATTGACCCACCCAGATCACACTATGCCATAACAGCCGGCGCTGGTGTCAATCTGATGTATAATTCCAGACTGTTGCTGCGTTATGCCATCCCTGTGGACTTCAAGGGTTACCGCAATGTTCAGATAGCATTCCTTTTTAACCTGAATGAACTCACAAGAAAACGGAAAAACTACATTACATCACTTGATCAGGCATTTGAAAACCCTGTCGTTGTCGAAAAGCTTGTGCTACATCAACAAAATATGCCCGTACTTCCTTCTGAGATTGGCAAGCTGACAAACCTGCGTGAACTTATTCTGGACGGCAGCAGGTTGAAGAGCCTGCCGGAGGAAATCGGCGAACTGAAACAATTGGTGAAACTTTCAGCTAAGTTTAATGAAATCAAGAAATTGCCTGATAGTATCGGTGCATTGACCATGCTCGAAGAACTGCATCTGGACTATAATTCCATTTACGATTTGCCCCCTCAGATTGGAGCACTCGAAAACCTGAGATTTTTGTACCTGAGCAACAACAACCTTACGAGGATTCCTTCCGAAATTGGAAACCTTACGAAACTGGTTGTGCTGGATTTGAGTAATAATGGAGGCTTGCTTCAACTTCCGGTTGAAATCAACAATCTTAAAAACCTTGAGGAGCTATATATCAGCCCGACCACAGTATTTCCTATACCATTTATTCCACCAAATGCCCGGTTGAAAATTATCATGGTGGAAGAAGACAAAGAACCGCTAAATCACCAGAGAAGGAGATAATACGGGAGGATAAAGAAAAGCTATCTTTTTCTGAGTTCAAAATTTTGTCCGAGATACACCTTACGAACATGTTCATCATCGGCAAGCTCTTCGGATGTGCCTGCTTTCAGGATGGAACCTTCAAAAAGCAGATAAGCCCTGTCGGTAATGGACAGGGTTTCGTGTACATTGTGATCGGTGATCAGCACACCTATATTCTTTTCTTTCAGCTTGGTAACAATGCTCTGTATATCTTCCACTGCGATGGGGTCAACGCCGGCAAAAGGTTCATCAAGCAGGATAAATTTGGGATCAACAGCTAATGCACGTGCAATTTCGGTTCTTCTTCTTTCGCCGCCTGAAAGTTGAATCCCCTTGCTTTTTCTGATGTGGGAAAGGCCAAACTCATCCAGTAAAGCTTCCAGACGTTGTTCCTGATCTTCACGACTGATGTTTTTAAACTGCATCACCGACCTGATGTTGTCCTCCACGCTCATCTGCCTGAACACTGAGGCTTCCTGTGCCAGGTAGCCAATCCCTTTCTGTGCGCGCCTGTACATAGGTTCGTGGGTGATGTCGGTCTGTTCCAGAAAAACCGTACCCGATAAAGGTTTGATCAAACCCACAATCATATAGAAGGTGGTGGTCTTTCCAGCCCCATTGGGCCCAAGCAATCCCACAATCTCACCCTGATTTACCTGAACGGAAACCTGGTTGACCACCGTTCGCTGCCGGTATTTTTTAATCAGATTCTCGGTGCGTAGTATCATACCTTTTTGGCTGTTTCGAATCAATAACGCAGCAAAAATACCATAATTGCATCAACATCAAGGAAAGCAGGCCGGTGTTCAGAAAGAAAACTGTAACGAAACAAACAGTGCGAAGTTGTTGATGTCTTTGTGGTCGCGGTGACTCAGCCTCCAGATACCATCTACCCGTACTATTTTAAAAATATTTTCAATCCCCGCACCTGCCTCCACATAGGGTTTATCGAGTTTGTTGGTGACATCGGGCAACATGTTAAATTGTCTGTTTTTATCAGAAAGTTTGCCTGCCAGACCCTTGACAAACACAACCTCACGCCACTTGAGTTTGCGTAAAAGAGGAATCCTGTTGAAAAAGAAACCATCGAAATGATGGGTCAGGTACAGGCTTGCATAAGAATCGTTAACAAATTCGTAATAATTCATCAGGTTATACGCCTGCTGATCATAGATAAAGGTCTCGTTTCCTGAAGGAATCATCAGCAAAGGAAAGGGAAGCTTGCCCCACAATTGTCCGGCTTCAACAGTGTACTTCATCCAACCGATCGGACCAATATGAAACCAATGTGTTACACCGGCCTCCAGCCGATGATATTCCCAATCGCTTTCGAGAATGCCTTTGCCACTATAGGAGTAGCGTATATTGACTTCGGGATATTTGGTCCCGAAGCTGATTCTGTCGAAATCGCGGATGATGCTTCTTTCCCTGAATGCAAACCTGAGGCTGTAGGATAATTCGCTGGTGACTATTGATCTGTGCCCGACAAGCTCACCATCAGGTTTGCGCGTCTGAGGGATGAAGGTGCCTGCCGGTTTTATCTCGCGGTGGGTGAATTCGAGCTTGTTGGTTAAGCCGTTAAACCATTCATGCTCATAGAATACTGAGTATTCATCAACATAGTTTAATTTGTCGGATGGTTGCCTGCGCACCAGTACCGACAGAAAATTGTCGTTGACAACAGCCTTTTGCGAAGCTCCTAATTGCTCGGTATCGCTTCTGAAATTGAAGCCGGTCGAGCGGAGCGGGCTTTTGTCAAGCACATAGAGCAAACCTCCGCCATACTTCGGTTTCTGATCTTTGATGCCATAAGCTGCAAAGCCATGAAGCCTGAGGTTGCGACTGAATTGATTGCTGGTGCGTCCGCCAAACCTGAATCTGTGCCCCTCTATCTCATTGTATCCGTACATCTTGCCTATCGGCCCGATCTCAAACTTTCCGGAAGGCGCATAACCATGCGTGACCATATAAATCACATCAACATAAGTTTTATAAATCGGTACATTCTCAATCGAATCGATCATTGAATAAATTCTGGATTCCCGTTCCGACAACTTCTCGGGCCTGACACTGTCCCAGTATTCATCGCTGAAATTCAAACTCCCGTCGGCAACAATCACTCCCACAGGGCTTCTGTAAAACTGAGCATCAACTGGCTGGTTCAATATATAATCTCTGTAGGTTGTGGTTCTCTGGCCAAAAAAACCGGGCACTTTTCTGGTATTTTCCACCACATTAAAATCGGCCATCATATAATCACGCGTCAGCATCCATTGCCTGTTGTCGATGAGGCTGTATTGCTGCCTGATGGTGAGATCATTAATAAAGTTGAGGTTAGCATCTTCGGCTGCCACCATCTCCACCTCTTTGATGGCAAATGTGGTATCGTGCAGCCACAAATAGCCATTAAACGTAAGTTCCTGTTTTCGTCTTGGTTTATACATCAGCTTATAGCACCACTGACCATCAATGGTTGCACTGTCAACCAGATAATATCGGTAAAAACTCATCCCGAATCCGGCCGCCGGACTCACGAAATTCTTACCAAACAGGGAAATATAATTATCATAAATATTTACATCCTGATACAGATTTCCCATGAACTGGGCAATACTCGGGTTCTCAACACCCGAACCTCTCGCCGAAATGATCTTTTCGATCCTTGCCTGAGGTTCTTTTCTGTAGAACACTTCCGAAACAGCCTCGGTAATGAACATTGGCAGATAAGGTTTGCCATTCACAGCCGAAGTATCCACATAATCGAAGATGAACTGAAACTGACGGAACACTCTGCGATCTTTCAACTGATCGCTGAAATTGTTGGCATCAAACTGAATTTTGTTGTACACCTCTGCCTGCCAGGCATCCACATCGCGGTTGTTGTTTCGTTCCTTGTTGGCAATCATCTTACGAAACAGAATGTCGGCCGGGTTTTCGCCGGCAACAACGACTATTTCTTCCAGAGTAACTTCTTCAGGACTCAGAATAATTTCAATTTCCTGATACCTGTATTTTCTGACCGGGATTTTCTTCTTGTGAAAGCCTATAAACGTTGCCGTCAGGGTATCGGTAGCATGCAGGCTTTCGATGGAAAACCTGCCGTTGAAATCTGAAGTAGCCCCAATAGTAGTGCCTTCGAAAAACACATTGGCAAATGGTATTGGCTCTGAAGTAAGTGAATCTTTGACTATACCCCTGATCTTCGTCATCTGAGCGTAAGATATGCTGGTGAGAAGGAGATTAAAAGTCAGGATCAGGAGTAGTTGTTTCTTCATGTTTTCGCGTGGATAGAAGATGTCAGGTTTTGCCCGATTCGGACAATTCGTCCCAGAATTCCAGTGCCCTGCGGGTGTGTGGGATAACTATGGTGCCTCCAACCAGATTGGCAACACCAAACACCTCCATAATCTCTTCAGTGGTCACTCCAAGCTGATAACACTGCTGCAGGTGATAACTGATGCAATCATCGCAACGGAGCACCATTGAGGCTACCAGACCCAGAAGCTCTTTCGTTTTTTCTGACAAAGCGCCATCCTGATAAGTTAGTGTATCGATGCTGTATATACGCTTTATAATTTTGTTGTTGGGCGCCTGCATCATACGTTCGTTCATGGCTGTGCGGTACCTGTTGAATGCTTCAACCTTATTGTTTGAGTTCATTGAATAAGCGGGTTTTAAATAATACCTTCCTTAAGGATATCATGCAGGTGGATCATCCCGTCATACACACCGTTTTTAAGCACGGGTAACTGTGTGATATTGAACTGACGCATCATGGTGAGTGCATCCACCACAAGCTGGTCATGATCAATTGTTTTAGGATTTGCCGTCATGATGTCAATGGCCTTTACCAAACTTGTCTGCTCGTTGTTCATAAGCATACGACGCAAGTCACCATCGGTAATGATGCCCAACAAAGATGTCTTATCCAGAACGGCTGCTGCTCCAAGACGTTTGGCCGAAATTTCAATGATTACTTTTTGCAGGTTGTCGTCAGGAGCTACAACTGGTTTTTCGTTTTTAAGATACAGGTCTTCAACGCGGAGGTACATTTTTTTACCGAGTGCACCTCCGGGGTGAAACCGCGCAAAGTCGGCTGCCGAAAAACCCCTGCATTCGAGCAGAGCAACTGCAAGCGCGTCGCCCATGACCAACTGGGCAGTTGCCGACGTGGTAGGAGCAAGATTATTGGGGCAGGCCTCTTTATCCACAGTGGTGTCGAGCACAAAATCGGCCATGCGTGCAAGATATGAATCCAACTGTCCGACAATGGCAACCATACGGTTTCCCCGGGCACGCAAAAGGGGTATGAGTACTTTTATTTCGGGAGTTTCGCCGCTCTTCGACAATAATATTATTACATCTTCCTCACGGATGATGCCCAAATCGCCGTGAATAGCATCGGCGGCATGCATAAAAACCGAAGGAGTGCCTGTGGAATTAAAGGTGGCCACCAGTTTTTGCCCGATATTGGCACTCTTTCCGATTCCGGTAACAATCACATTTCCTTTACATTGCAGCAACAGACGCACAACTTCAACAAAGTCATCCCCAAGTCGGTCAGCCATCAATTCTATCTGATGACACTCATTATGAATGACTTCCATGCCTGTAGCCAAAATTTCTTGTGCAGTTTTCATTATTTTTAAAAAAAATCTTGCTTACAACCGATGATTAGTTAGTATATTTGTGTAGCTGACGCAAAGCGCAGAAAAAAAAACGATAATTAAAGGACGAATAATCCGTTATAGGGTTGCAAATATATCAAAATAACGACTGGGAGGGTTGAATGGCCAAAAAGGATGAATATGGTCTGCATGAGTTGCTGAAAAAGATTTTCGGATTTGATCATTTTAAGGGCAATCAGGAAGCTATTATAAGGAGTATATTGGATAGGAACGACACTTTTGTGGTGATGCCCACAGGAGGTGGAAAATCATTGTGCTACCAGTTGCCGGCACTCATGAGTGAAGGCACTGCCATTGTGGTATCACCGCTGATCGCCCTGATGAAGAATCAGGTGGACTCCATCAGGAACTTCGGAACAGAGTCAGGTATCGCACATGTGCTCAATTCGTCGCTCTCAAAGGCAGAGATCACGCAGGTGAAGGCTGATCTCACCTCGGGAAAAACCAAACTATTATATGTTGCACCAGAATCGCTTACCAAAGATGAAAACGTTGATTTTCTGCGCGACCTGAAGATATCCTTCTTTGCTATCGACGAGGCACATTGCATTTCAGAATGGGGACATGACTTCCGGCCCGAATACCGGAGGCTGCGGCCAATCATTAATGCGGTAGGCAAAAACCTTCCCGTAATTGCCCTCACAGCTACAGCAACTGTGAAAGTACAGCAGGACATTCAGAAAAACCTCGACATTCCCAATGCACGGGTGTTTAAATCCTCTTTCGACAGGCCAAACCTGTATTATGAGGTACGCTCGAAAACAAAGGATGTTGTTAAAGATATCATTAAGTATATCAAAAATAATCCGGGAAAATCAGGCATCATCTATTGTCTGAGCCGCAAAAAGGTTGAAGAGATTGCCGAAACCCTGGTGGTGAACGGAATCAGGGCATTGCCCTACCATGCGGGCCTCGACGGAGCAACACGCAGGCAAAACCAAGATAATTTCCTGATGGAAGAAGTTGAAGTTATCGTGGCAACCATCGCCTTTGGAATGGGCATCGACAAACCCGACATCAGGTTTGTAATCCACCACGACATTCCCAAAAGTATCGAGGGATATTATCAGGAAACTGGCAGGGGCGGACGCGACGACGGTGAAGGAAATTGCATAGCCTTCTATAGTTATGACGACATTCAAAAACTGGATAAGTTTAACAAAGACAAGCCGGTAGCCGAACAGGAAATTGCCAAAGAACTGCTCAACGAAACCGTTACTTATGCTGAGTCATCGGTGTGCAGACACAAGCTGCTGCTGCATTATTTCGGCGAAACTTATGAGAAGGAAAATTGTGGCGCCTGCGATAATTGCCTCAACCCAAAGGTAAAATTCGACGGGCAGGAAGACATAAAACTGGTGATAGAAGCCATTCTGGGTGTGAAACAGCTGTTCAAGGCAAAACACATCAGTGAATTGCTCGCAGGCAAAAAGTCGGGTGAAATCAAAGCCGCCCGTCATGATAAAAATGAATTCTTCGGAGCCGGTGAAGATGAAGATGAACGCTATTGGAACGCTGTTATCAGGCAAGCCCTTATCCACAAACTCATCAGTAAGGACATCGAAAATTATGGCATTCTGAAGGTCACCCGTGAAGGCAAAGAATTCATTAAAAAGCCTTACACCATCATGCTGGCTAAGGATCATGATTATGAAAATCCTGATGACGAAGATTTTGAAGCCGCAAAAGCAGCCGGACCAAAAGGCAGCGGCACCGACACCACACTCTTCAGCATGCTGAAAGACCTGCGTAAGGCAATCTCCAAAAAAGAAAACCTTCCGCCTTTTGTCATTTTCCAGGATCCTTCGCTGGAAGACATGGCCATACAATATCCAATTACTATTGAGGAACTTACACAAATTGTTGGAGTCGGTACCGGAAAGGCACAGAAATACGGCGAACCCTTCCTGAAACTTATCAGGCAATATGTCGAGGAGAATGAAATCATCAGACCCAACGACATGGTGGTTAAATCTGTTGTCAACAAATCCGGACTAAAAGTGTATATCATCCAGAATATTGACAGGAAAATACCACTGGAAGACATTGCCTATGCCAAAAACTTATCCATGGACGAGATGCTTACAGAAATTGAAAGCATTGTGGCCAGCGGAACAAAAATCGACATCAGCTACTACATAAATGACTTTGTCGACGAATATCATCAGGAAGAGATCTACGAGTACTTCCACGAAGCCGAATCCGACTCAATCGAAAAAGCACTGCTCGAACTTGGTGAGTCAGAATACACAGAAGAAGAAATAAGATTGATGCGTATCAAGTTTATGTCCGAAATTGGTAACTAATTCCTTTTTGTAAACCTAATCAAACCGAAACAAATTGACGGCACATCGAATCAAATTATGGCTGACTATATTTTCGGTTTTGCTGTTCAGTGCAGTAAGCCTCGAAGCCTGCAAGCCACGCAAGGCAACCGAAGATCCGCGCCCTGAACTTTTTCTCAGTGAATCGCAAATGACAGAACTGATCACCGACATCAGCCTTGCCGAAGCAGGAATCAATTACAAACGAAACACCAATAAACCCATTGATGAATTCAAGGAACCCATTTTTTCGGTCATCCTGCAAAAACATGGTGTAACCCTCAAAGTGTTCGAAGAAAACCTGAACTGGTATAACAAAGACCCAGAAACGATCGAAAGAATTTATGACAGGGTGCTGGCCGACATCGAATCAATCAAGTCAGAAGCTGCGGCTCAGAAAGAAAATCCGGATGCAGAATCCGGGAAGACCGAATAAACCTAGCGCGAAAAGATAGCCGAACGTTGCTCGACCTGACCGCTGATCGTGAGCGAATAAGTGAAGTCAATCCTGCTTGAATTACGGTAGCTGCCCGAACCAGACACCAGCCAGTTACTGCCTACCACCTGATCCTCAACAATCAGTGAGCTTCCAACCACCAATGCCTTGGCAGCAGAACCTGAACCGGCAAAATTACGGAGGATTACCTGCGATGAGTTAGCGGGATCCCGCTCAATCCTAACTTCATAATTCAGCTTCAGGGCATTATCCAAAACATCCCATGTGCCCAGCAGGCGCGTTATGTTATCATCATTTCCGCCGGGAATGTTAATCTCCTCATCCAGCTGACAACTACCAAGTGTGAGCACGAAGGCGGTGAATAGTAAAACTAAAAAACTTAAGGCCGGTTTCATACAAAATATTTAAGGTCAATCTCTTATACTTAATGCACAAAAAACTTTGCTGTAACAGCGTGGTTATTGATATCGTATGCAGTTACAAGATACATGCCAGGATGCAGCTGCAAAGCCGCCAATGAAAAAGATTTCTGCTGAAGTTTTGTTTGCGCCTCCCAGGTTGCAATCTGCTTGCCGGACAGATGACTGATGGTATAGCGCAACACAGGAAAATCAGTAACAACAGTTATTTTGTCTGAACTGTTTACAGGATTCGGAAAAACATCCATCCCCCTCTCCGTGAGTCCGTATTGATCCGAAAAACCAACGAGTATCCCGCCTGCAGCAACAACGGCATCGGTAACATTCTGCTCGGTCGGAGGCCAGACATATTGATTATGAATAAGTCCGTCAGGTGTAATCACGATAACCGTTGGCCATGAGTTTATCTGAAAAGCCTCAAAAACAATATTGCCACCCCCCTGTGTTCCGCTCACACTGGGATAGGTAAGGCCAAAAATACTATCGAAGAACTCTACTGAGTGATTGTCATCGTTGTAGTTGATTCCCATAAAAAAAGTATTCAGCTCATTGAACCCAAATTTCTCGTAGTTGGATTGAAAAGCAGGAGCATAGGTCTGGCATGGTCCGCAAGAAGTAGAAAAGAAATCAATAACAACAATGTTTCCGTCGGCCAGCCTATCAAAAAGAATTATCGTTTGTCCATCTGTTGTTTTCACATGAAAATCAACAGCTTCTTCAAGGGGGGTTTGGGCAATGAGGCCATGCGACATGGCAAATACAGTTAAAAATGTCAGAAGACACAAAAATCTATTCATAGAGAAGGTGGTTGTTTTGGGCAAAAATAAACAAAAACCATTAGCTTCGGTTTTTAGTCAACTGCATCCCGGTAAACCCAATCTCAGGAGATCATTTGACGAAGATTTTCGGCCAGACGAGAAGCTCCGATGCGGAATAGCGATGGCTGCAGCCAAGCGGCACCTAAGGCAGATTCAACAAGTCTGTAATAGATATAAGCATCCTGCGGAAGGGCAATGCCGCCGGCAGGTTTGAAGCCCACCTTACGGCCTGTGGCGGCATGATACTCGGCTATCGTATCAAGCATCACTATTGCTGCCATGGGAGTAGCAGCAGGCGATATCTTTCCGGTTGAGGTTTTCAGAAAGTCGGCACCGCCGAGTAGTGCCAGTTCTGAGGCTTTTCTGATTAATGCAGGCTGCTGCAGTTCACCAGTTTCAAGAATAACCTTAAGATGAGCCCCGCCACAGGCTTCTTTAACCATACTGACTTCGCGATAAACAGCATCTTCATCACCGGCAATCAGGCTACCTCTTGAGATTACCATGTCAATTTCATCCGCACCGGCGTCAACAGCAAACCTTACTTCTTCAAGCTTCAGATGCAAAGGAATCTGGCCTGAAGGAAATCCGCAGGCAACGGTAGCTACTGAAATGCCTGAGCCTTCGAGCAACTGTTTTGCCCGGGCAACAAAAGGCATATACAGACAAACAGCCGAGACCGAAATACCGGGAGATGAGTCTTTATATTGAAGAGCCTTCGCACATAAATCCTTTGTGCGCAGATCATTATCCGTGCCATCCAGACTTGTGAGATCCATACATGAAAACAAAAGACGCACAGTTTCTATGGATAATGAAATCTGCTCGTCCCTGACAACAATGCGGTCAACACGCTGTTGTAATGCCTCCGGGCTGTAGTTGTAATGACTGAATTCCATAATCAGTTTTTGTGCAAAAATAACGATTCACCCGCCAGACGAAAATGCAGCATGCCAACTTTTTGTACTCAGAGTAATTTTTATCTGTATGCAAAGAATAACCATTTCACTATTACGAAATCATACAACACATCGAATACAATGAATGACACAAGTTGTTTGGGTATCCCCAATTTAGTAACCTCCGATATCGTAAGATTATCCGATATCGTATAGAATTTACACGAAATGAATGGTGTATACAATCATAAATAAAGCAAGATATAGCAGTTTATAGTACTGTTATTTAAGTATTTACAAAACATATTTTCATACTTCACGATTTTGGCACAAAGATTGAGAAGTGTATATCAAATTCATTATTCATGTTTGGCCTTAAACTTATACCTTCTGCAAAACAACCAAAATACCACAAGTATTTTAAATGTGAACGTTGCGGGTATATTACAATTATTCGCAATTCATTATGTCCGATTTGCACCAAAGACGGCCATCTGATTAAAATGAAATAGACCAACCAATATATATATAACTATGAGAATCAATGAAATTTACACTCTAAACGAGATTAGAGAGTATGGTCTGACTGAGAAATCAGTTAAAGACATTCAGGCCAAAGTTTTTCTCAACGGCTCTAAAGTTTATTTTTTCGAACCAGTCAATACACAGACACTCCGTCTGTATTCTATCATCAACAAGCGATCCTTTTTCCTTTAATCAGCATTCCACAAGAATGCACAAGCAGCCCGCCAATCAGAAACCCCGCAGCATTCCCGCTCCGGGGTTTTTTAGTATAACTTGTATAGTGAACAAACCTGAATGATAAGCAGTCTCAGGTAGTTTTACCAGCCCAATATTCTGTTGAAATCATACTCTTCAGGATGCTGCAAGTACATACCGGCTGCTTCATAGTCCTCTTTGGTAAGGTACTGCATACCGTTTTCGAAGACCATTTTTACCTTTTCGCCTTCCATATCAACAAGGCGGGGCCTCACCCTTCCATGTTCGTCGGCCACATCCTTGAGGTATAAAGGAGCGCTATGGCCGGCCGGATCGGATGTAACCATCGCACCAGTGATGCCCTGGTCGAACAATTGCTTGACCCCATAACCCAGCAAACCACAGTACATCAGGTCAAACGCAGTTGGCTTCACACACCTGAGTTCATAACCCAATTCAACCGGCCGGCTTTTAATGTTCAGGTTGATCTGTTTCAATCGATGTTGCAACAGCATATTGTATATGTGTGCTTTGCTTACATTGCCCAGTTCGGGATGACCGTGGTCATCGAAGGTAAAATTAACACCGGAAGAAACAATTTCATCATCAGTCATAAAGTGAAATACGCCTTCACTCACAATAGCAACGCCGTAGGTGATGCCCAAAAGTTTACGTTTCACCATAGAAGATATAATGAGCCTTGTGATGCGATCGAAAGTAACTTCAACTTTATTGAACATTTCGGGGATGATGATCATTGGATAATGACAGGCAGCCCCTATACCGAAAGCAAGATGCCCGGCTTCACGGCCCATAGCTGAAACCACAAACCAATTGCCACTGGTTCGTGCATCCTCATAAACGGTTTGAGCAATACGCACACCTTCATCCTTGGCCGAATAATAACCAAATGTTGGTGAGCCTTCAGGCAAAGGCAGGTCATTGTCGATCGTTTTAGGTACATGTAGATTCTGAATCTTAATGTTGTTCTCTGCCAGAAACTTCGAAATCCGATTGGCTGTTGATGCGGTGTCGTCACCACCGATCGTCACCAGAAGCTTCACGTTGTTCCGCACAAAAAAACGCGTAGAAAACTCAGAATCCTTTGGTTTATAACGACTCATCCTGAGGGCCGAACCTCCCTGCTTTTGTATGTCATCGGCAAAAGTAAAGTCAAAATCTACCATTTCGGACTGTTCAGCAAAAAGGCTCTTGTATCCCCCATGCAAGCCGATTACCCGAAAACCTGATTTCAAAAAAACCTTGGCAACCGTGCTGATTACCGTATTAATTCCCGGCGCAGGTCCTCCCCCGCATAAAATAACTATTGATTGTTGCATAATAATCTTGATTGTTCAGCGTGCAAAGATAGGAGACAAAAAGATGCAAAACAGTCCGATAAACATTCAACATCCAATCATTACAGGTTCAATAAAAACGATCAAGGCCATTGAACATATCGTCCTGTTTGTCTGTTAATTACCACTATACTCTTAAAAATAACCAACAAAATCGCGCGTTGGCTAAGTAGTTTTTTCGTAAATTTGTAATCATTCTAAATAATCAACACAACAGAAAATGAAGAGGATTGTCTCAGGAATTATTCTTATTACGCTGTTTTTCAGCTTAAACAGCACATCTTTATTCGCTCAGGTGGGCACCAATGTCACCAATCTGGAGCAATTATCCATCGAAAGCGAACAACAATGGAAACAGATGCAGAAACGTGCCGAAGCTTATGCCAGGGAGCATGATTTGCCTTTGTGGCAGGAATTTGAAGATGGCACAGTTATTCAACTTGTTGACGTTGTTGACGGTATTCCAATGTATTACAAGACCCACAATCTGGGAGCTGCCATAACCACCCGTGCCAACCAGCTGTGGCCCGGCGGAAGCGTTGGTGTAAACATAACTGGGCAGGGTTACGATAAAGTAAGTTTGTGGGATGGAGGTGCTGTACGCACAACGCACCAGGAATTCAATAATGAAGGATCAAGCCGTGTGATTAAAGGCGACAATGCATCATCATTATCCTCACATGCTACCCACGTTGCCGGCACGATCATCGCAGGTGGCGTAAACAGCAATGCGAAAGGCATGGCCTATCAGGGACAGGTCAAGGCCTACGATTGGAACAATGCCGAATCTGAAATGTCGATTGCAGCCATGAACGGAATGGAAATATCGAACCATTCATGGGGCTACATCCGCGGTTGGAACTGGAACGGAAGCACCTGGCAATGGCAGGGGAACGCAAATATTTCGCCTACTGAAGATTATATGTTTGGTTTTTATAACAACAGCGCACGTTCATGGGATGCCATTTCCTACAATGCTCCTTATTTCCTGATGGTAGTTTCGGCAGGTAATGATCGTGGCGAAGGACCTTCCAACGCCGGACAAAATGGAAATCCTGAAAAGGACGGCGGAACGGATGGATTTGACTGCAGTGCTGACTGGTCGGTATCCAAAAACACCCTCTCGGTTGGTAATGCCTATGAAGTGCTTAACTACACCGGTCCGGGTTCAGTAGTCATCAACTCTTCCAGTGGATGGGGGCCTGCCGATGACGGACGAATCAAACCTGATGTAGTAGCAAAGGGAACAGATGTTTATTCATCCACGGCAAGCAATAATTCATCATACGCCTTCTACACGGGAACCAGCATGTCGAGCCCGAATACAGCCGGAACACTGGCTCTGCTTCAGCAACTCTACCAGCAAACACACAATGGCGAAAGAATGCGTGCCAGCACACTAAAAGGACTCACCATTCATTCTGCCGATGAAGCAGGTTCACATCCCGGCCCTGACTATAAATTCGGTTGGGGCTTGGTGAACGCTGAACGCGCTGCCAATATCATTCTTGAAGATCAGCAACAAAATTCCATCGATGAAATTACGCTGGCTAACGGCGGTGAATGGACAAGAGAAGTGACCGTTTCGGGTGGAAATCCTTTCTGGGTAACGATCAGCTGGACTGACCCTCCGGGCAATATTCCGCCTGCCAGCCTTAACCCCCGTAACCCGGTGATTAAGAATGACCTCGACCTGAAAATCGTGGACGAAGACGGAACAGTGTATTACCCCTACCGTCTTGACCCTGATAATCCTTCGGCCCAGGCAACCACACTCACCAAAAACTATGTGGACAATGTTGAAAAAGTGTATATCGAAAATCCGGCTGAAGGAACCTATACTATCGTGGTAGATCACGAAGGCACCCTGACCGCAAGCCAGATATTTTCTGTAATTATAAGTGGTATCGATGAATACACAGGCGTGCCGCAATGCTCAGAAGAACTGATCACACCTGCCAATCAGGGAACAAATGTTTTGCTTAATCAGTTAATTGAGTGGCAATCGGCTCCGTTTGCAACAAGTTATGATGTTTATTTCGGGACTGATGGAGGAGGCACCTCCACTCCGACAAACATCCACAATGGAACCAATTTTGCCGTTAATTCATTTGTTCATCACATGCAGCCTGCTACAACCTATTATCTGAAGGTAGTTCCCCGCAACAATGTAGGAACCAATGAAAGCTGCAACACCATCTGGTCGTTCTCCACAATGCCTGCCATCAGCAGCTTCCCCTATCTGACCGATGTCGAAAGTGCTGTTGTTCCGGCCTTGCCGCAATTCTGGCAGTCGATCGATAATTCATCGCTTAAGTGGACTTCTACCAACCTGATTGGATTTAACAGTTCCAAATCGCTGAGTTGCTACAGCACCAACGGACAGAACCAAACCTTCAACAACTGGCTCATTTCGCCACCTATCGCTGTTGAAGAAGGCAAGGAGTATTTTGTGAGCTTCAAGTACAGAAGCTTCCTTCCGAGCACACCAGAAAAAATCAAAGTAAAATGGGGAACAGCGGCTGATCCTGATCAGTTCACCAATACCATATTCGAGAACAACAGCTTCAATGATGCCAACTGGCTTAGCGGAGAAGGATTGATTATTCCCGGAATTACCGGGCACATCTTCCTTGCTGTTCAGCTCGACAACAACAGCGGCCTTGGGGTATTTGTAGATAACATTCTTGTTGAAGACTGGGGCGCTGTAGGTTTAGGCGAGCGAAACAGGATCGCGGCCACAGCGGTTTATCTGAATGGTATTCTCAGCATTGATGCCAACGGAAGCATCATTTCCGACATCAGTTTACTGAACACTTCAGGCCAGGTGCTGCATACCGCGCAACAGCCCGGCACAAGCTATCAGAGTGCCTTGAATCTGTCTCAGGGAGTGTATATCGTTCGGATTACTTCCGAAGGAAAACAAAAATCAGTCAAGCTGATTGTGCGATAAATCAATAGTGATAGCAAATCCCGGCACAAAATGTTCCGGGATTTGTTTTTAAAACGAATCAATCCTATCCTTTCATGAAAAAAATACTATTCTTTCTGTCCATTCTTTTGTATTTTAACAATCTGGCATACAGCCAGCTGACAACCAACCAAGAAGCTTTGCTCGAATTTTCCAGAGCCAAAGAAAAGGAATGGAAGCAAATGCAGCAAAGAGCCGAAGCATATGCTCAACAGCACCAGATTTCGGTTCGCACGGAACTGACTGATGGCACAATCATACAATTGATTGATGTTGTTGATGGCGAGCCGGTGTATTTCATTACCGATAATCTCGGGGCAGCGATAACTACGCGTGTTGATCAGTTGTGGGCCGGCGGAAGCACCGGATTGAATATGACCGGTGAAGGATATGATAAACTTGGCGAATGGGATGGTGGTGCTGTCAGACGTACCCATCAGGAGTTTACTGATCAGGGCACTTCCAGAGTTATTCAGGCCGATAATGCCACCTCTCAGAGTGCACATGCCACACACGTAGCAGGCACACTTGTGGGAGCAGGTGTTGTGGCCAATGCTAAAGGAATGGCATTTGCCGGACAATTGAAAGCCTATGACTGGAACAACGACAATTCAGAAATGGCGGTTGCTGCTGCGAATGGACTGGAAATATCAAACCACTCATATGGACAAATCAGGGGATGGAGGCAGGGTAGTTCCGGATGGGACTGGTATGGCACACCTTCCGTATCGCCCGTAGAGGATTATCTGTTTGGTTTTTACGGATCAAGGTCACGTGACTGGGATATCATTGCCTACAATGCACCTAATTACCTCATCACCAAATCTGCCGGAAACGACAGAGGCGATGGGCCATCCAATGCAGGTCAGGACGGAAATCCCGAAAAAGACGGAGGTGCTGATGGGTTTGACTGTGTAGGAGATGGCGGTACAGCCAAGAACATACTCACTGTCGGAGCAGTGCGCGAAGTTCTGAATTACACAGGCCCATCAAGTGTTATCATGAGCAGTTTCAGCGGCTGGGGTCCGGCTGACGACGGACGCATCAAACCCGATGTGGTTGCCAAAGGTGTTGACCTGTATTCACCCGTTTCCAACAGCAATACCTCCTACTCCACCTACAGCGGCACCAGCATGTCGAGTCCCAACACAGCCGGCACAATGGCATTGCTGCAGCTGCACTATCAGAACACACATAACGGACAACCCATGCGCTCGTCAACACTGAAAGGCCTTGTTATTCATACCACAGATGAAGCCGGCCCGAATGATGGCCCTGATTACATGTTCGGCTGGGGTTTGGTGAATGCCGAAAGAGCAGCAAACCTGATCTCCGATGATAACCTCATGCAAAACGTTATCGATGAAATTGTGTTGAATGATGGAAACACCTATTCAAGAGAAGTCGTCGTGGGAGGCGAACAGCCCCTGGTTGCTACCATCTGTTGGACCGACCCTGCCGGAAACATCCCGCCACCTGCACTGAACCCGCGAACACCTTTAATTATCAACGACCTCGACATCAGAATTGAAGATTCCGAGGGAAACATCTGGTATCCCTACAGCCTCGATCCTGAAAACCCAACACTTGCTGCCACAACTACCGGCAAGAATTATGTAGATAATGTGGAAAAGATATTTATAGAAGATCCCGTTCCGGGAACATATACAGTTCATATTGAACATGATGGACCTCTAACTAACGGACTGCAGGTGTTTAGCCTGATTCTCAGCGGCATCGACGAATACACCGGATTACCTTTGTGCTCACAAAACCTTTTAAATCCTGCTGAAGGATCCACAGGCAACCTTTTAAGCCAATTAATCAGCTGGCAACCGGCAGAATATGCCACCAGCTATGATGTTTATTTTGGCACAGACGGCGAAGGAACCCAGCCCCCATCGAACCTGATCAACGGACAAAACCAACCAGAAACATCCTTCTCTTATCTTCTCGAACCTTCAACAACCTATTACCTGATGGTGGTTCCGAGAAACAATCAGGGCGACAACACAGAATGCAACACCATCTGGTCTTTCGAAACCATGCCTGTTATCAGTCAGTATCCCTATCTGGTGGATGTGGAAGAAGTTCAGACTCCTCAACTTCCTGAATATTGGCAATCATTCGATTATTCAAACGCCAAATGGCTAAGCACCTCCCTCATTGGTAATTCAGGTGCAAGATCGTTGGCCTGCTACAACACCAATGGTCTGATCCCGATCAACATGAACAACTGGCTTATCTCTCCTCCGTTCGGCTTTGAGACAGGCAAAGAATACAACATCAGCTTTTATTACCGAAATTTCCTTCCTACCGCCAACGAAACATTCACTGTCTTTTTTGGCACTCAGACCGACACAGCTGCCTTCAGCGATACCTTATTCAGCTACTCGGGCGTGGTTGGCAATAACTGGGCTCGTGCTGAATTTCTGTACGTTCCTGAATCAGATGGTTATGGATTTTTTGGATGGAAATTAAGCTCCGAAAATGGTTATGGTCTCATTCTGGATGATATTCTTGTGGAAGACTGGGGAACAGTAGGTAATGACGAGATCCGCAATTCAGGTCTTTCTGTTTTTTACAAAGACAACACCCTATACATAAGTGGATTAGACAAAACAATCAACTACCAGATCGGCATGACCAATGCGAATGGGCAAACGCTTTTGTCCGCAGAGGTTTACCGGAAGGAAATGTTTTCAGCACCTCTACGGTTAAGCCCCGGCCTGCATTTGGTTAACATTACATGGGAAAACAAGGTAATCACTGAAAAAATTATCATCAGATAATTCGTCATCCGGATTTTCAGAGTTTATCTTACAACATACTGTGCTGTAGTTCTGCTCCTTTGCTCAAGCAGTATCTCACGGTGTCCGGTAATACGCTCAATCACATCCTGGTTGTAGTGTCTTATCGTAATCAACTGTAGTCCTGTATTGTACCTGACAACAAAGCCGGCTGACAGGCGGTCGAACAAAGAGTTAATATTTCCGGACCTGACATCAGTACACACCGAAAGGCTGAGCGCTGAGGTTTGCATAAGGTGGACATGAACATCGAGTTCATCGAACACTTCAAACAGATAATGTAGGTTCTTTTCGTTCATAAACGAAAAGTCGCGCGGACTGATACTTACCAGTGCCTGATCGTCCTTCACAATGATCGAAGGTACTGCAGGATCGAAACTAATGTTGTCGGCAATGAGGCTTGGCGGAAGTTCAGGCTGGTGGAACGATTGCACTTTAAGGGGTATCTTTTTGTTTTGCAGCGGTTTAATGGTTTTGGGATGAATGATCGTTGCCCCGTAATAGGCCAGTTCGATGGCTTCCCCATAAGATATCTGGTCGAGCCGGCGTACTTCCTCAAACCTTTTGGGATCGGCATTGAGCAAACCGGGAACATCTTTCCAGATGACTACATCGAAGGCTTCAAGGCACCAGGCGAAGATAGCTGCAGTGTAGTCAGAGCCCTCCCTTCCCAGAGTTGTTGACGTTCCGTCGGGAGCCGATCCGATAAATCCCTGAGTAAGCAGCACAACACCACTTTCGGCGTCAGATTTAAGGGTGGCAATCCGTTTTTGGGTTTCATCCCAGTCAACATTAGCGCTTTTATAGTGGTTGTCGGTTCTCACATAATCACGTGCATCAATCCGCCGTAAAGATAGTCCCTGTTGAATCAGATAATGGCCCACAATGCAGGTGGAAATCAACTCACCGTAAACGACAACCGTGTCATAGAAAGCATTATACCTGTCCGGTTGCTGATTCAGTTCATCCCAGAGAGATGTAAAGATGGCTTCGGTTTCATTATAGACAACATGATCATTCGCCGGAAACAGTTCATTGATTATCCGGAAATGATAGCCCTTCAGATGCTGAAACTCAGCGGCCAGAATTTCCTTGTTTGTGTAGCTGATCTCAATCAGTCTTTCCAGTGCATTGGTTGTTTTGCCCATTGCCGAAACGACGATAAGCAATGGTTGTGCTTGAAAACCATTCAGAATCCCGGCCAAATTACGCACTGCGGCAGCATCCTTAACCGATGCACCTCCGAATTTAAACACCCGTATCATTCTGGTATAGTCGCACATAAGTACAGTTCTGCAGGTAATTGACTTCAACTCCGTCAAGCAAACAGTTCAGCGAAATTAAGGAAATTTGCGGCAGATTTATCCTACATTTGCAATCAGGATTCACAACAACACCAAACACAGCCAACACATGAAAACACTCGTTGAATTTATCTGGGATCAGCAGGAAAACGTCGGAACAGCCACAGGCGAGTTTAGCCGCCTGCTGAATGATATCGGGATTGCTGCAAAGATCGTGAACCGCGATGTGAACCGGGCCGGCCTTGCCGGAATACTCGGTTTTGAAGGCAGCACCAATGTTCAGGGCGAAAACCAGAAAAAGCTGGATGTGCTGGCCAACAACGAATTCATCAAGGCTTTGAGAAACGGCAAACAATGTGCCGCCATTATTTCGGAGGAGAACGATGATGTAGTGGTTTTTGAGGACAGTATTGTTGAACATGCCAAATACATTGTGGCCATCGATCCGCTTGACGGCTCATCCAATATTGAAGTGAATGTAAGTATAGGAACCATTTTTGCCATTTACCGCCGGAAATCCATCGGCAAGATCATCACTATGGAGGACATACTGCAAGCTGGCACCGAACTGGTTTGCGGCGGTTACGTAATCTATGGTTCTTCGACCATGCTGGTGTACACCACCGGCAAAGGAGTAAACGGCTTCACCTACGACCCGACAGTCGGCCTGTTTATCCTGTCGCACCCCAATATGAAGATAGGCGACGAGGGCAATATATACAGCATCAATGAGGCAAACTATATCTATTTTGCCGAAGGAGTTAAGCGTTATATCAAGTATTGTCAGGAGGACGACCCGGCCACCAACAGGCCATACACCACGCGATACATCGGCTCACTGGTTTCGGATTTTCACCGCAACCTGCTCAGGGGAGGAATATATATTTATCCGGGAACGAAAAAGAATCCCAAAGGCAAGTTGAGGCTGATGTACGAATGTGTGCCAGTGGCATTTCTTGCCGAACAGGCCGGTGGCAAAGCTTCAGATGGGTTCCGGAGGATACTCGATATCCATCCCGAAGACATCCATCAACGGTCGCCTTTGTTTATCGGCTCCAAAAAAATGGTGGAAAAAGCGGAAGAATTGATGCGTGAATTTAGCCCCGAATTCAGGGAGATGTAATCACCACCAGCCTAATCCAATAGCTACACGCAGATAGACCAGACCACCGGCTCCGGATAAAAACCAGTTGTCCACCGGTTCGCCCTGTGTGATTCCGTTCAGCCTGTATAAACCGGGATGATCGCCACCCTCAACTTCAATCTCGCGGTCGGTGTTGCGCAGCATATACTGAAATCCGGCCGAAAGCTCAAGACCAGTGCGGTAGGTAAGCATCCACTGCCGCCCAATACCGATTCCATATCCTACAGCTGTGAAAGATTCGTCTTTATCAAAGGAGAAATAATCTTTGCCAACGGGGTCGTACTGCCTGTAATACAAGGGTCCGCTAAAGGTACCTGCCGTAAGTTGCATATGCACAAAAAAACTCTCGGGTGCAGTAAACTCCCCGGCATAAAACCGGGCAAAAGGACTCAGGCTGACGCCCGAATACTTCATAAAATGCCCGTCGCCAAAGGCACCTACAGAAAAACGGCGAAGGATCATGTGCTCATACTTCACCCCTGCCCTGCCAAAAGGAAGCCCACCGATGTCAACCATAAACAACTGCTGCTGGCCAACTACCGTGCCGGTTAATACCACCACTGCAAACATCAGTATAAAAACCCCTCGCTTTATCATAATAAAAAGTGTTTCGACCTGTAAAATTAAGCTTTTAGCCATTAGACCCAAAAATATTGGTTAAATTTCAGTTCACCGCTTACTAATTTCAGGCTACCTTAAAAATGAATCCCAAGTTTTAGTCCTGCTGCGAGCGCAAAAGGAACATTCTTGCCCACGGTATAATGTCCGAGAATGTTTGCCGTATTCTCATAATCAGCAGTTGCATGAAATATTGCAGGAATGCCCGGCCCGGCATACAGGTCAACCACAAAGATATTCCCCAGCACCCATTGATATCCGGCCAGCGCAAAAAATGATGCAGCACCATAATGTTCGTTCTCGTCGGTATAACTTTTTCGCTGGATCAGCAATCCTCCGGAAATTTCAGGTTTGATAAATAATCCGTGCAGGTTGCTTCTGCCTGCCACAGGACACGAAAATATCTTATGAAGAATGAATTTATACCCAATCTTCTGCTCAAATCCCACAATATTGAAATCCTCATTTCCTGCAATATTGATGAAACCGGCCTCGAATTCGATACTGTTGTCGTTTTTCAGTCCCAGTTCGATCCCAAGAAAAAGGTTGCCATGCGGCACCAAAGCCTTCACCTTGATCGCATTACCACGGGCAAGTGCAACATAGCCGCCATTGGATTCCAGATCCTGCCCCGTGGCCTGGTCAAAAGCGCCAGAAAAACCCGAATGCTTGCCTTCAGAAAACCTATCCTGAGTATAGGCACTGCTGAAAAATACCACACACAGAAACAAGCAAAGAAATCGCATTGGTTTGTCTTTCATCTCCTTTGTTTTTTCTTCAAATGTATGAGAATTTCCAAAAACAAAAAAAAACCGGACGGTAATTCCGGTCCGGCTGATGTAAAAGTGATTAGTGGTGGTATTATTTCATCAGAAATCCGATTTTTAGTCCGGCTGAGACCGAGATCGGAAAACTTTCATCTGCAATGGAATAGCCATAATAATATCCTGCTTCATCGTCGGTGTAAAAACCATAACCGACGCCTCCATAAAGGTCAATCAGAAAAACATTGTCAAAAACCCATTGTTTGCCCAGTACCAGTTGGATGGTTCCCGAAAAAGCTTCCCTTCGCTCGGTAAACTCGTTCCCGATCCAATTTCCGTTATTGTCCCATTTGTCGGTCCAGACGTAATAATCACGTTTCATATAACCCAATGCGATCTCAGGTTTCACATAACTGCCTTTGAGCAGGTGGGCATATTGCATCCCTCTGAGATAAAAATCAGGGTCCTTGATAAATTTGTAACCAAACTTCACAAACAGGCCACCGGCGTTTCTGTCAGCATTATCAACGCCCAATCCGATGATCCCAAGGCTACCCTCGACACTGCGGCCGGGCTTCAGGCTTCGCTCATAAGAAAAAGTAGTGTTGCCCGTGGCAGGTGAAAGAAAGTCAACTTTGATGGCATTTTTTCGGTTCTCTGCGTAGTTGGCGGGGTTGGTCATCCTTTGCTCAAAAGACAACTCACGACCGTCTTCAAAAACAATGCGCAAAATGTCATCTTTGGCCACTACAAACATCACATCCGAAGGGTAATCAGGCAGGTTGTATTTTACTTCGTCCAGGCCAACCTCTTTTATCTTGCATTTGATGATCTCATCGTTGCGCTTCAATATCATATCCTGTGCAAAAAGGCTCAGACCGTTGAACACCAACAAAAACATCAAAACGATTCGGGTAATTTTCATAAATTATCTTTTATTATTTTGACTTGTACGCTAAAGATGGAAACATACACCTACTGGTTGCAAAAACCGAAAAAAAAATCATTGACCATGCCGAGGGCGCACCGACTTATGATGTGCATTGGGATGCAGTTTCCCCTTCCGCAATTGCTTCTGCACCTCAATGGGAAGCAAAGCAACTTCCTTACACGATTCAGAGCAACACGACCTAAATTTCTCAGCACATTCTGAGCACTGAATGAACAGAAGATGGCAGGCATCATTGGCACAATTTACGTGCGTATCGGCCGGGTTACCACACTGGTGGCAACGGGCAATGACATCATCAGTCACCCGTTCGCCCATGCGGTCGTCAAATACAAAATTCTTACCGGTAAATTTGCTGGACATCCCGGATTGCTTTACCTGATGCGCATAGTTAATGACCCCACCCTTTAGCTGATAAACCCTTTCGAAACCCCTGTGACGCAGATAAGCCGAAAACTTTTCGCAACGGATGCCGCCTGTGCAATATAGCAAAATGTTATCAGGCTGCCGCTCTTCGAGCATGTTTACAATCACAGGTATAGATTCCTTATAGGTTTCTACTTCGGGAAGTATGGCGCCTTCAAAATGACCGACCTCGTGCTCATAGTGATTCCGCAAGTCAATGACCACTGTTCCGGGTTCTGACAATTTGCGGTTGTATTCGGCTGCATCCAGATGTTTGCCAACGTTATAGATATCGAAACTGCTGTTGTCGAGTCCGTCGGACAATACTTTATATTTCACCTGAATCTTTAATTTGTAAAACGATTTGCCATTATCTTCAACAGCACGGTTCAGCAATACCCCTTTCATGTATGGGTGCTGCTGCACGAAGTCGGTAAACACTTCCAAATGCTGCTCCGGAACACTCAGCTGAGCATTGATCCCTTCCGATGCCACATAAATGCGTCCGAAAACCGTCCACGATGAGAAGCGTACATACAACTCATCCCTGAATGCCTGTGGGTCATCAATCGCCACAAACCTGTAAAAGGAAAGTGTCACACGACTGAAATTCTCGTCCATCAGCCTCTGCCTGAGCAACTTTCTGTCAATTTTATTATGTAGAACCATTCTAAATTAAATAGGGGCACAAAAATAGATAATTTATACCCACAAATAAGTCACGGTTCTGCGACAGCGGGAATCAGGCCAGTTGTCCGAGGATCACAACATAGTTTTTACCGTACTTTTTGGCGCATTTGGGGCAGGTGGTGTACCAGAAGTACTTCTTCTCCATCTTGACACCCTTTTCCTGCGCAGATTTTTCAAAGTCTTTGACCCATGAGCCGGTTTTATTGTAAGAACCTTCATAGACCTTGCTGAGCAGCTTCCCGCTCAGTTTCACGTTTTGCGCTCCCGGAATTTCGCGGTCAACGGCAAGATACACATCCATAGCCCATGATGAACGGTGGTCGGATAGACACAACCACTCGGGTGAAGAAGCTCCGGCGCCTTCAAGGGCTTTGTTCAAACGCACCATTGCCGCCGAAAAATTCAGGGGCATGTGCAGGAAGGTATTCACTTTGTCTTTGATAAACAGTTTGTCCGTCCAATTGTGCTCAACACCATCCCAGAGTGCAGGATCAAATTTGGGACAGCAGATGTCTTCTGCCTGATTTTCTGCGTTCATTCAATTTGGTTTTACGTTAATAAATCAGATAACTATTATGAAAGATCATCCTTGAATGACCTATGCATTGCTCAGTTGTTCACTTACCCTGAATCGGGTTATGCTGAGGATAAGTTCAAGCGGAAGCTCCTCGTTGTGTGGAAACTGAACCGATCCTTTGGCATTTTTATAGCGGCTGATTTCCTTCCGGAAGGCTGCAATTCCCGAAGGTGTCGGATAAAACCCGATATGGTGCTCAAATGCGGCATAATGCACCAGATTTCCGTGAAACTTAAATGTCGGAATCCCATAGGTCATGGCTTCTGTTGCCTCCGGAACCAGAGACCGGATCGCCTGTCGGATACTGTTCAGTCTGGCCTGCACTGCCTCGGGAAACGACTGAATATAAACGTCAACTGCCTGTGATTTGTCCATAGGTTGTTTCTCTTTCAAATACCGGTTACGTGCATTAAGCAACACAAAGTTAATGAAGAAACCCGTTGTTTGTACCTGAACCGCTCTGTGTTTACAACTTTCGTTCTTACCTTTGCACCACCAATTGATGTCCTGTTTTGCCCAAAAGCCCCATCAACGAAAGTTACCGCAACCACCCTGCACTGGAAGAGATCACACGCATCTCCGGAAAACAGACCCATTTGCTGCTCAGTGGACTTACAGGCTCATCCAAAGCTGTGCTGGCATCGGCAGTATGTGCGCAATCGGGCGGACAGCACTTGTTTGTTTGCACCGACAAGGAAACAGCAGCCTATTTTTACAACGACCTGGAAAATCTTTTTGGCGAACGCGATCTGGACTACAACAAAAAAAGCGTTCTGTTCTATCCAACTTCGTACAAAAGACCCTACGAACCCGAAAAACCCGACAACACGCACATCCTTTCACGCACTGAGGTTCTGGGCAGAGTAACGGTCAGCGAACGCAAAACCCTCATTGTCACCTATCCCGAAGCCCTGAGTGAGAAAGTTGTGACGCGAAAGGTGCTTTCAAAAAACACCTTGAAAATAAAGACGAAAGAGAAAGTTTCCTTCGATTTTGTCACCGATGTGCTGATCGAATACGATTTTGACAGGGTTGATTTTGTGGTCGAACCGGGACAATTCTCCGTCAGGGGAGGCATCATCGATGTTTTTTCGTTTTCCAACGAGCATCCCTACCGTATTGAGTTTTTTGGCAACGAAATAGACTCCATCAGAACCTTCGACCCGGCCACACAGCTTTCCACCTCTCAGATGAGCAGCATCACCCTTGTGCCCAATGTGCAGAGTCGCCTCATTTATGAAGAAAGGGAAACGCTGCCCGAATATCTTCCTCCCAAAACAGTCGTCTGGATCGAAGAGTCAAGCCAGCTGGCGCTGCGGCTGGACGATGAGTATGCAAAAGCATTGCAGGCATTCGAAAAACTGATTGACAGCGATTCTGCTCTTAAACCAGAGCTGGTCTTTACAAAAAGCAATGCCTTATTGCAGCAGTTGGGCAACATGACAACCATTGAGTTCGGGACAAGCTCGGTGTTTTCGCAACCGGCCGAAATCAGGTTGCATACCAGTCCGCAACCTGCATTCAACAAAAATTTCGAGCTGCTGATCAACGATCTGGTGAAGAAAAGAAATGAAAACTACCAATGTCTGATCCTGTCCGACAACCCGAAGCAGATCGAAAGGTTGTATGCCATTTTTGAGGACATACAGGCCAACTGGCCTGAAAGCGGAAAGGTGGCCATAGAACCCGTATACCACAGCCTTCAGGCCGGATTCATCGACCACGACCTGCGTCTGGCCGTGTACACCGATCATCAGGTTTTTGAGCGCTACCACAAGTTTCACCTCCGCGAAAGTTTCAAGGGCAAGGAGGCCATCACTCTAAAGGAACTCTACGACCTGAAACCCGGTGATTTCGTTTCGCACATTGACCACGGTATCGGACGTTTTGGCGGGCTGGAAATCATTGACAATAACGGCAAAAAACAGGAAGCCATCCGACTGGTGTACAAAAACGATGACATCCTTTATGTAAGCATCCATTCGCTGCACCGTATCGCCAAATACACCGGGCGCGACGGAGCCGAACCCGCGCTGAGCAAACTGGGTTCCAACGCATGGAACAAACTCAAAAACAACACCAAAAACAAGGTCAAAGACATTGCCCGCGACCTCATCAAACTCTATGCCCAGAGGAAGGCCAGCAAAGGCTATGCCTTTATGCCCGACACCTATCTGCAAAACGAACTTGAAGCCTCCTTCATCTACGAAGACACACCCGACCAGCTCAAAGCCACCCTTGACGTGAAAGCCGACATGGAATCGGAATCGCCCATGGACAGGCTGATTTGCGGCGATGTCGGCTTTGGCAAAACTGAAATCGCCATCAGGGCCGCCTTCAAAGCCGTGACTGACTCCAAACAGGCCGCAGTGCTCGTCCCCACCACCATTCTGGCGCTGCAACACTACAAAACCTTCACCGACAGGCTTGCCGGTCTGCCTGTGACCGTGGACTACATCAACCGCTTCAAAAGTCCTAAACAACAAAAAGAAACACTGGATCTGCTGGCGCAAGGCAAGGTGGATATCCTGATCGGCACGCACCGCCTCATCAGCAAAGATGTGGTATTCAAAGATCTGGGTTTGCTGATCATCGACGAAGAGCAGAAATTCGGGGTATCGGCCAAAGAGCGGCTGAAACAGCTACGCGCCAGCGTGGACACCCTTACCCTGACCGCAACGCCTATTCCGCGTACCCTGCAGTTTTCGATGATGGGTGCGCGCGACCTGAGCATCATCAACACTCCTCCGCCCAACCGCTATCCGGTGCAGACCGAAATCCGTTCCTTCGGCGAAGAGATCATCCGCGAAGCCATACAGTACGAAGTGGCCCGCGGCGGACAGGTGTTTTTCATCCACAACAGGGTGCAGAACATCCTCGATGTGTACGACATGCTCAATAAGTTCGTTAAAGGCATCCGGATTGCCGTTGCGCACGGTCAGATGGAAGGCCACAGGCTGGAGGAGATCATGCTTGGTTTTATCAATGGCGATTACGACGTGCTGTTGTCCACCACCATTGTGGAATCAGGCCTCGACATCCCCAACGCCAACACCATCATCATCAACGATGCACAGCATTTCGGGCTGAGCGACCTGCACCAGCTACGCGGGCGCGTGGGACGGTCGAACAAAAAAGCCTTTTGCTACCTGCTGGCACCACCGCTGGCTTCACTCACTGCCGACGCACAAAAACGCCTCAGGGCACTGCAGGAATTTGCCGACCTGGGCAGCGGATTCAGCATCTCCATGCGCGACCTCGACATACGCGGGGCCGGAAACCTGCTGGGTGCCGAACAAAGCGGCTTTATCAGCGACATAGGCTTCGAGATGTTTCATAAAATCCTCGACGAAGCCATCCAGGAACTAAAAGACACCGAATTTGCCGATGTGTTCAAATCCGACAAACCCAAACCCTTTGTGGCCGATTGCTCCATCGAATCAGACATGGAAATTCTGTTCCCGTCGGAATACATCGATTCGGGCACGGAGCGCATCAGCCTTTATACCGAGCTCGACATGATCAGCAGCGAAGACAGCCTGATGAAATTCACCGACAAACTCATCGACCGCTTCGGCCCCTTGCCGCGTCAGGCCCTCGACCTGCTGAACACCCTGCGCCTGCGCTGGGTAGCCCGCGAACTGGGCTTCGAAAAAATCATCCTGCGAAACAAAACCATGATCGGCTATTTTGTCAGCAACCCCGAATCGGGCTTCTACCAGACCAGCCGCTTCGGAAGCATCATCCGCTACCTGCAGGCCAACCCGAAAAGCTTCAGACTTAAGGAATCGAACAGCAAACTTTTGCTGTACATTCAGTCCATCCCCACCGTAAATGCCGCGCTCAACAGCCTGCGCGCACTGGACGAAGCCACCGCCTGAACAACCCTCATAAAAACCAATGGCACACAAACCCATCAAAGACCTGTGCAGGCAAGGGCTTCTGCCTTACCTCCACTGCGCACTCGACAGTATTGATGCTGCAGAACCACTGCATATGCTCGATGCAGGATGCGGAAGCGGCATCCCGACAATGGCACTGGCCGGACGGTTCAGCGGACACATCCATGCCCTCGACCCCGACGCCGATGCCCTTGAAAACCTGCGTCAGTCTTTTGCAAAAAAGGATTGGCAGCACCGGTTGACAACCCACCTGAAAACACTGGAGGCAAATGCCTTTCCACCCGCCGTGTTCGACCTCATCCTGGCCGAGGGCCTGCTGAATGTAACCGGCTTCGCATTTGGGTTTGAAATCCTCAGCCATTGGCTGAAACCCGGCGGAACCTGCATACTCCATGATGAACTGAAAGATCATGAAGAGAAAGTAAAGTTCATGGAATCAATGAACTATACTGTTGTGTACACCAACATTCTGAATGAACACATCTGGTGGGATGACTACTGCTCCTGTCTCGAACAGCAATTAAAACACACATCAAATCCCGGATTATATCCCGATGAGCTGCACGAACTTCAGTTGTATCGCCAAAATCCTGCCCTGTTCCGGTCGCTGTATTATGTGGTGCGAAAAAACATATAATTGATCATCATTCAAACAAATCAAAATACATAGCAAGATGACCCTCACAGAAGCAGATGCCATTTATACCCTTATTCTGGAATCGAAACTCAGTAGTCTGGCAGATAAGCTGGTGCAATCGGCCATACGCTATGCCCGCATCAGGGTTGACTGGTATGTGCTTGATACACCCGGACGCGTGGCTATGGATGAAGAACGCACAAGAGCCCACGATGCCTTCATTGATGCCTGCAATATATTGTCGCGGAACATGGATGCGCAGGGCGAAGACAACAGCTGGAGGCAGAAAATAGGCACAGACCGCAAATCCATAGGCGACTTCGCCTGTCTGCTGCATGCTGTTATGGGAATCAGGGCGCGATAATGTGGGAGGGTGAATTTCCTTTAATCAACTTACACTCTTCATTTTCAATGTTATATCACCAATGTTGTAGGCGTACACTGAAGCGGGCACAAACGAAAACTGCATATCGCCGACTCTTTTAACGCCTGTTTGGTCAATTGTTGTTACCAGTGCATTCTGAAAGTCATTGGCCTTGCAGAAGTTCATTAAGCTTTTTAATTCCTGTGGCTGTTTAAAATAACGGTTGCTCCATTTGATCTCAACACTCCAAACGGGTTTATATTTCTTATGGTCAACCAGCACCAAATCCACTTCGCCTTCATTTCTGCCTTCTTTCCAGCGGGCATAAGACAGATCCAGTTTCTCGCGGTGCATCCATTGCGACAGCACCCCGGTTTCGACCAGATTTCCCATTTCGCTGTCAGTTTCGGCAATGGGCGAAAACAAGGCCGTACGCAAGGACGGGTTGGTTAAATATACCTTAAAACTTGTTACCCTTTTTAATTGGCGGGCATTGATATCCACTTTGTTGAGCACCCTGATCAAAAAAGCAGCTTCGAGGTACTCCAGGTATTTTTTCAGTGTTTCCTTTTGTATGCCGCTTTCGTTGGCCATTCTTTCGTACGAAAATTCATTGCCTGTGTTGTAGGCAATGTAGGAAAAAAACCGGTTGAGTTCCTGAACGTCTTTTATGCCGTATAAACTGGGCAAATCCCTGAGCAGCACCTTGTCCACGATGTCATTTTTCACATAGCGACCCATATCGCTTTGGATTTTTTCTGACAAAACAACTTCAGGATAGCCGCCAAAATTCAGGTAGTTTACAAATTCCCTGTTCAGCGCCTTCACATCGTACGTCAGGCAATACGGAACCGACCTGTCGCCATAATCAATGTTGCCGTTGTAGATGAGGTGGTTGAGATTCTTTAGATGAATGTATTCCTGAAAGGTAAGTGGCGGCAACATAAAATCAGTAAAGCGTCCGGCTCCGCTCTCGGTGCTGTGCCATTTCAGAGCAGCAGCTGCCGAACCAGATACGATAAATTTGGTATCGGGATAGGAATCTACCAGCACTTTCAGGTGCCGCTCCCAGTCCTTCAGGTACTGTATTTCATCAAAAAACACATAACAGTTGGCAAGCTGTGTAAGATTCTGAGATTTTTTGCAGAGATTCAAAATATCTTCGAGGCTGAGATGCACGTAAATCGGATTGTCAATACCCACGAAGAAAATTTGTTGCGGATTTACCTGTTCTGCGATCAGCTGCTGAATGCTGTGAAACAATAATACGGTTTTGCCAACCCGCCTCGGCCCCATCAATACCACAGCCCGGCGCACATCTTTCTCAACCACATAGGGATAAAACAAATCGAAATACAACCGCCGCGACATAGCGCCGTACACCTCCGGCACTTGCCTGCTCACCCACCAGGGGTTCTCGTACCGAAGCCGTTCGATCACTTTTTCGGCAGGAATAAGGTTTAATCCGATCATAAAATTGCTTATTTTTGCAAATATAGCATAATTAAGCAATATACAACATGTTTATTTATGCATTTCTTACAGATTTGACCATTTTATTCCGGTATTCAATAAAAAAGTTAAGGGAGTTTTTGGTTGATTTGACTCCGGTTGAGCTATAGAGCCAAAAGGAAATGCCTGCTGTTGCTTTTTCACTTTGCATTCACAGGCCATGTTTAGGTGAAAACAGCTTTTTAGCCAGTTAACATCGTTCAACCATACGAGGCCAAATTATTGTAACTCGTTTGTCTTAGTTATAAGTTTTGACCTATTTGCTGAATACTTCTTCTCTGGAAAGAAATATCTCTTTGTTATCTTTTACCACAATTACTTCATCCTTCTTTAGTTCTATGGAGCTATACTCGTTAGGCAAAATGATTTCGCCGGTTAAAAGAACTATTCCATATTTTCCGTTTTTCATAGAGACACCTACATTTCCATCAAATTTAATCGATTCATACTCATTCGGAATAAGTATTTCTCCTTGTCTGTCTATCACGCCAACTTTTCCATTCATTAATGAATATCCTAAGCTTCCATTGCTAAAATCAAGTTTGTCATATATGTTCGGGATAATAATTTTCCCACAAATATCAATTAAACCAACCTTTCCCTCTTTTACTGAAAGACCCGAACTTCCATTGCTGAAATCAAGTGATTCATATTCATTAGGAATAATTACATTTCCTTCAAGATCAGTTAATCCAAATTTTCCTTCAACCTTTGTTAAGTAGTAATGGTCATGGATTATCTCTTTTTCTACATTTACCTGCTGACCAATTGACATATTGGAAAATATGCAGCCTAAGATTACTAAAATTAATTTTTTCATGCTATTGGGAATTAATTATGCTTATAGTACGCCTTTAACAAATGTTTGCAAACGCTTGCTTCAGGTTATTTTCAATCCGTAAAGTTATGAAATCCACCAAATAAACAATAAGTTGTCAAAATACTTTCCTATTCACGCGAACGCTCAAACGCACTGACAACCAATCTGGCTTTATCAAAATTCTCTTCTGATACAATGATCCTCACACCCCCTGCTGTTCGCCATGCCGCTCCGGCTCTTGACCCCATAATTTCATCTGTCAGCTGTGACTCAATCCCTTCATTTTCCAAAAGGTTTTTAATCATCTGACACTCAAATAGCGTCCCTTCATAAAGCTCGGCAATTTTCATGGTTGATCATGTTGGTGGCACTTTGGTGAACCTGATGGTGCATCCTCGCCTTTTTCATCATCAAAGAATCTCCATCCCGCATCCGTCAGCAGCTGGTTTATTTTAATCCTTGCATGAGCTTCATTCTTCATTTTCTGTCACGATAAGTTTTTGTCGGCTTTTGGCAAAGTTAAGGGAGTTTTTGGTTGATTTGACGCCGGATGTCCCACCGGAAGGTTCCGTTCAACACTGGCTTAAATCGCAAAGGTATGTGCCCAACAGGCATCAGGGAAAAGCAGGCTTGCGGTTAAGGGTTATTTGTTGTGTGAAGTGCTCTCATTTCTTTATGTTTGATAGTATTGTTTTCAAAATCTTGTCGAGTGCACTTACTGATACTTCGTCATCTTTTTGATTGTCTGTATTGTCAATAATTGAAGAGTGGTTTCCAAAATACTTTTCTACAAGTTTTTCCTTTATTTCTTGTTTTTTATTTTCAGGTAGGAGTTCAATAAATGGATTAATGGCTGCTAATTCAAGTTCAGCTTTTCTGTTTAGTATTTCGAGTCTTCTATGCTTTGAAGATTCTCTGGCTGCATAGGTTGCTGGATAGGAAAGTGCTGCAGCTGCTAAGATTCTGATTAATGACTTTGTCCAATCATATGTATCACCACTGATGTCCCATATTGTATAGATTAGTAAACCTGATAGAATAAGCATCAATATAATTGCAACTATTCTAAGAATGTCAGCAGTAATCTTATTGCTATTTGCAACTTGTTGATAATTGCCTGTTACAGAAACATCCCCAATAACTCCTACAATCTTTTTAGCTTCATTAAACTTTTGGTTTAGCCCAGTAATCAAAGTTGTGGTATCGGTATCAATTTCGGCTTTTATCTCCTCAATTTCATTATTCAAAGTTTGCTTTAAAGCATCAAACTCAGTCCTAAATGATTTTCTATCTGATTCATAATTTTGGTTAGCAGTTGCTTTGATATTGGCAAAGTCAGTTTTAAAAGTTGAGTTAATATTTTGAAGTTCTATTTCTTTTTGTTCCAATACAGTCTTGATTCGTGTTATCTCAGATTGATTTTTAATGATTTCATTATTAAGTTCTTCAATCGATAGTTTCAAATTCTGATTTTCTTTCCCTAATCCTTTATATTTCTCTTGAACAATCTTTTCAAAATTTGATATATCCTTCGAAAAATTGAAATCATTCTTTGAAAATGGAAGTGGCAAATTTCTTACCCGTGTAATTGCTGAATGCAAATTATTCTTTGCATTTGTAATATGTCCATAATTCTTATTGCCAATGAACGTATTAATTTGAGAAAGTGCATTTTCCACTTCTTGCGAAATCGTTGTTAGTTCGGTTTCTTGAACAATAATTGGAATTGTAAGTCTTAGCCTATCTAAAAAATAACCATAAGATGTTTCAAAAAAATGAATATCATCAATACCAACAGATTCTCTTATCTCACTGTCAGAAATGCGATTCTTGAACTGTTCAAGTTTCTCAAAAATCATATGGTTGTCAAATTCTTGTCCTGTCATTGGTTCTGTTTTTTAGCATTATGAATAACGTCAGTCCGTCCAAAAACTTCTATTAATTTTCAATTTCTCCATTTTACCCTGCTAAACTAGCAAATACTTAGGTTGAAACGATCAATATTTTAAACTGTAATATCTTTGGGAGGGCTTTCAACAACAGCTGCCTTCTATAAATTCTTTTTAATCATTTCTCTATAACCTGGAAAGTCATTTGGGTTTAAAAATATTTTGTTCTTATCATCAGTCATATTTATTATTTTAAAATCTGGTGCAGGGTTAGTTTGCACTACATATTCATTTAATATTTTTACTCCTAATGCATTATTCCCACGAAAGCTAAATAAGTATGTAAAAGAAGCAACCTCATTCTTTTTGTCGCCAAGCAAAGTTGCTAAAGAGTCAATTTTAGAAAGAATTTTTTCATTTTTCTCAATTTTAGCTTTTAGTTCTTCAACCTCTTTTTCATCATACATTGAAGGGATTTCAGCTTTATATGTTTCCTGTCTTTGAAGTGAGTTAAGGTCATATTCCATATTTCTTCTGAAATCGTCTTTACGGTATTCAATATTGTCATTATAAGTTATTGAGTCCTTTAGTTCAAGTTTCACGAATTCGTAGCTACTTGGGTAATTCATTTTTTCTTTGACATACTCTTCTAAATTCTTCTTTACAATGTCATCTTGAGTAGGTTGCTTTACTGAGCAGGATATTAAACCGATTGTAATAAATGCTAAAAGCACAAATGCAATTGTTAATGATATTTTCTTCATTTCGATTAATATTTGATTGTTAACGTTTTTTTTCGTTGTCTTTTTAACTGCCGCATGACTTTTTGTTAAACATACTTTTTTTATAATAACTGTCTTACAGCATATTATGAATTCCGTTTAACCCAATGCACTATCCGTGTATAAACGTTTATAAGCGCTTAATAGAACCGATATTACAAGATGCCGTAAAGTTATGAAATCCACCAAATAAGCAAGCACAGTCACAAACAAACTGATGTTTTTTTTAATGGGAAAATTGCCGGTGTTGTGGGCTGTGGTGCCTTGTTTACAGCCGCACCTCTCCCCCGCTCAGGGGGATGGCGATGCGGATGCCGCTGTGGTGGTGGCGGCCGCCTGTGAAAGAGGTATAGACCTCCGCAGTAAACAGCAAAAACAACTGGTTGAGGCCATAGGCTGCCTCAACATAGGGCTGCCGGCCTTCCTGCAGCAGCACAGCTGCCGAAAGACTCTCGCGGATCAGGCTGCCCGCCAGAAATGGCAGTCTTTTGATGAGTATGCGGCTGTGCGAATAATCCAGCCGGGCATGCAGATAGGCTGCATTGGTGCTCCTTTCGTAAAAACCCAGTCCCCTGAAACCCTGCCTGCCGCTGATGCCGATCCAGAGCGGGTCGGTGGCAAAATGCCTGTAGTCGGCAAAAAACAGGGCAGTCGTATCCGTAAACATCCCTGCTGCAACAGTATAGGAGAAATTGCCGGCAAGGCGCAGTTCAAAGCCTTGTTTCACGGAGGCTTCCAGCAAACCGAATTCGGCCGTGCTTCCATCGAAGCCCGGCACTGCCTGCTGCCAACGGAGACCAAAGGTGGGATAGCGCGAATAAAGCATGGTCTTTCGCCTGCCCTCCAGACGGTAGAAATGGCGCGGAGTGTAGCTGAGGTTGGCCCCAAGCAGCATGGCCCTGTGTCCGGCAACAAGTGCGGGTTGTCCGGCAATCGCCTCAGGCAGGTTGGGTGTGTAGCGCTGTCCGGTGATACTCGCCAGGAAAAAGTCTGTTTGGTTTTCCAACGGCCGTCTCCGTGCATATTCGGCCGAAACCCCCAGAGTCAGGCCGTTGACGAGGTCGGTGGTATGGGTCAGCTTCACATAGTCTTTTTCGTACAGCTTCATGTAGTTCTGCCTGTTGAACAGGCTGGTGATGCTGTTCATCAGGGGATGGATACCGGCACTGCTGAAGTCGGCCGACTTCCTGCCGCCTTCGATGCCCACCGAAGCCCTGCGGAAGGGGTCATACTGCCAGTTGGCATGGATTTTCCCGCCGGGGCGCTGACGGGCAAATGCATAACTCATGTCCACACCGGTTCTGAAACGCCTGCCCGACGGCCCATCGTTCTGAAATGTAAACTTCTGCTCATACAGGAATCCGTCCACCGTATTGAATGAGAGTCCTGACGGGCTGATAAGCCCGTTGTAGCCCATCGTCCATCGGGAGTTCAGTTTGATCTTGCTTTCGCCGAACACCAGATCGTTCAGCCAGGGCATTTTTCGTGCTGTAGTGTCGGTTTTCGCGGTATCAGCTGTCTTCTCTCCAAAACTGGCCTGTTCTTCAAGGGTGAGGGGCACAGGACGAAACTGTTGCCAGTAGTCGCTGCTGCGTGTCCGAGCGCTGTCGCTGATTTCGGTGTTGCGTGGCTTCACCTCTAGCGAAGGCTTCACCCGGTTGGCATTGGTTTCCATGCGCACCAGCCTGTTGAGTTCGCGCGCCTGTTTGTTGCTCAGTTCTTCTTCTGCCAGCAAGGCCTGTATCTGCTGCTGTCTGGCACTTTCAGCAGCAGGCTCCTTGTTTGTAACCGTTTTTATTTCAGGCTCCTGAATCTCTTCAGGCAGTTGTTCCTCCTGTACCAGACGGGCATAAAAAGCATGGTCGAGGGTGGGATTCATGCTGATTTCATAGTCACTCACCGTGACAAGGTATCGGAACTTGGCTTCAGCGCCCATTGCTTCTACATGCACATCATAATCGTGGCTCACGGGCATCCATACCATAGGTTTCACTTCCTGAAACAGCTGTCTGATGTTTATGCTGAACATATTCTGCTCCA
Source organism: Bacteroidales bacterium (assembly GCA_024710405.1). Classification (GTDB taxonomy): domain Bacteria; phylum Bacteroidota; class Bacteroidia; order Bacteroidales; family F082; genus UBA6192. Next base: position 338,858 of record JANJUV010000002.1, read on the forward strand.
CTTTCAGGTCAACCGAATGCAGGTTCCAGCCGCCTTCGCGGATAAAAATGGTTCCGCTGTAAAGGTCTTGTCCTTTACGCCGGGGGATCACCCTGATTTTGTTGATGGTGTGCCCGTTTTCGACAAAACTGCCTTCGAGTTTGAAGCGGTACACCGTAAATGCGTTGCGGCTGAGCGGCGAAATAATGCCGCTGATGTCCTGATACAGGCTGAGTGCCACAAACTGCATGGGGTCGGCCTGTTCCTCAAAGCCGGCACTCCGTGTCGAAATCACCTCTGTTTTCAGAGGCTCACCGGTTTTATAATGGATTTTGGAGATCGTCTCGGTAACAAAATATTTGCCCACTTCAATCCCATCCTCTTTCATCTGTCGCCGCAGCAGCATGGGAATTTTCAGTGCCACCCCGGTGCCTTTGAGATACACCCCTGCCTTGTATTCCGACACCTGTTTGAGGTAATATCCGCTCAGGCTGATGGCTTTGCGCATGATGTAATAGGCAGGATCTTCGCCGCTTGCCGTTACAATCACTTCGGCCAGATTATAGTGTTGCACAGTGAGTGTGACATGCAGCTCCACGTCCTGCGGCCCGACAAGGACTTTATGCGTGACTGTCTTATATCCCAGGTACTGAAACACCAGTTCATGCTCGCCTTCGGGCAGATTAAGTCTGTATTCGCCACTGAGGTTTGCCGTGGTACCTTTTTGAAGAGAAGGCACATACACCGAAGCAAAAGGGATTGGTTCATCCTGCTTGTCTTTGATGGTTCCAAACACCGACTGGGCAGTGCCCTTGTGCCACACAACCAACAGCAGGATAACAGGCAAAAGAATCCGTAAAGCAGTTTGTTTCATACGTCAAAACTAACTAAAGATGAAAGAGCCTCCCTGAATAAAAACTTAAAAAAACCAAATTTCAATATGTAGCATTGGTTTCAACGATGTAAAGAGGCATTTCGGCCTTGAAAGCCTGAAAAACTATGTCTTCCGGTGGATGATGGTGGCGCAGGGTTGAGCAGTGGGCATCAGCAGCAGGTCGTTCACATTCACATGCGGAGGCAGATTGGCCGCAAACCATACAGCTTCGGCCACATCTTCACCGCGCAGGGGAGTGAAACCCTGATACACCAGGTCGGCACGCTTTTCATCGTCTTTGAACCTGACGAGCGAGAATTCCGTTTCCACCGCGCCCGGCGCTACCTGCGTCACTTTCACCCCATGAGGGGCAAGGTCAATCCGCATTCCTTTGGTAAGGCCGTCCACAGCAAATTTGGTGGCACTGTACACATTTCCGGCGGGATAGTTTTCTTTACCGGCGATGGAGCCAATGTTGACAATATGACCGCTTTTCCGGGCCACCATCAGGGGCGAAATAGCCCTGGTGATGTAGAGCAGTCCTTTGATGTTGGTGTCGATCATACGCTCCCAGTCGTCAACAAAACCTTCGTGAATGGGTTCGAGACCCACAGCCAGCCCGGCATTGTTCACCAGAAGGTCCACCTCAAGCCGGTGTGCACTCAGGTAATCCAGCAGCATTCCTGCTGCCTGCGGGCGTCTTACATCAGCCGACAGCCCGTGCACCTGCACCTGATACTCTGAAGCCAGAGCTGTTGCCAGTGTTTTGATCCGCTCTTCCCTGCGTGCCAGCAGGATCAGGTTCCAGCCCCCGCGGGCAAACCTTCGGGCACAGGCTTCACCGATTCCGCTGCTGGCGCCGGTGATCAGGGCAGTTTTTGTTTCGGTTTTCATGTATTTATGTTGCGAATGAAATAATCACACATGTACATCCTGCAGCAGGTTTAATAACTGATCCGTGTGGGGCCGCTGCCAGCCTTGTCATCAATCCAGCGCCCGTCAGCGCAATACTGCAGGAGTTGTTCGCGGATGAATTCCTGTAACTTATCAGCATATTTTCCGGGATACAACAAGTGGACATTAGGTCCTGCATCGAGAGTGAAACAAACCGGGATGTGCTGCTCCCTGCGGAACTGACGCACCGCCTGAATCACCGACACTGTCTGAGGTTCGATGAGCAGATAAGATGGCCGGCTGGTCATCATCAGGGCATGAAGCTGCAAAGCCTCCTCTTCGGTGATCTGCACAAAAGTTTCAAGATCTCCCTGCATCATAGCTTGTGTAAGGCGCTCAAGGTTCTGATGGGCAAGGGCATAACGGGTTTCAGCAAAAGGATTGTTTTCCATAAGGGCATGTCCTGCCCTGCTCGACACCGACTTGGTTCCGGAATGCACTATCAGTATGCTGTCGCGCATCTCCCTGAAGTCGGCATGAAGAAACTGCTCTGCCGGAACGGCAAACTCCTGCGAGGAACCTGCCACTGCTTTCGACGTGCCCCATACCGCAGCATACGGAAACACCGAACGCGAGGCGCTGCCGGAGGCAAGTCGTGCAAAATAAGATGCCTTACGGATAAACTCTTCATGGTTAAGCTTCGCCTCAGCAAATTGTTGTTCCACATTGAGCAGACAGAGCACCAACGCACTCATCGAACTTGCCGATGAGGCGATTCCCGAAGAATGCGGAAAGTTGTTCCGGCTTTCAACCGAAAGATGCAGATGGTTCAGGAAGGGAAAAAACGGTTCAACGGACTTTAGAAACAATTCAATTTTCTCACCAAATGCCGGATTTGGTTTCCCTTCAAAAGCAAACTGAAGACTGATTCCTGTCTGCTTTTTCCGCCGCCACGACAGGCTTGTTTCGGAACGTGCCTCACTGAGTGTAAAACTCAGCGAAGGATTCATGGGTAACTGTCGGTCATATTTGCCCCAGTATTTGACAACGGCAATATTGGAAGGGCTTTGCCAGGCTGTTGTTCCTTCCACCACTGATTCAGGGATATGTGTTAAAGCACTGTCGAGATATACTTGTTCAATCAGGGAACTCACGTTTGCGTTGGTTTTAGGATGGTTTGATCATATTGAAGTACTACCGGCATTCCTTTTCCGGTAAAATAGGCCTCTGTTTCAGTTGCGGGCAGGTCAGTGAGGGCAAGCAGAAAATCACCGCCCCAGGCGCCCAGCGATTTCAGTTGTCCGGGGAAATCGGGAAAGGAATCGCCCACGGGTGGCATGGACAGCAGTTCTGAAATGATTTCGTCATGTTCGCGTATAAGTGTGCAGAAATCATTCAGGTTAGTGGATGTCACCATCCGTCGGCTGATGCGGCTGACAGCGGCAACGGCTTCTGTCAGGTCGCTGTCCTCATGCCGTTGGTTGAAGCTGCGGATGCTGTCGTCGGAGCGCTGCTTGCGCCCCGAATACACGAAATACATATTTGCAGCAAAAGGAGGCGCAAAGGCGGCTTTGCGCACCACCGGCCTCATATTGCTGAGTCTGTAATACAGCGGTCCTTGAGCATCTGCACAGGCAATGTCGTAGCCTGAGCCTCCTACCGACAGGTTCAAAAGGGTGTAGGGATCAACGGCAGCCCAGCCGGCCAGAGCGGAAATGAGTGTTGAACTGGAACCAAATCCCCAGTCGGGGTCAAAATCAAGCCGTGTCTCAACCGAATGCGACCGATCGCCCGAAAATAAACCCGGTCTGAGCTGACTTAAAGTAAGCAATATCATTTGCAGGCGTATGGCCTTGGGCTGATCGCTGCATGAAAGGAGTTCGAGACCGGGCAGGGCAAAAACGGCTTCGAACCACACAGCTTCAGGTGTGTATGCTTTCCAGGTGATTGCAGGGGCGTCTCCGGCTGCACAGGTGGTCACTGTGAGCGACTGTCCGTAGCGCAAGGGGATTGCAAGTGCTTCGGCACCTTTCAGCACAAGATATTCGCCCGACAGCAGAAGTTTACCGTGTGCCCGAAAAGTCTGCTTTACTTCCCGGTTCATCTCCGCAATGAGGCGATATATTGACCGACACTGGCGAACGATACCTTCTGGTCTTTGAAATGTTCAACAGCAGCGTTCTTTTCAGCATCGCTGGCCTTGAAATGATTGAGGATATTAAAAAGGTGCATCTTCATGTGTCCGGCCTGAATGCCTTTGGTGGTAAGGGATTTCACTGCGCTGAAATTATTGGCCAGACCCATTGCAGAAGCAATCATCATCAGTTCGGGTGCTGTGGGATTTCCAAGCAATTCGAGGGATTGTTTGGCCAGGGGATGCAGGCTGGTGAGGCCGCCGACGGTTCCCATAGCTAAAGGGACTTCGAGGACAAAACGGAACATCCCATCGCTTATTTCAACATGGGAAAGGCTTTTGTATTGCCCGCCGGATGCAGCATAGGCATGTCCGGCAGCTTCAATGGCCCTGAAATCGTTTCCGGTAGCAATGGCCACTGCATCGATACCGTTGTAAATTCCTTTGTTGTGTGTTGTGGCGCGGTACACATCCACTTCGGCAATACGCACTGCTGTTTCAAACTTGCGTGCAAAAGCCTCGCCATCGAGCTTTTCATCCACGTTATCGAGTTGCTCCAGCGGGCATTCGACCCAGGTGCGCACGAGACATTCAGGAGTGAAATTGCTCAGGATGGCCATGATAATTTCGCACTGACGGCTTTCCAGATCAAGATGAATCTGTTCTGAGAGAAATACTTTCAATGATTGGGCAAACTCCTCCAGAACTGAATTAATGAAGTTAGCGCCCATGGAGTCACGGGTTTCAAAGCTTACCATCAGCTGGTAATAATGGTCAATCCTGTCGGTCATGTCCACCAGACTGATGTCGATAATGCCGCCTCCGCGCTTTTCCATATTGGCCGTGATGTGCGCGGAATCTGAGCGCAGGCGTTCTTTAAGGGCCGGCATCAGTCCGGTAAGCACTGTGGTGGCTCCTTTCCAGATAAAATGTACCTGCCCGATCTTTTTGGTGGAGACCACTTCAGATTTAAAACCTCCCCTTTCGCTCCAGAATTTGGCAGCGGCTGAGGCGGCAGCAACCACCGAACTTTCTTCAATAACCATTGGAACAAGATAGTTGCGTCCGTTGATAATCACATTGGGGGCGATTCCATAAGGGATGATGAAATTGGTGATGGTGTTTTCGCTGAATTCATCAAACAACTTTTGCTGGCTTTCATCACTGTGCCAGAAGCTTTTCAGCAATTCGATCACCTCTCCGGGATTCTCGAAATACTCGGCAACAAGTTTCAGCTTGTCTTCCTTCAGCAGTTTGGAGAAGCCTTTGATGATGATGTCTCTTTTTCTTCCCATGGTATCAGATTAATTCCATAAGCGTGCGCAAGATGAAACAAAGTAACGCAATAAAAGTTTCATTCGGTGCTATTTCGGACAATTTTTACCAGATATCTTCCTTTTTTTCGGGGCCGGGTTTCATTTTTTCTTTCAGGTTGGCACTCCATTGGGCGGCATAATCTGTGATTTGTTGGATATAACTTGCCCAGACAGGGTCATATTTCGGGTCTTCCGTGTTTAACCAACGTTCTATTTCATAGCGTGAGGCTGTTTTCAGCAGCAGGTCGGAGATGGTATACCGATAGCGCCCTTCCCTGACTTCAATGGTAAATTCGTAAAAAACAAAAGCAACCTCTTTTACCGTTCCGTCTTCCTGACCTTGAGTGATGCGGATGGTATGTTTGCCGATAATTTTTCCTGTGGCTTTGTCCCTCACACTGGTCACACGTACCGGATCGCGGTAGTAGTTATTGAGCCAGTTGATGCACCTGTTGAAGAGCTCCTCTTGCGAACCGGGTTCTTCAACAACTTCCTGAAACTTTATTTTGCCAGTTTCGGAATCGCGGGGCACAGGGGATTCCTGAGCCTGAAGCAGCAAGGTTGCCGGCAACAGCAGGGCGGCAAGCAGTAGAAACGATTTCGTTGTCATGGTTCGCAGGTTAATATCCGGTAAATAAGCAAAGTTAAGGCAAAAAAGTTTCAATGTCCATGCTTTTTAACGTTTGCAGGAGCAGTTTAGCATTATGCCGGCAGATAATCTATGTCTTTTCATTGGCTGCATATGGCCTTGTGCGCCTCAATCAAGTATCGCAAAAGAGCAAAAAAACTATCTTTACAAACGAAATTTAACCGGCGGGCGGTATTGATTTAGATTTTAATAATTAGTTTTTAAAGTTTACAGACAGCACGTCTTTAAGTACACGCTGCTGGTTGTTTTTCTGCCTGTCGAAAAAGACTTCTCATGAAAATACACTGCAATCTGGCCTCAATTCTATGCGCTTAAAACAGATACAAACAATTACCTACCACTATTATATTCTGTTTGTACTGCTGGCTGCCGTTGCCATAAGCGGAGGAAGGGATTTTCTTTTTCACAGGGATGAAGTTGTGGTGAATGTAGGTCTTACGGATATTCAGAAGGTTTTCCCGGCAGCATCGCAATTTTCAGCAAACAGATTTGGCATTTATGATGTGTACACTGCTGACGGACACAAAAACGGAAGTGCATTCCTCTCATCCAATTACACCCGGCAGTTTGGATATGCCGGAATCGTTCCACTCCTGATCGGTGTTGACGAAAATCTGATTATTTTAAAGATCTATGTTTTGCCGAACAACGAAACCGGTGATTATGTGGAAGCTGTTTACAGCGACAAATTTATCGGCAGCTGGAAGGGAGTCAGTCTTGAAGATGCCCTGCAGCTAAAAGTGGATGTTGTTTCGGGGGCAACGCACACAAGCAAAGCGGTGATCGCCGGTGTCAGGCATACTGCTTCTCATGTTCTGAATGCCGAATCGGCTGTTGTTGCTGAAACAAGCCTGTGGACAACCGTCAAAGACATTCTGTTTTTATTGGTGATATTGTTGTCGGTAGTGATCGTATATAAAAAAGGAAGGGCTAAGTATCGCACTGTTTATCTTTTTCTTGTATTGCTTATCATGGGGCTGATCCTCAACAATGCGCTCTCAGCCAGATTGCTGCATGGTTGGCTGCTGGAAGGATTTATGTGGCGGGCCAACTGGCAAAGCATATTTGTACTCATTCTGGCAGTGGCACTCCCCCTTATCGGTAAGCGTAAGTTCTACTGTAACTACCTTTGTCCGATGGGCGCACTGCAGGAGCTTACTAACAAAATCTCTCCTTTCAGGAAAAGAAAACTTCCAACTGTATTCATAGGCATAAGCCTAAGGGAAATTTACCTTGCCTTGATTGCAGGTGCACTGCTCACAGGCTTTACACCCGAGTTGGCCTATCTGGAACCTTTCATGTTTTTTTCATTTAACATTATCGGAATCGGGCTCATCCTGTTTGGTGCGGCAGTTATTGTTCTGTCGTTGTTTTTCAGCCAGCCGTGGTGCGCTGTCTGCCCCACTGGATGTTTTTTGGACATCCTGCCGCCCGACAAAATAAAAAATATTGAATCAAAGCACATTGACCATGCACAAAAGTAAGTTTTTGAATATAGTTCTGGCCACAGCTGTATTGGTGCTTACAATACTTCTGGCAACCAAAAATGATTTACCTGACATGCGAAAAAAAAATTCTCCGTCTGCATCCGAAGGTGCGCAAACTGTAGTTTCTGACTCTGCCTATATCCCATTTAAAAAGAAATCTTTGGGTGTCAGAGCGGAATTATACCCTAAACCCGCATTGGTGATCGGTTCCTACGATTCTGAAGGCAAACCAAACATCATGACAGCAGCCTGGATTGGCATCTGTAACTCAAATCCGCTTAGCATTGCTGTTTCCATGCGCCCTGCCACCTACTCTTATGGCAATGTTACCGAAACAGGTTTTTTTACGGTGAATATTCCCTCTTCTGATATGGTCAGGTATGTGGATTATGCAGGCCGGTTTTCGGGCAGAGATGTGGATAAATTCAAAGAGACAGGACTGACACCGGTGAAGGCGGAATTTGTAAACGCGCCCTATATTAAAGAGTTTCCAATCGTTATAGAATGTGAGGTCACCGCTTTTCATGAACTTGGTTCGCACCGTCAGTTCATTGGAAAAGTAATCGATGTAAAAGTTGATGAGGCCATCCTCGACGCCAATGGCAAGGTGGATGTGGCATTGTTGAATCCGTTGATTTATGCCGGAGGAAATTATTATGAAACCGGACGTTTCATTGCTGAAGTTGGTGAATCGTTGCATGAAATAGATGGTCAACCCTTTGTTCCTGATTACCGGCAAAAATATGTGAATGAGACCCTTGAGGTGATTCACAACCGAAAGAGTGTGCGGCATTTTACCGATCACCCTGTTTCAAAACAACAGATTGAGCTATTGCTGAGGGCAGGCATGGCCGCTCCATCGGCTGTCAACAGGCAACCCTGGGCCTTTTATGTGGTGACCAAACGAGAAACACTGGATGCACTTGGCGAACAGTTGCCTTATGCGAAGATGCTGCTTCAGGCACAGGCCGCCATCGTAGTGTGTGGCGATATGGAGAAGGCCGGAAATCTGAAAGAACAAGGTTATTGGGTACAGGATTGTTCAGCAGCCACACAGAACATACTTCTTGCCGCAGAAAGCATTGGTCTGGGGGCAGTATGGACAGCTGCCTATCCGTATGAAGACAGATCAAAAGTTGTTACAGAAACCCTGAACCTACCTGAGAAACATGTGCCGTTTAACGTAATTCCCATCGGCTACCCAACAGGTGAGGATATTCCCAAAGATAAGTGGAAAGCGGAAAATATTGTTTGGCAGGAACATCTGAATGAGTGATACATGACAAACCGTGAACAACCAAAAGCCACCGATGATAACGGTTTCATCATTTGATTTCAGGCAACAGCAATCAAAGGAAAGATTTTGTTGTTCAATAGAATTTGCATTATCTGTTGGAACATTCTACAATTGCATACTTTGTAACCATATTTCCACCTGACCTGGTTATCGGGATCAGGAATTTACATACCATTCATCAGATCAGAGCAATCTGTCAAAATTTCTCATGTCGGTGCGCATTGTTCGCACTCACTTTTTCTTCTTAAAAAGCCTTTTAATAAATGAATCTTTTTTCGGATTCTTTTTTTCTTTTCTATCACCTAACTGTCTGTCTGCCTTATCATCTGCCTGCCTGTCAAACAATCTGTCAAAAAATCCTTTGAGGCCTTTCTGGCGGTATGGATTACAATTCAAAAACGTGTACTCATCATCTGAAAGACCAAATGAAGTAAGATATCGCCTGCTCAATTCCTTATCAGCTTCAATTCCACTGATAAGCTGCCCTGCAATCGGCAAGGCCAGCGACGAACCGGAACCATTGGCACTATAAAAATGCACGTCAGGTGTCCGCGCACCTACCCGGGTTCCAACCACCAGATCAGGAGTGTAGGCAACAAACCATGCGTCTGAATAGTTCTGAGATGTACCTGTTTTTCCGGCAATTTCAGCACGAATTTCATAGTGACTGCGCATTTTTGAACCAGTGCCCTGATTGATTGCTTGTTGTAAAACGGCGGTTATCTGAGCACTGGTCTCCATGCTAAATACCCTTGTTGAACCGGATGATTTGTTTTCAAACAATAAGTTGCCGTGAGCATCGGTGATTTTTTCGATCAGTACAAGATCATTAAGATTTCCCTGATTCGCAAAAGCCCCATAAGCCCTGACAATATCATAAAGAGTGAGATCCGGTGTTCCGATTGCAATAGATGGCGTATTGTTTATGGTCTTAAAGCCAAGAGCATTGCAGGTATTAATGATTTTCTCACTACCCGTTCTGAAATACAAATCAATCGCAGGGAGGTTCATCGAATGAGCGAGTGCATACCAAAATGCAACAGAGCTGTCAGGAGTAGAAGTATGATCGGCATTCTGCGGGGTCCAGTGATCATACTCAGGATAACTCTTAACCGTATTGTCCAGATATGCACAAACATCAATACCGGAATCCAAAGCAGTTGCATAGACAAATGGTTTGAATGTTGAAGCAGTCTGGCGCTGCGACATAATCATATCAAAAGGGAGATATCTGAAATGATTACCACCAATCCATGCTATAACTGCACCGCTTTTCGGATTGGTGACCAAAACTGCAGCGTGAAGCATTTTGTAATAATGCCAGATGCTATCGAGACTACTCATGCTTTTCAATTGCATACCTTCCCAATCAAAAACCTCGATATCCCTTTTCTGAGTGTCTTGCGCATAATTGGCTGACTGATTCTTTTGGTTGTCAAACCATTGCTTCTTAAAGTTTTGATTGTCCAACTCTTTGTCAAGTTTTTTCTGCATTTGCTTCAAATGGGTCTTCACTGCAGCATCGGCCATTCTCTGAACCTTTAAATCAAGGGTAGTATAAACCCTGAGACCATCTTTATCAATGTTGTACTCCTTGCCTGAATTTGATTTCAATTCCGTGAGTATTTCCAGCACTTTTCTCCTGACCTGATACACAAAATAACCCGCAGGGGTATCCAGACCAATGTTTGCGTAGTTTATGGACAACGGAAGCTCTTTCAGACTATCAGCTATGTGTGGCACTAAAAAATGTTGCTCTTTCATCAGCTTTAGAACAACATTTCGCCGCGTAAGTGAATTACCGGGATTTCTTCTTGGATTAAAATGAGTGGTAGCCTTCAATGAGCCAATCAGTATTGCTGATTCTTCAATTTTCAATTCATTGGCTGATTTGTTAAAATACCGCCGGGCAGCGGCCTCTACTCCAAATACATCTTCTCCAAAGGGTACCGAATTGAGATAAAGCACAATGATTTCTTCTTTATTGTAAACTTTTTCGATGCGCGCAGCTGTGATTATCTCCCTGACTTTATTAACAGGAATGGTAAAATATCCAAAATCCTTGCGGCCATAAAGGTTTTTGACCAATTGCTGCGTGATGGTACTGCCACCACCTTTGTTGCTACCAAATAGAATACTTTTAAAAAAAACACGGAAATAGCTCAAGAGATCATATCCATGATGCGAAAAAAATCGCTTATCCTCAGTTGCAATTAATGCATCTGTCAAATGTTCGGGAATGTCATTATGACTTATGTTTGTGCGATTTTCAGCAAAGTATTTGCCAATCAGAGTGCTGTCGGAAGAAAAAACAAGCGTAGCCTCTTCGTTTCTGATTTCTGTCAGTTCATTTTTGTCGGGTAATTCACCGAAAAATCCGGCATAAACCGAAAAGAAAAACAGCACAGCCAACAAAATGGCAGATGAAAGAAGCAAAGCAAGATAACGAAGCATTTTCTTGAAAGGAAATAGTATGCGTGAATGCATTATGTTAGGAATTAAAATCAGCACCCTTTTACCAATGCCAGCAATATAACGCAAGCGGGTATCTAAAATTATGATTATATCTGTAACGGATTGTCAGGCAATTATCTAATTTAAAGATACTGTTGATTAAGATTCGAAATTATCTTGATGACAAGTGCAGACGTTTAATAAAAAAAACCATCCCCTGTTTCCGGAGGATGGTTTGATATTGTATGATGAAATAAATTACATCATTCCGGGCATTCCGCCGCCCATCGGGGGCATCGGAGGTGCAGCCTTTTCGTCTTTGTGCTCAACCAGCACACACTCTGTGGTGAGGAGCATTCCGGCAATGGAAGCAGCATTCTCGAGGGCCACACGGGCAACTTTGGTCGGGTCGATGACACCGGCGTCCTTGAGGTTCTCGTAAACCTCGGTGCGTGCATTGAAACCGAAATCACCTGTACCTTCCTTCACCTTGTTCACCACTACCGAACCTTCCATTCCGGCGTTCTCCACGATCTGGCGGAGTGGTTCTTCGAGGGCTCTCTTAATGATGGCAATACCAGTGGTTTCGTCTTCGTTGTCGCCTTTCATGTCTTTCAGGCTGTCGATAGCCCTGATGAACGCAACACCGCCACCGGGGATAATACCTTCTTCGATGGCAGCGCGGGTTGCGGCCAGTGCATCTTCGAAGCGGTCTTTCTTCTCTTTCATTTCAATTTCACTGGCTGCACCAACATAGATAACGGCAACACCACCGGCCAGTTTGGCAAGACGCTCCTGCAGCTTTTCGCGGTCGTAGTCCGAAGTGGTTGTTTCGATCTGTTTCTTGATCTGGGCTACCCTTCCGCTAATGCTTTCTTTTGAACCACGGCCACTGACAATGGTTGTATTTTCCTTGTCAATAGTCACCTTGTCGGCTTCACCAAGCATGTCGAGGGTGGCATCTTCGAGGCGGTATCCTTTTTCTTCCGAGATTACCACACCACCGGTCAGGATAGCGATATCCTCGAGCATTTCCTTACGCCTGTCGCCAAAGCCCGGAGCTTTCACAGCGGCTACTTTCAGCGATCCGCGCAGACGATTCACCACGAGCGTGGCAAGTGCTTCGCCTTCTACATCTTCAGCAATGATGATCAGGGGTTTGCCTGTCTGTAGTGACTTCTCGAGTACCGGAAGCAGGTCTTTCATCACCGAAATCTTCTTGTCATAGATCAGGATGAAGGGATTTTCGTAAACAGCTTCCATTTTCTCAGCATTGGTTACGAAATAAGGACTGATGTATCCGCGATCGAACTGCATTCCTTCTACGACTTCAACATAGGTTTCGATTCCTTTTGCTTCTTCAACGGTGATTACACCTTCCTGTTTTACTTTGGCCATTGCCTCAGCAATAAGAGAACCGATATAAGCGTCATTGTTGGCTGAAATAGCGGCAACCTGCTGGATTTTTTCGTTGCTGTCGCCTACCTTAGTAGTTTGCTGGTGCAGCGACTCAATCACGCGTGCGACTGCTTTGTCAATGCCTCTTTTCAGATCCATCGGGTTGGCACCGGCGGTGACATTCTTAAGTCCTGTTGTGATGATCGACTGAGCCAAAACGGTAGCTGTTGTTGTGCCGTCACCGGCGATGTCGTTGGTTTTGGAAGCTACTTCCTTCACCATCTGTGCACCCATATTCTCAACGGGATCGGTCAATTCCACTTCTTTGGCTACTGTTACACCGTCCTTGGTGATTTGCGGGCCACCATACGATTTTTCGATGATCACATTACGGCCTTTAGGTCCGAGTGTGATTTTTACTGCATTCGACAATGCATCAACGCCTTTTTTCAGGCGATCTCTTGCTTCGAGATTGAATAAGATATCCTTTGCCATAGTTATTTGAATTTAAATATTTTACTTTGTTTATCAGATAATTGCAATTACATCAGATTCGCGCATGATGAGGTATTCTTTACCATCAATGGTAAACTCGGTGCCTGCATATTTTCCATAAAGCACAACATCGCCCACCTTCACGGTCATCGGATTGTCCTTGGTTCCGTCGCCGATGGCAACAATGGTACCTCTCTGTGGTTTTTCCTTGGCAGTATCGGGAATGATGATACCGCTGGCTGTTTTCTGTTCTGCAGGGGCAGGTTCAACGACCACCCGGTCAGCTAATGGTTTGATGTTTACTTTTCCCATATTATATTACATTTAGGTTATTGAAAATTCTACTTTGATGTTGCTTGCTTGCTGTCATATTTTGTGCCAAAGCTTCTGAAAGCCCCTGCCAATCATTTTCTGCTGTCAGGAACAGTCTCCCGGAAGGACCGGATTAACAATATATCTAATTGAATTAAAAACATTTACACAATAATCTGCATGTCAATCCGGTGAAAATGTGGCTGAAAACAGCTGCTAAAAAAAATGTCAGAATGTGTGACATTCTGACATTTTAAATTCGTTGTACCGAAGGGGTTATTCTTCTTCGCGTTCAGGAGGTGCCTGAAAACCTGATGCAGGAAGGTTCTGGTCAATTTGCTGACGAAGTTCGGTGTCGAAAGTACCTGTTTCAACAGTATATTTCGGTATGGCCATTGTGGCAGTCAGGCTGAAAACAAGCAGCGCTATTGCCAGGGTCCAGGTGGCTTTTTCAAGAAAATCGGCTGTCTGCCGAACACCCATAAATTGATTAGATGCGGCAAAATTTGATGCGAGTCCGCCGCCTTTTGAGTTCTGAACCAGAACGATCAATGTCATCAACACGCTTACTATCAGGATCAGGATAGAAATGAAAACGTACATGTTACTCAGTTTTAATGTTTTTGCTATTTTTTGCCTCGTCAATAAGGGCTGCAAAGTAACTACTTTTTTCCGGATATTTCAAACTTAATTTCTCATAAACTGTAATTGCCTTTTCAAAATGCCCTTGTTTCAGATAAATTCCTGCCAATGTTTCACTGACGATATTCTCCTGGTCCACGATACTCTGCTGCGCTGAGGTAACCGGGTTGAAGAAATCGCCTTTGGGCCGCGAAATGCTTGGGTTATTCTGTATAAACTTTTCGATGATTTCCGATTTGGCAACAGGAGCTTTTTCCAGAGGCGGAAGCCCTGCTTTTTCGCGTTCGATTTGTCTGATCCTTTCTTCAACAATTCTTTTGAGTTCCTCAACGGACTTTCTTGTTCCACCGTAATCTTCGTCCCAATCATCATTGGACAGATCTTCATCCTCCACTACATTTGAATCCGCAGAAGCTTCATAATTAACAGGCAATGGTTCTGCGGTTTCCGAAGCAATAATCTCAGTTGGTTCTTGCTCCACTTTCAACTCTGTTTCCAAAGGTGTTGGCTCAACAGCAACAGAATTATCCTGAGCAAATGTTTCCTTTGGTTCACTTTCTTCATTCTGTACGACAGTAGATGTAGGTTGCCCGGCAACTGTTGATGCGGTTGCTGTATCCTCAGTTTTGGTTTCGATCGGCGTCGCTATGGAAGGTTCAGAACTATATTCATCAGGCAAAACCTGTTTCTCCCGAAGGTCACCTGCTTTGGTAATATGGAGGCGAAGCAGGTTGCGGTCAGGAACCATACACGAGGCCAGTTTCAACTGACTGTCGAACAATATGTGGCTTTCCTTGCACAGATTCATGGCCAGCAATACCTGAGCATGCACCGAAAAATGAAACTGTGCGGCAAGGTCCATCATAGGCATGATGCTTTCCTTGTTCAGTTTTTCGGGATCTTTCAGATAATCAATAAACTCCTGCCTGTTCATTATGAATGTGTTACCAATTCACCACCGATTTATTAAAAATATCATCAACCAGCATGTCAACAATATCTGTTATCAGCCTGTCCTTCACTGCGTTCAGATCCTGTTCGCTGGGATAATCCATATATTGTGTAAATTTAGTTTCAAATCCTTTTGTTTCGTCAAATTTATTGAAAAATCTGACATTTACCGTAATACTTAATCTGTTAAGAGCGGCGGTCTGATCGCTTTGAATGGCAACAGGGATTGTTCGGTAATCGGTGATTTCGCCTTCGAAGGCAAGATCGCCCTGCTGGGGGATCATCCTCAAGCTTGTTTGATTGGTAAATCTATCGCGCAAAGCAGAGGTCAGTATGTTACTCAGAAGTGGTTCAACAAGTAAAGCATTGTTCGGAAAATACTGAACCGAAACCGTTTTGGCTTCGGGTGGGATTGAAGCTCCCGTGAAGGAATACACCCCGCATCCGCTTATACCGATGAGCAGTGACACAAAAAGGATTATAGCCAAAGGCAATACAATCAGTTTTTTACGCATTATTGATCGATGTTGTATTCTTTTATTTTTCGGTACAATGTCCGCTCAGAAATTCCAAGTTCTTTGGCGGCATTTTTTCTCTTTCCCATGTGCTTGGACAATGCTCTGCGGATCATGTCTATTTCTTTTTTCTCAAGCGAAAGGTTCTCATCAATAACTTCCGAGGGCTGAAACCCTGAAAAATCATCTTCATCAGGATCGATATCAATGTTTCCAAAGGTATCCTCCAATTGATCCATGGCGGGCACAAAGTTCTTTACAATGGAACGAATCGGGGCCGCAGCGTGACTTTCGTCCGGATTGTCATGCATCAGGCCCGACACTGTTTTCCTTAATTCCATGATATCTTTTTTCATGTCGAACAGAACCTTATACAGCAGATCGCGTTCCGAAATTTTCTCTTCTTCTTTTTCCCTGCTGTACAGCACAGGAAGTGAAACAGAATTTTCGCGGGGCAGGTAGCGCTCCAGAATGTCAGCCGTAATGGTTTTTTGTTTTTCTATGATCGAGATTTGTTCTGTAACATTCTTTAGTTGCCTGATATTACCCGGCCAGCGGAAGTTTTCGATCATTCTGGCGGCTTCATCAGTAAGCTGAAGAGGGGGCATACGGTATTTTTCGGCAAAATCGAGTGCAAATCGTTTAAATAAAATTAGAATATCCTGTTTACGCTCACGCAATGGCGGAATGAGAATGGGAACCGTGTTTAGTCTGTAATAGAGGTCCTGTCTGAATTTTCCCTTCTCAATGGCTTCAGGGATGTTCACATTGGTTGCAGCCACCACACGCACATCAGTTTTAATAACCTTTGATGAACCGACCTTCAGAAACTCACCTGTTTCGAGCACCCTGAGCAGGCGTACCTGAGTAGATAGCGGAAGTTCGGCCACTTCATCCAGAAAAATTGTACCACCATCCACTACCTCAAAGTAACCCTTTCGCGCTTCGTGTGCGCCCGTGAAAGATCCTTTTTCGTGTCCAAACAGTTCCGAGTCAATAGTGCCTTCGGGAATGGCTCCGCAGTTTACGGCAATGTAAGGGCCATGTTTGCGCGCGCTTGACTGGTGCACAATTTTAGGGAACACCTCCTTGCCCGTACCGCTTTCTCCTGTTATAAGCACTGTAAGGTCTGTCGGTGCTACTTGCACGGCCACATGTATGGCTCGTTCGAGGTAAGGATCGTGTCCGGTGATGCCAAATCGTTGCTTTATTGCCTGTATATCCATCTCATTCCATTCTTTCGTTTTCAACTTCAGTTCAACGGAGGCTTGCGCCCAACTGCTTTTCGAACTGTTTTAAAAGTTTGCCCATCGTGTCGTCAATCACTTTATCTGTAAGCGTCTTTTCTTTGTCGAGTAATACAAAACTCACTGCATAGGACTTTTTCCCTTCAGGAATTTTATCTCCTTCATACACATCGAACAAACCAACTTCATGCAGAAGTGATGGCACAGTCTGAAATGCAATGTTTCTCAACGCCTCAAACTGCACTTGTTTGTCGAGCACAAGTGCAAGGTCGCGTCGTACGGCCGGAAATTTTGGCACTTCGGTATATTGTTGCTTTGAGGTGCCGGAGATTTCCAGCAGACGCTCCCAGGCAATCGTTGCATAATATACATCTTTTCTGATGTCGAATGATCGAACGATAACGGAGCTTAGTTTCCCAAAAGTGGCAAGTATGCCTATACTATCTGAATACTCCAGCCCGAAATCAAAATGCTTGTCTGTAATTTCTCTAAGACTGTATAACTTGCGGTCAATACCAAGTTTTCGGAAAACAGCATCAACATAATAACGGAGGTCGTAAAAGTCAACCGGTTCCTGCCTGCTGCGCCAGTTTTCGGCCGAACGCTGACCTGTGATCCACAAGTCGAGTCTGAACTCCTCTGCAAATGCCTCCAATCCATCAGCAGATCCGGGTTTTGCGCTTCCTTGCAGGAAGTAGGTATTACCAATTTCAAACAACTTCAGATCAGCGGTTTTTCTGTTCTGGTTGTAAGCTATTGTTTCGAGACCTCCAAACAACAACGACTGACGCAACACATCAAGCTCGCTGCTCAATGGATTCATCACCGCAACCTGTCTGATCTCCTTTGCCGGGCCATCCATCCGGCTATAGGCCGAACGTGTGAGCGAGTTATTCATGATTTCAAAAAAACCATTTGATGCCAGCATGTCCGAGACAATGTTCTGAAGCATATCTTTATCGGGGCCGGCCTGTATCTGCAAGGAAGCATTTATTTTTTCGGGAATTCGAATATTGTTGTAACCATATATCCTCAGTATCTCTTCAACCAGGTCAGCCGGACGTGTGACATCTGTCTTAAAAGACGGAACTAATGCATCAATCCCATTAGCATCTTCATTCTTCAGTACAATACCAAGGTCAGTCAATATGCTCTTTATCTGTGACGGGCTGATCTCCTGTCCTGCAATTTTACCGACATAAGCGTAATCGAGTCTGACCTTTATCTGATTCAAGGGTTCAGGATAAATGTCGCTGACCGGCGAGGAAACATAACCTCCGGCCACATCAATCAGCAAGCCGGCGGCCCTTTTCAGGGCATATAATGTTATCTCCGGGTCTGACCCACGCTCAAAGCGGAATGAGGCATCTGTCTGCAGGCCATGATAGCGCGCAGTACGTCTGATGGATCTTGAATCAAAACAGGCGCTTTCAAGGAAAATCGCCGAAGTTTCTGAGTGCACACCCGATCTCAATCCACCAAAAACACCGCCGATGCACATTGGTTCTCTGCTGTTGCATATCATCAGGTCGCGGGCATGGAGTTTTCGTTCGATGCCATCAAGGGTTACAAATGGTGTGTCGTGCGGAAGGGTTTTTACCACCACTTCGTTACCTTCAATAGCAGCAAGATCAAATGCATGCAGTGGTTGACCTGTTTCAAACATCACATAGTTGGTTACATCAACCACATTGTTTATTGGCCTTACACCAACCGCAAGCAATTTGTTCTGAAGCCACTGTGGAGAGGGGCCAACCTTTAACCCACTGATAGTAAGTCCTGAATATCTTGGACATGCTTCAACATCTACTACCGAAACAGATATGCCGGTCAATGGCTGACTAGGTTCAACAGCAATAGGATTCGGAATGCTTAAGTTGAACTTTTTTTCGCCGGCCCTGAAGTTTAGGGCGGCCATAAGGTCGCGTGCTACACCAATGTGCGAAGCCGCATCTGATCGGTTGGGCGTCAGTCCGATTTCAAAAACAATGTCTATTTCTACTCCAAAATACTCCGAAGCATTCATGCCTGTTTCTGCACTATCAGGAAGCACCATAATACCGTCATGTGATGTTCCCAGCCCAACTTCATCTTCGGCACAGATCATGCCTTCAGAAACTTCACCCCTTATCTTAACTTTCTTTATTTCGAAGGATTCATTTCCTTTATAAATCTTGGTTCCAGGTGTAGCCACAACTACTTTTTGCCCGGCAGCAACATTTGGCGCACCACAAACAATGGGTAATACAATGCCATTTCCAATACTGACCGTAGTCACAGAAAGTTTGTCAGCATCTGGATGTTTGTGACAACTGATCACCTCGCCGATCACAACACCTTTCAACCCTCCTTTAATGGATTCCCATTCAATCACTTCCTCAACCTCAAGTCCGGTGGAGGTGAGCAACTCAGCTACTCCAAGGGGATCAAGATCAACGGCAAGATACTGTTTCAGCCAGTTATAAGATATTTTCATTATACAGGTTTTGTGGGTGCAAAATTAGGCATTTTATGTCATTATGTCATGCCGGAATTGATGAAGTTATTGAGCGAATGAATGATTGAATGAATGAATGAATGTTGAGCACACAAATTCTGACTACGGAGGTTGTTTAAACATCTGGTTTCGCTGTCAACCTATTCTGCTCCAGTCAGTGGAAGCATGATAGAGGCGTTTGTATGCATTTCTGACCGCTGCGTTCTCTTCTTTTTCAAAGTTTGGGTCTTCTTGTATCATTGCTGATGCTATCAGACGTACCTGTTTAATCAGTTGTTCGTCGCGGCTCAGATCGCCCAATTTGAAATCGAGCTGGCCTGATTGTCGGGTGCCCATAGTTTCGCCCGGACCCCGCAGAGCAAGGTCAACAGACGCTATTTCGAAGCCGTCATTTGTCCTGACCATAGTTTCCAGTCGCTTTTTGGCATCCGCGGTTAGTTTGTGGTCCGTTATCAGAATGCAATGTGATTGTTCGGCGCCTCGACCTACCCGCCCCCTGAGCTGATGCAGCTGCGAAAGACCGAAACGGTCGGCATGTTCAATGACCATCACAGATGCGTTTGGCACATCCACTCCTACTTCAATCACGGTTGTTGCCACCATGATCTGGGCTTGCTTCCTGATAAATCGTTGCATTTCCCAGTCTTTGTCTTCCGATTTCATCTGCCCGTGTACAACACAAATTTGATAATCAGGCTCCGGAAAATCACGCAACAGGCTTTCGTATCCCTCCTGCAAATTAATCAGGTCCAGTTTCTCCGACTCTTTGATCAACGGATAAACAATATAAATCTGTCGTCCTTCTGCGATCTTTTTTCTCATGAAAGAAATTAATTTCAGCCTTTGATTGGGATATAGGTGAATAGTTTGCACTGGTTTCCTACCCGGAGGCAGTTCGTCGATTACGGAAACGTCCAGATCGCCATACTGAGTCATGGCTAAAGTACGTGGTATAGGTGTTGCTGTCATAACGAGTACATGAGGCGAAACGCTCCCTTTTTCCCAAAGCCTGGCTCGTTGTGCCACTCCAAAACGATGTTGCTCATCAATGATCACAAGGCCCGGATTGCTGATAACCACACGTTCTTCGATTAAAGCATGTGTGCCGATAATAATATTAAGTGATCCGGTCCTCAGGTTCTCTTCTATGATTTTACGCTCTGCTGACCGCGTGGAGCCAGTGAGTAAAGCAATCTGAAGGGGAAGTTCGCGCACTAGAGATGAAATTGACTGAAAATGCTGCACCGCAAGGATTTCGGTTGGTGCCATCAATACAGCCTGATATCCGTTGTCGAGGGCGATGAGCATAGACAATAGAGCAACAATGGTCTTGCCGCTGCCTACATCTCCCTGCAGCAATCTGTTCATCTGAATTCCGGAGCCCATATCAGCCCTTATCTCTTTTACAACCCTTTTCTGGGCATTCGTTAGCCCAAATGGAAGATGATTGTTGTAGAAATTATGGAAAAGTGCTCCCACGGTTGAAAAAACAACACCCCGGCTTTGCCTCTCCCTGAGTTTCTTTCCGCGTAACATTCTGAGCTGAAAAAAGAAATACTCGTCAAACTTCAGCCTGTACAGCGCTTTTTTGAGAATACTCTGATCCGAAGGCAAATGAATATGGTGGTATGCTGATTTCAAAGGAAGTAATTGATGCTGACCGATCAATGTATTTGAAAGAGTTTCTGGTATATAATCTCCGGTCTGTGCAAGCAGATTCTTGATCAGTCTTGCCATCTGCCTCGATCCCAACCCCTGACTTTTCATGTTTTCGGATGAGGAATACACCCCTTGAAGGCTCTCGCCCAATAACTGGTCTGTTTCATCATACAGATCAATCTCGGGATGAACAAAATTGAATTTATTGTTGAACACAGTGGCTTTACCGAACAACAAATATTTTCTGTTTGGTTCAAACTTATTCTTTATCCATTTAAACCCTTTAAACCACACGAGTTCAATGGTGCCTGATTCATCTGTAAATGATGCGGTTATTCTTGTTGTTCTTGGCGCTCCATGTGTTTTCAGGTTGCTGATGCGCCCAACCAGCTGATAATATACATCATCACCCGACACTTCACGTACCTGATAAATACGGCTTTTGTCAATATATCTGAACGGAAAATAGTTCAACAGATCTAAAAATGTTGCGATTCCGGCCTCTTTATTAAGAAGAGCTGCGCGTTTGGGGCCAACACCTTTAAGGTATTCAATCTTATTTTCGAGCAGATTAATCATGTTGCTAAGGTAACAAAAAACCAAAGGGGTTTGCTGAATGCATAGCATGAATCAGGTCATCATTAAGCGGTAATTAAGTTTTGAAAGTGATGATAACGCACACATATAAAAAAAAACCCGGAGGCTGAAGCTTCCGGGTTGTTGAATAAGTAATCTTAAGTTTCTAGTATTCCCAGATGTCGTGCTCAAATTCGAACAATGACATTTTGATACGTTCAGATTCGAGGAGTGCGTCAATGCCGGTGGCGTACTGCGAGATTCTGCGGTCATAGACGTTTTCTTCCTTGTAAATGTAACTATCAAACATCCTTTTCCAGAATAACTCATCAAAAGTGCGTTTCTCAGCAGAGTTGTTCCTGTTGAATACTTCGGCTTTTGCAAGTACTTCTCTCGACTGAGGGTATGAGACCCAAAAGAGCGGTTCAGTAACTTCCTGACCGTTTCTTTCTTTGATCATTACCGGACAGAAGGAGATAATGCGCACCATCAACTGAGACCTTTGTTTGTCAAAATACCAGTCTTCCTTAATCCTGAGACGCATAATACGTGTTGCATCAAATTCAGTGAAAATGGTTGTATCGTATTGCTCATAGGGAGGAAATGGCCTGGTCATGATCGTACGAATGGTGTCAGTTTGCCTTGCTATTACCTCATTAAAAGTAAGAGGGACCAAAAGCTCATCAGTATTCGAGATGTCATAGGCTACGAATGAACCTTCTTTCAGACCATCCATAATGACCGACATAAAACTGCGCCAGTTGTTATGTGATTCGATGGGATAATAGAAAGGCTGATTCATTTTCTGACGGAAATCAATTTCGCGCCAGATACGTTTCGACCACATAACATCGGCTTTGCGGATGCTGGGCAGCGGTATTGGCTCTTTGTCGATCAGGCCGTTGTCCACAAACAGTCCGTCAACTGGCGGGTTATCGAGGATTTGAGCCATGGCTGTTTGTCCGGAGCCGACAATCAGGCCGAAAACAAACAGAAGGATGATCAGTTTTTTCATGTTACGATTTATTAAATCAACTAATTAATTTCCAGGTTAATGGTATTGAGGCCACGTACAGTACCGTCAGGACCTTTAGCCTGAATATTTTCAAAGAAAAATTTCTGTTTACGCTGTGCATTGCGGATAACGCCCTGAACTTCTTCTGTAAACCTGTTTCCGCGAATGTTACGTGGAATCCAGTCACCATTGACAATAGTGGCAAAAGTATAGGAAGTTACTTCAAAATAAAGCTCAAAATCGAAGTCGCGCATTGTCGGAATAATAGCTCCGGCAGCCAGCAAAGAGTTTTTATCAATGGCACCTTCCAGTTTTCCGGCGATCATTGCTACCGGGTCAGGGACGCGTTTGATGCGAAATTCCGATGATCCCAGAGGGAGGCTCTTACCGTCAACCCAAGCAGTTGCACTGATTGTGGTTTTATTTTCACCGGCGGGGACCTCAACATACCATCCACCATTGTCATCTTTTCCAAGTTTACCTTTTGTAATTGTTGGAACAACAATATTATCGGGAATTCCAGGAGCTGAAATCGAAATAGGATTCCTTACCCCTACATAGAATACATTCATTTTAAGAGGTGCTACTGTCAATGAAGGAGGTGCTACAATATAATCGGCATTAAAATTATACCGAATAATTTCCTGAGATACAGGATCTCTCATTTCGATTACACCAGCATACTGTTGTGGTCCAACATTAGTTGAAGGAAACTGCAATTTGACAGTACCAGCCTCACTTTTAAACACCTGAGTTTTCCCAACGTTTGCTTCAGTAATCTTGTCAGCTCCCCGTAGCACTTTTACCTCTGATTGTGTTTTGGAATCATATGCAGCCACCAGAATTTCGGCTTCATAATTTTGTCCTGAAAGGACATAGGTTGATTTAGGAATCACTTTAGCAACAACATTATCAAACTTAAAGTCCTTTTCAGTGATATTGGCATACAACCTGTTGATGGCATCGAACTCGGCATTTTGTGCTTCTGCAATGATTTTGTTCAAAATGGTTATGTTGGCAGCGAGGATGGTGTGATAGAAATTGTAATACTCCCAATCCTGCGGGGTTCCGGAAGCATCACGGTAACCACCTTCCTTCTTGGTTACCAGACCGATTTTGTCGGCATACTGCTCACCAACAACTGTAAGGATAAAGCTTCTGAATTCATCCATTTTGCGGGCAAGCTCATAAGCTTTTCCATTCTTATTCTGGCCAACCATAAAATTGGTTGCCTGGTCAAATTTGTCCTTTGTAGGAACATCTCCCAGATTGAGCACCAACTTTTTCTTGGGTGTTGATGGGTTCATGGGGTCGGCTACCATCTGTTCCCTGAAAAACTTTGCCTGCGCTTCTTCTACTGTAATTTTTTCAGAGTTAGCGACAACTTCAATTTTCAGTTGCTCAATATAGTTGATCAGTTCGTTTGAACGCGTTCTGACTTCCTTCGCCTTATTCCAGAATTCTTCAACCTTACCAGGATTCAACTGATACTGATTTTCGAATCTGGCATAGGCATCCGTAATTTTGGTCGAGAAACTTTCGTTGGTATTCTCCATACTGTCGTTCACAACCAAAAATGCGTCAAGGATGTCCTTAGAAACGTTCAGAGCCAGCAAGGCAGTAAGCACCAGATAGAGCATACCGATCATTTTCTGCCTTGGGGTTTCTTTGTATCCAGCCATTTTTTAATATTTCTTTAGGGTAAACTTCAAAATTTAATTTCAGCTCACGCATTGACATTCATTGCCGAGAGCATATTGCCATACACCTTGTTCAGGGCGCCCATCCTGTTGGACAGTGACTCGAGCTGTGCACTGAACTGTGCAGTATTGTTCGAGGACATAGTAAGTTTATCCAGGAACTCGTTCATGGTTTTCTGAAGTTTCTCTGTTGACTCGATATTTTTGCTAGAACCCTGTAACTGGATTTCATAAACAGCATTAAGTGCTGCAAGGTTTTCAGCTATTTTGCGCAGCTGCAGGTTGTATGCATCTCCGTCAACGGCGCTGAAGTCGAGTGCTTCAACAGATTTCGAAAGAATCTGAGCCGATTTTGAGTAACTGGCTGCAAGTGACTGAGCTGACTCGGTTGCTGCTTTAACTGTTCCGGCAAATTCTTCTGTTGTTCGCATATCCGCTTTGAGAATATCGGCAGCCTGGTTGTAGGCGCTGGTCAATTTTTCGGCGCTTGCCGAGGCATTTTTTAGTGTGTTGGCGTGTTCTGAAGCTGCTGAAGCATCCATGTTGATCACATCAGAAGCTTTCTTGTAGGTACCGGAAAGTTCGGCAGCAGACTTAGAAGCATTACGCACATTGTCAACAAATTCATTGGTTGCAAGTGAAGCATTGCTGATGTCGGTCATTTTTGCAGCATTGTCACTGAGTTTGGCAAGACCCTGACCAAGTCTGTCAAAAATTGCCGACTCAATCTTGGCTTCCTTGAACATATCGTCAAGTTTTTGAACCGGGGTTTTCTTGGATTCCAACTCTTTCTGGATAGCCGTGTCATGATACATACCGGCTAGTTCCGGGTAAACAAGGCTCCAGTCGGGTTCAACGTGAGGCGGTTCAAATGCCGAGAAGAAGAAGATAATGGCTTCGGTGGTCAGACCGATGATCAGCATCTCGTTGGCGTAATTATAGTGGTTGATTTTGAAGAGCGCACCCATAATTACAACAGCTGCACCGATACCATAAAGCTTCGACATAAAGTTTTTATAGCCTCTGCTTCTTACAAGATTGTTAAGTCCCATGATGATTTGATTGATTTAATTATGTGAATACTTTGATGATGATTATGTCCTTTTATTATCTGTAAACGCGTGATGCTTTTGAAGGATTGTCGCCCTTGTTGCGTCCGAGGTAAGGCTGGATGCAGCGGAAGCCAACATAGCTCTTTGCGGTATCCTGATACTCGTAGGCACGGGTGGTAACCTGCAGGTAATAAGCAATATCCTTCCAGGATCCGCCACGAACTACCTTGCGCTTCATTGCCGGCGGATCGTTTTCCTTGGCATTGTAAGTGTAGTTGGGGTTCATGTCCCAGGTAAAATTATAGGATGAAGGATCAAACGCACTGTTGGTCCATTCAGCCACATTACCTGCCATATCATACAATCCCCAGTCGTTTGGAGGATAATGTCCTACAATAACAGTACGCAAACCACCGTCAGCGATATAGTTGCCCCTCATTGGCTTGAAGTTGGCCAGGAAACAACCTTTTTCATTTCTGGTATATGGTCCACCCCATGGATAAGGACTCATATGGTAGCCACCGCGTGCTGCCCATTCCCATTCGGCTTCGGTAGGCAGACGAAACTCAGCAAGTGCCACCTCGCCTTTTTTGCCTGACAGGAAGCTGTTGAGCAATTCGGTTCTCCACACACAGAAGGCACGGGCCTGGCTCCAGTTCACACCGACTACCGGATAATGGTCATAGGCCGGATGCCAGAAATACTTTTCGGTCAGAGGATCATTGAATGAATAGGTGTAATCATGTATCCAGGCCAATGTGTCGGGATAAACATTGATCATCTCTTTACGCACATATACCGAACGGTCGGTAAGACCCTGCGGACGATTGGCCAATCCCGCATTACGGTAGTTTGCATCTGTGGAAAAATCTTTTCCGGCAGCAGCATGCAGATCAACCCAGTAATATTCGTAATTAAGTTTACGGGTATCAATTTCTTTCCTGCGGAAATACCTTTCGTGATCAGGGAGGTACATCTGCTCAAGAGCATCGCGAACATCCTGATCCTTGGAACTCCATTCAATTTCTGCTTTCCAGTTCAGATAGGGAGGATCATATACCTCGCCGGTCTTTTTGTTTTCCTCAATCAGGAACTCATCAGGCCTAACCTCACCCAAAATGGTTCTGGCGATCGAATCGCGCACCCAATAAACAAACTGCCTGTATTCGTTGTTTGTGATTTCGGTTTCATCCATAAAGAATGCTGAAACGGAAATGGTTTTTGGTTGATGCAACTGGCTGAATGTTATGTCCTCGTCGCCTACACCCATTGTGTAGCTTCCCTGCGGAATGAATACCATTCCATAGGGGTCAGGCTGGTAAAAAGGTTTTGACTTTTTGCGCACACCAACGAGTTCGCCATTGTTCGAACTGCTGCATCCGGTTACAACAAGCAGAACCAATAAGTAGAACAGTGCTTTTTTCATCTTTGATCCTTAGTTTATTACAATTAATTAGACATGGATTTATACCATATCCTTCCACAAGAATTTTGGCCAAAATTAAAAAAAATATGACTTAACAAACCCTTAACATTATTTTTCATTACAAATATCGCGTGTTGCGGTAACTTCTGGTCATTCGTTCGCCCTTCACCTTGAAACAATACCCAAGACTAATTTCATGCGACCCGGGTATACTGACACCTAAAGTGTTTATATCGTATGCATACCCTATGCGAAAATCTTTCAGCAAAAGGCCAACCATAATACCGACAGATTCCTGCAACCTGTAATTAACGCCCGCAAGGAACCTATTATTGTACATCACGTTTGTGGATAACTGCACCTGGGCAACCGAACGGTTGAGCATAACATTGACCGAAGGTCTTATCTCATACATTGGATTGTTAGGCAATTGCCACATATAACCTCCTGAAACATGAATTGTCCGGTCCGACACAAAACTTCCGCTTGTATTGTCGCTTGTAAATGTCTTTCCTTTTGACTCCAAAACATTAGTTGAAGATACTCCCAGAAAATATCTTTCATCTACCTGCCAGAACAATCCTAAATTAAGGTCAAATAACATGTCATTAAAAGTACCTGAACCTAAAACAGGGTCGTTTGAAGGGACAAACTTACTGAAATCTGATCCCCAGTTCAGAAAGTTGACTGCAGCTCCGATTCCAAGTGTTCCGGCACCAAGGTCAAGATGATAGGCATAACCGACCTGAACGCCAATTCTGTTGTAAAAACCTATCCTGTCCTGTACAATTGATCCGCCGATTCCTCCCCGCAGCAACCGAACAGGCGAATCAACGGTAAGCAAAAGCTCTTCAGGAGCAACCTTGTTGCCATCATTATCTTTAAAACCGGCCCATTGCTGCCTGATGATACCATTCAGGCATATGCCCTCACCCATTCCTGCAAAACCCGGATTGATATACATATTTGTGTAGGGATGATGCGAAAAAACCGGTGCCATCTGACTCCACGACGTAAGGCCGGAAATCATAAGGATCAACAGTATTACTATTCGTTTTTGCTTCTTTACCATTTAGGTTCTGGTCGCTTCTTTCGGACTGCTAAAGTAAACTTATTTTTTAAACAGATAGATACGCATACTTTTCAAATGATGCTTTCATTACTTATCGGTTCAATAAACTCTTTGAACAAAAGATTATTGTCCTGTCCTTTGCGTGCAAAAATCAACCAGGCTGGTCGAAATCGATTATTTTTGCACAGCCTAACAATTATCAACATATCCTTTAATATGGCTTTTATACAAAAAGACAAGGTTTTCTCGAAGAAATGGCTGATCAATTATACCCTGATCGTCATTGGATCATTTATTCTGGCGGCCGGATTTGTGTTATTCATCACGCCTTATAAAATTGTTCCCGGAGGTGTATATGGCATTGCCATCGTGATTCACTATCTGTTTCATACTCCTGTCGGATTAACGGCACTGTCGATGGATATCCCGCTTACTTTGATCGGAATCAGAATTTTGGGGCCAAGATTCGGCTATAAAACAGTGGTTGGTTTTTTACTCACGGCCTTTTTCGTTGATGGTATTACTTATTTTTATGGCAGCGAACCACTGGTTGAGAACGAACCGCTGCTTTCGTCGATTTTCGGAGGGGTCTTTCTGGGACTGGGTCTGGGCCTTATTTTCAAAGCGAAAGCTACCTCAGGCGGAACTGACATTATCGCCATGATCATCAGTAAATACACAAAATTGCCTGTTGGACAACTTCTTATCTATGTCGATTCTGTGATCGTTCTGGTTGGTCTGCTCGTTTTTCAGGATTGGAAGATTCCGCTTTACTCCCTTATCGTCATATTTATAACAGGCAGGGTTATTGACACTATACTACAAGGTGTAAATTATGACAAAACACTGTTCATTATTTCTGAAAAACATCAGGAGATCCGCGATAAGATCATCAATGACCTGAACAGAGGAGGCACGTACATTCAGGGTAACGGGATGTATAACGGTACTGAGAAAACCATCATCTTTACTGTGGTTAACCGTCGTGAAATGGCCATGCTTCAGGAGTTCATTCATCAGATAGATCCTCGGGCTTTTGTCACCGTTATCAATGCAAACGAAATACTTGGAGAAGGCTTCAAGTCACTGCACGACAAAGTATCATCCTGATCAGATGGGTTTCATAGTACGATACAGGTTTTTATCTGCCCGCTGGTTCAAGGCCTATTCGCTTATTTTCGCAGGTGCATTGCTGATTGCGTCAGGTTATGTGTTGTTTATTACACCTCATAGAATTGTACCGGGTGGCATTTACGGCATTTCGATCGTGCTGCACCATACATTCGGCACTCCTGTTGGTCTGGTTGCACTTGCGTTTAACATACCTCTGACTATTCTCGGCATTAAGGTGCTGGGGCCCAGATTCGGTGCTAAAACAGTAACAGGCTTTTTCCTGACTTCTGGATTTATCGATGGCATGAGCTGGCTGCTTCGTAATACACAGATAAAGATTGATGACCCTTTGCTCGCGTCAATTTACGGAGGTGCTGTTATCGGTCTGGGTGTAGGATTTCTGTTCAGGGCCAAGGCCACTTGCGGTGGCACCGATGTAATGGCCATGATGTTAGGAAAATGGACCCGATGGCCTCTTGGAAGATTGATGATGATGGTTGATTCAGTAATAGTCGTGTTTGGAACATTGATTTTTGGTGACTGGAAAACGCCGATGTACTCGCTTGTTGCCATTTTTTTCATGGGCAAAGTCATCGACCTGGTTTTGCAGGGAATTAGCTATGAAAAAGTGGTACTTGTGATTTCGGACCGTTTCGAAGACATAGGCAGCATCATAGTGAAACGTTTGAACCGAGGCGCAACGCTTATTCAGGGCGAAGGAATGTTCAACAGAAAAACCCGAAAACTAATATTTGTTGTTCTAAACCGTCGCGAATTGCTCATGCTTCAGGAGTCAATTAATGAAATTGACAAGAAAGCATTTATGATCGTTATGAATGCAGATGAAATACTTGGAAGAGGCTTCAGGTCGCTGCACGATAAGGTTTCAGACGACTGAATCTACCTGAACAGCTTGACAATATCATTGCCATTGGCAAAAATCAGCAGTCCAAACAAGAGCACCATACCTGCTATCTGAGCATATTCCATAAACTTATCCCCCGGTTTACGACGAGTGATAATCTCGTATCCGAGAAACATTACATGACCGCCGTCAAGTGCCGGTATCGGCAAGAGATTGAGCACGGCAAGCATGATGCTTAGGAAAGCAGTCAGTCGCCAGAAACTCTCCCAGTGCCATTCGGAAGGAAATATACTTCCGATGGTAATAAAACCGCCTACACTTTCATATGCCTTCACTTCGGGCGAAAAGATCAGCCTCAGTTGCTTCAGATAACCACCTATACCATCAATAGTCTTTACCATACCTGCCGGGATAGCTTCAATAAACGAGAAACTCTTTTCGTTTAGTTCGAAAAAAGCATCCATTTTTTGGTTCGCCATAACACCAATGTAACCTTCATTGGAAACAGTAACAGGAATGTCGAGTGAATCAGTGCCGCGTTTGATGTTTATCGCAACTTGCTGCCCTTTATATTTTTGGATATCCTCCCTTATGTCAGGAAAGAAAATCAACAGATTTCCGTTGACTCCTAAAATCGTATCCCCGACAAGCAGACCTGCATCCCGGGCCGGACTTTGCTCGGCAAAGGACTGAACCACAAAAGGAATCCTGACAGAAAGGAAATAGGGCGATTGATGCTTGACCAATTTTCCAATGGCACCTTCGGGCAGGTTGAGGTTAAGCAACTGACCATTTCTATTCACCTGAACCGTTTTGGCCTCTTCGAGTATCATCACAAGGGGTATTCTGTGAAACTCTTCTACCGATTTGCCATCAACAGAAATGATCTTGTCACCATTGCGGAGACCAAAATCCCGGGCCAGGCTATCGGCAACGATACCATATTTGTTAGCCTCACTGGTTGGCAGATACTGTTCACCATAAACTGACAGCATACCAATATAAATAACGAACGCAAGAATAACGTTCATCGTGACACCACCAAGCATAATGATCAGGCGCTGCCATGCAGGCTTCGACCTGAACTCCCAGGGCTGAGGCGGCTGGCTCATCTGTTCCTTATCCATGCTTTCGTCAATCATGCCCGAAATCTTCACATAACCACCCAATGGAAGCCAGCCTAATCCGTATTCCGTTTCACCAACCCTGAATTTGAAGATCGAAAACCACGGATTGAAAAAAAGGTAAAATTTTTCGACACGTGTACGAAAAATCCTGGCAGCAAGATAATGACCAAACTCGTGCACTATAACAAGAATCGAAAGGCTGAGCAACAACTGAAGTACTTTGATTAATATTTCCATAAGTAATTAATAAACCATTGAGGGGGCAAAAAGTTGCCGGTTAACGTTAAATATAAGCTTTAAAAATGGGTGCAAGAATACACAATTTTCCAAGATCAAGATCTGTTGAGTAAAAACGATTCAAAATGAAATATATACCTCAGGGTCAACAGGTGAACCGTTAAGCCAGAGTTCAAAATGCAGGTGTGGCCCGGTAGATAGTTCGCCTGTTTCACCGATAATAGCCACTGCTTCACCGGCCCTGACCAGATCACCTTCATTTTTTAACAGCACCGAGTTGTGTTTGTATACTGAGAATAAATTGGCGCTGTGCATGATACCTATTACATAGCCCTTATCTATTGTCCAGTCGGCAAACACAACCGTTCCATCAAGTGTTGATTTAATGGCCTCATTTCTTCTGGCAACGATGTCTACCCCGTAATGCTTCTGAACAGGGCTGAATTTATTGGTAACAGTGCCTTTGAGGGGAACGAAAAAGTTCTGGATCGGTTTGCGTATCCGTAGATTTTCAGGTGGACTGTATCCCTCTGTTACCAGATTAAATTCAGCACTTTCGAATTCTAGTCGCAGCAAACTGTCCTGCACTGACTTACGCAGTCTGATGGTGTCGTAGGCCGAAGATGGCAAACCTGATGATGCATTTGCCGTAAAATCTTCAGTTTCTTCATATCCATCGATAATACGGCGAATATTGGACAAAAACACTTCTTTCTGATAAAACACCTGTGCGAGTGAATCGGCTGTGCGGTCAAGTTCAATTACCCTGCGCGTAAGGCTCACATCGGTGTAGCCCGGAATGTATTCACGCAATGGTGTGAACGCAATGATGTACGTTGTGATGAAGATCAAAAAAACAGACAGACTCACTATAGCTACAAACACATTCATCCGGCTCAGCCGGAAACTGATTTTCTCCTCGTAGGTCTCGTCATGCAGAATAACCAGGCGATATTTATGCCTCAGTTTTCTGTACCATTTTTCCTTTGATTTATCGGCCATAATCAATGCGAACGGGCAAAAATACACGAAATTATGCCAGTAACTGAAGCAGGCTTCAATATTTAGGTTCTTTTAACGTATTCTTTGTGTGTTTAGTGATACAATATATACAATGTTCAACAGCCAATGACAGACGTAAACAAAAAACAACCTGCACTATGGTTTGTAAACAGACGACTAAATGGTTTTTAATTGTAATTCAGGCTTCATTTTTGCTTAATTTTGCCTTCCGGCACATGCTATACAAGTTTGCGTAGACGTTGGTTGCCTTTTGGATATACTAAAAAACATGGAACAGAGTTAATGGTTCAAAAACTTACTGCATTGATTTTTCGTTTCAGATTTGCTTCAGCCATAATATTGATTTTTATAATAGTATCCGGTTGT
The DNA here is from genome assembly GCA_024710405.1 of Bacteroidales bacterium. Classification (GTDB taxonomy): domain Bacteria; phylum Bacteroidota; class Bacteroidia; order Bacteroidales; family F082; genus UBA6192. The sequence goes on from JANJUV010000002.1 coordinate 371,230, forward strand.
TCCACCAAGAAGAACACCTGGAGCAGGCGGACATACCATAACCTGACGAGTCATTACAATGTGTATTGGAATGGCAATGAAAGCCTCAAAACCGGAGTTGCAGAGTTGCGCAAAAACGCCGTGGATGATTACAGCAAAGTGCTTCCTGTTTTTTATTACGGCAGCAAAGCTGATGCGCAGCGGCAGTATCCGGCCATGGACAGAGCGATACAAAAGGCCTCGATAGGTGTTCAGCGCCATTCGATGGTTTTTGGAGGCAAAGAACAAGTTCGGTGGATCGATGACAGCTACCTGCTCATGGGTAAAGCCTATTATTACAAGCAGGACTTCATAAGTGCGAGGCGCACATTTGAATTTGTTTCACGCAATTATTCATACAATAGCATATCGCACACGGCAGACCTGTGGCTGGCCAGAACCTATGCAGATCTGGGCCAGTTTGAAAAATCAATTGCTATTCTGAATGCCCTGGAGGCACGCAAGTCCCAAATGATGCTGCCAAAAGAAGTGAATGAGTATCTTCCGCTTGTATTTGCTCACTATCACATATCGATGGGACGCTATCCCAGCGCTCTTCCCTACCTGAAACAAGGCATCAACACTTCGAAAGACAGGCTGCTGAAAACACGCCTGATGTTCATTAGTGGCCAGATTTATGATTTAACCAATGAGCGCCAGAAATCGCTCGAGATGTATCAAGAAGTTATCAGAAGAAACCCACCTTACGAAATGGCATTTGAAGCCAGGATCAACCTTGCCACAGCCTACGATGCCTCATCGGGCGATAGCCGGCAAATTGTAAAGGTGTTGCAGAAGATGCTAAAGGACGATAAGAATGTTGATTTTCAGGATAAAATATATTATGCACTTGCTAAAGTTGCTGAAAAAGACAACAATGATACGCTTGCAATGCATTATCTGGCCCGTTCAGTTCAGGTTAGCCTAAAAAACAACACACAAAAAGCCACATCAGCCCTCAAGCTGGCAAATATGTATTTCGACCGGTTTGTATATGTACCTTCACAGGCATATTACGATACCGCCGTACAGGCACTTCCTTCAAACTACCCTGGATTCGACAGCATCAAGCAGCGTGCAACCGTTTTGGGCGATCTGGTGCAAAACCTAAGCTTAATTCAGGAACAGGACAGCCTTTTGCGGCTGGCAGTTATGGATTCAACTTCACTTTATGCAATAATTGACGGTCTGATTGAAGATTTTGAAAGAGAGGAAGAGGAAAAACTTGAAAACGAAACGCGGGAAGAAATGATGCGTCAGAATTCCGGATTCGCTGATCAGCGTGGAGGCGATCGTGGAGGAGGCGGAGGAGTCGGCCAATCGGCAGAATGGTATTTTTATAATCCCAATACACTTAGTTTCGGCTACTCCGAATTTCTCAGAAAATGGGGAAGAAGACGACTCGAAGATAACTGGCGTATCAGCGACAAGAGATCGATCAGTTTTGATGACGGGATGACAACTGTAGCTTTGGACGAGAAAAAAGAAGACGGCACATCAGACACAACAAAAGTCAAGCTTACACCCATGAACCGCGGTTATTATCTCGCCAATATTCCCTTTGAACCGGAGCAGAAGCAGATTAGCAACGACATGATCATGGAATCACTGAATAACGTGGGATATATATATAAAGAAGAGCTCAATGACCTCGACAGGTCAAGAGAATCGTACAAGAAACTCGACCAGAGATACCCCGGAAATCCGTACACTGTTAACTCATGGTATGCCCTGTATAAGATTGCTCAGGCAAAACTAGACGCAGATGAAGAAGAGTATTACAGGAATCTGATCATTAATAATTATCCTGATACTGATTATGCCCGTATAATTATTGACCCCGAGTTTTATAAAAAATCAGGTTCAATGCGTCAGGAAGCAATGGCTTTTTATGAGCAAACATTAAAAGCTTATCAGAGCGAACAATTTTTCAGGGTGTTGATGAATGCCAACAGGGCAAGGGAGTTGTATGCCGAAGACACTGCATTGATGCCTCGGTTCGATTTTATGAGGGCAGTATCTATCGGAAAACTTGAGGTGCTTGATTCAATGGCTGTCGCACTCAACGAACTGGTGCTGAAATACCAGCAAAGTCCGGTTACACCATTGGCAGTTGATATACTCAGGCAACTGAGCACACAATATCAGGTAAGGGTTGAAATTCCTGAAGAGATGCGCAATCCCGCACTGGATCAGCCAAAATCACCCTACATTTTTGAGGCAAGCGCGCAACATATGATAATGATTATAACACAGGCCAACTATGTGAAAACCGATCCGTTGAAAGTACGCGTTTCCGACTTCAATACACGGTTTTTCAGTCTGGGAAATCTCACCATCAAAAACCTGATGCTTGATAATTCACGTTCACTTATTACTGTTGGCAATTTCGCAAGTGCTTCCGAAGCTACCGATTACTTTGAAACTTTAGCCGGAAACGATTATGTTTTTGGAAACATCAACCGGACGGATTACGAAGTGTTTCCTGTTTCAATGGCTAATTATCCCGTTTTTTACCGCGAAAAGGATGTTGAGCAGTACAGAAAATTCTGGCAAAATTCATATTCAAAATAGTTCTTATTTTTACCACCAAAACCAGTAAAACCATGCTAAAAAATCCTGTAACTGACTCCACTGTAAGAAATATGATCGGTCAGGGTACTGTCATCCGGGGTGATATTGAAGCCGGAGGAGATTTACGTATCGACGGGCATCTGATAGGTAATATACGCACCAAAGGCAAAATAGTGATTGGTTCAACGGGCAAAGTTGAAGGAGAAATGTATTGCAAACAGGCTGATATATCGGGTAATGTGACCGCTAAACTGGAGGCCGATGAACTCACCATGCTCAAATCAACTGCCGTTTTTACCGGCGATTTGCTCACAGCCAAACTTTCCATTGAGACCGGTGCACGATTCTCTGGCAAATGCCAGATGAAAACTCAGGCTGATCCCGGCACGGTGAAACATGAAAAAGAAAAGTGATCAGGGTGAAAACCCTTTAAACGCATATGCAAAATATTCCTCGCTTGCTTTTCAGATGCTTGCCATAATTTTGCTTGGTGTTTGGGGAGGACGAAAAGCTGACCAATGGCTTCATCTGACTTACCCTGTCTTTACGGCAGTTCTGTCGGTGGTTGGGGTATTGCTGGCGGTTTATTATGCAGTAAAAGACTTCATCAGAAAACCTTAATAAATTGCTAATGAAAGCATTCATTATTAAACTTTCTCTTGCCGCATTGTTGCTTGCCCTGCTCAGCTACCTTGTTTTTGAGCGGCTGAACGAAGATATGCAAACACCTGCATGGCCCTGGTTGCTTGTATTTCTTTACGGTGTTAATGTTGTTCTTTATCAGTTGTTTATCAGAAACAAAAACAAAAAAGTAAGTTCTTTTGCCAACTTTTTTATGCTGGCAACTTTTCTCAAACTGATCCTTTATCTTGCCGTGATCGTGGTCTATCTGTTGTCAAACAAAGAAGAAGCCGCCCCGTTTCTGATCAGCTTTCTGGTCTATTATATAGTCTTTACTGCGCTGGAAGTGGCTTCGGTTACACAACTTCAGCGAAAACAATAATACTTCAGACATGATATTTATTACACGCCGCGAAAGATTCAATGCCGCCCACAGGCTTTTCAGACCCGATTTCACTCAGGAGCAAAACCTCGAAGTGTTCGGAAAATGCTCCAATCCGAACTGGCACGGCCACAACTATGAATTGTTTGTGACTGTTAAAGGTGAGGTTAATCCCGAAACAGGCTTCCTGATCAATCTTAAAGCGTTAAGCTCATTGATCAGAGAAAAAATCATTGAAAAAATAGACCACCGGAATATTAATCTCGAGGTTGATTTCATGCACGGAAAATTTGCATCGACCGAAACACTCTGCATCGCTGTGTGGAACGAGCTGGAGGCCCCCATAAAAAATCTCGGCGCTGAAATACACTGTGTGAAAATCTTTGAATCTGAAAATAATTTCGTTGAGTATTTCGGCTGACTTGCCGTAATATGTCAAACATAATTTAACACAGGAAACATGAACGAAAACCAAAAGGAATTGCTTGGCTACGAAAAGATAGAAAAGTTTGCCCCCGAAAAGCTCGCCGAACTGGAAGTGCATTACAAAGCCATTTTGGAACTTATAGGCGAAAATCCGCAACGCGAGGGTTTGATTGATACACCCCGGCGCGTAGCCAAGTCAATTCAGTTTCTCACTCAAGGATATGACCATGATCCCAAAGAAATTCTGCTTTCAGCCCGGTTTAAAGAAGACTACCGCGAAATGGTTATTGTCAAAGACATCGAAATATTTTCGCTCTGTGAACACCATATGATACCGTTTGTGGGCAAGGCTCATGTGGGTTATATCCCCAATGGATATATCACCGGACTGAGCAAAATAGCACGCGTGGTCGAGGCTTATTCGCGCAGGTTGCAGGTTCAGGAACGGCTGACTTCACAGATCAAGGATGCCATTCAGCACACACTGAAACCGCTTGGCGTTGCCGTTGTTATCGAAGCACGGCATATGTGCATGTCGATGAGGGGTGTGCAGAAGCAAAGTTCGGTGACTACTACCAGCGACTTCACAGGTGCTTTTGAGCGGGCCGAAACACGGGCCGAATTCATCAGCCTCATCAGTTCTAAACTGCACTAAAAAGACTTATAGTAATTAAACAGATTCTCATGGAGCTATTAAAAAACACTGTGAAACCGCTTGAAGAAATTACGGAAGACTCATATGTCAGAAGTTTTATGACGTCTGTGTTTTCCCGCATGTTCATGGCTTTGATCGTCACGGCACTGATAGCATATTTTGCCTCCGGCAGCGCCTCATTTCTGAATCTTATGTTTCATGCTCAAACTGGCGCATTGAGTATTTTTGGTTGGATAATTATGTTTGCACCTCTGGCGCTTGTATTATTGATGTCGGCCGGGTTTAGCCGCATGAAAGCCTCCACATTGTCGGTTGTGTTTTCTGTTTATGCAGTGCTGATGGGGCTAAGTTTAAGTTTCATCTTTATTGCTTTCACCGGTGCGTCTATTGCCAAAACTTTCTTCATTACTGCAGGAATGTTCGGGTTAATGGCACTGCTGGGCTACACAACCAAAACTGACCTGACGCGCTTTGGCTCGCTGATGTTCATGGGACTGATCGGCCTGATCATTGCCAGCCTCGTTAATTTTTTTATGAACAGCAATACGCTGGATTATATTATCAGTTTTATCGGAGTTCTTGTTTTTACCGGACTCACAGCTTATGATGTGCAAAAACTGAAACGACTGGCCATCTACTCATTCAATACACATGAACAGATGAGAAAAGCCGCAATAATGGGTGCATTGACGTTATATCTTGACTTTATCAATTTATTCCTATTTTTGCTCCGATTTTTCGGCAACAGAAAATAGAGGAGTACGCCTCGGGATTGAAATCACAACTACCTAAAAACCTTATATGAAAGCATACGTATTTCCCGGTCAGGGAGCACAGTTTGTCGGCATGGGCAAAGACCTTTTTGACAAGTCGCCTAAAGCCAAAGAACTTTTTCTTAAGGCCAATACCCAGTTAAAATTCAAAATCACTGACCTGATGTTCGAAGGCACGGATGAAGACCTCAAGCAGACCAATGTGACGCAGCCTGCCATTTTCCTTCACTCTGTGATACTTGCAATGACACTTGGCGAAGAATTCAGGCCTGATCTTGTTGCCGGACATTCATTGGGTGAGTTTTCGGCATTGGTCGCCAACAAAACACTGACATTTGAAGACGGGCTGCGCCTAGTTTCTAAACGTGCTCAGGCAATGCAAAAAGCATGCGATTTGCAGCCAAGCACCATGGCAGCCATCCTTGGTCTGGACGATAAAGAGGTAGAGTTAATATGTGCATCCATCAAAAATGAAATAGTTGTGCCTGCTAACTATAACAGTCCCGGACAGCTTGTGATTTCGGGCAGCGAAGCAGGCATTGCTTTGGCTTGTGAAAAACTACTTGCTGCAGGCGCTAAAAGAGCACTTCCGCTGAAAGTCGGGGGAGCATTCCACTCACCTCTTATGGAACCTGCCCGTGTTGAACTTGCTGATGCAATTAACACAACAAAATTCAGCCGTGGCATATGCCCGATTTATCAGAATGTTACAGGACAATCAGTTACTGATCCCGAGATCATCAAAAACAACCTGATAGCTCAGTTGACGTCGCCGGTAAGGTGGACCCAAATCATGAACAACATGCTTGCCAGCGGAGTGAAAGAAGTTGTTGAGGTTGGTCCTGGCACCGTGCTACAGGGATTGTTCAAGAAAGTGGACAAAAACCTGATCACTTCAAGTGCTGCCTTGGTATAAGTTGCCAGCCTTAGTGTTTAATTGACTGATCAAGTTCTTTACGCAACATATTAACGGCCGCAAGTGTTGTTCGCCTGATGTTGCGTCCACGATGTTCGCCAAATTTGTGTAGCTCAGATACTACTCCATTAAATCCTGCAAGCGCTATCCATACTGTTCCGACAGGTTTTTCAGATGTGCCGCCGTCGGGCCCCGCAATACCGCTTGTGGCCAATGCATAGTCTGTTTCGAAAAGTTCTTTTGCATTCAAAGCCATACTTTCAACTACTTCCCTGCTTACAGCACCGTGTCTTTCCAATAAGTCACCCCTGACCTTTAATATTCCTGTTTTAATGTCATTCGCATAGGCAACAATGGTTCCCCTGTAAAAAGCAGAACTTCCGGGAACTGATGTAAACAAAGCTGCAATGGCACCACCTGTGCAGCTCTCTGCGGTAGACAATGTGGCGGAAGCAGCAATCAGTTTTTGACCGACTACTGATTCAATAGTGTCGTTGTCGTAGCCGAAAACCAGGTCTGGTAACAAGGCAACAAGTTCTTGTTTCAAACGTTCCAGTTCGTAACCAAGCGAAGAGGCATCCGGCCCTGAACCTGTGATCCTGAGCCTGACCAAACCGGGTTGGGGCAAATAAGCCAATTTGAAGGACTGAGGCAGGGCTGCCTCCCATGATGCAATTCTGTCGGCAATCACAGATTCACCTGCACCAGTGGTTAAAACTGTTTTGTAGATAAGCTGATTAGCTATCTCCATTTGCCGGAGACGCGGCAATAATTCGTTCAGGAAAATATCCTGCATCTCAAAAGGCACACCGGGAAGTGAAACTACAACCGTTCCTTTCTCCGTAAACCACATACCCGGGGCAGTGCCACTGTTGTTCTGAAGTGGTGTACATGAAGCCGGAAGTATGGCTTGTGACCTGTTCCGCTCATTAACCACCCATCCTCTGCGCGCAAAAAGTGTACTGATCTGTTCAAAAGCCTGATGGTTAAAGACCATTTCTGATTTAAAATAGCGACAAAGGGCTGGTTTGGTGATGTCGTCAGCTGTAGGGCCAAGACCTCCGGTAAGCACCACCACGCCTGATCTGGAAATAGCATCATCCAATGCAGCGAAAATAGCCTGATCGTCGTCAGGAACAGTCACAATACGTTTGACAAGAAACCCCGCAAGAAAAAGCTGATCTGCCAGCCATGAAGCGTTTGTATTGACAACCTGACCAATTAGCAATTCATCACCAATTGAAATAATTTCGGCCAGATGATTTTTGCCTGTAGAATTCCTGAAAGAATCAGAATGCATAATAACTGAATCCTAAATCTTTAGGAATGATTGACATCACAGGGATTTCGCTTTGACGAATAATTTGTTGTGCCGCCGAACCGATGAAAAACTCAGTAAGTCTGTTTTCCTGCTGTGTCATGATAATTATGAGGTCAACGTCACCCTGCCTGCGTGCATAATCGAGGATCGTTGGCCCCAAATCTGCAGAACTGCCGTTGATCTCAATGATTTCGGTCGTGCATGGTATGTTTACCTCAGAAATAAATTTCCTCACCTGATTCATCTGCAGTTCAAGCTGCTGAATAATATCTCTGTCATTTTTATCCCACAGCACCGAAACAGCTTTAATGTTTGCACCAAAGAGTTTAGCCATTTCAATGGCATAAGTAACTTTTTGCCGGGTTTCCTTTGTAAGATCGAGCGGAAGTAAAATACTCCTGCAGCCGCTGTGATGATGCTTGCCGTTCACCGAAATAACAGGTATTTCGGCCTGACGAATCACTCTTGATGTGTTTGCACCAATCTGATTTCGGTCGAGTCGAAGCCGCTCCGATGAATCGTTTGTACCCATGAGAATGAAACGGGCATTATAATCTCTGGCTGTTTTCAGGATAGTGGAAGCTACTTTACCGCGGGAAAGAATAGGCGTTACCTTTACACCTGATTTACGGCTGACTTCTGCTGCGGTTTCTTCAAGTCTCTGATTGATTCTTACGATAACATCCTGATTTTGTTCGGTCGACAGAAATCCGCTGAACAAGTCGCTTTCTTCAAGCACATACAACAGAACGATCTCATAACCAAGCAACTTGGCCATATTGTAAGACTGTTCGAGCGCGATCATGGATTGTTCGTTGAAATCCAAGGGAATAAGAAGGGAATTTGGTGTCTGTGACATGGATGATGGTTGTTTGTTACTTTTGCAAATGTATTATTTCCGTGATAAAATCAATAGCTGACATGAAATTTATTCCCGAAACACAACTGGTGCTTAATAGCGACGGTTCAGTTTATCATTTGAAGGTGAAACCCGGAGATGTAGCCGACACCATCATACTCGTTGGCGATCCGCAACGCGTAAACATGGTTTCATCTTGTTTTGATCAGGTGGAATTAAGGGTATCGAACCGTGAAATAGTAACCCACACAGGCACTTATCGGGGCAAACGAATTTCTGCCATGTCAACCGGAATGGGTACGGATAACATTGATATTGTGCTTAATGAATTGGACGCCTTATTCAATATTGACTTTGAGAGCAGAACCGAAAAACCCGTTAAAACCAGTCTGAAACTGATCAGGCTGGGCACTTCGGGCGCTCTTCAACCCTCTGTTGTTCCAGGTGAAAACTATGTGGCAGCAACACATGGTCTTGGGCTCGATGGCTTGATACATTTCTACAAAGATTCGGAAAAAGTCATTGACCAATCTCTGACACAATCGTTTGTGGAGCAATCGAACTGGCCTGCACAACTACCGTTTCCCTACATAGTTGAAGGTTCAGTTGCATTGCGCAAACTTCTGGCATATGACTATATTCATGGAATTACGGCTACAGCACCTGGTTTCTACGGCCCACAGGGAAGGACGTTGCGCCTGCCTGTTTTCTTTTCTGATGGAATCGAGCGGATTATCGAAACAGATTTGCTCGGGATGCGGATAGCCAATTTTGAGATGGAGACCTCGGCATTGTACGGCCTGAGCAAAATGATGGGCCATGAAGCCCTCACCATATGCCTGGTCATTGCCAATCGCATTACCGAAAAATTTCTTCCTGATTATAAACCCCATATGCAGAAACTTATTCAAAATACACTTGATCGGCTGACTGAGTAGTCGTCAGCATTACATATTCACCTGCACATTATAGCCTTCTGCATCAGTTTAATCTTCAACTATCTTCAGATAAAAATGGGTCCATAAAAAATTCTTTCACCGGAGTTCTGGAGAAACTATGAAACAATATTTCTTCAGCACCCTCATTATAAATCATATAACTTCCTGACTGTCCAATCTGTGCTTGATGATGTGTTTGTTTTGTTTAATTTTTATTAAGATTGATTAAACAATTTGCCGCAATAAGCTGTTTAAGGCTTGTTAAAAATACAACAATGAAACTTGACGGAAACCTACCGGAGGTTATTGAAACCTACCGAATCAATGGAAACGGAAAGCACAATTTTCACAATGGGCATGCAGATACTATCGGCGATGAGCATATTTCGGGCAGTTATGAAACACCCATGCGCCCGGATGCTTTCATGATGGATGAAGAGACAAAGATAAAAATCATTGAGCATCATTTTGAGCATATCCTGGACACGCTTGGCATGGATTTGTCGGACGACAGTCTTAGCGGAACTCCTCATCGTGTGGCAAAAATGTTTGTCAAAGAAATTTTTTATGGTCTTAATCCGGAAAACAAACCGAGAATTTCGCTATTTGAAAACAAATTTAAGTATGGACAGATGCTGGTGGAAAAAAGCATCAGGGTGACAAGCACATGTGAGCATCATTTTCTTCCCATCATTGGCAAAGCACATGTGGCCTATATTTCGGGAGGGAAAGTAATCGGATTATCAAAAATAAACCGAATTGTCGATTATTTTGCCCGTCGCCCTCAGGTACAGGAGCGGCTCACTGTGCAGATTGCGGAAGAACTTAAAAAGGCACTGGAGACCGAAGACGTTGCAGTTGTAATTGATGCCAAACACATGTGTGTTGCCTGCAGGGGGATTCAGGACGACAACAGCACAACACTAACAGCAGAATACTCTGGAAAATTCAGAAATGATAAAACCAGAGATGAATTCCTCAGTTACGTAGGAATGAATGCTTGAGGTGACGAAGAAATTAATTATGTAGAACTAAGTTCAGATGTTGATTGAACCGGCCGGCGCGTGATGAACGCCGGCCATTTTTTTCTATTGATTCGATGGTGATTTAATTAAAGACTTCGTCAGCTAAATGGTGTATTTTTGCGTTATCCAATAAAACACATCATGGAATCAGAGCATCAGAAACCCGAAAGAAGACTGAGATTGGGAATAACGCACGGTGATATAAACGGAATCAGCTATGAAGTGATCATTAAAAGTTTGGCTGACCCGAGAATCCTCGAATTGTTTACCCCCGTCATTTACGGGCATTCAAAAGTTGCTTCTTTTCACAAGAAAAACCTTGATGAAACTGAAGTAAATTTCAATCTCGTAAAGGATGCTGCGTCAGCACATCCGAAACGCATAAACATTGTCAACTGTACAGATCAGGATCTGAAGATTGATCTGGGTCTGGCCACCGAGGTTGCCGGAAAGGCTGCATTTCAGGCCCTCGAAATGGCAGTTGAAGATCTAAAAGCCGGAAGAATTGATGCTTTAGTAACTGCGCCCATAAACAAACAGAACATACAATCAAAAGATTTTGACTTTCCGGGACATACTGAATATTTATCGGCCAGATTTGACAATTCTGAGCCTCTTATGATCATGGTCTGGCAACAGTTGAGAGTGGCCACACTAACCGGACATATTCCTCTGAAAGAAGTTTCATCCAAAATCAACGAGCAACTCATACTGGAAAAGCTATCCATTTTGAACAACAGCCTGATTGCAGATTTTGGAATCACCAAACCAAAAATTGCAATACTGGGGTTGAATCCACATGCCGGTGACGGAGGTTTGCTGGGCAAAGAAGAACAGGCTGTGATCATCCCTGCCCTATCCAAGGCTCGTTCATCAGGCCTTTTGGTATTCGGGCCTTTTCCGGCCGATGGCTTTTTCGGTGCCGGAACATGGAAAAAATATGATGGGGTTGTTTCCATGTATCATGATCAGGGACTGGCACCGTTCAAAAGCATTGCCTTCGAAGGAGGCGTCAATTTCACAGCCGGACTCCCGGTTGTGCGCACTTCACCTGCTCATGGTACGGCCTATGAACTTGCAGGCAAGAATTTAGCTTCGCCTGAAGCATTCAGGCAAGCTTTGTATTTGGCAGCCGATATTGCACGAACACGTTATGAATACAACATTCTTACTTCCAATGTGTTAACCACGTCAAATCATCAGATGATCAACGATTGAGTAGTTTATGCAATTGAAACCATACAGTGTTCAATCCGTCTGCCAGATTATTAATGGCAAACTTGTGGGCGGAAAACTTCAGGGGAACAGAACCATCAAAGATATTCTCATTGACAGCAGGCAGCTGATCACAGCCGAAAACAGCCTTTTCTTTGCCCTCATCAGCATCAGAAACAACGGACACAAGTATATTTACGAATTGTACGAAAAAGGATTAAGGGCATTTGTGGTCAGCCAGATACCGGCTTCGAAGAACCAAATGCCAGATGCCTCTTTCATCCTGGTGAAAAACACACTTACTGCTTTACAGCATCTGACCGCATTCCACAGGTCACAGTTTGACATTCCTGTTATCGGCATCACCGGCAGCAACGGGAAAACCATTATTAAAGAATGGTTGTTTCAGCTGCTTAGTCCGGATAAAAATATTGTCCGAAGCCCTAAAAGCTACAATTCGCAAATCGGAGTTCCACTCTCCGTTTGGCAATTGAACCCATCAAACGAACTTGCAATATTTGAGGCGGGTATCTCCGAACCCGATGAAATGGAAAAATTGCAGCTCATAATCAGGCCAACCATCGGTATTTATACCAATATAGGACAAGCTCATGACGAAAATTTTATCAATACGACACAAAAAGCAGGGGAAAAACTAAAACTATTCACCAAAGTTGACACCCTGATCTATTGCAGTGATCATATTGATATACAGGGTGTCTTAATTAAGTCAGGACTTAACAGACAAATTAAATTACACACCTGGGGGCGAAAAAATGAGGCTGACCTTATGATTCAGTCCGCAACACCTACCGGGAATGCTACTTTGCTCGAAGCAGTTTACGGCGGCCAGTCAATGTCCATCACTATTCCATTTACTGATGATGCCTCAGTTGAAAACGCCATGCACTGCTGGACAATGATGTTGTTGCTTGGTTATGACCCTGCTCTGATCAGCAGCCGTATGGCACAACTTAGCCCCATTGCCATGCGCCTCGAACTCAAGGAAGGCATCAATAACTGCACCATAGTCAACGACTTTTACAATTCTGATTTTAACTCGCTCCGTATAGCACTGGACTTTCTCAATCAGCAAAGCCAACACCGCGAGAAAACTGTGATTCTTTCCGATATACTGCAAAGTGGCCGCAACGAAGTCGACCTCTACACCGACATCAGTGCACTGCTTGACGCAAAAGGTATCAACCGAATTGTTGGTATCGGCCAGGCCATAAGCAGGCAACAGGATAAATTTCAGATGAGCAGGGAATTTTATGATTCCACTGAGGAGTTTTTAAGCCATTTTGCAGTTGCCTCCCTGAGCAATCAAAGTGTATTGCTTAAAGGTGCGCGTAAGTTTGAGTTTGAGCGAATCAGTAATCTGCTGCAGCAAAAGGCCCACGAAACCGTACTTGAGATTAACCTGAACCATTTGGTGAGCAATCTGAATTATTTCAGGAGTAAATTAACAGCCGGCACCAAACTGATGGCAATGGTAAAGGCATTTGGTTATGGCAGCGGCAGTTTCGAAATTGCCAATATACTCCAGTTTCATCACATTGATTATCTGGCAGTGGCCTATGCCGATGAAGGTGTCGAACTCAGAAAAGCCGGTATCGAAACACCTATAATGGTAATGAGCCCTGAAGAAAACAGCTTCGACGCTATGATCAGACACCGGCTCGAACCCGAGGTATTTAGCTTCCGCATATTGGATCTGCTCGAAGAAACCATCAGACGAACTGCACTTCCAAGCAATAAACCCGTTAAGATCCATATCAAACTCGAAACAGGAATGCACAGGCTGGGATTTTGCGAACATCAACTGGACGAACTCTCCCAACGTCTTGTTTCAAACAAGATGCTGTTTGTTCAATCGGTATTCTCTCATCTGGCTGCAAGTGACAAAGCCGAACATGATACTTTTACACAGGAACAAACTGAAATTTTTCGCCGCATGAGCGAAAAGATTATACAACTATTTCCACACAAAATTCACAGACACATTCTTAATTCAGCAGGAATATGCCGTTTTCCCGAAGCACACTTCGACATGGTCAGGCTAGGAATAGGCATGTATGGAATTGCAGCAGATTCGACAGATAAGGCAGGTCTGTCATCGGTAATTTCATTAAGATCAACCATTTCGCAAATCAAGACTGTACCTGCTGACACAAGTATTGGTTACAACCGGAGTTTTATAACCGACAAACCTCTTCGAATTGGTATTGTCCCGATAGGTTATGCCGACGGCCTTTCGCGCAAACTGGGCAATGGACGCGGGAAGCTGTATGTTCGCGGAAAAGAGGCACGGATCATTGGCGATGTTTGCATGGATATGTGCATGATCGAACTAAATGACAATGAAGTTTCTGAGGGTGATATTGTTACCGTTTTTGATGACCATCACCCTGTCGAAACTTTCGCGCATGATTCAGAAACCATTCCTTACGAAATATTCACAGGAATATCACGTCGGGTGAAAAGGGTATATTTCTATGAGTAAATCAATTTATTATTTATTCTCCTGCCCAAGATTCAGAATAAACAGATCATCCACAAAAACTTCCGTTGTATCACGATTCCAGACATACACCTTAAATCGGTAATTGGTTTTAGTAGTGTCGTGCAGTTGAACGTCCATCTCCAGTTTTGCCCATCCATTTGCATCGGTTTCAGTGACTATGCTCACACTTTTATAAAAATTGACATGGTTATCTGAAGCCATTACCAGTGCCAGATTGGCTGTTGCCGGATACCGCCAAGCTGTAAGCCGGTACCGGTCATTCTTCTGCACATAAATCTCAGTTCCTGCCGAGAATTTATTCTCTTTTTCCATTTTCAGCGAAAACATTCCGCTTCTGAACTGATCGCTACTTTGAAGCGATCCGCCATCAAACACATAATGTTCGTCAGTGGAAAGAAATTTTTTCTGGTTTTTATCCAGTTTTTCAAAATCGCAGAATGCTTCCTTCCTAACCATGTTTTTGAGCACAGGAACAGGGTGATGCACACCCACAATAAGGGAGTCATAATCAACCGGGTCGAGCAATTCAAAATAATAGGAATCGGTGTACAATCGACCAAAATTGAACCAATAGGCTTCCTGCGACATGGCGTCAAAGTGAATCATGCCCTTTTTGTATTGGTAGGTCTGAAAGATATTTAGCAACATAAGCAGGAAGAAAACACCAAGCAGCGCATTCCGGAGCCATCGTCCCCGGCAAGCGGCAAATGAAATTAGGCCGGCAAGCGGCAGACTCAACAGCGCATAAATATCAATCATGGGACGAGAGCCAAAGCTGCCACCATACCACCAGCACCACCACGAATAGACTACATAAATAAAAAATGGAAGCATAATCAGTAATGGCACACGAAACACCGATGACTTACTGCTCAGCGTAAACAAGCCTGCCAGTGCAAAAACCATAATCGGTGTATAGAGCAACCAACCCTTACGGTAACTGAACAATCCCGGGATAATCTGTGGGTTTTCAAAGAAAAAGCCCTCTTTTCCGTAGCTGTAAAAAAACCAATCTCCGGTATTAAATTTCCAGAAAAATAATTGCGGGACGGTGACAGTAAATGCTGTAATTGCGATGAGCAAAATCAAATAAGGATGTTTTGCAATAAGCAACAATTTGTTATTAAATGATTTAATCGATACAACCCCATAAAAAGCAAAAAACAGAACAACAAGCCCGTTAACCGGCCTGATGAGTACAATCATTCCAAACACAAGCCCTGTCATCAATGAATTTCTCACAGACGGTTTCAGATGCCATTGTATCGTAAACCAAAGAAATACAGCAAATAACGCAAAATTGTATGCATGAGGCATTGGCGCTTCAAGGGTGGTGTAATACAGCAGATTGGTAGCAAAAACCACTAAAACCATTGTCAACGCAGAAATCCATTCATTGAAATAGAGAAGTAAAACTTTCCTGAGATAATATAGACCAGCCAACAACCAGAAAAGAGCACTGAAAATGAGCGAAAAAAAATAAGGAGGACTATATCCGGTGGTTTCATTCCCAGCAAGATGCGCGTACACATGACCCAGCATGAAAAAAGGGAAATACATGAATGCAAGCCCCATCGTCATCTTCTGAAACCTTCGTCCGTCCTCAGTCTTTGAATTGAACATCTTGTCCTTGAAGAATTCCGGATCCTTGTCGATAAAGGAGAAGCTGAGATCTTTATAGATAAAAGCTGCCGGCAAATAACAATAGTATCCGACCACATCCTGAAATACAACTTTATGCTTGAACTTCCATAAATGATTGTTGAAATTTATGTACGTGATAATCACAGCAGTAAGCACAAGAACCCATTTCGACAAGGTCAGTCTCTTGAAAACAAAAGTTAGCAGAGGCAATAGCTTTGTTAGTAAAGAATTCACGCGGTTGTTTTAAATAATGCGCAAAATTGAACAAAAAAATTAACCTGTTCAGCCTGCCTGAATTTAAATATCCCTACCGACATCCTTACCGGATTCCTGTTGATCAATTTGTTCAGAAAGTCATACTTAATCTTTTCAAGACCATGATATAACATCTCGGAATATCAGTGCTTTGTCCTACTTATCATTTCGCGGAAAGCCTTTCCGTCGGCCCTCACCTGATTTAATGACAGTGGCATCATAAGCCAGAATGCCAACCCGATGAGACTGCCCCAAAGAAAGAAAGCCCCGAACTGAAGCAGAGAAAACGAAAGAGCCGTTTCTGCAGGAATCTGATATTTCGACAGCAGATATACCAGACTGATCTCACGCGTTCCAAAACCTGCCCAGGAAACAGGTAATATAGTAGCAAGCCCGACAATACTTAGTATGATCGCTATATCTGTCAAAGCAAGCCGGATGCCAACGGAGGAAAAAATGAGCCATATTGCTCCGTAATAAACAAGGTATGCCATTGAGGTGATCAGCCAGAGTACCGGAGCTTTTCGTCCAAGTGCCAGTGCTATGCTTTCCTCCACGAATTTTAAAACCATGTTGTCTCTGAAAAAGGACAACGCTTGCAGCCTCCTGAGCAGGGCAAGGCCCACATACAACAGCAGCATGAATGCAGCAATTCCGATAACAATTGCTGTTTCGGCTGAAATCTCTATCGGTGCAGAATAATATAACAAACCGGCAATTCCCAGCATAAACAACACGCCAAGATCAAAAACCCTGTCGCTGACAATGGTTTTAAAAGCAGGCAGAAATCCGATGGCAACATCCTGGCGGAGATAATAAAGCCTCGCAATTTCACCAATGCGTCCCGGAGTTATTATGCCAATGGTGAATGAAGCCATATAGGCACCAAATGACCTGAATGTACTGTAATTATATCCCTCAGCCTTTATTATACGCTGCCATCGCAGGCTTTTGATACCAAGAACAACAACTACACCGGCAAGGGACAAAATATATTTACCGGAATTTATTCCTTTAATGTTCTGCAAAAAAGCATCTTTATCAAAATCAATAAATCTGAATAGCAAGGCCAGAATAATCACAGATCCGGCAAGTTTCACTAACAGCCCCCGCCAATTGTAACCCTTATTCATTGCTTCAGGTTTTTGCGTTTAATGGCATAAGTCGATTTTTTCCATACGTTCCTCGTCTTTTCAAACAATCCTCCGATTAATGTGGGAGGCAACCGCTCCACCAGCCAACGGGCCACCTTTGTGCCCAGAAGGATAAAGAGCGAACTGATGACAATTTCCATCAGATAGCGTGAGAAAGCAAAGTCTCTGATTATGTATCCGTAATCCGGAACCGACTTACCAAGCCATTTCCTGAACTGTATCCGGATAAAGGCTCCCCTTTTTTTAAAGTCGTAACCATGCGAATGCATCACAATAGACTCCTCTTCGGTTATTGGCTCAAATGACAAAGCACCTTCCGAAATCATCTGTTCCAGGATCTGATCGCCCTTTGCAGTGCGGCTGATGATCATCGAAAAACCTTTACCCCGTTCTTCATACACTGGTGCCCAGGCATCGCCACCCGAAATATCGGTGAATTCGTTGGCCAGATCAGTACAATAAAGGCTGTTGCGTAAAATATGGAATGGGATCAGGTAGTTGGCATGGAATTTCTTTAGTTGTATCACACGGCCACTCTTCAATTCTACGCGCATATTACCGGGCCATTCTCCATGCCTGAAAAACAACCGGTTTATTTGTGTATGGTCGCGTTCGCCATATGTTCTCAAAAAACTGTTCACCGAACTGAAGTGCAAAGTATTGCCGTAGAATGGCCCGAATACAAAGGCGATGTTTTTCACCGAAGGATGTCCAATAGCCTGCAGTTTTCTGATGGACTGTATCTGCCCAGGAAGACCCACATATGCGAGCTTTCCGTCGAAAGTAGTGATCTGAGGCAGAATCTCATTCACCGAACTGATGATGTATTTACTCTGGGCAGCGGCCAGAATTTGTTCCGGTGTGGTGGCTATGATGGGCTCAGTTAACCAGGGCTCTTTATCCGACATTGACAAAACAACCGCACCATCAATGAATTTTTTCTGCAAAAGCCAGATCAGTATAGCAGAGATGATGCCTCCCGAGGCAGCCTTCAGACGGGTTTCCGGATTTTGTGCATATCCGATACCGATTCTGTAATAGGGACCGGTAAACTCATGAAAATGTGGTGTCTGACTATAAAATACAGAGCGGTATCGTTTGAAATCGAAATACTTACCCGGACATGCTTCCCAAAGCACTTCAGCCAGTTCATTATTGATAGGTGATTTTATGACAGGCCTGTAATCACCAGTACGGTCTTCGAAAACGATCTTGCCTTCGGAAAGCCCCACACAGCTGCCGCAGCGGTTGCACAAGTGCGACCGCATTACTTTTTGAAGTTGGTCAATGCTTTTCACAGACATAAAATTGTCGTATTCCCAACTCCGCCAGCAGGCTTCCCTGAAATGCACTAATGAGGCGTTCGCCAAAATCCCTCAGGACAGACGGCCCAACGGGCACGAGCACTGTACCTTTGTGCAGTAGGAGCTTCCATGATGTTTTCTGCAACATTATCTTAACCTCTTTGGACGACAAAAACCGGTGCGGCCCTTCACCATGTCCTCCAAATAAAGCTGTATAAACCCTGTAAGGGATTTCACTCGTGGCCGGCGGACAACTGAGCACCAACCTGGCACCCGGCCTGGCAACCCGGTGCAATTCGCTCAAAAACGCACAGGGATCCGAACAATGCTCCAGCGTTTCGAGGCTCAGAATCCTGTCGAATTCCTGCTCACCGAAAGGAAGTTTGCTGTAGGTGTCGATTTTCGCCTGAACAGCCGAAGGCCTCAACCGGTCGGCTTCGCGCATCAGTCCTGAGGAAATTTCAGCATTTGTGACAGAAACAGTAGCATTGGCTCTTCTTAAGTAATCATCAGCTTCGGCATCGCGGCTTGTTATGTTAAGCACCTGAAAATCATCTTCAAGGCCAAGATGGGCTATGCTTTCAACAAATCGCTGGTCATGAGTGGCCTTCACTTTGTTGTTTTCGGCTACATACATATGCGCCACTTTATCCCAATGTGCCTCAACATCACGGTCGGTCCATGGGTTGCAGTGTTCTCTGAATGATTGCTGATTGTCCATTAATTTCGTTTGGTACGGTTAAGCAGGGAAATCTGATCGGCAAGCAATCCAAAGAAAAATATGAACATGCCCATGATCACGAGCAGCATGGCGCTGTTCGGAAAGCGGAAAGTTATTGTGTAACCGATGATGCCCCATGCCATTCCGGAAATAAAAATCAAGGCACTGGCCGGAAAGAAAATCTTCAGCGGGTTAAACAACATAATGATGCGCAGAAGAAGCAACAGGGTCTTTGAGCCATCTTTGAAAAACTTCACATTGCTGCTCCTGCCCACACGCTCTTCAACCACAATGGGGAAAGTTCCTATAGAATATCCCTCTTTCAGGAATGCCAATGTTGAGGTGGTTGAAAAAGAGAAACCGTTTGGCATAATGTGGAGCATCTCGGAAATAAGCTTTCGGTCGAAACCCCTGAAACCGGAATTATAGTCCGGCAACTCCTGTTCAACCAAATGTTCACCAACTTTTCTGATGATCCACTTGCCTCCTTTGCGTGATTTCACCTGATGCGAATCAGCTGTGCGTTCGCCAATCACCATATCATAATCACCGAGCATCGCAATGAGGGTTTCGAGATACACAGGATCGTGCTGACCATCGCTGTCGAGGATGACCACTTTATCGCCTTTGGCTTTTCTGATACCGGTTTTCAATGCGGCACCATAACCTTTGTTGACTTTGTGCCTGAAACACTTTACGGGGTATTTTCTGATGATTTCGAGGGTTTTGTCTGTGGATCCATCGTCCACGTAAATCACTTCACACGATTCGTGAAGTTTCATCCCGATCAGGCGGCTGAGGCCCTTTTCAATGCCCTCTTCTTCGTTATAGGCCGGGACTACAATGCTTACTGTTGGTGTTTGCAAAGAAATCTGATTTGGTCAGGCAAAGGTAGCAAATTCACAAAAAGGTGATTAATCGTGAAATGTTGCAACCATTAGCACAAAAAACTGTCATGTTAAGACATAATTAATTCTTTAATCTGCAGCTCTGTACTTCTTTACAATTGTATAATTTTGATTATTAAATCAAACAATCATGACCCTTCAACCTGTCACAGCACCCAACCGGATCCAACTGCTCGATCAGCTTCGCGGATTCGCTCTTTTTGGCATTCTTATGGTTAATATGGCCATCTTCGCCAACCCGCATACGATTATGTTCGGCAATTTTTCCATCTGGCAGGATCCTGAAAGCAAGCTTGCTACATGGTTCATCCGTTTTTTCTTTGAAGGAAAATTTTACGTGTTATTTTCGCTGATGTTCGGGATGGGGTTTCAGCTTTTCCTGCAAAAACTCGACGAAAGCCGCGAAGTATTGCCTGTGTATCGTCGCAGACTTCTGATCCTGCTCATGTTTGGCGCCCTGCATGTGGTGCTGCTCTGGTTTGGCGACATATTGGTATGGTATGCCCTGTTTGGCTTTGTAATGACCTGGTTTAGAAAAAAATCAAACCGTATCTTATTACGTTGGAGCTTGTTCTTCATGTTTATTCCGGTTGTGGCCACAAGCGTGCTTATGTTGCTGATGATGATGGTACAGGGCATTCCCGAAGCCGCTGAAGGCATGACAGAAGGTATGGCTGCACAACAGCAGGCTATGGCAGAACTGACAAGAAGAGGCTATGATGTTTACGCAAACGGAAGCTTCAGTGAGCAGGTTAGCTTCAGACTTACCGAATATTCCAATCTGCTGGGCGGTATCATCTTTTTTTATCCGAATACCCTGGCCATGTTTCTGTTGGGGATGATTTTCATGAGAAAAGGCTTTATTACAGAACCCTTGCAGCATCACGAATTTTTCAAAAAACTGCTTATCTATGCCCTTCCCTTGGGATTGATTTGTGCCTACCTTTTGGCAACATACTCACCTCAAGTGACTCAGAATGACCCAACCTGGCTTAATGTGCTGGTATTGTTTTCGCACACCCAGGGAGGCACTGCTCTTGGCCTGAGCTACCTCGCCCTGATGGTATTATGCAGCAACACAGGCAGGTTCATCTGGTTCAGAGAACGTCTTGCCGCAACCGGCAGGATGGCCCTGACCAATTACCTGATGCAGTCGATCATCGCTACCACTTTGTTTTTCAGCTACGGATTCGGACTCTACGGAAAAACCAGTCCGCTTCAGGGAATATTGATCGCAATTGCAATTTTCACTGTTCAATTAATATACAGCCATCTTTGGCTGAAGCATTTCCGCTACGGGCCAATGGAATGGTTATGGCGTTTACTTACCTACGGTCATAGTATTGGTTTCAGGAACAGTTAGAAAATCTGAATTGTAACATCCCCTTTTTATTTTATTTTCTTATTTCTTTAAGGTTAAAATTATCCTTTGGCACTTTGCCATAATATCCTTAAATTCGCTGCTTCTAAACCAAAACAGAACGAAATTTATGGAACACTCGGGAGTTCAATTCTTTGTTGAAGCAGGTAAACGGGCTCAACAATGGCACAGTAAGTATTTAGCCGGCATGCGTGAATGCCGTTTTGACACCATAGCTGTGCATGGTGTTTATTCGATGCAGGAAGCACTTGATTTTAATCAGGGTTCTCTGATCGAGCCGGTATATATGTCCACCTCACAAGGGTACCGCAACTCGGATGAGATGGAAGCAGCTTTGGGTTATATGATCCCAACCTGGTGTTACTCGCGTATAGCAAACCCAACAATGTATTATTACGAAGGCGTGCTATCCTTGCTCGAAGGTTACGGCACCGGACTTGAAACCTCCTGTCTGGCCACCGCTTCAGGTATGGCTGCCATTCAGTCGGCCGTTGATCCTTTCCTGGTAACTGACCCGAAAAAACCCGGTGCCAAACTTAATTTTGTGGCCACCTGTCAGGTTTACGGAGGCACCTTTCAGCAGTTCGCCATGCGGAAAGAAAAAGAAAGAAATATAGAATGGCGCAGGGTGATCCACTCAAACGATCTGAGCGAATGGGAAAATAAGATTGATGAAAACACCCGCTTTTTGTATGGCGAAATGCCGAGCAATCCTTCTCAGGCATTCTTCGACCTCGAAAAAGTAGCTGCCCTCGCCCACAAATATAACCTCCCGCTTATTATTGACTCTACGGTTGCCACTCCTGCGCTGCTCCGGCCACTGGCTTACGGCGCTGACATTGTAGTTCAAAGTGTAACGAAATCATTAGCCACAAGTGGATTCTCTATTTGCGGTGCGGTGATTTCGCGCAAAAACCTTGTTTCCAACATTGACAATGACGAAATGAAAGCCGACTTCTGCACCTATGCAAAACTGTTGCCCAACCGCGACAACGGCCCAAACATTTCGCCCATGAACGCCATTCTGGCCCTGAATGACATTCGAACGATCCGCACACGTATGGATCTCGTAAGCATGTCGACACAAAAGGTGGCTGAGTTTCTCGAATCACATCCGGCAATCGAAGGAGTTGATTACTTAGGACTCCCTTCACACGACCTCCACAAACTTGCATCTCAATACATGTTTCTGGTGGATTCGGAGTTTGATCCCCGATACAACAAAAAGGTGAACCGCTTCGGACACCTGATGTCGTTCAGGGTTAAAGGTGGCGCAGGGCCAACACGTAAGGTTTTTGATGCCTTTCACAGAATATACAGGGCAACTGACCTGGGAAGGATCAAATCAGTGGCCACCATTCCTGCCATCAGCACCCATTCGCAACAGGGCGAAGAAGGCCGCAAACTTGCCAATATCCCCGACAACCTGATCAGGCTTTGCGTGGGTGGCGAACATCCCGATGATATTATCAACGATCTGAGACAAGCTTTGGACAGTCTTCAAGGTAAGAAAATATATACCGGGTCACCGGAATATTCAGCAGGTGGAGCCTCATCTGCCAAACTTCAATAAAACCTATGTTGTATCATTCCACCAACAGTCAGTCACCGCCCCTGACATTCTCTCAGGCCCTGCTGCAGGGTCAGGCTCCGGACAAAGGGCTTTATATGCCGGAAATCATCCCACGGTTGTCTGAACACGAAATACGTCGGTTTGGAAGGATGGATTACCATAAAATGGCAGCAGTGCTTATGGGAAGATTCATCGGGGACGAAATTCCAAGGGATGTGCTGGACCACCTTACACGCGAAGCCTACGATTTTGACATACCCCTCGAAACTGTTGAGAAAAACCGTTATGTGATGCGTCTTGATCGGGGGCCAACTGCTTCGTTCAAGGATTTCGCAGCACGTATGATGGCCAGGTTGATGAACCACTATCTGAAACGCGAGAAAAAGCGGTTGCTGATTCTTACGGCAACATCCGGCGACACAGGAAGTGCCATCTCCCATGCATTTCTGGGTCTCGACAGAATCAGGGTCGTGGTGCTGTTTCCGGTTTCTGAAGTTACCAAAAGGCAGCGGAAACAAATGACTACGCTGGGACAAAACATAACTGTATTGGGTTTGGACGGAAAATTTGATGATTGCCAGACTCTTGTCAAACAAGCATTTGCTGATCCGGTACTGCGCAACCTGAATCTCTCCTCAGCAAACAGCATCAATATCGGCAGACTCATCCCGCAAATGGTTTACTATTTTTATGCATGGTCACGTCTGGTCAAACCCGGTGAAAAAATCATATTTTCAGTGCCTTCGGGAAATTTCGGCGATATGATGGGAGGTGTATTGGCAATGAAAACTGGACTCCCTGTTGAGAAATTCATCATCGCCGTTAATGGCAACGATGCTTTTCCTGTATACCTCAAAACAGGCAGATACGAAAAAATCGACCCTTCGAGGAATTGCCTTTCCAGCGCCATGAACGTAGGTCATCCGAGCAATCTGGCTCGTTTGGTTGCCCTATACAACGGGGTGATGGATGAAAAAGGCATCGTGCACCGAGAAGCTGATCTCGTACTCATGCAAAAAGATATCTGGTCGGTTTCGGTGGATGACCAAACAACCCGCGAAACGATAAAAAGTTGCTGGGAAAAATACCAAGTGTTGCTCGAACCTCATGGAGCTGTTGGCTGGGCCGGCCTTCAGCAATACCTGTCTGAACATCCCGTATCGGAAGATCAGGTGTGTGTTTCACTTGAAACCGCACATCCGGCAAAATTTCCGGAAGAAATCAGGCAGTTGCTCGGCGTTGACCCCGAATTGCCGCCAGGTCTGGCGGGGATTGAAGAAAAAACCGAGAACTATAATATGTTGCCAACTAATTATGCTGCATTTAAGGATTATTTACTCAGTAATTTTAGCTGATCTCAGCATTATTAAGCCTGATTTATACAATTTTAAATCATTATTAAATTGACATTGTATAGTTTATGAGAATAATTTGTTTTGATATGGAAGGTGTATTCACCCCCGAGATATGGGTGAATGTTGCCCGAAAAACCGGAATCGAAGAACTGAAAATAACTACACGCGACGAACCCGACTACGATAAATTGATGCAATACAGGATTAACATCCTGGAACGACATAACATTACTTTATCCTACATACAAGAAGTGATTGCCTCGCTCGACCTGCTTCCCGGGGCAAAAAGTTTCTTTGACGATATCCGGACTCATACACAGGCAATTGTTGTTACTGATAGTTTCGTTGAATTCGCAATGCCATTTATCGAAAAACTTGGTAAGCCTTTGGTTTTGTGTCATAACCTTATCACCGATGAACGGGGAATGATCACCGGCTATAAGCTTAGACAGCCTGATCCAAAGCGAAAAGTAGTGCAGGCATTTCAAAGCCTTACCTATGAAGTTATTGCCATCGGTGATTCTTACAATGATATGGGAATGATCCAACAAGCTGACCATGGGATTTTATATTGTCCGCCTGAAAATGTTGTTAAAGATTACCCCCGGTACCCAGTTACAGGAAACTATGCTGAACTGACCAGCTTAATCAACAAATACATCCTTAAGCCATAAAGATACTTTGTATTGGTTGTTGATCAACAATCAATAATTGCAATCATCCGTTTTGTATGCTTTAGGTCTTTCTCTCTCAGAAAATATATTTCGTAATGACTGTGTGCAAACAAGGCCTATTAACCATATATTGCAGCGGCATCAGGCAACATCATTCATTGTGGAATATTTGTATTTTTGCCCTTCGTTTACTTAAAAACGCAAACAGCCAGCATGTACGCTTATATTTCCGGAAACCTTGTCAGCAAAAATCCGGCCTTTGTGGTAGTGGAAGCCAATGGAATCGGCTACCAACTCCATATTTCGCTCAATACTTACGCCGCTATTGGTGACCATAAGGAAGTTAAACTTTATACTTATTTGTCTATCAGAGAAGATGCCCATGTGTTGTTTGGATTTGCTGAAGAACGCGAACGTGCTTTGTTTTTACAACTGATATCGGTTTCGGGTGTTGGTCCGAACACGGCACGCCTGATACTTTCATCGCTCACTGCCGATGAAACTATTGAAGCCATTGCCGTTGGCAATATTAACGTGTTACAGTCGGTAAAAGGCATCGGAGGCAAAACTGCCCAGCGCATTGTTGTCGATCTCAAAGATAAGGTTGCCAAAGCCGCTTCGATGCCCGAAAAAGTCGAAAGTGTGCACAATAGGCTGAAAGAAGAAGCGTTATCAGGACTGTTAATTCTGGGCTTCAACCGGTCACAAGCTGAAAAAGCCCTTGATCGTGTGCTGAAAGCAACGCCCGGCACATCAGTAGAAGTATTGATTAAAGAAGCATTAAAAATATTATAATGGCAGCTGTTACCAGGAACGCTGTTAGAATTAAAAACTGATAAAAAGCCTTGCCCTTGACCCGGTTTGTGAAGTATGCGTTTTTGCTCCTAATCATAGCTGCCCTTGCCGTTGCTGCAATTGGCTCCTCGGTGCCAATAGAGCAACAGCAGCCTCCGGCAGTTGATTTGCTGCCGCAACAGCCTGACACGACCCGTCAGCAATTGGTTTATCCGCTCCCGCAGGATATAGGCGATCCCTACCAGCAGCTTGATGAACAATCACCCTTTCACCTGAAAGACCCGCCAAATATTAAACGCGAAGTTGTTTATGACCCTGTAACAGGTCAATATATTTTTGTTTCGAAAGTTGGTAGTTTTTCCTATCGCGAGCCAGTTTCTATGGATCTCAAAGAATATCGCGACTTTGAAAACAAAAAAGGAATTAGAAATTACTGGCGCGAACGCACCAGATCATCTGATCCGCAAACCGCCTCATCCATCATTCCAGCCATATACATCGGTGGTGAAGCTTTCGACAGGATCTTCGGCGGCAATACCATTGACATCAGACCTCAAGGATCGGCCGAAATAACCTTTGGCGTGCGCAGTGTGAACCGCGAAGACCCACAACTTGATGTGCGTCAGCGTAGAACAACCAATTTCGATTTTCAGCAAAAGATTCAAATGAACGTGATCGCCAAAATAGGCGACAAAATTGAATTTAAAACAAATTACAACACAGAGGCCACCTTTCAGTTCGAGAACAAACTATCACTCAAATACGAAGGCAAAGAAGACGAAATAATTAAGTTAATTGAAGCAGGAAATGTAAGCATGCCTTTAAATACTACCCTTATCAGCGGTAGTCAGTCGCTTTTTGGAATTAAAACCAAACTTCAGTTCGGCCGCACTACAGTAACAACAGTCTTCTCCCAACAGGAAAGCGAAACCAAAAACATTACCGTACAAGGCGGTGCCCAAACCAATCAATTCAGTTTGACATCGCTTGATTATGAAGAGAACCGGCACTTTTTCCTGAGCCAGTATTTCCGCGAGCAATACGAAAAGTCGTTGCAGAGCTTGCCAATTGTCACCTCCGATATCAATATTACTAAAATCGAAGTTTGGGTCACCAATATCGGTGCTCCTCTCACTGAGAACCGCAATATTGTTGCATTTACAGATGCAGGTGAAGGTCGTTTTGAATGGATATACAACAAGGAAATCCAGCCTTTGCCCGGCCCCCCGCTTCCTTCAAACCGTTCGAACAACCTTTTAACACGACTGGACACCGCCGGCATCAGAAACATCAACAATGTTACATCCTATCTGACCGGAGACCCACTGAAAATAGGACGTAACGGTTATCTGGTTCCTGGTCAGGATTTTGAAAAAGTGGAGAACGCCCGAAAGCTAAGTCCAACCGAGTTTTCTTTTAACAGCAAACTTGGATTTATTTCGCTCAATACAACCCTTAATTCAGACCAGGTTCTTGCCGTCGCCTATCAATACACAGTTATTGGCTTTGACAGCATATTTCAGGTCGGAGAGTTTTCCGATCAGGGCATCAACACTCCTAACTGTCTGACAGCTAAACTACTCAAAAGCACATCAATCAACACACGAATGCCTATGTGGGACTTGATGATGAAGAACGTTTATTCACTGAGGGCATTTCAAATCAACAGGGATGATTTCACGTTTAATATTCTGTATAAAGGGAATCAAAACGGTGTACCAACAGGATATTTCACCGAAGGAAACGAAGATATTAAGGGGATCCCGCTTATTCATCTGATGAATCTGGACAATCTGAACCAGCAACAGAATCCTGTCAGGGGAGGTGACGGGGTTTTTGACTTCCTTGATAATGCTGCTACCATTGGCGGAACAATCAATGCACAAAACGGCCGGATTTATTTTACAGTTCTGGAACCTTTCGGAAGTCACCTTCGAAATAAAGTCTTTGCCAATGATCCTGAACTTGCAAACCGTTATGCCTACGATTCACTCTACACCTTAACCAAAGCAGGAGCCGAACAGTTTCCCGACAAGAACAAATTTATACTCGAAGGATTTTACAAGTCCCAGTCAGGCAGTGAAATCAACTTAAATGCGCTTAATGTTCCGCGTGGCTCGGTGAAAGTTACTGCCGGAGGTGTTCCTTTAGTTGAAAACGTTGACTATACTGTTGACTACACCCTTGGAAGGGTCCGAATTATTAACGAAGGTGTGCTTAGTTCTGGAACGCCTATAAATATCTCTCTTGAAAGCAACACCATGTTTGCTATTCAGCAAAAGCGGATGATGGGTTTACGTGTTGATCACGAAATAAACAAAGACTTTAAAATAGGCGGAACCCTGCTCAACCTGCACGAACGACCACTAACACAGAAAGTAAACTATGGGGATGACCCTATATCGAATACTATTTATGGTCTCGATCTGAGTTATCGCACACAGTCGAGGTGGCTCACCCGTATGATCGACAAGCTGCCCGGAATCAGCACAAAGGAAGTTTCGAAAATCAATTTTGATGGTGAATTTGCGCATTTCCTCCCCGGACATTCGAGGGCTGTCGGCAAAACCGGAACCTCTTACATTGACGATTTTGAAGGTGCAAAATCAACCATCGACCTGAGACAGCCAAATACCTGGTTTTTGGCCAGTACACCTCAGGGACAGATGGATATGTTTCCGGAAGCAGGGCCCGGAACAGGGCTCGACTATGGAAAAAACAGGGCAAAATTAGCATGGTATATCATTGACCCCCTGTTTTATGACCGATTTGGCACCTTGAAACCGTCCAATGTTGACAAAGAAGAATTGTCGAAAAATAGTGTGCGACAGGTACTCGAAACCGAAGTGTTTCCGAACAAGCAGCTCCCATCGGGTATACCGACAAATATTGCTGTGCTCAATATGGCCTATTATCCAAATGAGAGAGGCCCATATAACTATGATGTCCTGCCAACCGCCTTCAGCCAGGGTTTAACTGCTGATGGATTGCTACAATTGCCATCAAGTCGTTGGGGTGGTATTATGAGAAGGATTGAATCAACTGATTTTGAGGCTACCAACATCGAGTATATTGAATTCTGGATGATGGATCCCTTTACAGAAGAACCTGAAAATGCAGGAGATCTGTATATTAACCTTGGTGATATTTCCGAAGACATTTTAAGGGACGGAAGAAGATTTTATGAAAATGGTTTGCCAACTACAGAGGTAGCTGAAAACGTTGACACAACAATCTGGGGCAGGGTACCAACAATTCAGGCTCTGGTCGAATCGTTCAGCAGTGTTGCCGGCTCACGTCAGTTTCAGGATGTTGGCTATGACGGATTACGTGATATTGACGAACGTGATTTTCACGCACCGAATTTCCTTGATATCATCCGTGATCAGTTTGGAGCACAATCCGAAGCCTATCAAAAGGCACTCGAAGACCCTTCAGCCGACAATTTCCAGTATTTCAGAGGTGCACGACTCGATAGTGACTCACGTTATTCAAGTATTCTTGAACGCTACAAAAACTTCAACGGACCTGACGGCAACTCCCCTACCGATGATCTGAACCCCGAAAGTTATCCGACCAGCGCAACATCAATGCCCAATGTGGAGGATATCAATCGCGACAACACCCTGAGCGAGGCCGAGCGCTATTTCCAGTACCGTATCCGTCTCGACCCCGATAAGATGGTGATCGGCGAAAATTTCATCAGCGACATTCAGGTTGCTTCGGGTATCCCGCTCGCCAACGGTGAAACGGCCGAAGTTAAATGGTATCAGTTTAAAATACCTGTGAGTCAACCCGAGCGGGTTGTCGGGAACATTCAGGATTTCCGTTCCATCCGTTTTATCAGGATGTTTTTCAAAGATTTTGAAAAACCCGTTGTGGCGCGCTTCGCCACCCTCGAACTGGTGCGTGGCGAATGGAGAAAGTACCGCTACAACCTTGAATCACCAGGCGAATATCTTGTAAATGATGACGCCAATGGAACCCGATTTGACATTTCTGCTGTGAATATTGAAGAAAACGGCAGGCGTGAGCCCATTCCTTATGTGGTTCCTCCGGGTATCGACCGCGAAATCAATTACGGAACAACAAGCCTTGTGCAACTGAACGAACAATCCATGCAGTTCATCGTTGAGAACCTTCAGGATGGAGACGCAAGGGCAGCATTTAAAACCACAGATTTTGATTTCAGGCAGTACAAAAAACTTAAAATGTACGTACATGCCGAAAAACTCTTTGAAGCAGAAGAACTTGCCTACGGTGATCTGACTGTTTTTATCCGCCTGGGAAGCGACTTCACAGAAAACTATTATGAATATGAAATTCCGCTCACCTTTACTCCGTGGGGAACATCTTTTGTTAATTCTGAAGCCATCTGGCCTGAGCAAAACCGCTTCGATATTGATCTCGACCAATTGGTGTCCGTTAAGCAAAACAGAAACATTGCCATGCGCGACCCAAATTCGGATATCAGACTAAATTATCCCTATGTTGAATTTATTGGTGATCATATCGTTAAAATACTGGGAAGCCCAAGCATAAGTGATGTCAAAGGGATCATGATTGGCATAAGGAATCCCAAACAACTCAGCCTCTCATCAAATGATGATGGTGTACAAAAAAGTGCCATCATCTGGGTCAATGAGCTCAGAGTAACCGACTTCGACAACAAAGGTGGCTGGGCAGCAACGGCAAGGGTTGAGACCATGCTGGCCGATGTGGGGCGGGTGGTGGTTTCTGGAGCACACAGCACACCCGGTTTTGGAAGTCTGGATATGAAAGTGAACGAAACTTCAAGAGAAGCGATAACAAGTTTTGATGTTGCCACCGATATCGATCTCGGGAAATTCCTCCCTGCAAAAACCGGTGTTAAAATTCCTATGCATTTCGACTATGGCGAAACCCACATCACTCCTGAATATAATCCACTTGACCCCGACATTAAACTCAAAGATGACCTCCGCTCCTATGAAAATGAAGCCCAGCAGGACTCGTTGAAGAGAATTGTCAAGGACTACACCCAAAGAAAAAACATCAATTTCATCAATGTCCGTAAAGACCGTGTGGGCAATGTGCGGCCTCCACGCATATATGACGTTGAAAACCTGAGCCTGTCATATGCCTATAGCGAAATTTACCAGCGCAACATAGATCTCGAATACGACCTGAGAAAAACCTACAGAGGAGGTATTGGTTATAATTTCAACAATAATCCAAAAAATATCATGCCTTTTGGCAAGATTAGCTGGCTCAAAAGTCCCGCATTCCAAATTATCAAGGACTTCAATTTCTTCTATCTGCCAAAAAATTTCGCCTTCAGGACAGATATGAACCGGACCAACAACACCAAAAAATTCAGAAACAAAAGTGAAGGCGACATAATTACGTACCCAATCTATGCCAAAACATGGACATGGAACAGAAATTATGACTTCAAGTTTGATATCACTAAAGGTCTGACTTTTGACTTCACCGCCGGAGCAAATGCCTTTGTTTATGAACCTTCTGGAAATCCCGAAAGGGGAACTGAAGAATGGCGCATGAACCGCGACACCATTATGGATGAAATATTCAGTCTGGGCTCAATGAGCAACTACAATCAGATGTTCAAACTGAATTACACTATACCTATAAATAAAATTCCTGTTTTCGACTGGATCACAGCGACGGCAGGCTATCAGGGAACCTACACATGGACAGCTTCTCCAATTTCGGTGCAGGAACGGATTGGAAACACCATTGCCAACCAAAATGCCAAGACACTTAATAGCAATGTGGATTTTGTGAAGCTGTACAACAAGGTGACCTATCTTAAAAACCTGAATACACCACCAAGAAGCTCCCGCGGAGGAGGCCCATCACCCCGGACTGCAGATCCTATGGGACGTCCGGACCGGTCGCAGCAGGAAAATCCTGAAGATGTCAAAACCGATACAACTCAGACAGAACCACGCACTGACTACCTGAAAATTGTTTTCGACAACATACTCAAGCTCACCATGAGTGTTAAGAAAGCCTCATTGAACTACACACAAAACAATGGCATTATGCTTCCCGGTTTTATGCCCGAACCGGACCTCCTTGGTTATAACTTTGCCGGAAGTGCACCCGGATGGGGCTTCATTCTTGGCAGTGAAGCTGATATCAGAAATACGGCAGCCAACAATGGATGGATTTCACGCGATTCGGTGCTCAATCAGGCATACTCAAAGCGATTTACAGAAAACATGGCTTACAAGGTTAATGCTGAGCCTGTTCCGGGACTCAGAATTGATATCAGCGGCGACAAAACCAGTGGATTGAATCTTCAGGAATACTTCCGTGCAGATTCAAGCGGTGCCTTCAGAGGCTTTTCGCCCACCCAAAGTGGAAACTTCAGCATGTCGTTCGGACTTTGGAAAACAGCATTTGTTGCAAGCCGAAAGGATGAAGGATCCCCTCTTTTCGATAATATGCTGGAGTATCGGAAAATTATTGCTGAGAGGCTGGCCAACACGAACCAGCAATGGGTCGATTCTGATTTAGGCTATTATTATGACTCCGTTGGCGGAGGTTCGTTCCCTGTTGGTTATGGTTCAGGTTCCCAGGAGGTGCTGCTTTATTCATTCCTGGCAGCATATAGGGGAGACGACCCGGGTAATGTCAGGCTAAACCCTTTTCCGCAAATACCCATACCCAACTGGAGCATCAGTTACAACGGTCTTACCAAAATAGAAGCAGTCAAAAGGATTTTCAAGAATGTCAACATTACGCACGCCTATCGCTCGTCATATGCCATAACAGCCTGGCGAACCAATGTTGAATATGACCCGAACGACAGAACGAAGACCTATGCCAATACCAACCTGTTCATCCCGCAATATGATGTTGGTCAATTGGTGCTCACGGAACAGTTTGCTCCGCTATTCGGGATTGATGTTGCATTCCACAACACCCTTACGGCGAGAGCTGAATATAAAAAACAGCGCAACCTGACCATGAGTTTCATCAACAACCAACTCACCGAAATACAGGGTAGTGAAATCGTTATTGGTTCAGGGTACAGAATAAAAAACCTTGCACTGGTGATATCAAGCGTTACGGGAGGCGGACGTATCTCCAGATCAAACAACGATCTTGTGTTGAAACTCGATCTTGGTTTCAGAACGGACAAAACTACTCTCAGACGCGTGGATGAAAGAAACAGCCAGGTTTCTGCCGGACAGAACAGGATCAATATTTATGTAACTGCCGATTACACCATCAATGAAAGGTTTAATTTTCAGGCATTTTTCAAACGCGACATGAGCGATCCATTTGTTTCGTCACAATTCAAGAACTCAAACACCTTTGCCGGTATTACCATGAGGTTCAATCTGGCACAGTAAGAAGCCATAATTATTAGCTATCTGGAAGCATTAAAAATTGCACATTCAGAACAATTTATTTATGCAGAATTAATCCTTGAAAGTGGTAATTGATGTATATTTGACCCATATTACTTTAAAACAAAACTTATGAATATCCCGACAAACCTCAGGTATACCGAAGACCACGAATGGATCAGCCTGAACGGTGAGATTGCCACAGTTGGCATTACAGATTTTGCACAGAAAGAACTTGGAGACATCGTTTTTATTGAAGTTGAAACTCTTGACGAGTCCCTTGATGCCGAAGAAACGTTTGGAACCATCGAAGCCGTAAAAACTGTTTCCGACATGTTCATGCCCATTGCCGGCACCGTAACCGAGTTTAATGAAGTACTTTCCGACAACCCGGAAACAGTTAACAAAGACCCGTACGGCGAAGGCTGGATCATTAAAATCAAGGTGAACAATCCGGCTGACATTGATCATTTGCTTGATGCCGAAGCATATAAAGCCCTTATAGAAGGCTAATTCCGGTTGATGTACCTGAAGAATCTCATCCGATTCCAATGGCCGGGAATACTGTGGGCAATCATCATTCTGATTCTCACTGGTGTTCCCGGTGATTTTTTTGGCGGCATCAATACAAGCTGGAAATGGCAGCACACTGACAAATTAATACATCTGTTCATCTTCGCGGTTTTCAGCTATTTGCTCCTGTTCGGACACAAACAACAATATCCGGGGACTAAACTGCGTTATAAGCCGTTGCTGTTTGCATTATTGCCTGGCGTATTTTTTGGCGCATTCACAGAAATGATGCAGCAGCTTGTTTACAGGGACAGAGAGGGTGATTTTGTTGATTTCTTCGCAAATATTCTCGGAACCCTTTCGGGCGCCTTGATTTTTTACCTTTGGAACACAAAAAAACATGGTTGAAAACGATCATTTATTGAATAATTAGTAATTTAGCCCCGCCATCAGAAAATGGTGTTGGTCAACACAAAAACATTGTTTTATGGAAGTTAAGAAATCACCAAAAGCCGACCTTGAAGACAAAAGGATTCTGTTTACACAGATTGGCTTAGTCATTGCACTTGCACTCGTGTTTCTGGCGTTTGAATACAGAAGCTACGACAGACGCGTCAGCGATATGATTCAGCGTGTTGCAGAAGATGTGCCGGAAGAGATCATTCCGATCACCGAGCAAAAATTCACCCCACCTCCTCCACCTCCTCCTCAACAGGTAACTGTGCTCGAAATTGTTGAGGATGACGTTGAAGTTGAAGACATCGACATTGATGTGGATGTTGATCAAAATACTGTTATAGAAGTCTATGTTCCACCAGCACGTGAGGAAGAAGAAATTTCGGAGCAGGAAATTTTTACAGTAGTGGAATCAATGCCTGAATTCCCCGGGGGCGCGGCTAAGATGATGGAGTTCATTGCCAAGAATATCAAATACCCGCCAATGGCGCGCGAAAGCGGAATACAGGGACGTGTGTTTGTTAATTTTGTTGTTGAACCCGATGGAAGAGTCAGCAACGTTAAAGTATTGCGCGGAATTGGCGGGGGCTGCGATGAAGAAGCCATAAGGGTGGTTGAATCAATGCCCAAATGGACGCCAGGCCGCCAGCGTGGCAAAGCTGTGAGGGTATCTTTTAACCTGCCTGTAAGGTTTACTCTTCAATAAAAAATTAAGCGAATAAAAAAACCTGCTCTCACCAGCAGGTTTTTTTTCGACCTGATCCAAAATTAATCAATTGGATTGTTGATGAAATATCCTGCGACAATCTCAGCCTTCGCTTTGCCAATTACTTCAGAAAGACTTTCAACACTTTGTTTACTGATATTCTTCACCGATTTAAACTTCCACAAAAGTTTCTGAGCCGTTTGAAATCCTATTCCATCTATCCCGGTCAGTACGGTCTTTATCAATCCCTTCTCAAATCTCTTCCGGTGGTGTGTAATACCAAAGCGGTGAGCCTCGTCGCGCATCTGTTGGATAAGTCTCAGCGATTCGGATCTTTTGTCAATGTAAACCGGCAAAGGATCATCGGGAAAATAGATCTCTTCCAATCTTTTGGCAATACCGATTATTGATATTTTCCCGCGTAGTCGCAATTGGTCAAGAGCAGTCACCGCTGCACTCAGCTGACCTTTACCGCCATCAACAACAATCAATTGCGGCAAGGTTTTGTTCTCCAAATTTAGTCTTGAATACCTCCGGAATACTATCTCCTGCATGGATGCGAAGTCATCAGGCCCTTCAACGGTTTTAATATTGAAGTGTCTGTACTCCTGCTTGTTTGGCTTCGCTTTAACAAACTGAACCATAGCCGCAACGGGATAGTCACCTTGAAAATTTGAATTGTCAAAGCACTCAATCACTTCAGGGATTTGCGGTAGCCTGAGGTCGTCCTTTAACTGCTGTAATACCCGGCGCTGGTGCCTTTCGGGGTCGGCAAGCATCCTCTGTTTTTCCATCTCGAGTCTGAAGTGGCGGGCATTTCGTTCAGACAACTCAAGTAATTGCTTCTTATCACCGCGTTTTGGAATGAGATACGACACTCCTTCCAGAGCAAAGCCCGGATCAAAAGGAAGCACTACTTCGGGACTTTCACTTCCAAACCGCTGTCGGATATCGAGCAATGCAAGCATCAGCAGGTCTTGAGGAGTTTCTTCCAGTTTCTTCTTAATCTCAACGGAATGCGATTGAATAACTGCACCCTGAACAACCCGTAAATAATTTATCCAGGCCATTTCTTCTCCGTCAATAATCGAGCAGACATCCACATTGCTGATCCGCGGGTTGACAATGGTTGATTTGCTTCTGTATTTTTCGAGCAGTTCAATTTTTTCTTTTACCCGTTGTGCTTTTTCAAACTCCATTTCAGAAGCAAATTTCATCATGGAATCCCTGAGTTGTTTAACAACCATTACCATGTTTCCCTTGATGATTTCCCTGATGGCTTCAATCATCTCAAGATAATCCTCTTGTTTCTGAAGTCCGACACATGGCCCCTTACAGTTTCCTAAGTGATACTCCAAACATGTTTTAAATTTTTCTTCAGCTATACTTCGGATAGTCAGTGGCAAACGGCATGATCGCACAGGGTATAATTGCCTGATCAGTTCAAGTAAAGTGTTCATCATCCGCACTGATGCATAAGGGCCGAAATACTCAGATCCGTTGCGGATGAGATTTCGTGTGGGAAATATTCTGGGGAAAGCTTCATTGGTTATACAAATCCAGGGAAAGGATTTGTCATCCTTCAGCATCACGTTATACCTCGGCTGATGTTGTTTGATCAAATTGTTTTCGAGCAGCAAAGCATCGGTTTCGGAACCAGTGACTACAAATCGTATGTCGGCAATACGCCTGACAAGAACTCTTAGTTTGCCAGAGTGTACCTTACCAAAATAACTGCTCACTCTCTTTTGCAGATCTTTGGCTTTACCAACATAAATGATCTTTCCGGTATTATCCAGATATAGATACACCCCGGGATTGTGCGGAATCGACTTCAGAACAGGAAGCAAGTTATGGCCCGGATCGTTATCCTCCTGTCGCTCAAGCGTATCCATTTTTGCTTAGTCTTGTTTATTGTTGTTTCTTAAGCCGTCCCAGCCTTGTGCCTTAAGTGGGATAAGCCTGTCGTCGATGGTGATCATGACGGTTTCACCACGATTAGTGGTCATGTGCCCAATGACTGATACACTTTCAATGTTTCTGATTTTCTCAAAATCAGAAGGACTGATGGTAAATAACAACTCATAGTCCTCACCTCCGTTTAATGCCGGGATGGATGGAACGAGTCTGAATTCTTCAGCAAGTCTGATGGTGGCCGGGTCAATGGGGATTTTTGTTTCATAAATCCTGCATCCCAGATTTGAAGCTTTACAGAGGTGTATAATCTCGGAAGCAAGACCATCCGAAATATCGATCATCGAACTGGGTTTTACACCTGCTTTCTTAAGCTCTTCAAGCACATCAAACCTGGCTTCAGGTTTGAGCTGACGCGATAAAACATAATCATTTCCATCCAGATCAGGTTGCATTGATGGATCGGCTTTGTACACTGCCTTTTCTCTTTCGAGGAGCATCAGCCCCATGTAGGCAGCACCCAGATCGCCACTCACACACAAAAGGTCATTCTCGGCTGCTCCATGTCTGTAACAGATATCTTGAGGCAATGCCTGTCCGATCACCGTAACTGAAATAAACAGACCCGACATACTGGATGTAGTATCACCGCCAACCAGATCAACGCCATACTGCTCACACGCCAGCCTGATACCGCTGTAAAGTTCTTCAAGGGCTTCGAGCGAAAAACGGTTCGAAACAGCAAGCCCGATAACAATTTGCATAGGTTTACCGTTCATGGCAGCGATATCCGAAAAATTCACCACTGCAGCTTTGTAGCCCAGATGTTTGAGCGGGGTATACATCAAATCAAAATGAACACCCTCAACCAGCAAATCAACCGAAACAAGTGTCTGCATGTCTCCATTCTGAATAACGGCAGCATCATCGCCAACCGCCTTTATGGTAGACTTGTTAATGACCTGCAGTTCAGCAGTGAGCTTTTCAATGAGAGCAAATTCTCCTACGTCAGAAAGTTCGGTTCTGTTGTCGTTTTGTTGAAATACTGATTCCATATATTGATTGTTATTTCATTCTCTTTCTATAGAAGGCTGCCATTTTCTCATCACCAAAACGTGCATAAATATTATGCAGGTAAGTAGCATAAACAGGATCAGGATTTAGCTTCCATAATTTGCTGAAGTAATGCAATGATTGCTTCATGTCTTCGGTTGAGAGTTCCAGTTCGCCCAATAGTTTCTTATAATGTCGATGGGTTTTATTTGCTTCATAAATCTTCATTTCACGCTGATAGCGGTCTTCGGCAAGATTATAATGTCTTTTGGCCTGCCATTCCAGAGCAACTGTGTTGTCAGGATAAAGCCTTAATATCCTTAAAGATATTTTATTACAGCTATCCTCCAATCCCACTTTCTGATTTGCGCGCAGATAATCTGTCAGTATAAGCTCATTGTTGTGCATTTCGGGCATTGAAGGCCACAACTTCAATGATATTTCAGGTTGGTCGCTGATGAGTCCCAGTTGAAATAGTCGGGGGCGCATCACAATTGCTTCCTCACTCTCCGGAAATTTCAACTCCAAAGGCTCAAGCGCCATCATTTCTTTAGAGATGTTTCCGGAAGTCTGGTAAAAGACGGCCAACTGATAATAAATAAACGGACTGGCCTGTTCATGATAAACAGCTAATTTAAAATGCTGCTCACATTTAACGGTGTCACCGGCATTCAGTGCTGCTTTTCCGGCCTTCTCATACAAATATCCACTAACTGTCTGTCCAGATTGTTCTAATTCTGCAATTCTCTGTTCATACAGACTCAATGCCTTTTGATACTGAGATGCAGCCATTTGCTCATCGGCACTGCTCTCAAGGCTGATTTTTGAAGTTGAACCACATGCACTGAACAGAAACAGAACAACCAAAGAATACCACTTAAACCTGATTTCATTTTTCATGCAGCAAAGTTAGCTCAAATTTATTGATAAGCAGATGGCTGTATATCAGTCAACTACAATTGTTTGTTGCAACAAGGATGGGCATTATCGCTGAGGCACTATTTCAATCCTGCTGAGATCATAGCCTCTTTCTTTAGCCTTATTAAGCATCATCTGTAAGGTATCCGGTTGCATAAATGGTTCGCGTCCCAAAACCCAGAGGTAGTCTTTGGAGCTGCTCCCGACAAGGGCGTACTGGTAATGAATGGTATCCAGTTCAAGTATCAGATAATCGGCATAAAAAAACCAGAAAAAGGAGACTTTAAGCCATCCCGCTCCTGAATCATCAGCTGGTTTTGCTTTTCCTTTCGCCGATTTAAAATCTCCGTCAAAGCTGTTCTTATAACCACTGTTAATGACTTCTATCCAATTGTTTTCCTTTAGAGTGTATTGCGCAGTAACACCAACCAGATCACGCTCAAACCGATGCGGGTAGCGGGCAATCTCATACCATTTTCCCATATATTTCTCAAGGTCGACTGATGAAACTATATCCATTTTCGACACTTCTTTCGTAGATATACAGGATGAAAACACCATTACCAGAAAAATTACAATTAAGCTTTTATCTATCCATCGCATAATTTTAGTGTCAGGTAAATATTCCGATGAGGCCTTTCAATACCCACCAAATAGCTTTGGCAATCCAAATGACCAGTTGAATGAACAAAACTACCAGAAAAACAATTATCTTGATAACCCACATGGCAATCCAAAGGGCAAGAC
The DNA here is from genome assembly GCA_024710405.1 of Bacteroidales bacterium. Lineage (GTDB taxonomy): Bacteria > Bacteroidota > Bacteroidia > Bacteroidales > F082 > UBA6192. Next base: position 410,915 of record JANJUV010000002.1, read on the forward strand.
TCAGCAATACCGTTATACCGGTAATATTCACTGCAACAAGGAGTGTAAGAAACAGTGCAGATAACACAATAACGGATAATGCCGACAACAATAACCGTATGGTAGCTCCTGGAACAGCACTACCATAATACCTCCAGAGTTTGAACAATTTCCGGCTTCCAAGATAAACGATCACCACAAATGCAATGGTTAAGGCTTGCGGATGATAATCATAAAGCCAGCCCCCTTCTTTATTGATAAAGGTGGCATAATCAAGAACATAGTTAACGTTTTGAAAATAGGTGAATGAAAGAAAACCACCCAGAAAAGCCGACAACAAAGCTCCGATCAATGTACCAAAACGATAAGAGGCGCTGATCTTACCTTCTACAACATCAAGAGCATCTTCCAAATCATCCTGTATCTCAAAAGTGCCAATACTTTCAGCTTTTTTGAGCAACCTTCTCGACCTGCTGTATAGTCTTGCTTTCGCTGCACCAACAGCCCTTGACCAAAATTCAAATGAGACTTCATAAACCGGACTTAAACCAGGAATGACTGTATAATCACTGCCAACGAACAGCATGATATATTTTTTTCCTCTGAACACATAATGCATCTCCCAGGCATCAATACATTCAACATCCAGTTGCTGAAATTTCAGGCTGTGAATATCTGTGGTTTCCTGATGGGCAGTAGTGATAAATTTATCAATAAACTTGTTGAGATGATTATCCTCAGGAAGTTGTCCCGTTTCTATCCGCTTCTGAAGCTTACTGAATTGATTGTTTGATTCATATTGCTCATATTCATCCAAAAACTGAGGAAACCCATCAAATACTTCGCTATGTATAACGCATGTTTTCTGATCAGTACATTCCAGATCACGTTTCACATAGAAATAGTGGAGAAGTTTCTGATGCCCGTTACAGGCAGGACAAGTATTACGCCCCGAACCTGAACATGTTCCGCATGTTATTTTTCCGCTTGCCCCACATCGCTGACAGCTGATCTTTCCATCCCCTCCGCAAGAAGAGCAACGAACCTTTCCCCTGCCGCTGCATGAAGAACAGGTTTCATTTACAGTTTCGTAACTCGTTTGGGTTGTGTAAGTTCCTGTATTGCCAATTTTGTATCCATTAGAGTCATATCGTTCAGGTATCCACACTTGAGTTGATCGGGTAACCTGCCTTCGGATGGTTCCCGAACCACTACAGCTGTTGCATCTCACTGTTCCGCCTCCGCTGCAATTGCTGCATTTGGTTTCTCCTGCACCACGACAACTGGGGCAAGTCAATTTTTTGGCACCATGACAAGTAACGCATGTTATCCATCCTTTAGCATCACACTTGAAACAGTTTTCAACATGCTGTGAGCCATCTACTACGTAGTTTACCGAACTGTCAGTGAATTCAGTAACCACAGGCAACTCAATATCCCAAGCCCGAAAATCGCTCAGTTTATACAAGTTTCGCTCAGGAACTTTCTGCTTGATAAAAGGCTCATGGCCTTCGTGCCTTCCACGTTCTTCAAACTGGCTTTGCAATCTTATTGGATAAGCAGGCTTATAATAGATTTTTTCAACCTGTATATTGTCGCCCAGCTTCTTATGGGGATGGTTGGGGACTGAAGCAGCCCATTGGTTCATGCTTTTCCTCAAAGAAGATTCCAGTTTCCTATCCCCAGTCTGATCAACTTCATAAACGAACTTGTCCATCATCTTTTTCGTTTTTATTGGTTAGAAAGGCAATCATTCTTCTTCATGCATTGATTCATCAACCGAATCATCCTCAACTGCTGCGATCTGGTCAGTTTCCGGTCTTTCAGCCGGGCTGATACCTGATGGAAGAATCAAAATTGTAATCATCCATGCAATCGTGATTCCTGCAAGAGCCATTAACAAAACCGGTGTGAGCATGGAAAGGATTTGTTTCGGGGTCAAATTCTTTTGTCGAAAAAAATTACCCGCCTGATATAATGCAGATCTCCACCATACCGGATTCAATTGTTTGGCAACCAATAAACTATCTGACTCAGACTTGTTCGTCGAATATACCTCCCGGATCTGATCAGGTTTCATTCCCTGAAAAACTTCAATCAAAGGTGAAGCCTTTAAACCCTCCTCGGGAACTATCTCATGCAATTGATACTTACGAGTACTATGGGAACCATCTGATAAGGAATCTGTTTCGGCATTTGAAACAAAAGCAGAAAACAGAACAAGAATAAGCAAACTGATTCTGTTCATGTTACGTGTAATTTGGTTTTTCTTGTGCTACATTTCTGTAAAAACAGAAATATTTAAAAGCACCATAAAGATACGAAAAACTTCAAATATTTGTTTTTCTGTTATTTAGAAAAATTCTTAATAAAGAATCGCTTATTTACGAGATTACTGCTGATATAGAAGATCAGGAGCAGGAGCAAACTAAAAAATGAGATAATGCCTGTTATGTCACCATATTGATTATAAAACGTTTGCTGTTTTACCACCGGCACCTCAGCAACGAGTGTTTCAGGTACTCCGTATTCAGTCTGGTTAATAATATTGCCTTTTGCATCAATAATTGCCGACACACCTGTGTTTGCAGCCCTGATTGTCCACAGCCGGTTTTCGATGCTGCGCAGACGCGCATAATGCAAATGCTGCAGATAACCTCCACTGCTGCTCCACCAACCATCGTTGGTGAGGGTTACAAGAATTGACGGGAATTGATCATTACGGTTTCTGGTAAGATGACCAAAAACCGACTCAAAACATATAACAGGAATTAACTTGGTGCTGTCCGTCAATGGAAAAGTCAATGCTGCCTGGCTGGTTCCATAACTTCCAAAAAATCCACCTGACCGCTCAATGAGATCCTGAAACGGCCTCATAATCTGTCTGAATGGCTGCTTTTCAACCAGAGGCAATAGTTTTGACTTGTGATATACCAAAATAGTGTCCTTGTTGATATACAACGCCGAATTAAAAAGCACCACAGCATTTCCGCTTTCTTCAAACACCGAAGCTTTTTCAGATACTGCTGGTTTCTGTGTATATGAACCCACAACCAAAGCAGCATCGGACCGATTCAATATGGTTTCCCTCAGCCGTCGTATCGAAACCGATTGGTTCAGACTATCCTCGTCAATAGCTTTCGTTATAAGGGTCTCAGGCAGAACAACAAGATGAATGTACTGTAAATCTGTTTTTTCAATTAAGCCAATTGCTTTTTCGATTTGTTGTTCTTCCGTCATCAGGTCAAATTTTTCTGCAACAGGATCTATATCAGGTTGAACAATCAGAATTTTAAACGATTGCTTTACCTTCGGCAGCTCGGGCATTAAACCAGAAATCAACAAGGGAACCACAGCGAATAAAACCGCGACCACTCCCCACTGTGAACCAATTACAAACTTTTTGCGAGTGAACTTTACGACGAGTTCAGTAATCATGAAATTTACACTAAGTATCCATAGGCTGCCTCCCAATACCCCTGTATAACTGTACCATTGAATCCATGAAGTACGGTCTGAAAATACATTTCCCAATGTAAACCAGGGCCATGCTATGTCCCAATGATGGTGCAACCATTCAAAACTGATCCAGAAAGAAAAAAGTATAAAGAAACTAAGAGCCGGTTTTGCCTTCAAAGAGCGATCCATAACTGACCATAAAAATAGTACTCCGGCCATACAAAACGAATTGATCAGATGAGCCATAAGGCTTCCTGCCACTGTTGAACTATACATCCACCATGATGCCTGTATGTGAAAGAGAAAGAACGACAGCCACGCAAGGAAAAAATATTCGGACGGGTTCAATTGTTGTGCCCGATGCAGGTAAAACACAGGCACCAAACCGATAAAAACCAAAAACGTAAATTGATGTGGAGGCCATGAAAGATTGAGCAGGATTGCAGACATGATCGGTAAAACCGTCAATAAAACCGATCGGACGTAAAACTGTTTTGTTGAAAACATCTTGCACAAAGGTACGGCCTCACTGTCGATCACGAGCTTTAATAATAGCTCTTGCTCCGGTGAAATACCTGGAAGTAATACAACGGCCTCATTTACAGGTCAGCTACCAGCGAAGAATGAGATGGGTATTCATTGGGACAGCCCTGTAAATCGATCTGGCGTCATCTTCAGATACTACAAGTCTGATCTTCATCTTTTGATCTGCATGACGCACCAGATTGATTTTTTGCCAGAAAGTCAGGTGATTTTCAAGTTTTCGCTGCCTTCTGTAGTCTTTAATCTGTTCATAATCTTCCTCGTCAGGCGGGTCAATCTGATCGATCTCCAAGACCAGGTTCCGGTCAAAATAAAAAGTAAAAAATACGGCAGTAGTCTGAGGTGGTTCGGGCTTTTTAGCCTGCAAGGCTGCCTCAATTGTATCTTTAGGTGCCTGTACCACAACAATTGGGGCTTTCGGTATGGTGGCCAGGGCCTTTTCAAGTGTGAATGGCTTTTTTAGCCAGGGAATAAGGTTTTCATGATCTATCAGATCAAAACGATTACTCATCCGCGACTCGATAATTCTGTTTTTGCGAACAACAACTCCTTTGATCTCGAGATTTATAGTACTGTCTTTCATGTCAAGCACAAGATAAATCGAATCCTGCTTAGCTAGTTGAAGCCTGTTGTTCAGAAATATTTTTTCTTTTTCAAGTTCTATGAATGAAGCAACCAGTTGTTTTTCTTCACGGCTCAGTTTTACCTCAGCCTGCAGGCTGTCTGTCTGCAGGCCACTCCACGGAACAGCCTGATAACGTCCAACAGGTATAATAATGCTGTAAACTATCAGTAATATTGGTAGTAAGAGGGCGACCACCATAAATAAAACAAAAGTTTTCGGCCTGAGAAAATACTGCAGAAATATTTTTAGGCCGGTCAAACTACCTGAGGTGGCTGGTGAAATTTCCTCACCTGAGTCATCTGATCTAAACTGATTATTTTTATTCATAAAGATGTGGTTAATAAATATAAACCTTCGAACCGATCTTCATTGCTTTAAACACTGCTTCCAGATCTTCGTCACCCATACGCACACAGCCATGTGTGACAGGCATACCTAAATACCTTTTGTAAAGTGTGCCGTGGATCAGATAGCCCTGACCCAGATAAAGGGCATAATCTCCTAATGAACCATATTCGAAACGTGAGGGGTGGTTGGCTGATGGCACTTTCAATCCTTCTTCAATGAAAGCCCAGTCAGGCTTCTTCCATACCGGATCCTTTACTTTATTCAACACCTTGAACATACCTCTGGGTGTTTTGAACGTCCATTGCTTTTTATCATCCACTTTAAGCACTGTATAACTTCCGGTAGAACAGATGCCTTCGCGAACCATCTGATTCTTATTCATAAGTCTGAAATTATTACCAACCGTGTTCACAATCAAATAGTTTTGATCAGGAACATAGGCTAATAACTTCTTTTGAGCTTCTTCGTTTTGCTTTTGTGTGTTCACGAAAGTTTCGTCAAGCTTATCAAGACCGATGCGGGCAGCTGTTGCATTCAGATGGGCTTTCGGACGAAGGCTCAAAGCTGCCTCAACGAGATTCTCCATTTTAAGCACAACCATCCACGTAATCAACAGCGACAAAACCATAGATGAGAATAATAGCCATCTTAAGGCGTGGTGTGGCTTTTGGTCTGACCGGCTTTCTGCATATTCATTTACTTGCTTTTTCATCGGATTGCGGATTACATTCCATTTATTTCCTTAAGACTGCGCAATGAGCCAACAATGGTCACGGGAGTTCCAACCCTGACCAGATCATAAAGTTCATCCATTTCTTTGTTAGTTAAGGCCACACAGCCATCAGTCCAGTTGATCCCTTTGCCTCCATCGCCATGTATCTCAATGAGATTTCCAATCCCGACTTTGGGAATATTTCCATTGCGCACATTCTTTTGATATCGGGCTTTATCCTCATCATTGGGATAGTTGATAAGCAGTGCCTTGTAATACTTTGTCTGCCTTCCCGCTTTCTTTACAGTAACGTGGTATTTGCCTTCGGGCGTAGCTTTGTCCCCCCGGTGGTTCTTCGTACCAATCCAGTTTGGGCCCATTTCTGAATCATACTCTTTCAGAAGTTTGCCGCTTCGGTACACATAGGTTTTATGGGCAAATTTATCGACAATTATGGCAGTTGAGCGGTTTTTCTGAGACCATTTTATTGTTTCGTCTGACCAACGTTTCCATTTAGGAAGATCTTCGAAATAATCTGACAGATAGTTGTGTGCCTCCTGTACTGATTTGGATATCAGTTTACCTGCTACATCGAGGTTTATTCCAACATCGTGATAAGCAGTGCGTGCGAAAGCCTCTCCCGACTCTGTATAACGCATTTTTGCAGTTGTGAAATTTCGTCTTGTTGTGTTCTTCAATGGCAAATGTGCATAATAGGATTCAAAATGATCGATCTTATGCTTTACATTTTCAAGTTTGTTTTTCAGACTTGTGTGCAAAGAATCCTTAACATAAACTGCACGTTCAGCAGCCATATCAGCCGTTTCAGCAGCCTCACCGGCCAATTTTCGCATATACCCGAAATTACGGTTGAAGGATACCAGTTCATTCTGTTTCTGCCATTCATCCAACGCCTGCTGATGCATCGTTTCTGCCTTTTCGAGCAAGGCAGGAGCATAGGTTCCGGCTTCGGCTTCCTTTGCTTTGCTGATCGCTGTCTGACTTGTATTGACACTTTCTACAGGAGGTTCCTCCGCACTTAGAAACAAATACGTGAATACCAGCAAGGTAATCAAAGGAATCACTACAATTACTAGGATCAGGCGGCGGCGGTTTCTCTTCTTTGGCATGATTGGCAAGGGGTTTCTGACATAATCAAAGACCCCGGGGATGACATGCATGACCGGGGCCTTTGAATGTATATCGGTGTCACAAGTTGGTTTCCGTTTAATTCAAATTGGTGACAAAAATATTTATTTATTGATTGCGGAAACTAACTATTGATTAACGCCTGGTTTTTTTTGCAATAGCTTCTTCAAGTTCGGCTTTAAGCGAAGCAGCTTTTTCACCGGCAGCTTTAACTTTATCAACTGCTGTGAGGTAATCACCATTGTTGATCAGGGTTGAAACTTCAGCTAATGAGGCTTCTACGAGTGCCAGGTCATTTTGAATGGCTTCAAGAGCTTCTTTACCTTCTTTTCCTTTAGGAGCTTTGGTAATGAGTTCTTTTACTTCAGCAACCAAGGTGGTAGCTTCAGCAAGACTCTGCTGGGCTTGGTTCTTAACTTCTTCCTTGCGAACTGCTGCGTTTTCTTTAACAGTATTGGAGAGAGTTACGACATTGGTAAGCATAACGTTTGCTTTTTTGTAGCTTCTGAGCAAGGCAAACTTTGAATTCTGTGTTTCGATTTCGGTCATGGCAACATTCAGTGAATCCTGAAGAGCTCTGTATTCAGCGGGCACATAACGATCGGCTTCAGTGGCCTTTGTTGCTTCAACGGCTGCTTTTGCATTTGCGATTTCGGCTTCAGGAAGTTTGGCACAGCTGCTGAACATAACTACCATGGCAAACATGGCTGCGAGGGACATGAACAGATTTTTTTTCATTTTCTTAATGGATTTAGTTTTACGTTAAATTTAATTGCAATTTTTTTGCTACGCGCCATATATCAATTGTTGTGCCAAACTTTTAGATGATTTATACATATTTGATATTGAATGTTTTGCAAAAAGCAAACCTGTGTTTCATTACTGCAAAACAATCAATGATGTATGATTTTCATACACCCATGCTCATTTTTCAGTCATTGGTAATAACCAACAGGCAGCATTATCAAATTCTTAAAGTAGGGTTCTCCGGTTGGATTTTGTATTTTTCGATCCGTTCATGAAGCATAGCTCTTGATATTCCAAGCATTCTGGCTGCTTTGACCTGATTGCCCTGAGTAAATCTGAGGCAGGCAGTGATTAGTTCATATTCAGCCTGACTGACTACATGATCGTAAAGCTTTCCTTCCATCTTGCCAAAATCATAGGGAATGCTTCTGATGTATGTGCCAGACTGAATACCTGTTTGTGGCGGGAGAGACTGAACCATCTCTGAAGTCACGGCAGATGGCAAAATAACTGAACCTTTGCTGAGCAGGAGCGCACGCTTCAGCAGGTTTTCCAACTCTCTCACATTGCCGGGCCAATCGTATCCGGTTAAGGCATCCATGGTCTCTCTGGGAACACTCACAAGGGGTTTGTTCAAATGACGGCACTGGCGCGCCAGAAAATATTCAGTAAGTAAGGGGATGTCTTCACGTCTGATGCGTAAGGGAGGAAGACTCATGCTGATCACTTTGAGCCTGTAATAAAGATCTTCTCTGAAAGCTCCTGATTGAATTGCGTTCTCCAGGTTTTTGTTGGTTGCGGATATCAGTCGCACATCAACTTTGATTGTCTTATTGCTTCCAATACGCTCAAAAGTACCTTCCTGTATCACGCGCAATAATTTTGCCTGAAGGGGAAGGCTCATGTCGGCTACTTCATCCAAAAACATTGTGCCTTGATTTGCTGCTTCAAACTTGCCTTGTCTGGACTGGACTGCATTGGTAAACGACCCTTTTTCGTAACCAAAAAGTTCGCTCTCGAGCAAAGTATCGGGCAATGCGGCACAATTAACAGCAATAAATGGCTTGTCGGATCTGTCACTGTAACGATATATGGCTCTGGCTATCAGCTCTTTTCCTGTTCCACTTTCGCCATTTATTAACACACTTACATCACTGGCAGCTACTCTGCCAATCATTTTAAACACTTCTTTTATTGCAGGACTTTTACCAATAATTTGAACGTGGCTAGTTTCCTCAGAGGGTTTGATGTCAACAAAATCATGATCGTCCTTGAGTTTCTTTACCGCAAGCGCCTCATTTACTACATTTTTAAGTCGCTCAACATCAAATGGTTTTTCAAGATACTCGAAAGCACCATGTTTCATGGCAGAGATAACCCTTTCGGATGTTCCGAAAGCAGTGATGATCACAACAGGAATATCAGGCTGAAGTTGCCTTATACGTTGAATGGCTTCAAGACCGCTCATCCCGGGCATTTCAATATCCATAAGCACCAGATCGGGCCTTTGACGGTCAACAACCGAAATTGCATCTAACCCATTGACTGCTTCAATGATTTCATATCCTGCGGATTGATAAAACTTACGAAAAGAATATCTTACGTTTTCTTCATCATCAACAATAAGGATTTTCTTCGTCATAATGGATTTTTTAGCGGCAAATGAATGATAAAAGTAGATCCTCCTTCCGGGTTGTTTCGTGCACTTATCCAACCGAAATGCAATTCGGCGATTCTTTGCGATATCGACAGGCCAAGCCCCAGACCCTGTTCCTTACCTTTCACAAAAGGATCAAAAAGTGATTCAAGAATTTCAGGTGGTATTCCACTACCTGTATCACTAACAGTTATCTCAAGTATATCGCCTTTCTTTTTGTCTTGAGCCAAGATGCTGTTAATGGTCAGATTTCCTTCGTTGGGCATGGCATCCAGTGCATTCAGAACCAGATTCATAATGATCTGTCGTATCATGTCGGGGTCGATCTCCAGATAAAACTCGCCGGCATGATACTGTTCTGTAAGCCGGATATTGTTCTGCCGGATACGCGGCATCATCAGCTGGAGTGTTTCACTGATAATTTCAATGATATTGGTTATGCGTCGGTTGGGTTTAGCCGGACGGGCGTATTTCAGAAAATTCTGCAGGAAGCCTTCAACCCTGCTAATCTCGTTTATGATAATCTTTAAATCAGATTGCGTTTCCTTACTGATTGTTGAATCTTCCTTCATGGAATAGATCAGCATCTTAATGGCTGTAAGCGGATTTCTTATCTCATGGGCAATGGCCGGGGCAATTTTACCCACCGATGCCAGTTTACTGGCGTGTTCGAGCAGCGTTCTGTTTTTGCGGAGGTCTTCGTTCGCCTTATTGATTCTAGTTATTAGTCTGTTGATGTGAAAATCAAGCTCTTCCAACTCCTTGCCTGAATTCATGCGGATGTGCTCAACTACTTCTCCACCTGCGGCATCTCTAACTTTAAGCACCAATTTGTAGATCGGTTTTAATATGAGTCTTGCAATCATCCAACCCAGCATCAGTCCCATCAAAATCCCTCCTGTTCCCATAACAAACAGGGCTTTGCGTATTATAACATCGTTTTGCTGAATGGTTTTCTCGTAGTTGGACTGAGCCAATTCGTTTGAGATGATAAACAAATCGGTTTTCTCTTCAATAGTATTGATCAGGTCCTGACTGGCATGAACAATCAGTTTGTTGGGCTGAGAAATACGTCCCTGACGGTGCAGTTCGAGCGCATTGGTAAGGGTTTGCTGATAATTTGAAAAGAGTGCCTGAATCTGCTGCAGGTGGTTGTTCTCCTCTGCTGTGTTAACCGAACTTCTGGTTTGTTCGAGCAGCATAACAAATTCTTTCTGTTCCTCCTGAAGAATCGCAATGCGCTCAGGACTTTTATCAAACAAGTATGTTAGAGATGCTGCCCTTACGCGATATAAAGTTAGCTTTAGCTCACGGGCGGTGCGCGCGCTGGCAATGCTTTCCTTGATAAGTACATTTGTTTCATCCTGCAGGCGGTAGATATATGAAATTACCAAATATCCGCCGGCAAGCATCATGGCAATTGTTACCAGAGCACCGACAATCAGTTGATAGGTAATGTGGATTCGAAATCGCAACTCAATAGGATTTTGTGGTTTATTAAACGTAAAAAAGATAATCGTGTTTCATTCATCCTGCTGCATAAATCAAAAAACCTTCTCTTCCATGCTTCTTGCATATCCCTGACCAACAAACCATGTTTCATCAAATATTCTCCTCACAGCTTCGTGATATTCCCCAGTTTTTTTGACTTTTCTGATTAATCTCCACACCACCACCGGATCATCGAACGACCACCTGAGGTATGACCAAAGTTCTTTCATTCTGCCCAGTGCAGTTGCCTCATGTGACCCCGAACTCAGCCGGGAATGCAGCAATTCCGTTAAAAACGTCTTCAGTTTCTCGCTTCGGTCGCAATTAGTATTGATACCAATGAGGTCAGTTGCCAGAAAAGGATCAGATAAAACACCCCTTCCAAGCATAAAAACTGAAATTTCGGGCAATTCGGATGTGCAATTTTCAAAGGACTCATGGTCAAATATATCACCATTATAAATCAGGGGATGTCGGATCAACTGAACAGATGCTTTCATTTTCTTCAGATTCACTGTTCCTTTATACATCTGAATACCGGTTCGGGCATGCACAATCAACTCCGAAAGAGGATATCGGTTAAAAACCGGAACAAGCTCATCAAATTCGGCATCTGATGACAAACCTAGCCTGCATTTGATACTAAGATTAATGTCGCATTTCGAAAAATAGTCATTAAGTATCTGATCAATTTCATCAGGGAATGGCAACAGACCTGAACCCCTTCTTTTCGAAGCAACCCGTGGAAAAGGACATCCAAGATTCCAGTTAACTTCATGAAAGCCCATTTCATAACATTGACCGGCAAATCTGACCATTTCACCTGCATTTCTGCTGAGAAGCTGTGGCACTGTCACAGATCTATCGTTCAATCCCGGATCAAGTTCAGGTTTGCGTAAACTTTTGCTATGATTTGTGTCAATTCCGGTAAAGAATGGGGTAAACATTTTGACAACACCACCGAAATATGCAGCAAACAAACGCCTATAATGCATATCGGTGATGCCCTGAAACGGGCCTAAATAAAAAACTGGCTCCTGCAATTATCCTGTCTGGTTAATGATTTTTTCTTTTTTCCGGCCAATCCAATAACGTACAAGAGCATACAGCAAAAAGATTACAGAAGCGAAAGTGGAAATACGTCCCAGATAATCGCCAAATCTGACATAAAAAGTCATTTCGTCGTTAGTGATGAGTGTTTGCCTGATGACAGCAGGTTCCCAGTATGGGGTGGCCTGAAACACATCGCCGCGTTGGTCAATAAAAGCTGAGATTCCCGTGTTGGCCGAACGGGCAATACTCCGTCGGGTTTCGATGGCTCTGAGCACCGAAAAATAAAAATGCTGTCTGTGACCTGGCGTATTACCCCACCATCCATCATTGGTGATTACAAAAATAAGGTTGGCGCCGTTACGGATGAAACCGGCAACAAATTCGCCATACACCGACTCATAACAAATTACAGGAGCCACTACAAATTGTCCGTTATGATGTCGGAACACTGCTCTTTCATCATCCGTCTTAAGTGTACCAACTGTTCCGCCAAGGTCAATGGCATAATTCTTCAGTGGCTTTAGAATTCTCCACGACGGCATCATCTCAACACCCGGGGTGAGTTTCGACTTGTGTGATTTCTGAATTACATCTGTTGAATCAATAAAAAATGCAGTGTTGTAGGCAAAATAATACTTGTCATAATCCCTGAAGCGTCTGGCGGCATGATCATCCTCCATTCCTTGGGGAACCATACTGAAGGTACTGGCACCAATAACTACTGATAGGTCCTGCCGGTCTTCAATAAATGATTTAAGTTGCCTTAAGCTGGGTGATTCATCGAGTCTGTCTTCCCAGATATTCTCCTGTATGGCCGATTCGGGACTGACAATAAAATCTGCCTTACGCTGCATCACACTCATGGCCAGACTCAGGTTTCGGTCAATAATTTCCGATGGTGGAAGCTCATACTGCTCGGTATAAGGATCAAAGTTTGGCTGCACAACGATAATCTCAGCCTGTTTGCCTCTTTCGCTAACTTTGCTGTAGATGTAACCTGAAATAAAAACGGGAAACAACCACAACAAACTGATTAACAATAACCTGAAGGCGAAATATTTTCTTCGAAAGCCATTTTGAACAAGTGATTTAATCAGATGAAACACCATGATATTTGATAAAAGTATCCATACCGTTCCTCCGGCTGTTCCGGTGTATTCGTACCACTGAATCCAGGTATGCTTTGTTCCAAAAACATTACCCAGATTGAGCCAGGGCCAGCTCAGATCCCAGTCGAGATGAAAGTGTTCCCACGAAAGCCAGTAAAAAATCAATATCAGCCAGCCCTTTCGGTTATCATACAATGCTTTTTTAGACAGATGGAACAACCAGAATATGGTTGCCATAAATAGCGAATTAAGGCCAAGGGCTGCAATAGCACCAATGGCAGTTGAATTCCATATCCACCATGTAGTGAGTGCATTCCAGATAAAAAAAGTTAAAAATGAGAGCCAAAACATTGAAATACGCTTGTTCTTGATGGCTTCACTACCCAAATAATCCTGAACAAAGAACAATGGAACCCATGCTATAAAAATCAAAGGCACAAAACCATTTTCGGGCCAGGCTGCACTGAGTAACAGGCCTGAGAGAAGAGATAGTGCAAGCAGATGTAGTTTTTTCATTTCAAGCTGTTTTGCCGGACAAATGTACGCGAAAATTATTCTTTCGGAATTCACAGAATATGCCTTCTACCTTACTTATTGCGTATTCAATGAGCACGGATGGTCAACAAAACATCATCAACACCATAAAATCTGCTGACATTATGGTTTTGTTAAGAAATAGATCCAGAATTTCCGGATGCGCCGTGTGTAATTAATATAGTCAGTTAATCTATTGATATTAAAAGACTAATAAAGAAAATTGTCGTATGGATATTTAAGAGCGTGCATATCGCGTATCTGGTCGTACAGCAGTTGTCTGAATTCATGATAGTTCGTCTTTTCACGTGCCGAAATAAATATGGAGACAGATTCTGTACGTGCCATCCAGCTCTGCATGAGTTGTTCAAGTCTTGGCTGCGGTTCACCTACGTACAGTAACATTTCGTCCGACAATTCAGGTTCATGGCAGGCATCAATTTTGTTGAAAACCATAATGGTTTTTTTGTCCGCTGCACCTATCTCGGCGAGGGTTTGATTAACGGTTTGAATCTGATTTTCGAATTCAGGATGCGAAATATCCACAACATGGAGCAAAATGTCGGATTCGCGCACTTCGTCAAGTGTTGATTTAAATGACTCAATGAGGCCGTGTGGCAGTTTACGGATAAAACCGACAGTATCGGAAATCAGAAAAGGCAGGTTTTCGATGACGACTTTGCGAACAGTTGTATCGAGAGTTGCAAAAAGTTTGTTTTCGGCAAAAACATCTGATTTACTGATCAGGTTCATGATCGTTGATTTGCCCACATTGGTGTAGCCCACCAAAGCCACCCTGATTAGTTTTCCACGGTTTTTACGTTGTACAGACTGTTGCATGTCAATCTCCCTGAGTCTATCTTTTAAAAGCGCAATCTTGTCACGGATAATTCGCCTGTCTGTTTCAATCTCAGTTTCACCGGGGCCTCTCAATCCTATACCTCCCCTCTGCCGTTCGAGGTGTGTCCACATACGGGTAAGCCTAGGCAGAAGATATTGGTATTGTGCAAGTTCTACCTGTGTTTTGGCATGAGACGTTTGTGCTCTTTTAGCAAAAATATCGAGGATAAGATTGGTGCGATCTACTACCCGGCATCCGAGTTCCTGTTCAATATTTCTGATCTGCGAACCTCCGAGTTCATCATCAAACACTGCCAGATCAATCTGTTCGGCTTTCACAAATGCAGCAATTTCTTCGAGTTTACCGCTTCCGACATAAGTTCTGGAATCAGGTGAAGGCAAGGCCTGAATAAACCTTCTTACAGTTATTCCCCCTGCTGTTTCGAGCAGAAACTCAAGCTCATCAAGATATTCATCGGTTTGGTCTTTGCTCTGGTTCTTCGTTACCAAGGCGATTAGAATACCCCGTTCCTGCCTGTTCATGTGCAGGTTGCTATTTTCCATCGTTGTGGTGACTTCTGCTGCGGTGTTTTTTATGACCTGACGAAATTTCGATCCGCATGTCACGGGTCATGAAATAAACTGCTACTGTTGCCGCAAGAAAGTGTCCGAAAAGGTCAGGAAGAGGTTCGGGGCCAACAGCTGTTACAAAAAGATTGTAGATGGATGCAAGAAAGATGATGAAAAACCCATAAACCAGAAAGTCACTTCTTTTTATTACCAGTATCAGCAGGGTTGCTGCTGCCTGCACAATGATCAGAAACCACCTCAATGACCACGACCAGAAGGTTTCTTCAAAACCGGGATCGTTTATATATGGAAACAGTACCGAAAAAATATAAAGTATGACGCCAAAACGCATCATTGTTGTAACAACTTTGTTCAGCCAGATTTTGTAACGTTCAGACATAGTACTTCTTTAAAAGGATTTAAAACCAATAATTTCCCTAACCTCATTAACTGTTTTACGTCCGCTTTCCCTTGCCTTTTCGGCTCCTAGACGGGCAACTTTACTAATATATTGCTCATTGTTGCCCAACTCCAGAATTCTATTGCGGATGGGATCTGTAAAATGAACGATCTCTTCGGCGAGGTGTTTCTTCAGGTCGCCGTATCGTATGGTACAATTGTTATATTGTTCGTCAAAAAAATTATAAGCATCAGGGGTCGACATAATCCTGAGCATAGTAAACAGGTTTTCAATAGCTTCAGGTTTGGATTGATTAGGCTCTGTTGGACCACTGTCTGTAACAGCACGCATAACTTTCTTACGGATGGTCTTTGGATCATCCGACAGAAAAATAGCATTGCCTTCTCCTTCTGATTTTCCCATTTTGCCGCTGCCATCAAGTCCCGGCACTTTCACGAGTTCCTCACCAAAGTTGAACGCCTGTGGAATGGGAAAATAATCTTCCTGATACATCCTGTTGAATCTGCGGGCGAAAGTACGGGTCATTTCGAGGTGTTGCTCCTGATCTTTACCAACCGGCACTTTGTGTGCCTTATGAATGAGTATGTCAGCGGCCATGAGGCTCGGATAAGTAAGCAGCCCTGCATTTACATTATCAGGTTGCTTGCGGGCTTTTTCCTTAAAAGTTGTGACTCTTTCCAGTTCTCCCATATATGCATTCATATTCAGGAAAAGATACAGCTCTGCTGTTTCCTGAAGGTCGCTTTGAACGTATAATGTCGATTTCTCAGGATCAAGTCCGGCCGCCAGATACTCCACAAGCACCTGTTTCACCCTTGCATGAAGGTCATCCGGTTTAGGATGGGTAGTAAGCGAATGATAATCAGCGATAAAAAAGAAGCAGTTTGCTTCATCCTGCATTTTCACAAAATTTCTGACTGCACCGAAGTAATTTCCAAGGTGCAGGTTTCCTGTTGGCCTGATGCCACTAAGCACAATTTCCATGGGGCAAAAATAGTGATTTTTAGGTCGTTCAAGAGGTTTCGGTTTATTTCAATCTCAGACTGGTGCCGAAAAAAAATCCCGGAAATTTTTCCGGGATGATGACTTAATGTCGTGAGTTGCACATAAAAATCAGGTTTTAATTTCGTCATTGTTCGTATTGAAGAACCTGTATTCCAACTGATGATAGTTGGTCATTGGTTTAACTCGAATACGTTTCTTATATTTCCACATCCATTTCATGGTTCGCGAATAAAAACCCTTGGTCAGATAAGCATGTACATAGGGGTGTACGGCAATAGTAACTGACTTTTCGTTTTGATCCTGAAGCAGATATTTCAGGTTATTCTCGATTTCGTCCACAAAAATGATGCTGGGTCTGATTTTTCCGGTTCCGTCACAGACCGGGCAACGCTCCAGAATTTCCACTGCCATTTCAGGTCTTACCCTTTGTCGGGTAATTTGTACCAAACCAAACTTGCTGGGGGGCAAAATGGTATGTTTCGCATGGTCGCGGGCCATTTCATCCCTGAGTTTCTGAAACAGTGTTCTTCTGTTTTTACTGTCGTGCATGTCGATAAAATCGACCACAATGATTCCGCCCATATCCCTGAGCCTGAGTTGCCGGGCAATTTCGGCGGCGGCTTCCATGTTGACTGCCAGGGCATTTTCTTCCTGACTGATCTCTTTGTTTACACGATGACCGCTATTCACGTCGATCACATGCATGGCTTCGGTATGTTCGATGATCAGATAAACACCACTTTTAATGGTAATAGTTTTTCCAAACAGGCTTTTGATTTGCTTATCTATTCCAAAGTGCTCGAAAATAGGCTGTTTGCCTTTGTACAGCTTTACAATATCCACCTTTTGGGGCGCGATGGTACCTATAAAGCTTTTAATTTCATCGGCAAGACCAGGTTCGTTTACGTGCACATTGTTGAAAGATTCATTAAGCAGATCGCGCAAAATTGCTGAAGTCCGGTCTAGTTCACTAACTATTTTCAGAGGAGCTTTGGCATTTTGCAGCTTCGTTGCTGTTTTTTCCCATTTTTCAACCAGGTTTCGCAGATCGGCATCGAGTTCTGCAACCTTCTTGTTTTCAGCTACGGTGCGGATAATCACGCCGAAATTGTTGGGTCGGATGCTCAGGATAAGTCTTTTCAACCGGTTACGTTCCTCGCTGCTTCTGATTTTCTGTGAAACCGAGATGCGGCTTGAAAAAGGTACAAGCACCAGATACCGGCCTGCGAATGAAATCTCCGAGGAGATTCTCGGGCCTTTGGTGGAGATGGGCTCTTTGGCAATCTGAACCATAACCTGCATCCCGGTGGTGAGCACCTGTGTAATTTTGCCTGTTTTTTCAATGTCAGGCTCAAGCTTGAACGATTCGGAATGTATCTGTACCGGCGTGGCATTCACAGCCATTTTGGTATACTTGATGAGCGACCTGATCTGAGGGCCCAGATCTAGGTAATGTAAAAATGCATCCTTTTCGTACCCAACATCTACAAAAGCGGCATTTAGCCCTGGCATGATCTTTCTGACCCTGCCCAGGTAAACATCACCCACTGCGTAGTTGTTGTTGGTCTTTTCCTGGTGAAGTTCAACTAATGATTTATCTTCTAAAAGAACAATGTCAACCTCCGAAGCACGAGAATCGATGATTAATTCTCTGTTCACGTTGATTTCTTTAGTTTTATGTTAATGCTTTTAGGCTAACTCCCCCGGAATGATTTGTCCCGGGGCTTTCATTCTCACGAGGTGTACTTAAAAATTGAATAACACAATGCCAAGATAAACGCATCAGCATTGTGTTATCCAATGTTATAAGGTCAAGAAAATTTATTTCTTCTTATGCCTGTTCTTCCGCAAACGTTTTTTCCGTTTGTGGGTAGCCATCTTGTGTCTTTTTCTCTTTTTCCCGCTTGGCATAGTTTGAAAATATTTGAGAAATTATTACTTAACGTTTGATTTAACCTGATTTACAAAAGTCTTGGCAGGTTTAAAAGCAGGAATATTATGAGCAGGAATAATGAGGGTGGTGTTCCTGGAAATATTTCTTCCGGTTTTTTCAGCCCTTCTCTTAATGGTAAAGCTGCCAAATCCTCTCAGATAAACATTCTCACCATTCATCATTGAATTCTTTACCGATTCCATAAAGGCTTCTACAACGGCCTGTACGGCGACTTTTTCTACTCCGGTTTTGTTAGCAACATCTGCTACGATTTCAGCTTTTGTCATATCTTTAACATTTTAAAGGATTAAAAATTAGATTTTTATTTGGACTGGCAAAAATATACTTTTTTTTTACCCGAACGACTTTTTTTTGTTTTTTTTCAATCTAAAAGGCTCTGATTAAATCTTTTCAAAACAAATGGACTCATTTCACCAAATTTTACTCGATTGGTATCACCAGCAGAAAAGAAACCTCCCCTGGCGCAACACCAAAAACCCCTACCTTATCTGGCTTTCGGAAGTTATTCTTCAGCAAACGCGCGTCAATCAAGGTCTATCGTATTACGTGCGCTTTGCGTCAACCTGGCCCGACGTCAGTTCACTAGCCGCTTCACATGAGGATGAAGTGCTCAAAATGTGGCAAGGTCTGGGATACTACAGCCGTGCAAGAAACCTGCATGAGGCTGCCAAACAGATTGTTGAAAAGTACGATGGATTGTTTCCCTCAGACATGGATGAACTTTTGAATATCAAAGGAATAGGTGAATATACCGCTGCAGCCATAGCTTCAATCGCATTCGGTAAAGCTGTCGCTGTTGTCGATGGAAATGTTTACCGGGTTCTTTCCAGATTGTTTGCCGTGGAAACGCCGGTAAACGGTAAAGGAGCAAAAGAAGTTTTCGCTTCGCTGGCTGCTGAAATGCTATACACTGCTGACCCCGGAACATACAATCAGGCCATCATGGAGTTCGGTGCTTTGCAATGTGTTCCTAAAAAGCCGAATTGCCCAAAATGTCCGCTCAATGCCCGGTGCCTGGCATTTTCACGCAAGCAATCAGCATATTTTCCGGTAAAAATTCCTAAAAAAAACGTCACCGAAAGATTCTTTAACTACTTGATCATTCTTACCAAAGATAGCCCTATAAATAAGGTGCACATCCGAAAACGACATGGGAATGACATCTGGAAAGGGTTGTTTGAATTCCCGCTGATAGAAACTACCGGACTATGTTCATTTAACGAACTTTCTACGATGGATCAGTGGAAGCGACTGACAGGTAATCAAAAATATTTATTTCTCGGCCAATCCACAACTTACAAGCATCGACTCACACACCGTCTGATACATGCCAGGTTTTTTATCATACAGACCGACAAAAAACTTGATCTGGCCAACGATTTTAATCTATCTTTGGTTGACCAAAATGAACTTGGCAAGTATGCCTTTCCAAGACTTATTGACAAATTTCTGATTGAAACTGACGGACTTAATAAAGTAATCAACTAAAATTCAAAATCATGGCTGGATTAAATAAAGTAATGCTAATCGGCAGATTGGGAAAAGATCCCGAGGTGATTTCGTTCGAGAGCGGTGGAAAAAAAATGACAGTAACTCTTGCAACCAGTGAGCGATACAGGGACCGTGATGGAAACTGGCAGGATCAGACCGAATGGCATAATGTTGTTGCTTGGGGGAATCTTGCTGCCGACATTGCAGAGGGTCGCAGAAACTATGTGAAAGGTGATATGCTATTTATTGAAGGCCGTATTAAAACACGGCAATATCAGGACAGTCATGGAGTTACCAAATATATTACCGAGATCATTGCCGAACGCATGAACCTGCTTACAAAAAGTAATCCCGGCGGAGAACAAAAGCATGATTATCCGCATGCCTCGGATTCCAAAAACAATTATGACGATCCTGCTTTCCAATCACCTGCTGCACCCGAAGACGACCTGCCTTTTTAATTTATCAATCAACTTCTAGAGCATATTAGCCTTATGGCATCAGACTTTGAAGCATCTGAAGGCACTACTGAATGTTGCTAATAATTTATGAAACAAACAGGTATCATTTGAAAAATATATCGGTGGCAGACTAAGCATCTTTGGAAATGATTACCTTTGCAGCCGGAATTATAAATCAATTTGTTTTGGATCAACCTGACCCTGACCCGTATGCGAGTCTGCTCGCTGCCCTGAACCACCCGATATTTCACGACTTCAGCCCGGCAAGTATTATTGTTCTTTCAGTGATGCTGGTTTTGCTGTTTATTTCTGCCCTCATTTCAGGATGCGAGACTTCATATTTCTCACTTAAATCAAACGATATCAATTCATTGCGTGAATCAGGTAACCGAAAAGACCGGATAATATTGAAGATGAGGGAGCAGGCCAAGCTTCTGTTGGCAACCATACTCATAGTCAACAACCTCATAAATGTTGCCATTGTAATCCTGTCCACTTTTGTCACAGCAAGTGTGTTCGACACAAGCGACCGTCTTTGGCTCATTATTATCATCCAGATAGTGGTTGTTACCTCACTTATACTTCTTTTTGGCGAGATCATACCCAAAGTGATAGCCCATCAAAAGCCGCTGATCCTTTCACGAATGATGGCCAAAACAATGTATTTTCTCATGGGCTTGTTTAAGCCACTGAGCATGGCTTTTGTATCCTCCTCAGTTTATCTTGACAACAGATTAGCCCGTCGGACGGCGAGCATTGACATGAGTGAACTGTCGGCCGCAATAGATATAAGCTCGGATGAATCAACTCCGCCCGAGGAGAAGAAAATGCTCAAAGGAATCGCAACATTCAGTGAAAAAGAAGTTACAGCCATTATGAAGTCGCGGGTTAGCATTACCGCAATCGACATAAAATCAGACCTAGGGACGGTGTTGAAAACAATACTCAACAGCGGTTTTTCGCGAATACCTGTTTATGAAGACAGTCTGGACAAGGTTGTCGGAATCCTGTATATCAAAGACCTTATCCCTTTTCTGGATAAAAAGAGTTTCGACTGGAAGAAACTCATACGACCAGCATTCTACGTGCCCGAAACCAAAAAAATCAATGATCTTCTTCAGGAGTTTCGAGAGAAAAAGATACACCTTGCCCTAGTTGTCGACGAATACGGCGGAACATCAGGCATGCTGACACTCGAAGACATCATCGAAGAAATTGTTGGCGACATCAGCGATGAATTCGATAAGGATCCTGAATCTGCAGGTTTTAAAAAAATTGATGATCACACCTTTGTTTTTGAAGCCCGCACAAACCTGATTGACTTTTGCAAGATCACCGAAATTGATGATCACTATTTCGAAGATGTTCAGGGTGAATCAGATACATTAGCCGGTCTATTGCTCGAACTGGAAGGAATTATACCGGTAAAAGGACAAAAAATTGTGTGTAAGGGATTCGTTTTTGAAGTAACGGATGCCGACAGCAGAAGAATCAAACAGGTTAAGGCAACCAAACAGCGATATACATGAAAAAGCCTATTCTGATCGTTTTCGTATTACTGGGAATACTTGTGACTACAGGCTGTTCAGAAACCTTCACTCCAAAACCAAAAGGTTTTTTCAGGATTGATCTGCCAGCGAAAAGCTATCAAAACCTTTCAGATACGCTTCCCTATTTCTTTGAATTCCCTGATTATGCATTAGTTAAGAATGATATTCATCAGCATGGCGAAAAAGGCTGGATCAATATTGAGTTTCCACAGTTCAATGGTATCCTGCACATCAGTTACAAAGAGGTTGATCAAAATCTGGATGTATTTACCGAAGATGCCCGAACACTGGTTTTCAAACATATACCAAAGGCAAGTGCCATCAACAACAAGTTGATTCTTCAGCCCGAAAGAAGGGTTTTCGGCACATTGTTCGAAATAGATGGCAAAGGTACTGCCTCACCGGTTCAATTTTACCTCACGGACAGCACAAACCATTTTCTCAGGGCTGCGCTCTATTTTAATGTCAGGCCCAACAACGATTCACTTGCTCCCGTAATTGAATTTCTGAAAGCTGATGTGGAGCATATGATTCAGACCTTTTACTGGCGGTAAAGTTTTACAGCCCACTGGTTTTCCAAAACTATCTTAAGCTTTTGCCGTTGCTGCGACAATTTTTCTACTTTTACGCTTCGTTTCATCAATTCCTCCACACATGAAAAATCTTTTATCATTGGCAATTATGATGTTGCTTGGTTTGAACATTATTGCACAAACTGAAACCTACTCAAAGGTCAGAATTAGCCTTGAAGACATGGAAATCAAACACATCAGCAGTTTGGGCATCAGCCTTGATGGTGCCATTCTGAAAGCCGGGCAACACATTGAACTTGAACTAAGTGAGCTTGAGTTAAACAAATTAAGTGATAATGGAATTACCTACCAGGTGCTTATTTCGGATATGAGTCGTTTTTATCAGGATCGTTTTCTGAGACCTGCAGAATCTTCTTCAGACCGAAGCCTTGATGATCTTTATCCTGTTCCTGAGAACTGGGAATATGGATCAATGGGTGGCTTTTATACGTATGATGAAGTTATGGTAAAACTTGATTTCATGGCAGCCCAATGGCCGAATCTGATCACCGTGAAGCAACAAATACCCGGAAGTGAACTTTCCGTTGAAGGCCGTCCCATCTGGTACGTGAAAATAAGTGATAACCCAAACCAGGACGAAGATGAACCTGAGGTGCTGTACACATCACTTATTCATGCACGCGAAGGGATTGGGGTGCAGCAAATGATTTATTTCATGCTGCATCTGCTCGAAAATTACGAAACAAATGATGAACTGAGACAACTTGTTGATAATACTGAATTGTACTTCGTTCCGGTTGTAAATCCTGATGGATACATATACAATCAAACCACCAATCCTTCAGGTGGCGGAATGTGGCGCAAAAACCGAAGCATCAACGGTGGTGGCTCATTTGGCGTTGATATTAACCGGAACTTCGGATATATGTGGGGTATTGATAATGAAGGTTCTTCGGGCAACCCTGACGATTTAACCTATCGTGGACCATCGCCATTCAGCGAGCCTGAAACAAGAGCTCTTAAAGTTTTTGCCGAACAAAAGAACTTTGTCATCGCACTTAACTACCACTCATACAGCGACCTCCTTTTGTATCCCTGGGGGTACACCAGCGAGCCATGTCCCGACGATGCTATATTTAATGTCCATGCCGGCATGATGACACGTGACAACAACTATGTTTACGGACCGGGAAGCACAACGATCTATCCGACCAATGGCGCATCTGATGATTGGATGTATGGCGATACAGAATTCAAAAACAAAATATTCTCCTACACCCCCGAAGTTGGTGATGGTAATGACGGTTTCTGGCCTCAGCAGGCCCGGATCATCCCGCTTTGTCAGGAGAATATATACCAAAATCTGCTTGCTGCCTATCTGGCCGGTAGTTATGGTAAATTAACAGAAACTGCCCCTTTTATAACAGGAGAAACCACCACTCAATCGCGATTTGACCTGCAAAGAGTTGGATTTGCCGAATCAGAAGGTTGGGTCGTAAGCATTGAACCTTTAGATGACCACATTATCAGTACAGGAGAGCCTGTAAGTGTCGGCAGTTTGGAAATGCTTGAAGTGGTCACTGATTCCATCGAAATTGTGCTGAACCCCGAAATAGTATCCGGCACCATATTCCGCTATTTGCTTATGCTTGACAATGGCAGCTTTGTGCGGAGCGATACAGTTACACGAATCTTTGGTGAACCCACTGTTATTTTCGAGGATTATGCAGATAACCTGACCAAATGGAGTTCACCTAAATGGAACATTACTACAGCAGATTTTGTGTCCCCTTTTAGTTCTATTACCGATTCTCCCGGAGGGAACTACAGCAACAACGAAACAAACACAATAACAATGGCCAACGATGTCGCCATACCGGAAACACCCTATGCACAGCTGAGTTTCTGGGCAAAATGGAACATCGAACCCGGTTATGATTATGTGCAGGTACAACTCCGAAAGGCCGGAACTACAACCTGGATTCCGCTGCAAGGAAAATATACCAAGCCTGGCTCATCATTTCAGGCCGATGGCCAGCCGCTTTATGACGGTATTTCTGGATGGGTGAAAGAGGAAATTGACCTTACCCCATATGCTGGTGAAAGCATCCGGTTGCGTTTCAGACTTGTTACCGATGTATTTGTCACGGCTGACGGCTATTATTTTGACGACCTGATGATAACTATTGTGGATACTGAGACCTCAATTGATCATACATCCGATGAGTCTGATTCCAAGTTTTCTGTTTATCCAAATCCTGCGAAAGAAAACACAATGCTTACAATCGAAGGGCTTTACAGACCTGCTGAAATTTCCATCTTTGATATCAATGGCAGAATACTGATTCAAAAAACGGTTAATCCAACTGAAAGTTCAATGATTCAACTCGGTTCAATTGCACCGGGAATATATCTGCTGAAAGTATCAGATAACCGCAGCATTGACCAGATTAAGTTCATTGTGAAGTAATTTATGAAAATCTGAAAATAAGAGGCTGTCTCGTAAAGGCAGTCTCTTTTTTTATGGTTTGAACCAAAAAATAAGTACACATAGTTTATGATTTGTCTGCATAATCATCAAACTTTTGATATTCATTATCAGTAATGTTGCTGTAAACTATCGATTACAAAATTTTCTTACTTTTACATAACAAAGTATTCTGATTCATGCTTCATGAATACCCTGATTTACGTAAATTTTTCCTGCTGGTTTTCACCTTTTCGGTGTATGGCCTTCCTTTCATAAGCAATTTGTCACTGCATGCTGAAAACTACTACCGGATTCACCATTTCAGCAAAGAATATTACAGGGGAGGCCAGCAAAACTGGGATATCAGTCTCGATGGCAAAGGCAGGGTTTTTATTGCCAACAATGCCGGACTGATTGTTATGAGCAATTCAGGTACGCAGCTACATCAGCTGCCTCAACATACCCTTATCAGATCTGTTCTGTATTATGATAACAAAGTGTTTACGGGCTCATTCGAAGAATTCGGTTACTGGGATGTGCACTCCGGAGGCGATGCCATATATCATAGTCTTGTACCTGCCGACAGCAGCATCATTATGCAAAATGACGAAATATGGAAAATAGTTTGCCACCATGGAAATATTTACTTCCAGAGCTTCGGGAAGATTATTTGCTATGATGGTCAAAAAACAAAGCTAATCGAGCTGCCCGGTCCGGTCTTGTTCCTCCTTGAAGCTGACGAAAGGCTTTTTGTTCAGGAAATTAACGGTAAACTGTATGAGATTCAGGATGATAGCATGGTTAGCATCCCTGGTTCAGACATATTTTCAGACACCGAAGTAAAAAGCATCACACCCTTCAATGGTGGATTTATCATCGGCACCAGCTCCAAAGGACTTTTTCATTTCAGGGATAAATCCTTCACTCAGTGGCCAACGGATATTGATGACGAACTTAAATCATCCAAAATAAATCACGGCATTAAACTTGGCGATCAATTTGTTTTTGGAACCTTGCTCAAAGGACTGTATTTCATTGATGTACAAGGAAAGCTTACACTGCATATACACAGTGGAAACGGATTGCAAAACAATACCATACTTGCACTTGAAGCGGATCATGAACAAAATCTATGGGTGGGAATGGATAAAGGATTTGATTTCATCTGGTTCAACGCTCCTGTTCACCTGCATCCTGATCAGGAACGACAACTTGGAACTATCTATACAGCTGCGGTCAAGGATAACTACCTCTATGTGGGAACCAATCAGGGCATATACCGCTACACGTTTACAGACGGAGTGCCAGAAAACCCCCTGTTTATTAATGGTTCTGAGGGACAAGTTTGGTTTCTGAAAGAAATTGACGGAACATTGTTTGCAGGATTGAATAGCGGAACGTATACAATTACAGGCAACAGTTTATTACAGGTCAGTGATGTTTCAGGTGGATATAACCTGTCTAAGGTTGTTGTCAACGATGAGGAACTCCTAATTCAAAGCACTTATAGTTCAATAGTTACATTTAAAGCTGATCAGGCATCGTGGATCAAATCCCACACATTAGAAGGCTTCATGGCACCGGCACGTTTTATCGAGTTGGATTTCTTAGGGAACCTGCTTTTAGGGCATTCCATATCAGGCATTTATCTGGTTCAACCTGATGCCGGATTCAAGGAAGCCAACAGGTCAAAAAAAATGGGTATTCAGGAAGGACTTACTTTTCCTGCGAATAAAATATTCAGGGTTGACAATCGCTTGCTTGTGGCATCAAATGAAGGATTACTGCAATGGGATGCCCTTAATACGCGATTCCTGTCGTACCTAGAGCTGAATGAGCAACTTGAAGGATTCGCATATTCACATAATGTTTTGGCTGTTGGTCAGGATAAATACTGGTTTATTCGAGACAACGAAATTGGATTGTATGAAATCAGATTTGGGAAGGCAAAGTTAATATATCATCTTATTCCTCAATTACTTGGAATAAATTTGGTAGAGAATTACGAGAATATTATTCAAATCAGCGACAGTGTATATTTCTTTTGTCAGGAAACAGGATTTGGTCTCTTAAATTTGAATAAGTTACATCGTTTGTCAGGAAGCAATCAACCTCCGGCCAT
The DNA here is from genome assembly GCA_024710405.1 of Bacteroidales bacterium. Lineage (GTDB taxonomy): Bacteria > Bacteroidota > Bacteroidia > Bacteroidales > F082 > UBA6192. Next base: position 437,738 of record JANJUV010000002.1, read on the forward strand.
AAAATCTGCAAGAATTATGAAAACTGATGGTTCTTTCAGAGATGTTCTTGCAGCCGGTAATACTTCTGTATCAAATTCGTTCAATAATATTGATGTTGAATTTACTACCAATGAAAACCCCGGAATTGGAAGTTATTATCAATACAAACTAGAAGGAATAGACAAGGAATGGTCTGGATGGACTACAAACGGCAGAGCGTCCTATAACCGACTACCACCCGGCAACTATACATTCAAGGTAAGATCCCTTATGGCCAAAGGAATACTTACAGAAGAAGCCTCGTTGAACTTCAAAATTTTAAAACCCTGGTACCTTTCTGCATATGCATTGGCAACAGATGCTTTTTTACTGATTCTTCTGATACTGTTGATCAGATCAAGTTATAAGAGACGAAGATGGAGCATTCAGGAGAAACAACTTCGCGAAGAGAATGAAAAAATGAAGTTGCTGAACGAACAGGCAAAAGCCGAAATAGTGCAACTGACCAATGAAAAACTTCAATCAGAGATTGACAGCAAGAATGTTGAACTGGCGAAGAATACGATGGCAATTATGCGTAAAAACGAACTTTTGATCGAACTAAAGAGCGAGCTTGAAAAGCAAAAAGAGGAACTGGGATATCGTTTGCCCGGTCGTTATTACGAAAACCTGAACCGTATTCTAGATCATGGGATAAGCAGCGATCATGAATGGGAAATGTTTGAGCATCTGTTCGATCAGGCACACCAAAACTTTTTTAAGCGTCTTAAAGTTGATTACCCCGATCTTACTCCCAGCGAACTAAGGCTGTGTGCATATCTGAAACTTAATCTTTCATCCAAAGAAATAGCACCACTGCTCAACATTACAATCAGGGGAGTCGAAGAAAAACGCTACCGCTTAAGAAAAAAAATGAACCTGTCCTCCGAACAGGGGCTTACTGATTTCATCATGTCCTTCTAGGCCGATGCTGCTATTTAGATAACTAAAATAGTCTTACCCTCATTCTCTGAGAATTTGGGTGCTGGATTATATCATTATAAATCCATTGCTATAATTTACTCTAAAACAAATTTTTAAGTCAATTTAATATTAGGATGATGAGTTAATGATGAGGTGTCATAACACTATACTTAAGTATGAAGTAGTAGATATGAAGTAATTTACACGAAGAAAATCCAACTCTGTTGTACTTTTACGAAATATTCCGCAATCGATTGAAACCAACAATTCAGATCATGACCAAAAACCGGATAATGACAATTTCGATTTTAATCATCTTAACTGCACTTTTCACTCCATCATGTAATTCCGGGAAAAGCAGTCATGAAAAGATAATAGAAACTACCGATACTACTGCCTTTTTGCATGATGTTAAACTCAGGACTTTTAATTATTTCTGGGAAGTTGTAGACACCATTACCTGGCAGCACGACGACCGACATCCTACAAAGAATTTTACCAGTATTGCTGCAACAGGTTTTGCCCTCCCGGCATATATCATTGGCATTGAAAACGGATTTATTGACCGGGAGCGGGTTGCCGACAGGGTGCTTCGCACACTCAGATGGTTGTGGGAATCACCCCAAGGAGCTGATGCTCAAGGAATGACCGGTTACAAAGGTTTATTTTATCACTTTTTAAACTATGAATCCGGAACAAGATACAAGGATGTTGAGCTTTCAACAATCGATTCCGGACTTTTATTTGGTGGCATTCTTGTATGCCAGTCATATTTCGATGATGACAATGCAGTTGAAGAAGAAATAAGGCAATTAGCAGATTCTCTTTTCCTTCGTGCTGAATGGGATTGGGCAATGAATAATCAGCCCAATATGTCAATGGGATGGAAGCCTGAATCAGGTTTCATAGAATCCAGCTGGAATGGCTATAACGAAGCCATGATGCTGCTGATAATGGCATTGGGATCCCCGACCCATCCAATTGAAAGCAGTGCATGGGATGATTGGTGTAAAACTTATGAGTGGTGCGATTTCTATGGTTATGAGCATGTAAATTTCGGACCACTGTTTGGCCATCAATATTCGCATATGTTCATCGATTTCAAGGGCATTTATGATGAATATATGCGTGATAAGGGCATTGATTATTTCGAAAATTCACGCCGTGCTACATTATCAAACCGAGCTTACTGTATCGCTAATCCAAAAGGTTTCAAAGATTATGGCGAGGATATCTGGGGACTGACAGCATGTGATGGCCCTGCTTACACTACCATTATGGTTGGCGGTGAAAGTGTTATCATAAAAGAGTATCACGCCAGAGGTGCTGCATGCGGTTACACCGAAGATGATGGAACCATTGCTCCAACAGCTGCCGGAGGTTCTATTCCCTTTGCACCTGAGCACTGCATACCGGCGCTGATTAACATGAAAGAAAACTATGGCGAAAGAATCTTCGCCCACTATGGGTTTAAAGATGCCTTTAACCCAAGTTTTTCCGAAGAAGGCTGGTTTGCACCTGATTATATAGGAATTGATCAAGGCGCCATCATTATTCAGATTGAAAATTATCAGACTGGTTTGATAAACAATTTAATGATGAAAAATAAATACATCCGTGACGGATTAATTAAAGCCGGATTCAGGGGTGGTTGGCTTGAAGGTCTGCAGCAAACTGAAAGTTATAACACAAACTTATAAACAAACGCACTTATGAAGAATCTATGTTGTTCATGGCTAAGCAGCAAGCATCTTTTGCTGGCACTGCTTCTGTTCTTAGGCGCGCCTGAAGCCTTCTCGCAAGTCAGGACCATAAGCGGCAATGTAAGCACTGAGTCTGGAGAGACCCTGCCAGGAGTAAATATATTGATCTCTGGCAGCACCAGGGGCACTGTTTCGGACATTGACGGAAACTTTTCAATAGTTGTTCAGCCGGGTGACCGTCTGCTCAAATTTTCCTTTACGGGTTATGAAGAGCAGGATGTTTCCATCGGGCAGGAAAACAACATAAAAGTCGTACTCGTTGAAAAAAGCACCATGCTTGATGAGTATGTTGTAATTGGTTATGGTGTTGTTAAAAAGAGCGATTTAACAGGGGCAGTGAGTTCGGTCAAATCAGAGGATCTGCTCAAGACAACCTCTAGCAATCCCATACAGTCCTTGCAGGGAAAGGCAGCTGGTGTGCAGGTTACAACGACATCGGGGGCACCCGGGGCAGGTCTTTCGGTACGCATCAGGGGGGTTGGAACCTTGAATAATTCAGAGCCAATTTATGTTGTCGATGGTGTTATTATGAATGACGTATCATTTTTGAACACCTCCGATATTGCCAGCATGGAAGTTTTGAAAGACGCATCGGCAACTGCAATCTACGGATCACGAGGAGCAAACGGAGTGGTTATGATAACCACCAAAAGAGGAACATTAGGTCAAACCAAAACCAATGTCAGTTTTTCGTCGGAATTTGGCTTACAGCGTTTAGCCAAAAAAATTGACCTGCTTAACGGCAAAGAATTCGCTACAATTGCCAATGAAATAAAACCCGGATCATACAACAATGTTGATGCTGTGCCCAATACCGACTGGCAGGATGAAGTGTTTCGTACTGCACCTATTCATAATCATCAGCTTTCGATTACCGGTGCTTCAGAGAAATCCGAATATTACGCAGCAATAGGTATCTACAGGCAAGATGGCATTATTCCAAAGTCTTCATACCAGCGCATTTCCATAAAACTAAATAATGCATACCATATTAATAAACACGTTACAACAGGCATTAATTTAACTTTTTCTCCCTATGAACAACAGAATGCGCCTAACGTAACATATTCGGTCTATAGAGCGCAACCCTTACTTGTTCCGTATTATCCCGATGGCAGTTTTGGAGTCGTCTATAATGTCGGTAATCCATTGGCTGACCTGGAATACTCCAACAGCTACAACAGGGGTCTTCGAGGAGTAGGCAATATTTATACGGACATCAAATTAGGGAATGACTTCACTTTCAGGTCAAGTTATGGGATGGATGCCGGAATAAATAAATCGGACAATTTTACACCTGCTTACACCATATACAATCCTGATGGAACAGCTTCGCAACAGTACAACGAATTCAGCGACCTTTCGAAATCAACTTTTGAAAGTCGTTCATGGTTATGGGAGAATACCCTGACCTGGTTGCGGGATTTTGGCAAGCATAGAATCAATTCAGTAGCAGGCTATACAATGCAACAAACTCGCTCCGAATTTACGAATCTTGCCGGACAAAACATCATTCGGAATGAAAGTGATTTCTGGTACATTTTGCCCAGTTACATCATCGATGAAGCCAACAACATCAATATGGTCAACAGCATCAGCAACGGTGTAGAGACCAATTTATATTACAATATGATCTCCTACCTGTTCCGCGCTAATTACACCTACGACAACAAATATATTTTCACTGCAACTTTCAGACGTGATGGTTCGTCAAAATTTACACAAAATAACAGATTCGCCGACTTTCCGTCATTTGCTGCCGGCTGGAACCTGATTAACGAACCTTTCATGAGTGATCAGCAACATATTACTACACTTAAGTTCAGAGCAAGTTGGGGAAAGATCGGAAATGAGAAAATACCCTATCTGAATCAGTATTCAGTAGTTGACCCGGGATTAGTAGCCATATTTTCGAACCCTGATGCATTCTTTGCTGCAGCTTCTTATGCCAAACTGGGGAACCCGGATCTGAAATGGGAAAGCACCTCACAGACAGATATCGGACTTGAGATAGGATTATTCAATAACAGGCTGATGTTCGAGACCGATTATTACCACAAGGTAACTGATGATATTCTGGTTGAATTGTCAACTCCGGGTCATATGGGAAACGGTCAGGGGCAGAGGGTAACCTACAACGCGGCATCTGTGCTTAACCGGGGACTCGAAGCCAACCTTTCATGGCGTGATCAGACCGGAGGTTTTGTTTACAAAATTGGTCTTCTCGGAACTACCATTCACAATGAAGTCCTTGAGATCGGTGGCAATAGCGGCATTGACTCAGTACTCATGGGCGGTTATCTTGGCAATGGCATTCCGGTGACACAAACACGAATCGGATTACCTATTGGCGCCTTTTATGGCTACAAAACGGATGGTATTTTCCAGACACAGGAAGAATTGGATGCCTACCCACACCTTTCACAGGCTGGAGTTGGTGACCTTAGGTTTGTAGATACTAATGGCGATGGAAAGCTTAACGGACTGGACAGAACATATATCGGATCGCCCATCCCAAAATTTGTATTTGGCCTTAATATCGAACTCGAGTACAAATCATTTGATCTGACATTTGATCTTCAAGGACAAACAGGAAATAAGATCTTTAATGGTAAAGATGCCGTGCGGCCAGATCCATATAATTTTGAGCAAAATGTGTGGGATCGATGGAAAGGACAGGGCACAAGTAATAGTGAACCAAAACCATCATTTGGAGGTTACAACTACATTCCATCAGATCGCTTTCTGCTTGATGGTTCATTTATCAGACTGCGCAATATTATCGTTGGTTATAGTTTTCCCGAAAAACTCATGAACAGGATTCAGGTTAATTCTGCCCGAATCTATCTGAAAGGATCAAATCTGTTCACCTTGACAAAGTTTACAGGCTATACACCGGAAATTGGCGGAGGAAGTGTACTCTCCAATGGCATCGACAATGGAATTTATCCTATTGCGGCAGTTTACTCAGTTGGACTTAACCTTACTTTCTAATCATGACAGCCATGAAAAAAATATCCCTGATTTCAATAATTTTGTCCGTCATTCTGTTTTCAGGATGCAAAGACTTTCTGGATGTAAAACCACAAGGCTTAATCACGCAGGAAGCATTCCCAACAACACCAGAGGATGCCCTTCTAGCCACTAATGGAGTTTATGCCACACTCAGGTCATGGCATTATCATTCAGGAGGATACCCAATACTCGACATCATGTCGGATGACACCCGAAAGGGAAGCAATCCCAACGATCAGGCCAGCAACCTTAACCCATATGATGATTTCACTTTTTCGCCAACGCAAGACGGACTTGACCGGTGGTGGGCAACCCTATATGAAGGCATCAAAAGGGCCAATGTCGTATTGGAGAAAGTTCCGGCAATAAGCATGGATGAGCAGCTGAAAAACCGTTACCTTGCTGAAGCCTCCTTCCTCAGGGCCTTATACTATTTTGATCTTGTGCGTGCATGGGGAGGCGTACCTAAGGTTACTACCGTTACACCACCATTAAAACTCGAGCGGTCATCAAGAGACGATATTTACAGTCTTATTATCAGCGATCTCGAATTTGCTGTTTCTCATCTTCCTAATAAAAGCGCCTATGCAGCCAACGATATGGGGCGGGCATCGCTTGGTGCTGCACATGCACTGCTTGCGAAAGTTTATCTGTTCAACAAAGAGTATGTAAAAGCAGAGGAACATACACTTGCCGTAATTAACGGAACCGAATTTTATGATCTGGAACCTGACTTCACAAACGCCAACAGCAAATGGGGCGAACACGGAATGGAATCAGTTTTTGAAATTGGAGCCATGGAAACCGAGGGAAACATTGGCAACCAATATGCAAATACTCAGGGAGTCCGCGGAACACCCAACAGAGGCTGGGGTTTTAACCGGCCAACCCAAAACCTCAGGTTTTCGTTTGAAGACGGCGACCCCCGACTTGATGCTACCATTATTGATCTGGGTGAAGTGCTCGACGGCGTGGAAATACTGGGCGACGGTACCACACCGGATGTTACGTTGGATGAGAATGGAAATGTGATTGAGGTTGAATGCTATAATCAAAAAGTGTGGATACCCGGATCATCAACAAATACTCAGTTTGGTCACAACCGCAGAATCATCCGGTTTGCTGATGTTTTGCTCATGGCTGCAGAGGCAATGAACGAAAATGGGAAGCCTGCTGATGCACTTATATATCTCAACCGGGTCAGGCAGCGTGCACGCAATGGAAACAATGACATTCTGCCCGACATAACTGTAACTGCCAAAGATGAACTCCGAAACCTCATTCTTCTCGAACGCAGACATGAACTTGCCCTTGAAGGTCATCGTTTCTGGGATCTTGTCCGCACGGGAAAAGCAGCCGAAATACTTGGCCCGCTTGGATTTGTAACAGGCCAGCACGAACTTTTGCCTGTTCCTCAGAATGAAATAGATATTTCTCAAGGATCTTTAACCCAAAACCCTAATTGGTAATTCTTTAAATGTTTTATTAACCTAATCTAAATCTTTACACTATGAAAAAAAAGTTTGTAATCCTAAGCCTTATGCTTGCCCTTGGCGTCATTGGCCTCAGCCTTCAAAGCTGCAAAAAAGATGATCCGGTAGACCTTACCCTAAAAACTCTGGTTGCCGGTGACATTGACCTCAATGGTGCTACCTCGCCCAACACTGTGCCCACAAAGCCAACGATAACGGCCACGTTCAGCACTGATGTTGATCCACTGACTGCAACTACTGCAAACATTATGCTCACTCAGGATTATGACGGTGCCAACATCACCATCACAATCACCACCAATAAGAATGTGGTTACTATAGTTCCTGAAGGTGACCTTAGCAATGGTGCTCTCTATAAACTCGACATGAAAGGCGGTATCAAGTCAACCGAAGGTAAATTTCTTACTGACCTGAGTCGTACCTTTACTACCATTGGAACCTTTGTTCCGACAGGAGTTATTGCCCATTGGCCTTTTGAGGACAACGCAAACGATGCAGTTGGCAGTTTTGACCCTGCAGCCAGCGGTATAGTTGCTATCACCTACACTCCTTCGCGCAATGCAACCGCAGGAAAAGCGGCAACATTCAACGGAACTACCAGCATCATCGAAATTCCCAATGGTGATCAACTGATGAACACCAATAATTTCACGATCTCTTTCTGGGTGAAAGCCGTTTCGGCCGGAATCGATCATGGCCACTTTGTTATGGGACTAGGGGCATTCTACGGTTTCCAGTATGAGATCTTTGGAGCTTATGACGGAGCAAAATTTGCCTTCCGCTATGGCCTCGAAAATGGCGAAACTACTTCTGAAGACATGTGGTTCCCGGCTCTTGCTACAGATAACACCAACGGAGGCTGGCAAGGATGGGACTTTGCAAAAAGTCTGACCGCAGATGAAATGATCGCTTTGCTTAAGGACAATTGGTTGCATGTTACCTACACCTATGACAGTCAGGCAAAAAAGGGTATCTTGTATTACAATGGCGAAAAAATGAAAAGCTTCGATTTCAACCTATGGCCTGAAGGAGATGCCAAAACAACTGTTACAGGACTTAAATACGGAGGTGTTGCCCCCGAAGTTGTTAACGAACTGGCCTTTGGTTTCATCCATTCTCGCGCAGGAACCCTTTGGGACAACGAACCCTGGGGTGGCTATGATTTCCCTGGAGCAAACCACTTTAAAGGTCAGCTTGATGACATTCGTATTTTCCACAAAGTGCTTACTCCGGTTGAAATTCAACTTATGTACGACTCTGAAAAATAGTGGTTAGTGGATTAAATAGTGTTTCAGGAGGGAAGGGCACCCCCCTTCTCTCCTTTTTTTTTAAAATCTTTGGCTCTGAACAACATAAATATGAATAAACATGTAACTGGTTTAATCGTTTTGCTTTTGTCGGTATTGTTTTATCAATCCTGCAAGAAACAAAATGATCATAATGACAAAGGTATCATTCAGATTAATAAAGCATTTAGCGGAAACATCACGCTTGCGACCAATAAAACAGCAGAAGACATAGTGATTGAGCCTATCATAGTGATCGAATGTTCCTCTGCTATTGATGTTCAAAAAGCCAGTTCATTGACATCACTGAAAGCAGAAAACGGTTCTTCATACGTGGAGATTGAAATTATTCAATCTCAACCATTGTCGTTTGAAGTGAAAGTTAAATCCAAACTTGATTATCAAACCATCTACGAACTAAGCATCGCACCGGGGATTTTAGGTAAAAACGGTGAGACGTTTGCTGGTGTAAGTTACCGATTCATTACTGAGACCGGCAAACTGGTGGTTAGCAGTATCATGGTTAATGGACTTAATATGCTTAACCAGCAGATTGTTCGTGAAGTGCCTTTTGATAACACTCAGATCGAAGTCATATTCAATGAACCACTTAATCAGACAAATTTAGCAACACACTTCACCTTGTTGCCCGGAAACAACCTTTCTGTTCAACCAGGTGCTGACGGAAAATCCGTGATAATAAAACCAAATTCCCCTTTAAGCTATTATACAAAGCATCGGTTATTGATTTCATCACAGCTTCAATCAGCTAATGGCTTTACATTTAATGGGTTTAACGGTTACTTCATAACAAACCTCGACTCAACAGACAAGTTTTCTCCGCTAAGTGACGAATCGTTGCTCGACCTGGTGCAAAGCACAACATTCAGATTCTTCTGGGATTATGCTCATCCGGTTAGTGGTATGGCAAGAGAAAGATTGGGTTCGGGTGAGACTGTAACCACAGGTGGTAGCGGTTTTGGAATCATGGCAATTCCAATGGCAGTTGAAAGAGGCTTTATTACCCGTGATCAAGCCATCGAACGACTTCAGACGATACTTGGTTTTCTTGCCACTGCTGATCGTTTTCATGGTGTATGGCCACACTGGATGAACGGAACTACCGGAAAAACGATTCCCTTTTCCACCAACGACAACGGTGCTGATCTGGTGGAAACTTCTTTCATGGCCGCCGGTTTATTGACCGTCAGGCAGTATCTTGACCCTGTAAATCATTCGGAAAATGAATTAATCACCCAAATTAATACCTTGTTGGACGAGATTGAATGGAACTGGTTTACCCGCGGTGGTCAGGATGTACTCTATTGGCACTGGTCGCCAACAGTTGGATGGGCCATGAACATGCAGGTAAAAGGATATAACGAGGCTCTGATTACCTATTTTATGGCCGCAACTTCTGAAACCTTTCCCGTCCCAGCCTCAGTATATCATAGCGGATGGGCCTCATCGTCCTATTTTGTAAATGGGAAAACTTTTTATGGATACGAATTACCATTAGGTTTCGATTTTGGAGGGCCACTTTTCTTTGCACATTACTCTTTTTTAGGTCTTAACCCTACAAACCTAAGTGACCAGTATGCCAATTACTGGACACAAAATGTAAACCACACACTGATAAACAGACAACACTGCATTGAAAACCCATTTAACCGTACCGGTTACAGCAGCTCGATGTGGGGCCTCACGGCCAGTGATGATCCCAACGGATATGCTGTGCACGAACCTGTTTCGGGACGCGACAACGGAACCATCACTCCAACAGCAGCCTTGTCCTCATTCCCATACACACCAGATCATTCAATGGAAGCACTCAAATTCTTCTATTACACACTCGGCGATAAGCTTTGGGGTCAGTATGGCTTCTATGATGCATTCAACCCCCACGAAGGCTGGTGGGCTGATTCGTATCTTGCAATCGATCAAGGTCCTATATTGATTATGATTGAAAACCACCGGTCGGGTCTGCTTTGGGAGCTATTCATGTCGGCACCAGAAACTCAGTCAGCAATGAACAAATTAGGTTTTATACGTTAACTTTCAATTAGTTCCAAACTCAATAACACATGAAAAGATCAAAGCTCGTTTTCATCGGCATCGTGATGGTACTCATCCTGACACAAGCATGCACTCAGAACAAACCTAATGCAACAAATGACCTTGACAGGAAGGTAGATTCGGTGCTCTCACTGATGACCCTGGAGGAAAAAATCGGACAAATGACACTGTTTACCAGCGACATGGATCAAACAGGTGCATTTATCAGAAAGGAGTACGAAGAAGATATTAAAAGCGGCAGAGCAGGAGCTATTTTCAATGCCTATGGTGTTGCCTATACCCGAAAGTTGCAGGAAATGGCGGTTAACAATACGCGACTGGGCATTCCTTTGATTTTTGGTTATGACGTGATTCACGGCCACCGGACAATCTTTCCGGTACCACTGGCTGAGGCTGCCAGTTGGGATCTAACGGCCATAGAAGAAGCTGCAAGAATAGCGGCTATTGAAGCGAGTGCAGAAGGATTGCACTGGACATTTGCCCCAATGTGCGACATATCTCGTGATCCACGTTGGGGACGCATAGTTGAGGGTGCCGGTGAAGATGTTTACCTGGCTTCAGAAATTGCACGTGCACGTGTCCGCGGTTTTCAGGGTGAAGGTATCGGCTCACTGAATTCTGTTGTAGCATGCGTGAAGCATTATGCAGCTTATGGTGCACCACAGGCCGGACGCGATTACCACAGCGTAGACATGTCGGAGCGCACACTCCGCGAAACATTTCTACCACCTTACAAAGCTGCCCTTGATGAAGGAGCACTGACCGTAATGACCTCTTTCAACGACCTTAACGGAATACCGGCAACTGCCAGTAAATATCTGATGACCGAAATATTGAGAGACGAATGGGGTTTTGAAGGTTTTGTGGTGACTGATTACACCAGCATCATGGAACTGATGTTTCACGGAGTGGCAGGTGATACCCTCGAAGCCTCCAGACTCTCTATCGAAGCCGGAGTGGACATGGACATGCAGGCAGGCTTTTATCAGAAAGCCCTTCCGCAACTCGTCAGAAACGGTAAAGTCAGCGAAGAGCTTATTAACACCGCTGTTCGCAGGATACTCAAAGTAAAATTCATGCTCGGACTTTTTGAAGATCCGTTCAGGTTCTGTTCCGAAGAACGTGAAAAAACACTTGTAATGTCAGCTGACAATTTAGAAGCAGCCCGCGATATGGCCCGAAAATCTGCAGTACTGCTGAAGAATGAAAACAATCTGCTTCCATTATCCAAAGACCTGAAAACAATTGCTGTTATCGGCCCGATGGCCGATGCGCAGCGTGATATGATCGGCAGCTGGTCAGCAGCAGGAGATTGGACAAAATCAATAACCCTGCTTACGGGTATCAGAGAAGCCGTATCGCAAAGCCGGATCATCCATGCAATGGGTTGTACAACAGACGGTACCGATATGAAAGGTTTTAAAGAAGCAGTGGATGCTGCCAGACAAGCGGATGTTGTTGTGCTTGCATTAGGTGAAAACTATTGGATGTCGGGTGAAGCCGCAAGCCGGGCCGATATTGGCCTTCCGGGCGTACAACAAGAACTGGCTGACGAAATCCTGAAAACGGGCAAACCTATTGTTGTTGTGCTATTTACCGGAAGACCACTTACGATAAACAAACTTCAGCAACATGCACAATCAATTCTTTTGGGTTGGTTTCCTGGGACAATGGGCGGTTCTGCCCTTGCCGACATTCTGTTTGGCGACTTTAACCCATCGGGCAGGCTTCCGGTAACTTTCCCGGCACATGTGGGTCAGGTACCTAACCATTACGATATGCGCAATACAGGCAGGCCTTTCGATGCCAATAACAAGTACACTTCAAAATATCTGGATGTGCCAAATGAGCCATTGTATGAATTTGGTTTTGGGCTCGGATATACAACTTTTGAATGGTCGGAACTATCGGTGAACCAAACATCCATGAGTGAACAAGACTCTGTAAAAGTAAGTATTCAGGTCACTAATTCCGGTTTAATGACAGGAACCGAAACCGTACAATTATACATACACGATCCTGTTGCTTCGGTGGCCCGTCCGGTCAAACAACTTAAAAAGTTCATGCAGCTGACCCTTGAACCTGGTCAAACAGGTGTGGCCGAATTCTATATAAACAGTCTCGATCTGTCGTTTTTTAGGGCTGATATGAGCTTTGGAACGGAAAAAGGTAATTATATGATTATGGTAGGGCCGAGTTCCAACACAATCAGATCAGCAAAAATTGAGTTGATATAAGAAACTTGAAAAACACTGACTGACACGTGTTTATTTGACTGTTAATTTTAATCTTTGTCATTTGTATGGAAATCCCTGGGATTTGACATTATTGTTTCTGTAAATAGCGCATTTAGTTTTACTTACGTTTCGGAAGTGAAAATTCCTCAGGAAAATACAACACAACCCATTATTAAATCACGGTGAATGTCAACATGAAATCTAGTGATATAATGAGCTTAATTTTCAAACTTATATACTGTTTTTCCATTTGCTTAACCTTGCAGGGCGGCAAAGCCTCTGCTCAGGATTTGACATTATTTGGCAATGACGTTTTCAAGCAAGATGGGGACAGCCTTCCCTACCGCATAATGTTACCCCATAATCACCAGCATTCAGATAAGTTGCCGGTGATTATTTTTCTCCATGGCTCGGGCGAACGAGGAGCAGATAATCAAAAACAACTACTTCACGGGGGAAGTTTATTTGCATCCGATATTAACATCATCAATAATCGTGCAGTGGTTATTTTCCCCCAATGCCCTTTAGACGATTATTGGGCAAGAGTGGAAAGGACCACCGACAGTACCGGAACAATTAGTTTTAACTTCCAGCCGGAACTTGAGCCCACCAATGCAATGAGATTGCTTATGGGGTTGATTGACGAAATCTGGAACCAAAGCTGGGCCGATACAAACCGGTTCTATGTTGGCGGGCTTTCGATGGGCGCCATGGGAACTTACGAACTACTTTACCGGCGTCCTGGCCGATTTGCTGCAGCAATTGCCATTTGCGGAGGAACCAACCTTTCCGTTGTTCAATCTTTTGCCAATGATGTGCCTCTGTGGATTTTTCATGGAACGGACGACCCAATCGTTGCAGTCTCCTTTTCAGAACAAATCGCTGAAACAATCAAAAACCTTGGTGGAAATCCCAGACTTAGTCTTTACGAAGGCGTTGGCCATGGGTCATGGGAAAACGCTTTTGCCGAACCGGAGTTGCTGAATTGGTTATTCTCTCATAAAAAACAATAAACCAGACTTAATATACCACCGATAGAGCAACTATTGTGATTAAGTTTTTTCTCCAACAGTAATTACTGAAATACGTTTTTTACCATCCATGCGTACCATAAGCGGCTCAGTAAAACGGATATGTTTGTACCAATTCGTTTCTTTTATGATCTCTTGTTTTCCAAGTAATTCCCAGTTGATGAAACTTTTTGAGATTTCTGGTTGCACCGTAAAATAACCCACATTCATTGAGGTTACATTGTGAAAAAAATGTGACCCTGAAGAGGCATCCAGCGGAAAATCCTCGAGGCTGGTCTCCACGATCACCCTTGCATTGGATATTTGTGGCCAATTGACCGGTATTCCAATCCATCTGTCACGTGTACCCCATCTGCCGGGTCCTATGAGAAGATAAGGAAGCGCATTGCTAAACATCAATTCATTTAGTTGACTAATCTCTTTGGCCATATCCTCTGTAAAACGCTTATCAAATTTATTCTTGTCCACAAAAATCACATCTCTGATATTATTGATAAGACCATTACCCATACCTTTTTCAGAGAACAGCACAATATCCTCCTGTTTTATTTTATCCATCTCAACCACATAATCATCAGCGCTGCCAATCAGTGGTTTGATCTGAAGCAAATAAAAGGAACATCGGCCGTTTTCATCACGGTTCAGATCAAGGGCAAATTCGATTTCAACTGCAGTTCCAAGCGCTTCTTTAACTACATCAAGCACAACTTCGAGCGTTTGAGCAAGTGGGGTGTAGTTATATTTAAGCACGTTGGCAAAGTTTACAATACGCGGGCCGGGTTTGCTTATACCGGGATAAATCGTATTGTTGTCAGCGCTGTAAACCGATGCGCAATGACGAAGAGTTCCATGCCTCTCGGCAACACTAATGTCGAGGCTTTCCAGACCTGCCATGTCACCCTCAAGCAGGTTAGGTTCGGTACGTGCAAGGTCAACAGCCAGAAAATTTACCTGTGAGTTTTTAAACTGATCTTTGGGTGAGTTGATATCGAGGTTGGGATAGCGGGGAGAGAAGCGGTAAGCCTTATTTCCTTCAACAACATATTTTCCAAGACCCAAAGCTGCTATTGCAAAACCTTCTTCGGGCTTCATGTGTGCAAACGGATAGTAATTATAGGATTGAGCCACACCACTAACATGCGGATAATAATACTGATCATATTGCTGACCGACCAATTCCTGAATAACGACGGCCATCTTTTCTTCTTCGATTTTATAGTGAATAGCATTCACATAACCCCTTGCAACGTCAGAATAAACCGAAGCAAATACCAGTTTAATTGCATTTGCCAGTTGTTCCAGCCGAATCTCGATGTCAGGGTGACTGTTGGGTAAAATATATGTTTCAAAAATCCCGGCAAATGGTTGCGTAAGGCTGTCTTCAAACAGTCCTGAAGATCTGATTGCCAATGGTTTGTTGATTTGAATCAACAAGCTTCTCAGCCGTTTCATTAAAGTTGGTGTCAGTTTTCCCTGAATGAAGCTTCTCTTGATCTCTTCATAGTCTGTTTCACGAACAACAAGTTCAATAAGGTTGTTACGTTCTAAAAACAACTGGAACTCCTCGGTGCCTATCAACGAAGTTTTTGGTGTGCGAATATTGATATCAGGGACCTGCTGCGAAAAATCGTAGTTATGGATAAGGGTATTGATAAATGCAAGTCCACGGCCTTTGCCTCCGAGCGAACCGTCGGCAAGGCTCACGATATTTTTCTCATCTGCGATGGCTGACTCCTCGTAGGGAATGATTTTTCCAACATTCTGTTCGTTCCTGAATTGCTGAATCATCTCAATGAGTTCATTCCTAAGCTCTTCCGGATTTTCGTAGTCAGTAACCTTTTTAGGATTGATGATTTTTGCAACCCGGATTTCGCCACGGGCCATCAGCCACAATGAAAAATGATTGCGGTGGGCATGATACAACAACGACTCAGCCGGTATGGTACGCAGGTTGACTTCGAACTCTTTAAGGGTGCGTGCCTGCGCTATCTGCCGACCAAACCTGTCGCGATAGATAAAGTTGCCAAAGCCAAGATAATGCGTAATAAAACTCTGAAAATCCTGCGATAGGGTTTCGCTGTTTTTATCAATAAAAGTTGATTTATACCGATATGCTACTTCTGAATTTGCTGGGTCTGATGATTGTATAATTGTTGGCAATTCGCTGATCATCCCTTTGGCAAACCGCACAAGTTCAACGCCTGCATTCTCATCCTGCAATCCATTACGGTCAAACTTCATGTCAGTGATCAGACACAGCATATATTCACGAAACTCACGCAAAATGTGGCATGCTTCCTCATAGGAGCTGGCGAGCAATATCTTGGGCCGTGCCCTCATGCGCAACACCTTGTAAAGTTCGTCTGTAGTTACGTCATCAATAATGCGCCGAGTCTGCTCCATCACAATCTTATACAGCATGGGCAGGTAACGTGAGTAATATTTTGGTGAGTCTTCTACAAGCAGAATGACCCTGACAAGACCGACACGTGTGTCATTAACAACATTGATCCGGTCTTCAACCATTTTGATCATTGAAAAAAACACATTTGAATCACCGTTCCAACTGAAAATCCGGTCGATGCTCAGGGTATTTTTGGCCACATTCTGGAAATATGCTATCTCAGTATTGCTGTTCAGCAGAAAGAAAATGGGGATATAGGGGAATTCCTTTTTAATTTTACGGCTCATGTCGACCGGAGTCTTTTTATCCACACTTACCATAAAGATAATCAGATCAAAGTGTTTGGATCTGAGCACTTCTAATGTTTCAGCAAAGGTGGTCACCCCGGTAATTCTGGGCACCGAGGTAAGGTTCAATTGGTGATAATGTCCCAAAACATGCTCCGAAAACCTACCTTCCCTTTCGATAGAGTAGGCATCATAGAGGTTTGAAACAAGCAGTATTTCCTTCACCTTAAAGGTCATAAGGTCGTGGTATATGTCGCGGTCAGAGTTGTTTTTATTGAGAAACTTCTGAAGAAGTTGCCTGCTGATGACCTGCGGTGTTTCTTCACCTTCTGGTTTGGATTGCCCGGTGACTTTATCGCCTAAAAAAACTTTGCCGGTGAGTGAGTTCAGGTATCCGCTGATCATGCTGGCCAGATTCAGCAGCAGGTCACGTTCTTCTTCCAGAAAGGGGCCTTCGTCGCACTCAGGAAATTCCTTTGTATAGCATATGTCAATGCTGCCTCGCTTTCCATCAATGGTTTCAAATTCCTGCATCTGTCGCCATGGTGAGAGGGCAAAACCAGGAGAAAGGTACACATCTTTGCCAAAAATGATTCTGGCTCCGGTAAAGGCAGGGTATTGCCATCCGTCGGGAAGAATCATGCATATATGCTTTAAGGTCTCTTCGGGACCTTTATTTTCGCGTATAATCTGAGTAGTACGGTTCAGTGTGGCCAGTTCTTTCAGGCGTTCAAGGTTTTCGGCCCTGAGCTGTTCGAACCTGCCGCTAAGATCTTGTGCTGGCGTCATGTTTTACAGGAAATTGCTACCTGCAAATGTAATGGTTTGCAGCCAACAAAAGCACACAAAATAACTGTGAAATCAAGTTAAGACACAAGTGAAAACTATACGGGCATCATTAAATTATGTCAGCAGCAACAACAGCAGCCTCATAAAGTGCATCTGGGTTGAGGCCATGGGCCACCCCTTTGTGCTGGCAGAAAAACAAAAGATCTTGTGTACTCAGGTTGCCCACCATTTCATCAGCTGCTGTCGGACAGCCTCCCAATCCATTGAGGACGGTTTCATAGCTTCTGACACCTGCTTCCCAGGCAGCTTCAAGTTTGGTGTAAGCCAGAGAAGGTTTTGTGTGCAGATGCAGGCCAAAATCCACTTCAGGATAAGTTGGAATCAGTTTTTCGTAGATACAGTGTATCTTATCAGGAGTTGCATCGCCGAGTATGTCGGAAAGAGGCATCCGTCTGACTCCCATTTCGTAGAGCAAACCGGCTTTGTCAATAACCATTCCGATACTCCAGTCATCACCATAGGGGTTTCCCAGTCCCATAGAAAGATATATCACGGCATCAAACCGGCCAGAAGCAAGTTCAAGAATTTCTCTGAGGGTTTCCAATGAGCCTTTCTCATCAGTGTTGAGGTTACGCCGCAGGAAGGTAGGAGAAACGGAAAAAGGATATGAAATACAGTTCACCTGGGGAAAATCCAGTGCCTGCCTAACTCCTCTTTTGTTAACCACCAAAACCATGATCTCGGGCTTCTTTTCCTGAAATTGCAGCTTATTTAACACCTCACCCGTGTCGGCCATTTGCGGAATTGTCCGTGCCGAAACAAAACTACCTGTATCAAGAGTATTAAATCCAACCTTAAGTAATGCATTGATATATTTGACTTTGTTTTCCGAAGAAATAGGTGTTTTAATACCCTGCATGGCATCGCGTGCCGTTTCGGTAATATGAATCATGGTTGACTGAATGTCTGATTATAGGTTATCGAAAAAATGTTGTTTGTTTCAGAGGATCTTCAGAGAATAAAAAATATTTCACCCTATTCCCTGCCCGATAATGATTTTGGTATCCTTCCCTGATTAATGGACTCGGAGCGTAGTTTTCGTCCGACGATTCGTTCTACCATTTTCCCGGTTTTCAGAATGCGGTCAACGTCAAGGTTTGTTTCGATGCCCATTTCGTCCATCATCACTACCATGTCTTCGGTAGAAACAAGGCCAACATTAAGTGAATCCTTGTAATAATACTCGCCGGTTCCTGAAACAGGCACACCATCGACAAAATTTGCAGGCTGTCCGCCAATTCCGCCCATCGTTGATTCATAATTGGTCATTCCTGCCTGCAGGGCTGCCAAAACGTTCGCAAGTCCAAATCCACGTGTAGTATGCAGGTGAACAATGTGTTTATGTGGGTTTTGCACCTTGTCAAGCAGCATACTGAAGTAGCGGTATATTCTGTCAGGTGAAGCTGAGCCATCATGGTCGGCATGTTCAACATCGCTTGCCCCAATATCAAGCCAGCGCTGAGTGAATTCAACTGCACGCTCGAGTTTTGTCGGTCCTTCGATCGGACAACCCCAGATCGTGCTCACTGTTCCGTTCACTTTTAGTCCTGCATCAAGAGCTTTGGGAATCCACTTCTCACCCATTCTGAAATACTCATCAATAGTAAGTCCTGAGTTTTTAAACTGGTGCGATTCGCTTGTGCTGACCATGAGCAAAATCCTGTCGGGCCCGTAGCCCTCTCTGCGCGCTTCAATAGCTCTTTCAATGGCTTTTTCGCGAATAGTAATGGCCGTTAGTGAAACATCAGGCAATAAATGTGCAATACGTTTACTACTTCTTATAAGCCGGAACAATTCATCTGCATCTTTAAACTGTGGCATGCCGGATGGATTGCCGAAATTGGTCACCTCTATATGTTTAAACCCACATAACATAAGTTCCTCAGCAAGCCAAAGCTTGGCAGCTGTCGGAATATATTTCTCTTCGTGCTGAAAACCATCACGAACCGTTATGTCTCCGATAACAACTTTCTTGGGATAATTCATCTTGTTCAATCTTTGGTTGGTATTAAGAACTGGCATATTTGATGCGCTAAAATATGCAGTTTTTTTCATTTGTACAAACTTATTGAAAATGTGTGCCTAAAGCTTGAAAAGAAAATTATTATTCGTCGAAACACCAATTTAATGAAACCAATTCATTGGGCTAATTGTTTTTATTTAACTTTACAACCGATCAACACAACTTCACCTGACCCTATACAGAGGTTTGGTGAAAACTCATGCATTAACTTAAAGCAACATCTGGTCTTGTATACATTAAAAACAAAAATCGACACTAATTCGGCTGAATTCAGGCAGAATCGAAAGGCATATCTCGCTTTGATGGAACAATACCGAAACGTACTGAAACAGTCAACAGCCGGAGGCAGCGAGGAAGCCATCAGCAGGCATCATGAGCGCGGAAAACTTTTGGCACGTGAGCGTATCAACCTCCTTGTCGACCCGAACACTCCATTTCTGGAGCTATCCCCTATGGCTGCTTATGATCTTTACGACAATGGTTTTCCTTCTGCCGGAATTGTCACCGGCATTGGCGTCGTTCACGGAAGGGAGACGGTCATCATTGCCAATGATGCCACGGTGAAGGGCGGAACGTATATGCAATATACTATTAAAAAACACCTCAGGGCGCAGGAAATTGCCATGGAGAACGGGCTTCCATGTGTTTATATGGTTGATTCAGGCGGAGCTTTTCTTCCTGAGCAAGACACTGTTTTTCCCGACCGCGACCATTTTGGAAGGTTCTTCTACAATCAGGCCAGAATGTCGGCAATGGGCCTTGCCCAAATCGCAATTGTCATGGGATCATGCACAGCCGGAGGAGCTTATGTTCCGGCCATGAGCGACGAGACTATTATTGTGCGCAATCAGGGTACCATTTTCTTGGGAGGGCCACCGCTTGTGAAAGCGGCTACAGGCGAGGAAGTAACAGCCGAAGACCTTGGCGGATCCGATGTTCATACTTCGGTATCCGGGGTAGCTGACCATATGGCAGAAAACGACACCCATGCCATTCAGATCTGCCGAAACATCTTCGAAAACCTTAAACCTGCTGAAAAACAAAAACTTGACCTTGTTTCACCAGCCGATCCGCTGTATGACCCCGAAGAACTCTATGGGATTGCTCCGATCGACCTTCGGAAACTGGTCGATCCGCGGGAAATCATCATGCGTATGGTTGACGAGAGCCGTTTCCACGAATTCAAAGCCCGCTATGCAACAACAGTTGTTACAGGTTTCGCACATATTATGGGATTTCCGGTAGGTATTATCGCCAACTATGGTGTGCTTTTCTCTGAATCTGCCCTGAAGGTTACTCACTTCATACAATTGTGCACTTCGCGAAACATCCCGCTGGTTTTTCTGCAGAATATCACAGGATTTATGGTAGGCAAAGAATTTGAAAGAGGAGGCATAGCCAAGGACGGCGCAAAAATGGTACATGCTGTTTCAAATACCAACGTGCCCAAGTTTACAGTCATTTTCGGTGGGTCTTTCGGAGCCGGAAATTACGGCATGGCTGGCAGGGCTTTCGGTCCAAGGCTCCTGTTTATGTGGCCTAATGCAAAAATATCCGTAATGGGAGGCGAACAGGCTGCCAATGTTCTGGTCACAGTCAAAGCCGACCAATACCGCGAAAAAGGGATGGAAATGCCTTCTGCAGAAGCTGATAAAATGCGACAGACCATTCTGGCAAAATACGAACGGGAGGGTTCAGCCTACTACAGCACAGCCCGTTTATGGGACGACGGAATCATTGATCCCGCCGACACCAGGAAAATACTTGCTATGGGAATTGCGACCTCAATCAACAAACCTTATCCTGCTCAACAATTTGGTGTTTTCAGAATGTAAATCCATGCATAATTTCACAACCATCGAAATTGAAAAAAAAGGCCGCTACGCTACCATTTGGCTCAGCAGGCCCGAAAAGCATAATGCACTTAATGCATTAATGATTGAGGAACTGGCAGCCGCGTTTGATGTCTGCATTGACGATTCCGGTCTGCGCCTGATTATTTTGCGCGGCAAAGGTCGCTCCTTTTCGGCCGGTGCCGACCTCAACTATATGAAAGATATTGCCGGTTACGGTCATGATCAGAATTATAAGGATGCATTGCGGCTGGCCTCGCTGTTCGAAAAAGTCTATACATGTCCGAAACCGGTGATTGCATTCGTTCACGGATCAGCTTTTGGAGGTGCCAATGGTCTGTCGGCTGCCTGCGACATCGTTTTGGCGGATATTGACACAACTTTTGCGTTTACTGAAGTAAAAATTGGTATTACACCTGCTACTATTTCCCCTTATGTGATCAGGCGCTGCGGTGAAGCTGCTGCACGCGAACTGATGCTGACCGGAAGAAGATTCTCGGCCGATGAAGCTTATCGTTTTCTACTGGTCAATAAAGTTGTTAGTACTGAAACCCTGGAAATTGAATTGCAACACTATACTGATTTGCTTCTGTCCAGTGGCCCGCATGCCGTTGAACAATGCAAAAAACTCATCCGTGTGGTTTCGTCTACCGCAAGCGATACCAGCGAACTTATGCGCTTTACAGCCAACATGATAGCTTCTCAGCGTGCTTCCGAAGAAGGACAGGAAGGCATTAACTCATTCTTCGATAAAAGAAAACCAAACTGGGTTCAACCATGACCGAGAACATCCGAAATATCAATAAAGTACTCATTGCCAACAGGGGCGAAATCGCTGTCAGGATCATACGCACCCTGAAGAAAATGAATATTGCCTCTGTAGCAGTTTTTTCTGAAGCTGACCGTGAATCATTGCATGTGCATATGGCAGATGAAGCCTGGTTCTTGGGTGATGGGCCGCTCAGCGAAACTTACCTTAACATTGAACGGATTATGGATATTGTTTCTAAATCAATATCTTGCGCCATTCATCCGGGCTACGGTTTTCTTTCGGAACACCCAGGACTTGTTAGTGCCTGCGAAGAAGCCAATATCATTTTCATTGGACCCGACAGCAGATCCATCAAATTGATGGGCAACAAGATTGCTGCACGTGAATTCGCTGTTGAATGCGGATTGCCAGTAACCATGGGAATCACCGGAACCAAAACCGATATCATGGAAAATGCCCACACCATACCTTTCCCTGTACTGGTGAAAGCCGCTGCCGGTGGTGGTGGCAAAGGCATGCGTATAGTAAGAGAACCGTCAGAATTGCAACATGTTCTTGAAACTACATCAAGAGAAGCGTCCAGCTACTTCGGCGATGGCTCCGTTTATCTCGAACAATATATAGAGGAACCCCGTCATATTGAAATTCAGGTATTAGGCGATCATTACGGAAATGTGATACATCTTTTCGAAAGAGAATGCTCGGTTCAGCGGAGATATCAGAAAATTATCGAAGAATCCCCTTCCCCTACCCTTACCCCCGAAGTACGTGCAAAAATGGGTGCCGCGGCAGTAGCCATATGCAGTAAGATTGCATATAGAAGTGCAGGTACCATTGAGTTTCTGGTAGACAAAAATCTAGACTTCTACTTCCTCGAAATGAATACACGCATTCAGGTGGAACATCCTGTAACAGAAATGGTAACCGGAGTAGATCTGGTGGAAGAACAGATACATATTGCATCCGGAGAACCTTTACGTTACAGACAGGATGAGCTGCAACAAAAGGGACATGCCATCGAATGCCGTATTTATGCCGAGAATCCTTCCAAAAACTTCATGCCTTCACCGGGATGGATCACCTTGTATCACGAGCCGCAAATGCTAGGGTTGAGGATTGACAGTGCCATAGACCGGCCACAGCAGGTACATAGTTTTTTTGATCCGATGATCAGCAAGCTGATTGCCTATGGCAAAACAAGAAATGAAGCCATGAACAAAGCCACACATGCACTCGAAAATTATATCATTCACGGCATCAGCACAAACATTTCTTATCTGAATCAAATGCTGAAACACCCTTCGTTTGTTGTCAATAAAATCAGCACAAAATTTTGTGATGAACATACCATTGAATTGTTGCAACAAATTGAAAAGCAAAAATCATTCATTCAGACGTCCATACCAATTTCATCGTTCTTAATGTTCGACCTGAATAAAACAAAACTTGGGGGTACCGACAACCTCTGGGAAGAGATTGGTTACTGGAGAAACAGGATGCATCTGATGATTCAGATGGATGGCAATGCCTACCCTGTGGATATTGATTACCTTAAGGACGGAACTATCAAAGGCAAAGCTTCAGGAATCCCGTTTGAGGCCCGGCTGAATCATTATGCTGATGGAAAGCTGAATTTAGAAGTTTCCGGAAGACCTGTTGAGGCTTATGTTTCGTATGATTCAGAAGGTCATGCACAACTCAGCATTCACGGACACATCTTTAATTTGCTTCGTAACGACCTCCTCAACGATTCAGCTGATTATTCGTCGGGTGATACAGGACAGGAAAACGGCAGTCTTTTTGCCCCTATGCCCGGAAAAGTAATCAAAGTACATGTGCAGGATGGTGACGAGGTTAAACGCGGCAGTATATTATTGGTTGTGGAAGCCATGAAAATGGAAAACAATATCGTTGCCACCAACCACGCTAAAGTTGACAAAGTAAATGTTAAAGAAGGGGACATGGTGGACACCAAAACCCAACTCATTCATCTGACCGAATTTGAACAAAAACAATAACCATGAATTTTGATCTATCACAGGAACACGAACTCATCCGGCAAACCGTAAGGGAGTTTGCTGAAAGAGAAATAAGGCCGGTTGCCAAGGATCTTGATGAGCACGCCGAGTTTTCTTCCACACTTACCATGCGGATGGGCGAACTTGGTCTGTTTGGCATGTATCTGCCCGAGAAATACGGTGGACAAGGACTCGATACATTATCCTATATCATTGCCGTTGAGGAAATAGCCAGAATCGACGGCTCACAGGCCGCTACTCTTGCCGCCCACAACTCACTTGGTATAGGCCCATTGTACTATTACGGCACTGAAGAACAAAAACAGAAATACCTTCCTTTGCTGTGCACGGGTGAAGCCTTGTGGAGTTTTGGACTTACCGAACCCGGTGCAGGTTCCGACTCAAGGGGATCAAAAACTACCGCCGAACACATCGATGGCAACTGGGTAATCAACGGTTCCAAGATTTTTATCACCAACGGCGCCTCTGAAATGAGCATTGGATGCACCGTGCAGGCTGTTTCAGCCAATGTTGACGGTAAAAAGGAATTCACTACCATTATAGTGGAAAAGGATACTCCCGGATTCACACGCCGTGCCATGCATGGAAAAATGATGTGGCGGGCCAGCGATACAGCCGAACTCTTTTTTGATGACTGCCGTGTACCCGAAACAAACCTCCTTGGAAAGGTCGGCGAAGGCTCCAAAATCATGCTCGCAACCCTTGATGCAGGTAGGCTTTCCATTGCGGCTATGGGCCTTGGCGCAGCACAAGGCGCTTACGAACTGGCACTGGCTTATGCAAAAGAACGCAAACAATTCGGACAGCCTATCTCAAAGTTTCAGATCAACGCCTTTAAACTTGCCGACATGGCTTTGAAGATAGAACTTGCACGCAATCTGCTTTATAAAGCCTGCTGGCTGAAAGATCAGGGAAGAGCCTATGCCATGGAATCAGCGATGGCAAAACTTTACTGTTCCGAGATCGCCAAGGAAGTTGCTGACGAGGCTGTACAAATTCATGGTGGGTATGGCCTGATGAAGGATTATGAAGTTGAGCGATTCTATCGTGATCAGCGTTTACTTCAAATAGGAGAAGGAACTTCTGAAATTCAAAGACTGGTCATCAGTCGTTACCTTGGATGCTGAAAAAATAATACTATGGATGAGATTGTTCGCGAATACTCGAATGGAGAAATCACCGTAATCTGGAAACAGCACAAATGCATTCACTCTGCAGTATGCGTAAAAAAACTGCCCACCGTATTTCATCCGGCTCATCGCCCCTGGGTGAACATTCAGGGATCAAATACCGAATCTATCAGGGAAACCGTGGATCTTTGTCCTTCAGGGGCTTTAACGTACAGAATGAATAACGAAATCATGGAATACGAGAATAATGAAACGGCTTTTAAGTCCACACAAATCAAAGTAGTACCAAACGGCCCCCTGCTTGTGAGTGGTCCGGCTGAAATCACCGACCAAAACGGCAATACAGAAACCAAAACAACTATATTTGCCCTGTGCCGGTGTGGAGCATCGCACAAAAAGCCTTATTGCGACGGAACACATAATTTTATCGGATTCAAGGACTAATGATCATATCAACATGAAAAAAGTAGTAAACAACGCCCGTGAAGCCATTCATGGAATCAGGAACAACATGACTTTGATGCTCGGAGGGTTTGGTTTGTGCGGAATACCTGAAAACTGTATCACAGCGCTTGTCGAAAGCAATGTTACCGGCCTCACCTGTATTTCTAACAATGCCGGTGTAGATGATTTCGGACTCGGACTGTTGCTGAAAAAACACCAGATCCGAAAAATGATCTCGTCATATGTAGGCGAAAATGCTGAGTTTGAACGGCAATTGCTCAGCGGTGAACTCGAGGTCGAACTCATCCCGCAAGGAACTCTGGCCGAACGCTGCAGGGCCGGAGGTGCCGGAATTCCGGCTTTCTTTGTACCAGCCGGTTATGGAACCGAAGTTGCTGATGGAAAAGAAGTCCGTGAATTCTATGGCAAGAAATATCTGCTTGAACATGCCCTGACCGCAGATTTTGCCATCGTAAAAGCATGGAAAGGCGATACCTACGGAAATCTGATCTACCGGCACACAGCCAACAATTTTAATCAGGCTATGGCTATGGCCGGAAAAATAACCATAGCCGAAGTGGAAGAACTCGTTCCGGCCGGAACCCTCGACCCCAACCAGATACACACACCGGGTATCTTCGTCCAAAGGATTTTTCAGGCAAGCGGCCTCGAAAAACGTATTGAATTTGTCACCACACGTTCATAACTTAATACCTGTATACCATGCCACTTGATAAAAATGGAATTGCCAAACGTATTGCACAGGAACTGAAAGATGGATTCTATGTAAACTTAGGCATCGGAATACCCACCCTGGTAGCCAATTACATACCGGATGGAATGGAAGTAATCCTTCAGTCTGAAAACGGACTCCTCGGTATTGGGCCTTTCCCCGTGAAAGGCGATGAAGACCCTGACCTGATCAATGCCGGCAAACAGACCATCACCTACACCAAAGGGGCTGCTTTTTTTGACTCCTCGACAAGTTTTGCCATGATAAGGGGCGGCCACATTGACCTCACGGTGCTTGGCGCTTTTGAAGTGTCGGAACAAGGCGACATCTCCAGCTGGAAAATTCCCGGCAAAATGGTTAAAGGTATGGGCGGAGCAATGGATCTGGTTGCCTCGGCCAAAAACATTATTGTGGCCATGACCCATACCGACCCCAAAGGAAACTCCAAACTTCTCAAAGAATGCACCCTGCCACTCACCGGCGTTGGATGTGTAAAAAAAATCGTAACCGATCTGGCTGTTCTCGATGTTACTCCTGATGGTTTCAGGCTTGTGGAACGGGCACCGGGTGTGAGTGTTGAAGAAATCGTCAGCAAAACAGCCGGAAAACTGATCGTAGAGGGTGAAGTGCCGGAAATGAAGATATAAACTTTACTGCTTCCTCAATACAAACTGTTCATAATCCTAAAACGTTGCTTTTTTCAAACAGTTTAAGTTTATTGTATTGCATTTAATGGTTAAGGCAAGGCTGTCAGCCTCGGATCAATAGCTGATCACGGCAGAAGAATGAGCAGGAAGGTCAAACCAGAATATTGTTTCATTGTCTGAGTTTCTGGATGCCGGCACAATACCATTGACCAAAACCTGGTCACTGTGTATAACAAAACAAAGCCCCTCAACAGGAATATTGTGCGGGTTATGCACAGTAACAGTTCCATCCGGATTCCGTTCGAGTTGCAAATTCTGAACGGACGTTACATAATCCAGATAATTACCAACTGTCATCACCAGAATCTTTCCCTGTTTGCGATAAGTGTCCAGTTTCTCCAACGCCCTGTTGAGACCGGGCATCACAACCACTTTCGACTGATCGTCGAATGTCCAGAATCCTTTCCCATATCGGGCCCATGCAGGGTAAACATGGTTGATCCAAAGGCTGCGATGTTTGATCAATGCCTCAAGTTGATCATCAGAGAAATAATAGTCCCAAAGTCTGTCATCGGGCACTTCAAGGGTGCCTGAAGTAGCCCAGTGCCAGGCTTCTTTGTGATAATTAACCGGACTGACCCCAACATAAGGAAAAGCATCACCAAAACCAGGGTATGGGATGACAAAGTGGCCACCCAGCATCCAGTCCTCAAAAGGCCTTACTTCTTCATAAAACGGATTCCAGAAATATTTTACACCGTGTGCTTTCCAGAGATCAGCAACATAAAACTCTGACTTTTTATTGAAACCATCGCAAACGGCATTTTCACGGTTGAACTTTTTATGATTATTGTACCCGTGGTCAATCCATGTGGGCGAACCAAAAGCCGTCTGCACAAAGCCAAGCGCTTTGTTAACTTCTTCGCGGCTGTCGGTAAACTGACCAGGACTATGCAGGCAAACCTCATTGCCTGTATCGTGCAGTTGCTTCAGAAAATCAATAAATTCATTATTTCCATCAATAGATGCATGCTTTCCCGGAAAAAGTCCTTCGCTGGTTTCGGCGTTGGTTACTGAATCCGGATTATGATAAAAGACACTCTTGGTCACAGGAATACCAAAAGCAGCAAAGCCTCCGACGGCATCCTCTGGCTCTACTATGTCTTCATGACCGAAATGCACGGCCCGATGTGTGCGGAGGTCAGTATAGTCAGCATGTTCCGACCAGATAACAACCGATTCAAAACCATACGGATAAGGCATAAGGCGTAAAGACGGACGCATATCCTGTCCGGCATAAAGAACCAAACTCTGCTCTAATAATTCACCACGTCTGTACACTTTTGCTGATACATCATGATAATAGTCCTGCTTATTATTGGTAAGCGGGTAATGCAATTGCGGGTGATCAGCCTTATAATCAATATTTAACAAAACCAGTTTCGCTTTGGTGTCAAGTTGCACCGAGGAGGCTCCGGACCTGTACACATGCATACCTGATTCGCCTTTACCGATGGAAACACCTCCGTCAGCAAGATAATATGCAGGCTGAAAGTCAGCTGTGTCGCACCTGCCGTTGGTTCTGTAAATTTCAGTAAGATCTTCGGCAAAAGGCACTACCAGACTGTGGCGTTCGAGCACAATTCTTACGGCTGATGTGGAGGAAAGGTCAATTTCGATACGACCGGTGTTGTCTCGGGTGGTTATGGTCAATGTGTTCCGGAAAAACCCGGTTCGATTCTTCAAAACTGTTGTGCGTGTGCCTTCGGGACTATCATATTGTGCATAAACCCGCCATTTTGCATTGAAATGCTTTAACCTGCTGTCGTTCTTAACTGATAGTATACCAATGGGACCTGTGAGCAGTCTTCCTTTCCGATCGGCTAGGGCCACGAGCGATGAACGTCCGAAATAAAGCAACTCGAATATACCGTGTTGTGCCAAAACTCTCGGACTGCCTTTGATGCGGGGTATTTTAAGGTCAGGCATGAAAGTTGGCATTTTCAACACCTCCAATCTGATGGTAAGTTCATCCAGTTCAAGAGCCTGAAGCGTTCTATTCCACAAGTATATCTTCAATACCCCGTCACGTGTCATGTCAGCTGGCAGTTTTACAAAGGCAACGAATTTTTTCCAGCCTGGCCTGATGTTCGAGCAAGAAAGACTGTCGGCCCGCCAGAACAGGTTCTTATCGCCATTGCTCAGGTCAGTTACGAAAGAACAGTTTCCGGCCGTGTCAGGAAACCGATACCAGACTGAAATACTTACTCCGAGATTACGACCTCCAAGGCTATCGGGGAAACGATATTCGAAAAGATGAGAGTACTCAATGCCTGATGGAACCTTACTGACCTGCGTTCCTGAAAAGGCATCAGGTGAAAAAGTAGGATAAACCAAACGAAAAAACTCATCAGGCTCAGGATTTTCAAATCCAATCGTAAATGTTTGGGCCTGAATCGAAAGACCTGTGCAATAGATCACAAACAGAATAACCCAATATTTCATTGGGCGGTTTATTCGTATTCCTTTACCTGCACCTCGCCTTTAAGCACGCTCAGGGCGTTAACAGCATGAGCTTCGAGGTCGTTAACCGATGGGTAAAGAGCAATGGGAGCTAATTTGCCCACTCTTTTCCTGACGTTTTCCAGAAAAAGCTCGCTGTTGAAAATGTTTCCTGACAACACAATCGCATCTACTTCACCTTCAAGCACAGCATACAACGATGCAATCTCTTTACTTACCTGATAGGCGCAAGCTTCTGAAATAAAGAGGGCTTTGGGATCGCCTGAAGCAATCATGGCATTGATCTGCGGAATATTGTCAGTGCCCAGATAAGCCGAGTATCCTCCTTTGGAATTAAGCATTTCCTGCACTTCTTTCTCAGTATATTTTCCACTGAAACAGAGTTTTACAAGCTGACCTGCCGGTAAAGTTCCCGAACGGGTTATGGAGAAAGGCCCGCCACCGTCAAATGCCTGATTCACGTCAACAACAAGACCCTTCTGATGAGCACCCACCGAAATTCCTCCCAACCCAACATGGCACACAATGAGATTCAGGTCTTCATAAACCCTGTTGACCGATTTGGCATATTTCCGGGCAAAAAACTTATGGCTCAATGCATGGAAAATAGATTTGCGCTCAAAAATCGGATGACCTGTAATTCTGGCCAGATCCGAAAGTTCATCCACCACAACGGGATCAGCCATGTAAGCATCTACACCAATCATCCGTGAAATGTCATAGGCAATCAAACCACCGAGATTGGTTTCGTGCATTCCCATTATTCCCTTGATAAGGTCTTCAACCATACGGTCATTAACACGATAAATTCCCGATTTCAGCGGTTTAACCAATCCACTACGTGCCATCACTATCTCAACTTTGTACACATCAAATTCATTCTTCTTCAACTCATTGAGTACAGCTTCACGGCGAAATGCACGCTGATCCGGAATTGTTTCAAACGGAGCGAGTTCCTCTGCTGTATGCTTAATAGTCTTCAGAAACATCGGCTCGGCATTGCGGTAAATGGCGATGCGTGTGGCTCTTTTCTCGGGATATACCACCAGAATCTTCCTTTGGTTCATGCAATTTGGGATTTGTCCGACAAATTTAAACGTTTTTATACCGGAAAAAACAAGCCACAGAATCAAAATGACCTTTTCAATGTTGTTTAAAAATAAATAAACATTGAAACACCTCCGTCAGACCAAACTGACAATAGGTGAATTCTGATTAAAACTCTGATGTAATATCTCTGAAACCAACAGAAATTAAATATAGACAAGTACTCAATTGCGACTGATTAAACATGAACCGACAAAAAAAACCTTTTCAGTACCTGCATTTTCATGGACAATCTTTTGATTGTGAAAGATCGCCAGATGATGATGGGTATTGATGATTAAGCGTTATAACATTAACCTAAATTATAAGTTATGTCCGTTGTGCACTTGTCTGTTCAGGTAAAAATTGTAATTTTGCACCATTAATGTTAATAAATTAACAAACAAATTTTTGTCTAAAACTGAATCCCATGAAAATCACTAAACTCGACCAGATGTTTGATGTATTGAAATCAAGCCCGAAAAAACGCCTTGTTGCAGCATACGCCAATGATGACCATTCGGTAAGTGCAGTCAGTATGGCCATAGATTTGGGTATTGTTGAAGGAACTCTGGTTGGCGACCGCGAAGTGATTGAAAAAATATGTACTGAACACCGTATAAAGGCAGATAAATTCACCATTGTTCACGAACCCGATGAAATGAAAGCTGCCTACAAGGCAGTTGAAATAATCAACAAGGGCGAAGGAAACCTGCTGATGAAAGGACTTGTGAGCACCGACAAATATATGAGGGCCATACTGGACAAGGAAAACGGTCTTATGAATAAAGGAGCTATTCTGAGTCATGTTACGGTAATGGAAAACCCAAACTATCACAAGTTATTGATTGTGGGTGATGTTGCCATACTCCCTGCACCTGAGCTTCCGGAAAAAATAGCCATCACCAACTACCTCATTCATACGGCACATTCATTGGGCATCGAGAAGCCCAAAGTGGCTTTAATTGCAGCATCAGAGCAGGTTTCGGCCAAAATTCAGGCCAGTGTGGATGCAGCTGTAATATCCAAAATGGCTGATCGTGGTCAAATCAAAGGTGCTTACGTGGATGGCCCCCTTGCACTGGATGTTGCCATAGACAAGGAAAGTGCTGATATCAAAAAAGTTGGCGGACATGTTTCAGGAGATGCTGACTGCCTTGTTTTCCCAAACATTGAATCGGGGAATGTATTTTATAAAGCAAACACCAAGCTGGCTAATGGTGAGCAGGGAGCTATTGTTGTTGGCGCAAGGGTTCCTGCCGTACTTTCATCGCGCGGTGACAGTACCAAAACCAAATTGTATTCCATTGCGCTAGCCGCCCTTACAACACGTTAAACATCCGATAAACCATGGTTCAGCCGGAAGAAGTCCGAATCCTCACCATTAACCCCGGATCCACGTCTACAAAATTTGGCGTATTTGTAGGTACTGATCCATTGTTTATAAAAAATATCCGGCATTCAACCGAAGAGCTTGAGCCCTTTGAAAAGATCACCGATCAGTTTTCCTTTCGAAAAGAGCTGATTCTGAAACAACTTGAACAAGCCGAAATAAATCTCGAGCAGATCAGGGCTGTTGTCGGGCGAGGCGGATTGCTGAAACCTATAGAATCTGGTGTATATGCTGTGAATGAAGCAATGATGCGCGATTTGAGAAATAGTCCTCTTGGCGAGCATGCTTCTAATCTTGGCGGTTTAATAGCATATGATATTGCAGCTTCATTACCCAATGCCGCAGCATTTATAGCAAACCCGGTCGTTGTCGATGAGTTTGATGACATCGCACGTATATCCGGACATCCGCTCCTGCCGCGCATATCGATCTTTCATGCGCTTAATCAGAAAGCAACAGCACGCTTGCACGCCAAGTCCATTATGCGGCGTTATGAAGACCTGAACCTTATCGTTGTTCATTTGGGTGGTGGTATAACCGTAGGGGCGCACAAACAGGGACGCGTGGTGGATGTGAATCAGGGTCTTGATGGCGATGGGCCATTCTCACCCGAACGCACCGGCAGCCTGCCGGTTGGTGAACTCGTGAGGCTATGCTTCAGCGGAAAATACACCCAAAAGGAAATCCTGAAAATGATCAAAGGCGAAGGCGGACTGGTAGCATACCTCGGAACAAACAGCGCCTATGAGGTGGAACAAAGGGTCCAAAATGGAGATAAGTATGCCAAGCTGGTGTATGATGCCATGGCCTATCAGGTTGCCAAAGAAGTTGGCGCAATGGCTACCGTGCTTCACTTTCAGGTTGATGGCATTTTAATCACCGGAGGAATTGCGCACGACAAGTACTTTGTCAACCAAATCATCGAAAGAGTGCACCGGATTGGCCCCATCCATGTTTATCCCGGCGAAGATGAACTCAAGGCACTTGCCATGAACGGACTCAGGGTATTGTCTGGAGAAACAACACCAAAAGTCTATAGCTGATACTGAACAGACAAATACAGGGGCTTAAACTTTGTTTTCGTTACCTTTTTCTTGTTTTGTTTTCCAAAGGAAACGAAAGTGCCTACTTTTGTTATCATCAAGTTTTACGCATCACAAAAATGACAAAAAATATCCTTCTTATAACAGTTTTCTGCTGTTTCTTCATCACCCTCACAGGTCAGCAACTACTACATAAAAATGAGAAACCCGGCACAGGATTCGATTCGTCGTTAACAGACCAGTTACCTGAGTTAAGGCTTACAACTCAAATGCTGCGCACAACGCTGCCGGTTGAAGTGGACAATTCAACTCATCCGTTTATGAGGCCGGTATTCAATCAGGTAGGTGCTTCATGCGGACAGGCAGCATCAGTCGGCTACAATTTTACCTACGAAATGTGCCGCGCACGAAACCTGTCAGCTTCCGACAGCAACAACCAGTTTCCCTCGCATTTCGTGTACAACTTCAACAACTATAATAGCTGGTTTGGCGTAAATTACCGTCATAGTTTTGAGGTACTTACAAAAATGGGCACCCCCACTCTGGCTGATTACGGCGGAATGGCAAATGACGAGGACGGGACACTTTGGCTGTCAGGATATGAAAAATACTACAATGCCATGAAAAACAGGGCCAGAAAGGCCTATCGTATCGACGTCAGCACACCCGAGGGGCTGCTGACCCTGAAACACTGGCTGGCACATCATCATGAAAACTCACCCTATGGCGGACTGGCCAATTTTGATGCAGCAAGCCCCTGGGGTAGCGGAATGCAGCAACTGCCCGACGACAGCCCGCAAGCCGGAAAACTCGTTATGGCTTGGTTTCCACTTAACTACGCTACTCACGCCATGACAATAGTAGGGTATAACGACAGTATCCGACTCGACATAAACGACGATGGACTGTACACCAATCACCTCGACATCAATAATGACGGACTGGTTGACATTCGCGACTGGGAAATAGGTGGGCTAAAATTTGTAAATAGTTACGGATCAGACTGGGCCGATGATGGATATTGTTATATGCTCTACCGAACACTTGCTGAAAACGTATACTATGGAGGTATATGGGACAACCAGGTTTATGTGGTGGATGTGCGTGAAACCTACGAACCGGATCTGACCATCAGGTTCAGAATCAGTCATAACCAACGCGAACAAATCAGGCTGGTGGCAGGTATCGCAGCTGATACAAGCGCCAATCAACCAGAACACAGATTGTATTTTCCTGTTTTCAATTTTCAGGGCGGACCAAATTTTATGCAGGGAAAAAATACACATGACAGCCTAAGGGTTCTTGAAGCCGGACTCGATATTACTTCCTTGCTCGACCACGCTACACCCGATCAACCTGTTGCCATTTTTCTGCAGATCGATGAAGACGATCCGGCCAGTACAGGATCGGGCGAGATGCAATATTTTTCAGTGAGAGACTACTCAGGCATATCATTTGTTGAAACTGTTTCATCAGACAGTCCGGTTATACTTAACAACAACGATGTCACTTACCTAAAAGTGATTATCTCTCCTGAATTCAGTAAAACACAAATCCTTACCGAAGAAATTTTTCTGGAAGATGATACACAGCAATTGCTTGCGACCGGTGGAACAGAGCCATACACCTGGACACTCGAAACTCCATACTTTGAGCAGGTTCATCACAATGCTTTTCCTGAGATCAATGATGTGCAACTGATCCCCGAACAGCCAAACCTGAAATTTGCCCGGCAAAGCCTGCCGTTCAGCTTTCCATTTTTTGGCGAAACGTATGACGAAATCTTTGTGCATGTTGATGGATTCCTGATGTTTGAACCCGGAATTTATCCATGGCCTTATTATCAGGACACCTACCTTATGTTCAGAACAATCAGGAATATCTCCGGTTTTATGTTTCGTCCAATCCGTTATCAGCCCGAGACACGTTCCGATGAAGGCATCTGGTATCGCGGTGATACAAACCGGGCCGATTTCAGATGGAAACAACCTCTTATGTTTGGCGAAAACGAAATCGGATTTGCCGAATTCGCTGTTTCAATCTTTCCTGATGGATCTATCGAATTCTATTACAACAACATCAAAGTTGATGAGAATATCACATGGTATGCCGGTGTTTCTTCCGGCGACCGAAATGAGTTCCGGCTTTTAAATGGCAGCCTCGGAAGTTTTCTGCCCGAAGGCACAGCCCGTCGCCTGACACCACTCATGAATCCGGATGAAATCAGCCTGAATGAAAATGGATACCTTGCAGGCCTGCAAACAATCGGTAATAATTTTAGCAATATTTCGGTCAAGGTTAGCGATGACATGGGAATCAGTTCCAGGAAAACATATCAGGTTTCCGAATTATTAAATTACAATTTAACCTATGAAACATCAGATGGATTACCGCCAAGGTCAGGAAGCGAAATCAATGTACATCTGGAAATAAAAAATCTCACTGACGAAACTTTGGAAAACCTTGTGGTGGAATTAAACAGCAGTGACGTGTTTTCTGTATTTACGCAGTCTGTTGTGAATGGAATCAATGTTCCTGCCAATGACACGATATTGGTCGAAGATGCGTTTTCGTTCCTGATCAGCAGCACCTGTCCCGACAAACAGCATATTCCTTTGAGCATTCAATTTACCAACAGTACCATTTCACTTTCCGGGCTCAATTGGATTCAGGTTATGGCACCTGATTTACTGATGCACGAATGGCAGTTTACTGACGGAGACAATGATTACCCGGACCCGGGAGAAACCGGCCCTGTAAGCCTTATCATCAAAAATAAAGGCTCATTAACAGCCCATAACACAACCCTAGTGCTCACCACTGATGATCCTTATGTCAGTTTGAACGAGCCCTATGAATTCACCATAAGCTCCATTGAGCCGGCGATGTCAGATACTGCCATATTCAACATCTCAATAAGCAACCAATGCCCAATAGATCATGAAGCAATATTGGTTCTGAGCATGTTAGACGGAGATAGCCTGATCACACAAGTTACTTTCAGCGTATTCATAGGCCAATATCCTGTTTTGGTTTTTAATAAGGCGAAAAACGATGTGTCGTCACAGATACTTATCGAATCTCTTGAGGATATGTACCTTCCATATATCTACATCGAGACCCTGCCTGACCGTCTTGCACTGTATCGATCTGTTTTTGTGTGCCTTGGTTCTGCTAATCAATACACTTCGTTGTCAGAAGCAGAGGGCGAGAAACTGGCGGAATATCTTGAGAATGGCGGCAGGTTGTATATGGAGGGCAGCTATGCCTGGAATTTTAGTGTGCAGACCAAGGTCCATCAGAAATTCCTGATCACCGGATTTGTGCTCGGAGCACCATTATCACTGAACAGCATAGTAGGATTCGATGATCAGTTTGCCAGTGGCTTATCCTTTCCATTCAACAATGTCAACGACTTCCTGTATATTGGCATCACACCAACATCACCGGCTTTTGCGGTGATGTATCCTGATACTGATCCTATGGTTAATACTATGATTGCCAACGAACAATCAGTATTCAAAACGGTTGGATCTCAACTCGAATTCAGTAATTATGGTTTTGAAGAAGATGCAGAAAACCGAAGGGAGCTTCTCTATCAGATACTCCACTTCTTTGATTTGTCGCATCTGATTACCGTTCAGCCGGAACAATACGAACCAAATAAACCTGCTGTCACGATAACAGCCTATCCAAATCCATTCACGGATGAATGTTGCATTAATTTTGGTAATGAAATCAGAGGCAATACAACCGTTACCATCCGAAACAGTCAGGGAACGATCATCAACCACATTGAAACCGGCCCGGGAAATGCCCACATGATTTGCTGGGACGGTAAAAACTTAAATGGAAGTCCATCCCCTTCAGGAATCTATTATGCAACCATAATATCACGGGGCGTTCAGAAAACGGTTATGCTGGTCCGTGTCCGACAATAGATTATACTTTACGGCTGCATCTTTACTGATATTATTGTTTTGGTTGAGCTACATAAGGCATTCACATGATTATATTTCTTAACCACTGAATCTTGGTTATTTCAGGTGTTAAACCGTTTGCACGTCCAATAAGATCAAATGATGATGAACCTGATAAAAAAACCCTCATATTGATGTAAATTTGCATAACACTTATTTTGAGGTGTCACAATTCTAATCGACGAACTGCATCAGACAAAACCATCATTTATGAAACTGATATTTTATCTCACATACAAAAGCGAATGGGGACAAATAGTATGCCTCAGCGGAAGCGATCCAGCCCTGGGATCATGGAGCACTGATCAATATCTTACTATGGAGTATGCCGGTCACGACCTCTGGAGGACAGAATGCGACACCGAAGCATCCGGAATCATCGAATATAAATATCTTATTCGCTCCGAAAACGGACAACTGCAATGGGAACAGGGTGCAAACCGCTCACTGGAGGCAGCAGACAGAACAATCATTGTGCGCGATAGCTGGACAGTTGACCTGGATCCATCAAAGGCCCTGCTTACAAAAGTGTTCACTGAGGTAATCATGAAACCGGACGAAACCATCCGATTCAACCCAGCTCCGGCATCGCAGCCGGCAGTCAGGCTGATTATGACCGCCCCGCGCGTTGGCCCTGGTTATGCATTAGGCGTTGTAGGTAATATTGACCATCTGGGCCGATGGTCGAAGCCACTGATGATGAGCAACCAAAAATTCCCCAACTGGCAGGTAGACATCCCCCTTAATGAGCATACACGACACTTGCGTTACAAATATGTTATCACTGAACTGGTATCGGGAAACATAAACACATGGGAAGAAGGATTTGACAGGGAACTTGATCTGGATGAAGCCGTGAGTAGTCATGCGTTGATCATTAAATCGGACACAGGATTTCGCTATCCGGTCGGAAATTGGAAAGGTGCCGGTGTGGCCTTACCCGTGTTTTCGCTTCGCACCAGGGAGAGTTTTGGTGTGGGTGAATTCAACGACCTGAAAAAACTGGTGGATTGGTGTACGCAAACCGGCATGAAAATGATACAGATTCTGCCGATTAACGAAACTGTGGCTACACATAGCTGGCTTGATTCATATCCTTACAAATCAATCTCCGTAAAGGCACTGCATCCGATGTACCTTAATCTGGAGAAAATGGGCAAGTTGAAAGATGCTGCCCTGATGAAAGAATTCAGCACTGCAAAAGACAAATTAAATGCTTTACCTTACGTTGATTACGTTGAAGTCACCAAACAAAAAGCAAGGTATTTTAAACTAATTTTTGACCAGGATTGGCCCAAACTTAGTAAGACAAAAGGGTATAAAGACTTTTTTGAAGACAATAAAGACTGGCTTATGCCTTATGCAGCATTCTGTTATCTGCGCGATCGTTATAAAACCAGTAATTTCAGACTCTGGGATGGATATGCAGCCTATGATCAGCAAATGATTTCCGAACTGACCAGTCCGGCACAAGAATTTCACGAACACATTGCTGTCCATTATTTCATTCAATATCATCTCGACCTGCAGCTGAAAGAAGCCGTTGATTATGCGCACCGGCACAGAATAGGACTGAAAGGCGATATCCCTATAGGAATCAGTCCAGATAGTATTGAAGCCTGGACCGAACCTGAATTATTCAATTTAAACGGGCAGGCCGGTGCACCTCCCGACGATTTTGCCATTATGGGCCAAAACTGGGGATTCCCAACATATAACTGGGATGAGATGGCCCGAAACGGGTTTCAGTGGTGGAAAGGCAGACTGAAAATGATGGAAAAATATTTCGATGCCTATCGGATTGATCATATTTTGGGATTCTTTCGCATCTGGGAAATCCCTCAGGATGCCCTGCATGGGCTCCTGGGTTACTTTAAACCCGGATTGCCACTGAGTGTTCAGGAAATTGAGGGTCGCGGTTTATGGTTTGACTACGACCGCATGGTAAAGCCATACATTAGAGGCCATTTTCTGAGGGATTTCTTTGGTGAATATGCCGATGAAGTCAGACTGAAATATCTCAATGAACTGGAATATAATGTATTTGAACTTAAACACGAATTCAATTCCCAAAAAAAAATACAGGCATATTTCACACCTAATGGAGAAACACGAAATATTACACTGAAGGATGTTCTGATACGTGACGGACTCATGGGATTACTGGATGAAGTTCTTTTTATTGCAGACCCCTACAGCGACAAACCTGCATACCACCCCAGGATTGCCATGCATTATACCTACACATACCGCGAACTTGACCACGAACTACGCAACAGGCTCAACGAACTTTATATACATTTCTTTTACCGAAGGCACGATGCCTTCTGGAAACAGCAGGCCATGAACAAACTGCCCGATATCGTTACTGCCAGCAATATGCTGGTTTGCGGAGAAGATTTAGGCATGGTTCCTGATTCGGTTGCGGAAGTTATGGTACAGCTCAATATTCTGAGCCTTGAGATTCAACGGATGCCTAAAAATCCAAAAATAGAATTCGGGCATCCATCCGACGCCCCTTACCTGAGTGTATGCACAACATCAACCCACGATATGTCAACCGTGCGGGGTTGGTGGGAGGAAGACCGCGAAAAAACCCAGCGTTATTACAGAAATCTTCTGGGACACAACGACCTAGCCCCTTTCTATGCAGAACCTTGGCTGTGCCGCGAAATTATCAACCAGCACCTGCACTCACCGGCCATGTGGACAATTTTTCCCATTCAGGACCTGATCGCAATGGATGGAACAATGCGCTGGGACCAAACTGATAAAGAGCGGATAAATGTGCCAAGCAACCCCGAAAACAAGTGGCAGTACCGCATGATACTCTCACTTGAGGAACTAATCGAAGCCAAAGAATTCAATGAATTGATTCTGGGAATGGTGCATATAGCCGGACGCGATGCCGACTATTGACCAAATAAACCGTACAGATCAGCAATCTTCCGAAGCAAAACCTGAGCCATCTTCAGGTTCGATTCGTGCGTCCATCCTGCGATATGGGGACTCAGCAAAACACGATCTGATGCAATTAGTTTTTTGAAAGCTTCGGGAAAAGTGTCCGATGGTAGTTCTTCAAAAGAAAACTTTTCATATTCCAACACATCAAGACAGGCTCCCCTTACCAGCCCCGAATCAATCATATCAGCAAGGTCAGTAGTGTTGACAACAGGCCCGCGCGAAGTGTTCAACAGCCAGATTGGCTTTGCGAATTGTCTGATATAGTTACGGTCAACGAGGTAATGCGTCTCGGTTGTCAGCGGCACATGAAGACTCAGCACGTCAGCTTGTTCAAAAACTGTTTCCATGTCACACTCCTCGATATGATCATTTCCAAAACCGTTTTTGTACTTGTCGTAAGCAAGGATTCGTACATCAAATCCTGAAAGTTTTCGGGCAAATGCACTTCCCGTATTACCAAAACCAATGATGGCAACTGTTTTTCCACCTAATTCGTAACCCCTGTTTCGTTCGCGTTGCCAAATCCCCTGCCTGACCTCACGGTCTGCGATCATTAACCTGTTTAAAAGCGCAAGCAGCATCCCTAAAGCCTGCTCGCCAACTGCATCACGGTTGCCTTCCGGAGCATTGAGGCACACAATGCCTTTGGAAGCCGCTGCCTCAATATCGATATTCTCCATACCTGCACCAACACGTGCTATGAATCGAAGCTTGGAAGCCTGACTGAGCAATGTATTGTCTATCGGGATCTTACTACGAATTACCACTCCTTCATAATCACCAATCAGTCCTGGATAATCCGACTTCCGGGCTTCAGGAAAATGCATACACTCAAAACCCATCGATTCCAATCCTTCTGCAAGGGCCGGGTGAGCTGTATCTACAAACAAAACTTTGGGCTTGCGCATTTTATTCTGTTTTACCAACCAGTTTACGTTCTTTTCTAATGGTATTTCTTATTGCTTCCTTCAGAGGCTCTGTAGCATCCCTCAGCATCATACCATCCGATGGAAAAGGAACAACACGGTTCCCCATAATTGCACGAGTTTCGTCACTGATGGCTCTCAGGTCGCCATGTACAACTGCATATGCATGTCTGAAGTGCATGCTTGTAGAAATTGGAGTAGTAAGCTCTCGACTGTTTGTCAGCATATTAACAAATTCTACCTGACCATTAATCGTCAATGATTTACCCATTACCGTTTCATGCACCAATGCTTCAACAGTCTTAAAATCGGGCACTTCTATTACCTTTCCGAGGCTGTCCAGGACAATATTACCCTCATCATCACGAAGGGGTTTGGTTCCTGATTCAACCTTTGCTTTTTCTGTAAACGAGCGGGTTTCAATTTTCTCAGGACTTCCGATAATCTCTTTTATACGCACGAAAACCGTATAATCATAATCCTTGTTCTGCACCGGACGAAAATCGTACTGAACAAAATCAACTTCCTCAAGGTTGAAATTCATCAGCTTTGATTCGAAATCATCGGGTAAGGGAAGTTTGGTATCGTTCGAAAAAAGAATCAATACCTGATTGGTGCCTTGAAGTAAAGCTTTTCGCAATAGTTGGTCCATATCTCGGTATGCCCCGTATTTGCTGAGCTGAAGCAACTGATCATATGCCTTACGGGCATCGGTTCTGTTATTGGTTTCAAGCAGTTTAACAGCCGAAGCATACAAATAAGCCTGTGCTCCGCTTTTTGCTGTTGCCATCTCTTCTTCAAGTGGAAGTGCTTTAAAATTAATCCGTTGCTGAAATGAAGCCGGAATTGTTTTTATCAATTGCTGACGATTGTACATCGCTTCATATAATGAATATACCTCGGGCCATATATCTGGTTGGCCTGATCTCTTCAGCAACATAATTCTGTCGTGGTCGAGCTGATTTGCCGTGTGGTATGCCTGTTTGAGCCACGAAATCTCTTTGTCGTTGGTTTTGCCTTTCCGCATATTCCTGGTAAGTTTCTCAATGGCCCTGTCATATTGCTGGTTTTTGATCATCCGGGCAGGACTGCTGCACGAACTCAACACAATGATTGTCAGCGAGAATAAATACAGGCCAAGGATACCTGTTTTTCGTTCTTTAAAAAATCGATGCATAATATTTTAGGATTGTAATTGTGAATGAAGAAACAAATTTCGCACCAGTTTTTCATATGTACAATTAATATCTTAATTTCGGCGATTAAAGCCGGATTAGCCATCCGGTTTTCCATGATTTACTAATCATTTCTTTATGTGGACTTTTATCATCCGGCTTATCCTGCGCAACCGACCGGGTATTTTGGTTTTTATCGCTCTGATGGCAATATTGATGGCATGGCAAGGATCAAAAGTCCAGATGAGCTATGAGATGGCCAGAATGTTGCCATCGAATGACTCCACAATAATTGTTTATGAACGTTTCAGAGAAGTTTTCGGGCAGGATGGCAGCGTCATTTTTGTTGGTCTGAAGGATGAACGGATTTTTGAACTGGAGCATTTCAATGCCTGGTTCGACCTCACACACCGAATCAGAGCGATCGAAGGGGTGGAAGAAGTTGTTTCGGCAGGCCGGCTTTTTCATCTGATCCGTAACGACAGCCTGAAGAAATTTGATTTCGTGCCTGTAGTTTCTCAGGCACCACGCACACAGCATGAGCTGGATTCGATAAAAGAATTGATTTATAATCTTCCTTTTTATGAAGGCCGTCTGTTCAATTCGCAAAACCATGTGAGTCTGATGATGATCACACTCGACAAGGATGTGCTGAACACAAAAAAAAGGGTCGGCCTCGTGCACGATATAACCACCGAACTCGACACTTTCTCTGAAAAATTTGACCTGAGCCTGCACTATTCGGGACTTCCCTATATCAGGACGATAACCAGCGAAATGATACAACACGAACTGGTCCTGTTTATCATTCTCGCATTACTGATTGCCTCGGTCATACTGTTTGTGTTCTTCAGATCACTGCGAACGGTTGTGTTTATTATCCTTGTTGTGTTGGTGAGTGTGCTGGTACTTTTTGGTACTGTGGCGCTTTTAGGATTTAAAATTACCATACTAACTGGTATTATGCCGCCGCTGCTCATTGTGATTGGAGTTGAAAATTCAATATTCCTTCTCAATAAGTATTATAACGAGTTTAATATTCACGGCAATAAAATCAAGGCACTTGCCCGAACCATACGTCGTATCGGTGCAGCCAATTTTCTGACAAACGCAACCACTGCCGCAGGCTTTGCTGCATTTATTGCTACCGGAAACGAACTTCTGGTCGAATTCGGTATTATTGCCTCCATCAATATTATGGTGGCCTATGGATTGAGCCTGGTACTAATACCTGTCATTTTTAGCTATTTACCTGATCCTAAGGCGCGCCATGTTCAGTACCTTGAAAAAGGTGTTGTGAACAATATTATCCAGGCTGTTGTGTACGTAGTATTAAACCACCGAACCAAGGTATACACCGCAACTGTTGTTCTGCTGTTGGCCGGAGTCGTTGGCATGCTCCGGTTAAAAACAACCGGAAATATGGTTGATGACATTTCCAAAAAAGATAAACTGTATCAGGACCTGATGTTTTTTGAGGAACATTTCAATGGTGTTATGCCCTTTGAAATTACTGTTGACACCCGCAAGAACAGGGGCATATTGAGATCAGGCACACTGCAAAAGATTGAACAATTGCAGGACACACTGGCAACATACCCGCAGTTCAGCAAGCCCCTGAGCGTAGTTGAAGTTGTCAAGTTTTCTCGTCAGGCATTTTTCAGGGGAAATCCTGATTACTACGGGCTTCCTAATCAGCAGGAACGAAACTTCATCCTATCATATGTGCCCTCATTGAAAAGTGACAAGCGAACCATAATGAACAGTTTCGTGGACTCGAGCCTGCAGGTGACCCGTATCAGTGTCCAAATGGCCAATATAGGAACCAACCAGATCGACAGCATACAGCAAAGCCTTGTTCCAAAGATTGATCAGATATTTCCTAAGGATGATTATTCTGTCAGCCTGACAGGTAGCAGTATGGTCTTTCTGAAAGGAACCAATTATTTGGTGCACAACCTCCTCATGTCGCTGGTGTTGGCAATTATTGTAATCGCTTTGCTGATGGCACTTACTTTCTCATCGTTTAAAATGATTGTCATTTCATTGATTCCCAACATTATACCCCAGATTCTTACCGCCGCCATGATGGGTTATGCCGGAATAGCCATCAAACC
The DNA here is from genome assembly GCA_024710405.1 of Bacteroidales bacterium. GTDB lineage: Bacteria > Bacteroidota > Bacteroidia > Bacteroidales > F082 > UBA6192. Next base: position 481,970 of record JANJUV010000002.1, read on the forward strand.
CAGTACAATTTTAATATTTAGTATTGCCTTAGGAATCAGCGTTGACAACACCATACATTTTCTATCGAGATACAGGCAACAATTGCTGCTGAACGACTGGAAAATCAAGGAATCGGTGCTGGCTGCCCTGATGGAAACAGGATTCAGTATGATCTACTCAGCAGCGGTGCTCTTCTTTGGGTTTGCTATTTTTATACTTTCTTCTTTTGGCGGCACCGAAGCACTGGGCTATCTGGTCTCTTTCACCTTACTCTCAGCAATGTTGGCCAACCTGTTTGTTCTGCCTTCTCTGCTGCTGACCCTCGATAAATATATTCTCACTCAGGCGTTTAAAGAACCTTTACTGGAAATCCTCGACGAAGAAGGAGATATTGAATTGGACGATCTGGAAATTGAACAACTTGAAGATCACAAGAAACAGAATTGACGTGTATTTACCAACCAAAAACCCCAACCCATGAAAGGAATCATTTTAGCCGGAGGATCCGGAACCAGACTGCACCCACTGACACTGGCCGTGAGCAAACAATTGATGCCTGTGTACGACAAGCCCATGATTTATTATCCGCTTTCGATTCTGATGATGGCCGGAATCAAGGAAATACTGATTATCTCGACACCGCATGACCTGCCACACTTCCGGCGCCTTCTTGGCAGCGGAGAATCGCTTGGCTGTGCCTTTTCCTATGCCGAACAAGCAGTTCCCAATGGACTGGCTCAGGCTTTTGTTATCGGCGAAAAATTTATTGGCAACGATAAGGTTTCACTTATTCTGGGCGACAATATTTTTTATGGAAGCGGCTTGCAACAATTACTCATGGAAAACAACAACCCAGATGGCGGCGTAGTATTTGCCTACCATGTATCAGATCCAGAACGATATGGCGTGGTTGAGTTTGACACGAATCATAGAGCAATCTCTATTGAAGAGAAACCTAAACAACCCAAATCAAATTATGCAGTTCCGGGTTTGTATTTTTATGACAACACCGTTGTTGAAGTAGCAAAAAACATCAAACCGAGTGCCCGTGGTGAATATGAAATTACCGATGTGAACCGGTATTACCTTGAAGGCGGCAAACTAAAAGTGGGAATTCTCGGCCGCGGTACAGCATGGCTTGATACAGGAACCTTTGCATCCCTTCTTGAAGCCTCTCAATTTGTTGAAGTAATTGAAAACCGCCAGGGACTTAAAATAGGCTGTATAGAGGAAGTTGCTTATAACAAAGGTTTTATCAACAAAGAGCAATTGGCCGAACTTGCCCAACCTCTGCTAAAAAGTGGTTATGGACAATATCTTGTAAACTTAATCAGGTAGTGTTTGTTATTTAGTAAAACCTACAATGAAGTATTATGGATAAAATCCGCTTTTTTGGTGAACAGATAGCACATTTGATCGAAGAACTTGACTTCAGGAAAGAACCACCTGAATTGTACGATCCTATTGCCTATACCATGAATCAGGGAGGTAAAAGACTCAGGCCTCTGCTGACGTTGCTGGCTTGCGATCTATTTGGCGGCGACATCCAAAAGGCACTGTATCCCGCACTTTCCATTGAGGTGTTTCATAATTTCACTCTTGTTCATGACGATATCATGGATCGCGCTCCGTTACGCAGGGGAAAAGAAACAGTTTATAAAAAATGGAATTCCGACATAGCGATACTGGCCGGCGACACCATGTTTGCCCTTGCTTACACATATGCACTGAAAACTGATGCGGAAATTGTCCCGGAAATCCTCACCGTGTTCAGCAAGGCAGCCATAGAGGTGTGTGAAGGACAACAATATGACATGAATTTTGAGCAGCTGGCCTCCGTAAGTATTGATGAGTATATCCGCATGATCCGACTGAAAACGGCTGTCCTGCTTGGTGCAAGCCTCGAAATAGGTGCTATATGTGCCAGAGCTGATCAAAATGACGTACGTAAGCTGTATCAATTCGGTATTGAACTTGGCATCGCGTTCCAGCTTAAAGATGATTTACTGGATGTATACGGCGACACAGAAAAATTTGGCAAACTCAGTGGCGGTGATATTGCAACAAACAAAAAAACATTTCTCTATCTGAAAGCCATGGAACTTGCCAATAACAGACAGAATAAAGAACTGAAACAGTGGTACAGCCAAAACACCACTATTGATCCCAATCACAAAATACAGGCTGTAAAGAAAATTTTTGATGAGCTTAATATTCAAAATCTTACAGGTGAAACCATGACCGGATATTTTGAACGGTCTCTAGCCCATCTTGACAGTGTTCATGCCGATGCAACCCGAAAAGATGATTTAAGATTGTTTGCCACGCAATTGTTCAACAGAACATACTAACACCTGCTGAATTCAAAGGGCATCCTTCTGCTCATGCAATGCTTCCCATGAAGCCACCTGCTCATCAATCTTCGCTTTCAGGTCTTTATATGTACCATACCATTGATCATCGATAATAATATCCGGATGCAAATCAGGGCTTTGCAGTATATGGTCCATCGCTCTTAAATCAGCTTCCAGTCTGTTAATAGCCGCCTCGATGGTTTCAATCTGACGTTCAATCCGTCTCAATTCCTTTTCTGATTGCTTCCGGGCCTCATAATTGATCTTATTCGCAGAAGGTTCGCTACGGATTTGTTCGTTGCGCGACTGAACCTTATTCAGCTCCAGTTGCTCAAATTTCTCAATGGCACGGCTGTCCAGAAAGTCGTACACATCGCCCAGATACTCCCTGATCGTTGGTTTTTTAAATTCAATCACCTTATTGGTAAGTCCTTGCAAAAAATCACGATCGTGCGACACCAGAATGAGCGTTCCGTCATAATCGAGTAACGCATTCTTAAGGATGTCTTTTGATAGCATATCGAGGTGATTGGTTGGTTCGTCGAGAATCAGCAGATTAGCAGGTTTCAGCAACAGTTTGGCAAGCGACAGGCGCGATTTTTCCCCTCCCGACAACACCTTCACCTTTTTATCAATAGACTCACCACTGAATAAAAAAGATCCCAGTATCGCTCTGATCCTCGGACGAACTTCTCCGGTAGCGATCTGCTCAAGGGTTTCGAAAACGGTTAACTCAGGATCAAGCATATCGCCTTGATTCTGTGCGTAGTATCCAATAATCACCTGATGGCCATATTTCATTACTCCTTCAAATTCGAGCACACCGGCCATAATTTTCGACAAGGTAGATTTGCCCTCACCGTTTCTACCGACAAAAGCGATCTTCTCGCCCCTGAGGACAGTGAGGTTAATATCTGATAAAACCTTTAGTGCACCGTAGTTTTTATACAACTGTGAAAGTTCAATAATCACTTTTCCGGCATGAGGCGCAGGCGGAAAGCCAAAATGTATCGCACTGTGGTCAAAATCATCAATAGAAACCTGATTGATTTTCTCTAACTGTTTTATTCTCGACTGTACTTGTTTGGCCTTTGTTGCTTTATATCGGAATCGTTCAACAAAACGCTCAATATCACGGATTTGTTTTTGCTGATTGTTGTATGCAGCCTGTTGGGTTTCGATGCGTTGTTCGCGAAGTTCCACATACACGGAGTATGACCCTTTGTAATCCCATATTTTTCCCTGGCTGATTTCGATAGTTCGGTTCGTTATGTTGTCGAGGAAAGCACGGTCGTGAGAAACCATGACGATGGCACCATAATAGCTTTTCAGAAAGCCTTCGAGCCATTGAATGGATTCAATATCCAGGTGGTTAGTGGGTTCGTCGAGCAGCAGTAATGCAGGTTTTCCAAGGAGCAGTTTGGCAAGTTCGACCCTCATTTGCCAACCATTGCTGAATTCGTACATGGGTCTTTGAAGATCACTTCGTTCAAACCCAAGACCGAGAAGTACTTTTTCAGCTTCACCCTCCTGAGCGAACCCACCCATGAGGTTGTACCGTTCATTTAGTATTGCCAGACGTTCGATGAGTTTGGCATATGCCTCGGAATGGTAATCCTCGCGTTCGGCAATCTCTTTCCCGGTTTCCTCGATCAGTCGTTGTAGTTTATTTACCTCTTCAAAAGCCATTAAAGCTTCATCCAGCACACTAAGCCTGCTTTTATGGTCCTTTTCCTGAGGAAGATAACCAATAGTTATTTCATCAGGAACGACAACCTCACCACCACGTGGTTTTTCCAGTCCGCACAGCAGACGAAGTAAGGTTGTTTTTCCAGCACCGTTTTTCCCAACCAGTCCGATACAATCTTTTGGTCGTATCAGAAAAGTGATCTGTGAAAACAGATCATCACCAGTATAATGCATGGTGAGGTTTTGAACAGAGATCATAGAAGATGCGTATTGCCGGGCAAAAATACTGATTACAACGGAGAAGCCACAAAAAAAAGGGAGAACCCAATGAATGGGTTCTCCCTTGTATGGTGCCTCAGGTTGACTGAGACCTAAGCCTTACTACCTTACGATAGTTACGCGTTTGGTCACAATGCCTTCGGTGGTGGCTATCTTAACCATGTAAACTCCTGCCTCGTAACCGGCGGTGTTCAGGTCTACCTTAGTCTGGCCGCCTATCGCTGCATCGTAAACCAACTGACCAACATAGTTGATCACGCTGATACGGCTGATCTGGCTGCCACTGCTTACAGTAAACTGATCTTTGGCCGGGTTCGGATATACCGATGTCACCGACGCGCTCAGGCTGTTTACACTGGTGTATAGGATACATATAAAGTCCTGTGTCGGATTCTGTGCTGCCAGGGCTGCTGGTGACTCACAATAATCTGTCTCACTTTCCCATACCGAGGTCACCTTGTAGCAGTAGGTTGAGCCTATTACAAGGCCGCCTTCTGTCTCAGTGTCAAGATAGGTGTAGTTCGGGGTGCCTACATACGGTACAAAGTCATACAACTCGTATGCACCGCTGTTCACACTGCGATAGATATTGAAGCCGCCCAACATACGATCGCTGTCAACCGGGGTGCTTACGCCAACTTCCTTCATCTGGCCCATCGAGAGCTCAGTGTTGGTGTTGTTGTAAACATGGTTGTCAACTAACGGGCTGTTGGCTGATACAAATCCTAACTCCTCTACATAGGCCTGGATGTTCCAGTTGTAGCTCAAAGTCGGGGCTATCTCCGACAAGGCATCCCAGCTGATTCCGTCAAGGCTGATCATGTCGCCATATCCGGTTACTGCTGGACCTTCATCGGTTCCGGCAGGGATCTTGCCTGCGGCCTGACCACCTATAGTGTAACCTACCCACAACTCACTGGCCACGTCGAGCGTGATCGGTGTGTCGAGTGTTACTTCGTTCCAGATACCTGCTACAGGACTGGCAACTACCTTGCTGGCAAGTAAGGTTCCGGCGTTGGCGCCTTTCCATACCTTAACAGTCAATGTGGTAAAGCCTTCATCCTGTGGGAAGATACGTACCTTGGTAATGCTGGTACCATTGTAGTCGCTCAACTGGCCTGCATCCCAACGGGCAGCTACACTGAAGGTGCCTCCGCTGGTCAAACCGATACCGGAGAAATTGGTGCCGCTGTCCCAGTGGATCCACTCGGCTATCAGTATCGGCACATCGGGTGCTGCAAAGTTCAACTCTATCCCAACAGTACCATTTGCATTGATTTCCTCGCCAGCTAAGTCTTCTGGCGATGCACATACACGATATACGGCTACATTGTCAACAAACCAACTTATGATGTTGCTCGATGTTACACACTCAGCATTGAACCTTACCATGAACACCTTGCCCAAAGCGTGGTCAGTGATATTGATGTGGCACGATTCCCAAACAAAGCTGCCATTGTTGGCAAACTCATATACTGTGTTCCAGTTCATGCCGTTGAACACTTCTACCTTGAGCTTCTCTTCGCCCGTGGCAAAACGATCGGTCAACTTCACGTCAAAGTCTAACCAAATGTCGCCTTTGATTAAACCGTAACCAAGCAACGGATAGCTCCTCAGAGCCGAATTGCCGTCCTCGATCAAGGGATCCCATGTGAACTCGGCACTCGGTGCTATGTTGCCCGTTTGGCCGCTAACTGTCCAGTTTGCGCCACCGGTGCTCCATTGGTTCAGACTGAAGGTGCCACTCGAGAAGTCTTCGTAGAACGGCAGATCAAAGCCGTAAACTACTTCTGCTTCAATCGGACCATCAATCATCGACTCGCCTATCTGGCCAGGGAATCCATAGAAACCTAGGTCATACAATGCGGTTACACTATTGTAATAGGTGCCGGGCATCAATACATGGTCTATGTACTGAATCCACTCATCTACGCCCTGACCATTGTATGGTACATTGGCGATGAAATCACCGTTACGATATACATTGAATCCCAGAAAACCATCCGGTATGCCAACACCACTAATATTATCAAATTCAAGGTCTTTCTTTGTATAACCTTCTACCGTTACAGTATTACTTGGTGCAGCGACTGTGGAGGGCGTATAGTTATCAGGGATAATCTCTCCTGTAAAGGCGGGGGCAAAAATGCCGGGATCTTCAATCGGCGGGTTCCACAACAACGGTACTTCGTTGGTGTTGAACTGATATGCCGAATACAGGTTACGTGGAGGATACAGATAGCTCGACTGCCATGTGAAGTATACCTTGGGTGATAATCCGCAGGAATATCTGGCGGCTACTGCTCCGGTGTAAATCTGGCCATAGGTCAGATCCTGATATTGATATTCAAATACATCTGTAGGAACTTCGGCTACAAAACCATCGTTCAGATACAGATAGTAGCTCTGTACTTCCGCTACGCCGTTGCTGATCTCTACGTTGTCAACGCCCCAGCCATCGGCAAATAAACCATTGTCATCGTGGTGGAAGGCAAACCAGATCTGACGCTCACCATCAAGTCCTGAGAAAGCAGCAAGGTTGATCTGGATCGGATGCCAGCCGATACCCGGGGTCATAGTCTGCAATAATTCCCAGTAGGCTCCGTCGTCTGTCGAATACTCAACATAGGCCGAAGATCCATATGAAGCTGTATAGTACTGGTCAAAGTACAGAACGAAGTCCTCACGCTCACGTAAATCAACAGGCGGGGTGACCAGGTAGTCTATGTTGCCTTCGTTTGTGCTGCCGATCCCGCTATCATCCTGCGCCAAAGCAAAGAAACCATCACCTGCAGGTACCGGCCAGTCGGATGTCCCTGTCGGGCCTTCCTTATGCTGCCATCCTGTTGAGTTTTGTGCCTGGAATTTCTGCCAGCCAGGCGGGGGAAACTGGGTGCCTTCAAAGTCCTCGATGAGCTTGACTACCAATGACTCATCCCAGGTAGCTGATGAGGTCAGCGAGTCAACAAGAAAGTTGCGCGGTGCATAGGTGTTCTCGCCCAACACTACATCACGGCTCCAATCTGCAAAGGTGTATATGTCTTCTTCCAAAAAAATCTGGAAGCCTACTTTCTCTACCTTCAGGTCATAGAAGCCATTGAACACGGAGTCAAATACTACTACGCCGGTCTCATCAGTTACTGCAAAGTAATTGGTGAAGGGATAGCTGCGGGCGGTAAGTGTTACTTCGGTATTGTTAGGGCTGGTTCCGTTGCAGCAGCTTACGTTGATCATAACGGCTACATCAAGCAGTTTGGGAACTAGGCTCGAATAGGCCCATAACGAAAATTCATCATTGGTGTACTTGGCCCTCACTTCACTTGAACCACCCGGAGTGTTGTAATCCGAGGAAATGTCACCAGCAGTGCAGGTAGCTGAAACGGAAAATTGTGCCAGGGCACTGAACGGGTTGATCAACATTAAACCGAACATCATTAAAGCTAACCACTTAAATATTGTAGCTCTGCTGCTCATGATTTAAAGGTTTTGATAAAATAAACTTCTGATTAATAAGTTTCTAAGTATCTGAAACAAATTTTATCAAATTGAATATCAATTGAATATATTGATAACTTGATGATAAGTGCAAATATGGTAAAAAAATAAAACCCTGACATTCTGCTAATTTTTAAAAATACGTCCAAGTATTATTACAAGACACGTGTACCCCAGAGCTGAGAGTAAAAATACGATACTATTCGAAACATTAGCATAAATTCTCAGGAAAAAAATGAATAAAACCTTATTCAAGTTCTTTATTATGTACTTGGAAAAATCTATTTGCCTCACACATTAGCAAGCAAACAAAAAAAGGGAGAACCCAATGAATGGGTTCTCCCTTGTGTGGTGCCTCAGGTTGACTGAGACCTAAGCCTTACTACCTTACGATAGTTACGCGTTTGGTCACAATGCCTTCGGTGGTGGCTATCTTAACCATGTAAACGCCTGCCTCGTAGCCGGCTGTGTTCAGTTCTACCTTGGTCTGACCGCCTATCTCTGCATCGTATACCAACTGACCAACATAGTTGATCACGCTGATACGGCTGATCTGGCTGCCACTGCTTACAGTAAACTGATCTTTGGCC
>JANJUV010000006.1 GCA_024710405.1 Bacteroidales bacterium
ATTCATAACGTAATAGTCTTATTGAGAAATGGTTTTGATGACTAAAGTAGGCAATATCAAAGTCCATTTCAAATTTTCCACTAAAAATTAACACTGTAGAAATATACGGCCGACATTCTTTGATGCTAATTTTGCCCTAAACATAAGGAAATTTGAATAAGTTTAGAATGACTATAAATTATCCATCACATATTTAACGGTGCAGGAAACTAAAACATAGAATAAATTTTATTGTTAAACAATTCACACAACCAAATGATTTATTAATTTCGCTGGCTGAATGTTGGTGGCTGAGGCAATAGCCTCTGACATCATAAAGCACCGATAAACGATTGAATACTAAATACTAATGACTATGATGTGGATGAACAAAATGATCGCCGGCATGCTGCCCTGGTTTCCCAAGGGTTTTGTGTGGATGTTCTCGAAACGCTATATCGCAGGCAAAACCATTGAGGATGCCATCGCGGTGAGCCGCAAACTGAATGAAGAAGGTGCAATGGTTACCATCGACCTGCTGGGCGAATTTATCACCCGCCTCGATCAGGCCGAAGACAACAAAAATCAGTACGTGAACATCATCAACACCATTCAGAAAGCCGGCATCAACGGCAATTACTCGCTCAAGCCCACCATGTTCGGCCTGCTGCTCGACAAAGAAGTTGCTTACGGGCACATCCGCGAAATTGTGGCTTTGGCAGCCTCATACAACAATTTCATCCGTATTGACATGGAAGACTCACAATGCGTTGATCCCGAAATTGAAATATTCCGCAGAATCAAGGCCGAGTTTCCCAAAAACGTAGGGCTGGTTTTGCAGGCCTATCTGAAGCGCACCCGTCAGGATATCCTCGATATGCTCGACCTGATGCAAACGGACATCCCGGTCAACTACAGGCTGTGCAAGGGGATTTACGTAGAACCCGAAAGCATCGCTTATAAGAAATACGAAGAAATCAACAACCACTTCCTCGACGACCTAGAGCTTATGTTCAGCAAAGGCATCTATGCAGCCATTGCCACACACGACAAACCTCTGGTGGACGGAGCCTACCGCCTGATTGAGAAATACAAGGTGCCCAAAAATATGTACGAATTCCAGATGTTATATGGTGTTACGCCACAGCTTAGGAAATCCATCATCGAAAACGGTCACCGTATGCGCATTTACGTTCCTTTCGGCGAGCAATGGTTTGCCTACTCCACCCGCCGGCTGAAAGAAAATCCGAGAATGGCTTCCGATATTGTAAAAGCACTTTTTATCAGAGGATAAAAATTTTCATGTTCAGTTTTTGTTCACAGGACGGCCGGATAAGCCGTCCTGTTTTGCTTTTTTCTACTGATTGTTTTATTGTAACTGAAGCCTGTGCCATAAACGAAAAAGATTATTAATTGTCTGTCAATCAACTGATTTCACAAGTATATTTACACATTATTGTGAAGTTGCCCAGTCGCCAGTAAATTTATAGTGTTTCTAATCAGCATGATATGTTTGAGGCTTGAATGAAAAAAAACAAAAAACGTTGTGGATCAATGCATTATTTTTTGGCTGCTTTTTTTATTACCTTTGCACGAATTTTTGTCCACTTTCATCACATATTACCAAAATGGAAAAACCACGGGTTCTTTTTGTTGAGCAAGCCATCATGCCCTACCTGAAAGAAACGCCCATGAGCAGGATAGGCCGTTTTCTGCCCCAGGGTATCCAGGAAAGAGGAAAAGAGATCAGAACATTCATGCCGCGTTTCGGAAGCATCAACGAAAGGCGAAATCAATTGCACGAAGTGATCCGTCTGTCGGGAATGAATCTGATTATCAACGACAACGACCATCCTCTGATCATCAAGGTTGCCTCCATACAGCAGGCACGCATGCAGATTTATTTTATTGACAACGAGGATTTTTTTCACCGTAAGTTTACCATCAAGGACAAAAATGGCCGGTTTTTTGAGGACAACGACGAGCGCACCATCTTTTTCTCGCGCGGGGTGCTCGAAACCGTTAAAAAGCTGAGCTGGAGTCCGGACATCATCCATTGCAACGGATGGATGTCGTGCCTGGTACCCTTGTACGTTAAGCGTGCCTACAAGGACAACCCGGTGTTCAGCGAGGCCAAAGTGGTGTATTCTGTTTATGACGATCAGTTCAAAGAAAGCTTCAGGGAGGGATTTGATAAAAAAATCAAGCTTGGCGGCATCACAGCCAAAGACCTCAAATACTATAAAGACCCCGATTACGTTAACCTTACCAAAGCAGCCATCGACTATTCGGATGCCATCATCATCGGCAGCGACAAGGTGAAGCCCGAATTACTCGAGTACATTGCCGGTTTGAAGAAACCCGTGCTTCAATATCAGACGGGCGACAATTATATCGAAGTGTACAATGCTTTCTTTGACAAGATCATGGGAAAAAGCTGATTTGGAAAATATTAAAAGAAAAACCTTGAAACATACATTCCGCCTGCAGTTATTGCTTGTTTTGCCATTGCTGACTGTGATAATTCTGACCGCCTGCAACAAAAAGCCTGAACAGATCGGTTTGGGGATCATCCCCGACATTGACCAGGCTAACCTGTTTTTTACCGACACCATCAGCATTACAGCCTTTAGTCTGCGTGAAGACTCCATCCGCACCGATGAGCCATCGAACAATCTTCTCGGAAGTATCTACGACCCGGTGTTTGGAACCACAACAGCCGGTTTTTATGCCCAGTTTGCCCTTTCCACCAATGGACATGATTTCGGGGCTAATCCCCAACTGGATTCATTGGTGCTGCAAATTGCCTACTCAGGCTATTATGGCGACACCACAACCGCTCAACGCATCAGGGTATATGAAGTCAGCGAACAACTGTTTTACGACTCAAGCTATTATTCGCGCAGGCTTACACCCTACGATCCCACTGATTATGCCGATTACGACCTGAAAGTGAGGCCCGTTTCGCCCTTCATTACCGGAGGCGACACTATTGCACCGGCGTTCAGGATAAGGCTCAGCGACCTTTCACCGGATTTGGGCAACAAAATTCTACAGGCTTCGGAAGAGAATCTTGAGTCAACTGCCAAATTCCAGGAATATTTTAAAGGCCTTTTTGTAACAGCCGACCCTTTGAATGCCGGAGGAGCGATCGCTTACCTCAACCTGCCTTCGAATTTGTCGCGGATGACGATTTATTACCGAAACGATGATCAGGATTCGCTTCGCTATGAATTGTTTCTGACTGGTTCCACCGCGAGATATAACTATTTTGACCATCAGGATTATCAGAATGCATCGACGGAATTCAGGCAGCAGGTGCTCGAAGCCGACACAAGTCTGGGCAAAACAAAACTTTATGTGCAGTCGATGGATGGGGTCAAAACCTTCATTCGTTTTCCGAATCTGGGGGCTTTTGCTGCCACACTCGGAAAAAAAGTTGTGGTCAACGAAGCCAAACTGATCTTTCAGGGAGCGGAGAGTATCACTTCATTTGATGCACCTCCTCAACTGGCGCTGGTGTCGGGCACCGAAAATCAGGGCAAATACCGTGTGCTTGCCGATCAGCTTGAGGGCGACAATTACTTCGGCGGCACATATAAAAAATCAGTGAATGCATACGAGTTCAGGCTAACAAGATACGTACAGGACGCCATTCTCGAAGGCCAGTCACAGCCGAATTATGGGCTGTATGTGTTTGTTTCCGGAGCTTCTGCAATAGCCGATCGCATGGTTTTCAACGGCATACAGCCAGAATCCGACACCCTGAAACCATTCAGGCTCCAATTGATTTATTCACTTATAGATTAGAATAAATTAATAATCTTTACGTACTTTTGCCCCCACTCCCAATAATTGAACTCAGATGAGCATGTATGTTGATCACGAGTTATTGAATCAAAAATCAATCGCCAACCAATTGCATTTTTTATGTGCGGAATTGTAGCTTATGTAGGCCCTAAAGAAGCCTATCCCATATTAATCAACGGGCTGAAGCGACTCGAATACAGGGGTTACGACAGTGCCGGTATTGCCTTATTGAATTCGAGTCTTAATGTATATAAAGCTAAAGGAAAAGTTTCTGATCTTGAGGACATTATCAAGGATACGGATCTTCACGGAACCATTGGTATTGCACACACCCGCTGGGCCACACATGGCGAGCCGAATCAGGTGAATGCGCACCCCCACTACTCCCAGTCAAAGGAAATTGCACTGATACATAACGGCATCATCGAAAACTATGCATCCCTTCGGAAAGAACTTGAATCCAGAGGATATGTTTTTGAATCTTCCACTGATACAGAGGTTCTCACCAATCTTATCGAGGACATCAAAATCAACGAAAACGTTGATCTTTTCGAAGCTGTTCGTATTGCACTGAATCAGGTTATCGGAGCCTATGCCATTGTGGTAATTTCGCGCAACGATCCCGACACCCTTATCGCCGCCCGAAAAGGCAGTCCGCTGGTTATCGGCATTGGCACTGACGATTATTATGTTGCTTCGGATGCCACACCAATAGTGGAATACACCAAAAACGTGGTTTATCTTGACGACGAAGAGGTTGCCCAGATCAGGAGAAACAACACCCTGAAAATTAAAACCATCCGTAACCACGAAAAAACACCTTATGTGCAGCAACTCGAACTGAATCTGTCAGCTCTTGAAAAAGGCGGTTTCGAGCATTTTATGCTCAAGGAGATTTATGAGCAGCCGCACAGCATACGCGACAGCATGCGGGGCAGGCTTCATGCCGACCTGGGAACTGTTTCATTGGGTGGAATCATCGACTATGAGCAAAAGCTGATCACTGCACAGCGAATTCTTGTTGTGGCCTGCGGAACATCGTGGCATGCCGGTCTGGTGGGAGAATACCTTATCGAAGACCTTGCCAGGATTCCCGTTGAGGTGGAATACGCCTCAGAGTTTCGTTACCGCAACCCTGTGATTTATGAACACGATGTGGTCATCGCCATCAGCCAGTCGGGCGAAACAGCCGATACCCTTGCTGCCATTGAATTGGCCAAATCAAAAGGAGCTACTATTCTTGGAATTTGTAATGTTGTCGGCTCGTCCATTGCACGTGCAACACATGCCGGCAGCTACACCCACGCGGGGCCCGAAATCGGCGTTGCCTCAACCAAGGCATTCACTGCACAGGTAACACTGTTAACCCTGCTTGCCCTCAGGCTTGCCCAGCTAAAAGGAACTCTTTCAAAATCGCGTTTCCTGCAAATCCTGAACGAACTGGACAGAATACCCGAAAAGGTGGAAGAAACGCTGAAAACATCCGAGGTAGTCACCAGAATCGCCACACAATTTAAGGATGTCAGGAACTTTCTCTATTTGGGACGCGGTTATAATTTCCCTGTTGCACTCGAAGGAGCGCTGAAACTCAAGGAGATTTCGTACATACATGCCGAGGGTTATCCTGCCGCTGAGATGAAACACGGCCCTATTGCACTCATCGACGAAGAAATGCCCGTAGTATTCATTGCTACAAATAAAGGAACTTACGATAAAGTTGTGAGCAACATACAGGAGGTTAAGGCCCGCAAAGGCAAGGTTATTGCCATTGTTACCAAGGGCGACACCATTGTGAAAGGTATGGCCGACTATGTGATCGAAATTCCGGAAACCGAAGAAATGCTTGTTCCGCTGCTGGCAACCATACCGCTGCAAAAACTCTCGTATCACATTGCTGTGATGCGCGGCTGCAACGTTGACCAGCCCCGAAACCTGGCCAAATCAGTAACCGTTGAATAATACCTTTTAAACAACCCTTTACTTCTTCCTGTTTTGTAATTCGAGGGCACGTTGCAAAGCGGCTGCTATATCAACGCACACATTGTCCTTGCCAACAATAGCGTCAATACCATTTTTTTCCAATGCTTTCGATACCTGAGGAGCCGCTCCTGAGAGCAGGACGGTTATGCCTTTACCCGTAGATCTGAGGATGAAACTCTTCAGGTTGTTGAGCCCTGTGGAGTCAATAAAAGGCACACGGCGTAGTCTGATAATACGGATTTCGGGTTGAGAAATAACATTTCGCTCGGCCTCTTCAAATTTGTTTGCAATCCCGAAAAAGAATGCGCCCCTGATCTCAAACACCTCAACCCCTTGCGGAATAGCCAATTGTTCGCCTTCATCGGCAAAATCAATGTTTTCATCTTCCACCTCTTTGTTTAGAATTTCAATGTCGGAAGTCTCAATCACACGTTTCAGGAAGAGCAGTACAGCAAGGAGGAGTCCGAACTGAATGGCAACAGTGAGGTCTATGATCACCGTAAGGAAAAAAGTAGTCAGCAATACAGCTACTTCGCTACGGTCGTTGCGGAAAAGATTCTTAAAGGAGCGCCATTCGCTCATATTGTAGGAAACCACCACAAGAATCCCGGCCAGGGTGCTCATGGGGATCAACTTGGCCCATTTTCCAAAGAAGAGCAGGATTAGCAGGAGAACTGCCGCGTGGATAATGCCGGCGACCGGCGTTTTACCGCCGTTGCGAATATTGGTCATTGTGCGGGCGATGGCTCCCGTTGCCGGGATACCACCGAACAAAGGAGTAACAATATTGGCAATGCCCTGGCCAATAAGCTCAGTGTTTGAACGGTGTTTGCCGCCTGTTGCGCCATCGGCTATCATTGCCGAAAGCAACGACTCTATAGCTCCGAGCATGGCGATGGTGAAGGCAGGTGCCAGCAGCAACCTGAAAGTATCAAAGCCAATCAGCGGGATCTCAGGTGCATTAAAGGTGTTGGGAATTTCTCCAAAGCGACTGCCGATTGTTTCAACAGGAAGGTTAAAAAGAGTGACGGCTGCTGTGGTTATGAGCAAAGCAATGAGTGTTCCGGGCACTTGTTTGTTGATCCGTGGCCAATACATCGAAACAAGCACGGTAAACAAGCCCAGAAGTAAAGCGTAAAGATTGACCGAATCGAAATGACTGAAATAAAACCGCCATTTCTCGATAAAATCAGCAGGCACATTTCCTTCGGTCGAAATGCCGAAAAAATCCTTGATCTGTGACGAAAATATCACCACTGCGATGCCGCTGGTGAAGCCAACCACAATAGGGTATGGCATAAATTTGATGATGGTTCCAAGTTGAAGCAGACCCATACCAACCAGCATAAATCCGGCCATGATGGTGGCAATCACCAGACCTTCAACGCCAAAACGTTCAACGATACCATAAACGATGACGATAAAAGCTCCAGTAGGTCCGCCAATCTGCACCCTGCTTCCTCCGAGAGCAGAGATCAGAAAGCCTGCCACGATGGCCGTGATCAAACCTTTTTCCGGAGAGACACCGGAGGCGATGCCAAAAGCAATAGCAAGCGGCAGTGCAACAATACCAACGATTATACCGGCAATAAGGTCCGATATGAATGTTTGCCGGTTATAATCTTTGAGGGTAGTGAGTATTTTCGGGTGAAAAACATCCGAAATGCGGCTCAGGATCAGCTTTGTCATTTCGTTGCGTCGTATTTGGAAAAACGGCGCAAGTTACGAAACTATAAGCTGTGCTTAGTGGGGAGGAGCATCCTTTTTGCAACATGTCGGAAGTTTCTCATATGCCTTTGGATCTGCTTCCATCTCATCGGCGTCGTAGCCAATCTTAGTCACAGCCGTTTTCAGCTTCTCAGGATTGGTCTTTGCAGTACGATATTCAACAGTCAGTTCCTTGGTCTTCAGATCAAGCACTACTGAACGAACGCCTTTTTCAAAGGCCATATTCTTTTCGATCCGGTCTTTGCATTGTTGGCATACCGCTGATGTTTTGATGGTGATTTTCGCTGTTTTTGCAGTTTTCTCATCTGTGAGAATACCTGCGTGGGATGCCGCATGGAGCAGGACCAAAACCACAACTAAAATTTTAGATTTCATTGTTTTGAGTATTAAGTTTAATCAATTGTATAGCGTAAACCAATATATGCCTTAATGCCGTATATCGGGCCCCACACCATGGATGAGTCGAAATGAGTACCAAAGGGTTTCTCAGGGGCAATAATGGGGTGCTTTTGTTTGAAATTTGTCAGGTTCTCAGCGCCCAGATACATATTCCATTTGCGAAAATATTTGGTAACCTGCGCATTAAGAATTGTATAGGCCGGTGAGTAAGCGGGCATACGGTGAATTTCGGGCAAAGATGAGGTTTCGGGAAGACGTGATTGACCGTTGAACTGTGAAGTGACATCAAACTGCCATTTCCTGAGCGGGGTAACGTATGACAGGCTGATTAGACCTTTGTATTTATTGACCAGGGGCTTGGTCTGAAATTCATCGGCCAGTGTCATCTTCACATCGTTTACGCGGAAAGCTGCTGTCATGCTCAGGCCTTTCAGCACCTCGTAATTGGCTTCGATCTGAAAGCTGTTTGATCGTGAGCGACCATTTAGGTTATACACCAGAATGGTGTTTATGTCCGAGTCGCGGTCTACAATCACCTGATTTATAAAGTCGGTTCGGTACACATCCACACTAAGTGTAAGTTCCCGGTTGTTGATGTCGATATGCCTGCTCAGGTTGATGCCGTAATTCCATGCCTCTTCCATTCTGGGTGAATCAACAAAAACCACCTTCCGTGCCGAAGCGAGCAGTGAAGTGTTTTCGGCGAGCACGTTAGCCGAGCGGTAGCCTTTGCCGGCACTCAGTCGCATGATGGTATGCTCGTTGAAGTTGTAGCGGGCATGCAGTCGCGGAGTGAAAAACATGCCAAATTCGTTGTGGTTGTCGGCACGTAAACCCAGAATCAGGTTGAGATATTCCCCGTCGCTGAATGTATATTGAAAAAACGCACCCGGAACCTGTTCGGTGCGGTTGAATATGCTGTCGTTCAGGTTTTCGTTATAGCGGTCGAACATAAAACTCAGTCCCGTGGTGTAGGAGTGCCTTGTGTCGCCTATATAGGACTGGAACAGCAGATTGGCATAATATGAGGTTTGTCCGGCCACATAGCTATTTAAACCGAAGAATGAATTCAGGTCATGATGTGTAAACTGCTGTTGTATCCCGAGGCTGGTTGCAGGCTTGTTGAAGATAAATCCTGTTTTGAGGAATGTTTCGTAGCGGCGTGTATCAAGGCCTATACCATAGCCGTTTGAGGTATCGCGCGGCAGGTCTCTGTTAAAGCTTTTCTGGCCACCACTGCGGTTTTCGAGCAGGGCCTTAATCCCGAACTGAAACTCGAAATTGCGAGAATTGTAGTCCCATCGGTTAAACAGATTGTACTGCGTGTAAAGAGGTTCATCAATGAAACCGTCATGGTTTCCGTCGTGTTTCACCTGCTGGTTGCTCACATGACCCAAAAGCATAGTACTCAGTTTAGGTCTTATGTTCTGCATGATGTTGAAATTGCCTTCGCTTCGTCCCATCTGATTCTGGTAAAGATTGAGAAACAGGCGCTCGGAATGGCTGGGCTTTTTAAACTCAACATTGATCTGCCCGCTGATGGACTCGTAACCATTGAGTACGGAAGAAGTTCCCTTGGACACCTGAATTGATTCCATCCAACTTCCCGGAATGTACATCAGACCGTAGGAAGTGGCTAATCCACGCAGGTTGGGTATGTTTTCGCCCAGCATCTGGGTGTAGATACCGGCCAGTCCGAGCAACTCAATCTGTTTGGCTCCCGTGACCGCATCACTGTATGAAACATCCACGCTGGCACTGGTTTCAAAACTCTCCGAAAGGTTGCAGCATGCCGCACGCATCAATTCGCCCGAAGTGATGGTGATTGCGTTGATAGTGCTCATGCGCGAGACATAAGCCGTTTTGGCACGCTGCACTACTTCAACCTCTTCAAGGGTAAGGTTTTGGTCAAAAACATGTTCGATTTTCTGTCCGGCACGGCCGACTGCAACCGAATCATTCACATAGCCTACAAAACTGAATACCAGAACCCCTGATTGTTTGTTAAATGGGATTTTGAAGGAACCATTTTCATCTGTTATTGTTCCTTGTTGTGTTCCCGACCAATAGACATTAACCCCCGGGAGTGGTGTCGGCTCAGGTTCACCCTTTTCATACACTGTGCCGCGAACCTGCTGTGCAACTGCAAAACCATGCAACAATGCTGCAAGCAGGACTAAAACTATATATTTCATGATATTAACTTCTTTTAGTGATCAATAAAAAAACTTATGTCGAAACATTGATTCCGACTACAGGAAAATCATTCCAAAATCACTAAAGAAGGTGGGGTTCGGTTTTCAACTGGTGACAGGCAAGCACAAAATGTTTGCCCGCAGAAAGCGGAGGTGGAGGAGCATCGGAGGGCTCTAGCATTGCCGATTTGTCGGCTGATGAAGCAGGACTTATGAATTCGAGTACTTTGATCGTTGCCTGAATGAAGGTGTTGAACATTACCTTGACCTTAGGAAGGTCGAATTCAGACAGCAATTTGATGTATTGCATGAAATCATCACAGCACTCTTTTTCAGGATTCGAATTGGTTTCAGTGGTGCAGCAGGCAGTAGTGCCTGTTGAATCAACCACATTAGTCCGACAGGAGTCGTCTTCATGTCCGCAATCCATGGCAACAGGCAGGATTGATTTCTTCATCATCCCCGAACTGTTACAATAATGCACATTCAGGGTAAGCCCGATGGCACTGAAAAGTACCATCACCGACAACATCAGTGCTGATGCTGCGAGTAAATGCTTTTTAACCCTTTTGCTTATCATGCCACAAAAATACTAACAAATTAACGATCCAACTGCTAAAAAATTGTTAATGATACTGAAACCGGCATAGTATGAGGCGATAATTTCCAACCCCAATCCGGAATGAAAAAAATTAAAAATATTCTCTAAGTAATTGTTATGTAAGACTTTAATATAATTTCTGTTTAACTCATACATTGGTTTATGACTGGCAAAAATCTTGTACATTTGTGCGTTTTCAAAGGAAGCAGGATTCAAAGGAATGGACAAAATCAAAGTAGCCCTTGTTGACGAACACCCGATCATGTGCGACGGGTTACAAAGTCTGCTTTCGGATGCTCCCGATATACTTGTAGTACACAGCAAACGCAATGTCAGCGAACTTATTTCTGTCCTCTTTCACGAGCCTGTTCATGTAGCGATTGCTGTGTTATATACCCCTGACCCGGAAGACGTGGAGCAAATCAGGCTGTTATGCAGCAAACACCCTAAAGTAAAGGTGCTGGTGCTTTCGATGTATAAAATCGAAAATTTTATTTTTAAAATGATCAAAGCCGGAGCCAAAGGGCACCTCAACAGCGAAACCAACAGAGACGAGATGGTTGAAGCCATCTACACCCTGCGCAACGGGTACGATTTTTACGCTAAGACCATCACCAACCTCATCCTGCGTAACTACCTGAATGAAGACAATGGCTCAGACGCCCACCGCGAACGTGAGAAAAGCCTCTCGGCGCGCGAAATCGAGGTGCTGAAACTGTTTGCACAAAGCCACACCAACAAGGAAATAGCTGACAAACTATTTATCAGCGTGCGCACTGTGGAATCGCACAAAAACAACATCATGCGCAAGATAAACCTAAAGACCACAGTGGATATGGTGAAATTTGCCATCAAAAACAATATTGTCGACCTGAGTTACTGATCTGTTCTTTATTTCTGATCATTTTTTCAAGCAACTAGTCCGACAGACGGATAGCCGAGTCAATAATCGAAATGTTTCATGACATAAGTACGCGTGAATAATGTTATTGACCAATATGATCGTGTTAACAAAACTCCCGGTCTTTGAAGCACTAAACGCGGCAAAATGTGGTACCACCGAAAGCCCATTTTTTTCAGATACTCATTCATACTTTCTCCCATTCCCAGATCATGGGCTGCAACGCTGATTGCATCGCGCTGGCAACGCGAGCTTGTAAACGGAGCAATAATCCTGGTGTTGAAACCATATTCAAAAAGCTTATCCTTCATCAACTTGTAGTTCTGGTATCGGCTCCGTGCATCAAGTTGTGAAAAAAACGGAAGTGAAAAACCATAAAGGGCTAAATAAACATAGAGTGACAGCATCCACCATTGTTGATCTTTCATTGCCTCTTGTGCCAGATACGAAAAAACTACTGTAAGAAAAACACCCGCCAATGTCATCAGGTGCAGTAAATAACCCACCAGAAAATACCTTTGGGTGCGAAGCACAAAAAGATGGAATTTTTTCCGAACCTTAAGTTTGTTCATAGACAAAGTTAGGAGCATCGTCTGACAGAGTTTCCGGATTCTGCGAAACTATAAAAGAAATCTTTACAGGAAGCCTTATCGGGTTTTTTCATGAAACAAAAATAATAATCACAAGAACCAGGCATCAAACCACATGGAGCGAAGCATTTTTGTGCAAAGTGCTGATGTGGTTTTGCGTGTTTTACTGAATACACTGGTGATAACCCCCAAAGTTCAGGATGAAACGTAATTTCCGCCAATGTAATTGTTAAGTTTGATGCCGGAAAGACATTAAACGTAGTTCTTAATCTCAATAACAAAACCATTATGGCAAACATTTTTGAAAAAAAACTGAACGATTTCATGGCAAAAGTCATTGCCAAAAACCCGAGCGAAATCGAATTCCACCAGGCTGTACATGAAGTAGTCGAATCTTTGATTCCCTTCATCGAGGAGCATCCTCAATACAGCGAAGCGAAAATTCTGGAGCGGATGGTTGAACCCGAGCGCGTGATTCTGTTCCGTGTTCCCTGGGCCGACGACAAAGGCGAGGTACACATCAACAAAGGCTTCCGTATTGAGATGAACAGCGCTATCGGGCCATACAAGGGCGGATTGCGTTTTCACCCCACGGTAAACCTCGGTATTCTGAAGTTTCTGGCGTTTGAGCAGGTGTTCAAGAATTCGCTCACCACTCTGCCGATGGGCGGTGGTAAAGGCGGTTCCGATTTCGACCCCAAAGGCAAATCAGACCACGAAGTAATGCGTTTCTGCCAGAGTTTCATGACCGAACTTTCGAGACACATTGGCCCGAACACCGACGTTCCCGCCGGAGATATCGGCGTTGGCGGACGCGAGATCGGATTTATGTTTGGCCAGTACAAACGCCTGCGTAATGAATTTACCGGAGTGTTGACCGGCAAAGGCATCGAATGGGGCGGATCGCTCATCAGGCCCGAAGCTACCGGCTACGGCGCCACCTATTTTGCGGAAGAAATGCTCAAAACACGGGGCGACAGTCTGAAAGGCAAAATCGTTGCCGTTTCCGGTTCAGGCAATGTTGCCCAGTATGCTACTGAAAAAGTAACACAATTCGGCGGAAAAGTAGTTACCCTCAGCGACTCAAACGGTTACATCTACGACCCGGAAGGAATAGGCCCCGACAAGCTGGCCTGGGTGATGGACCTCAAGAACGTACGCCGCGGCAGAATCAGCGAATATACCGAAAAATTCAAAGGTTCGAGTTATGTTGAAGGCGAAAGGCCCTGGGGCGTGAAATGCGACGTTGCTATGCCTTGCGCTACCCAAAACGAGGTGAACGAAGAAGAAGCCAAGATTCTGGTAAAGAATGGCTGCTTTGTAATTTCTGAAGGTGCTAACATGCCTTCAACACCCGAGGCAGTTGAAGTATTCCTGCACAACAAAATTCTGTACGGCCCCGGAAAAGCTGCCAATGCCGGCGGTGTCGCTACCTCGGGCCTTGAAATGAGCCAGAACTCACTCCGTCTGTCATGGACACGCGAAGAAGTGGATGCCCGCCTGCACCAGATCATGATCAACATCCATGAAACTGCACGTAAATACGGCACTCAGAAAGACGGCTTTATCAATTATGTGAATGGTGCCAACATCGGTGGATTTGTGAAAGTTGCCGATGCCATGCTCGCACAGGGACTTGTGTAATAATTATGTTGGTTTTTTAAATTGTAAGGCTGCCCTATCATCGCGGGGCAGCCTTCTTTTATGATCGGTCCTTTAGCTTCATTCTATGTAAAGCTGAATACTGAAAACTGGGAACCTGCGCTCGTTTATGGCATTTATTAATTTGCTTTTTCTGCGATCACCAGCATTTCGTAATCCTCTGTTGTCAGTGTGTCCTGCCTGCTGAAGGCTCCCAGTCTGGCTCCGTGTATGGCAATTTTCGTAAACCCGAGCGACGACAGCAGCCAATGGATCTCAGAAGGAACAT